>JANQPB010000020.1 GCA_028285495.1 Acidimicrobiales bacterium
AGCCCGCCTCGAGCACCGCACCCCCGCCGAGACCTACGCTGCCTCAGCAGCATGAACTGACAACCACCCCTGTCTCACGTAGCGGGGGAACTCCAATCAACACCGCCAACGTCGCTGCGACGGACCAGCGGGATCGCATACCTGTCAGCCTCACGCCCTGGACCTCGACCCCTGCACGGCTGTACTTGAGCTGCGGCCGTCTGCGAGCCTCTCGCTGGTGCAGATCGTACGTTGCACAGCGCGACGGTAGCGCCGCTCACCTCGCTCAGCAGTGGCCGTTTGCGCCAGTGGCTCCACGTCGGCCGGTCGTCACGGTCGGTGCCGCGAGCACCGGCTCATCGGTGTTCCTGCATGCAGGATCGGGCCGTTGCTGGACTGAGGTTCGGGTTGGCATCGATCCGGTTGGTAGCTCGATGTGGTGAGCCTCGGTGGGCGGGGCTGAGAGTAGGGCGAGGAGTTGGTGGTAGGTCCAGAGGAGGCTGAATCCGATGGGGAAGGCCGCTAGCAGGTCGAGGGGCCAGTGGCGGCCCAGGGCGAGTCGTGTGAGCGCTTGAAAGGTGCCGAAGCCGGCCGCCAGTTGCCAGACCGTTCGAGGCCGTTGCGTCGGTAGGGCGTGTGTGGCGATGATCCCGGTCAGCAGCATGACCCGGAGGGTCCCGCCGGAGAAGTAGGGGCCTGCGTCGCCGATGACGTTGTTGGTCGGGATGGAGCCGTCGACGATGAGGTCGGTCGCGCGTTGGAGGACGTGAGCGGTTGCGAGCATCGCGATGACGAGCAGCCCCGGCAGAGCGTGCCGGCGATCGAGCACAGCGAGGAGTGCGGCTACGAGGGCCATGGCCCAGTTGATGGTTGGGTCGCCGAGGTCAGTGGCGACCCTGCAGAACTCGATGAGCCACGAGCTGGACTGGAGGGCGTCGGTGGTGAGGTCGAAGACTGCTTCGTCGACGGCTCGGATGGCCGGTGCGGAGAGAGCCATACCGACGGCGAGCGTGGCCGTGAACGTTGCGAGCCCGACTGACGCGATGCGAGCGAGGGGTCGGAGGTAGCCGGCCGGCTGTCGTTCGGTGGTCGGCTGGTCACCGATCGATTGCCGGGCTACCGGAAGTAGCTGCGGAGGTCGTCGATCGTTGGTGGTCGTCGGGCGTCGCATGGCGGGGTGGTCGTGGCCGAGCTGTTGTTCGGTCTCAATCGCCAACGTAGGTGTCGGGCGAGGTTGGGCCCATGGTCATGCCACCTTGGTGTCATGAGCCCTGCGACTCACTCCTGATGCGACAGCTCCGCAACCCGTCGACGGTTCACGCTGGATGCTGGGCCGGGCCGTCAGGGTCGGTGGCGAACTATCCGTTGCCCCGGTGGCCCTGCGTGCGCGCTACGTGCCGATACCGGTCGCGTCGTCCTTGGTTGTGGACTACGCATTTCGGGGGTTTGGTGACTTGGGTCAGTAATGGGCGTGGCTAGTGCAGCGTTTGATGCTTGGTATCGAGAGATCCACCCTGGGCTGTTGACGTCGTTGGCGGTCGGCTTCGGAGACGCGGAGCTAGCCAGCGAGGCTGCTGACGAAGCCATCGTTCGAGCGTTCGAGCGATGGGACCGTGTCTCGACGATGGGATCGCCCGGCGGTTGGACCTACCGGGTGGCGGTGAATCTCGCCCGTCGAAAGCGACGCCGCCAGGCCATGGAGAGAGTGCTTCTGCAGCGGGACCGTCGATCGCCGGTCCCAGGTCCTGCCGGGGAGCTGTGGTTGCTCGTGGCCGACCTCCCCGAGCGCCAGCGGATCGCAGTCGCGCTTCGTCATGTCGCAGCGCTGACCGAAGCAGAGATCGGCGAAGCGATGGGGATCACACGGGGCACGGTGTCGGCGACCCTCCGCCAGGCCTACCTGTCATTGAGAAGCCAGCTCGACCAGCACGAACCGATCGAGGAGACGAGGCCATGAAGAACCACCTCGACGATCTCGGCGCGCAGACGCGGCAGGCTCCACCAGGACCGCCTCCGACTAGGGAGTGGATCGAGGGCCGACGGTCACAGCGTCGACGCCACCGCTGGCTTGCAGCGGCATCAGGATTGCTTGTTCTCGGTCTGGCAACTGTGGCGGTCCTGGCGAGCACGAGCAACAACGACCCAGCTCGGACCGAAGCGGTAGAAAGCTCGCCCCAACCAACAGCGCGAAGCTCAACGACCTCCAGCTCGACCAGCACACCCGAGCCCGAAGCCGAGGCCCCCGGGTCGGCCGAGGCGCCGCTCGAGGACCGAATCGCTGATCTTGAAACGGAGCTACGTGCGTGGTCGGCCGATTCGGGGACCGCTGGGTTCTCGATGGCGGTCGTGAGCAGTGGCGGTGTGGTGCACCGAGCTGATGGTGGCTTTGCTGACCGCGACGGCGAGCTCCCCGTCACCGCCGATACGTTGTTCCACGCTGGCGCTATGCAGCGATCCATGAACGCCCTACTGATCGCCACGCTGGTCGAGGACGCCGTTCTGGAGTGGGACACCCCGGTCGTGGACCTGGTCTCCGACACGGGCATCGACCCTGACATCACGATCAGGCACCTTCTGACCGGAACCGCCGGAGTCGCGCTCGATGCCGACCGCCAGCTACCAACCGGTGAGATCGGCTCCGACGAGGTCGGTCCTGCGATCTTCTCAGCCGTAGCTCGGGAGGCAAACCGTTCAGCGGAACCTGGCGCCAAGTTCGTCCTGGACGACGTCTCGCCTGCCGCTGCTGGCTACGCCGCCGCTGGAGCCGCAGCGAATGGGGGCGAGAACGTTCACCAGGCATACCTTCGGCTCTTCAGCGAGCGGGTCCTCGAACCTCTGGGGATGAGTGACTCGACATTGCTAGCCAGCGAAGCACGGGCGTCGGGCAACCTGTCGAAGTCGTACTCCATCATCGGTCGAGAGGTTCTGACCAGCGACAGAGAGGTCGACATCCTGGCCCCAGAGAGCGCCCTCAAGTCCAACACGAACGATCTCGGACAGTACCTACAGATGCTCCTCAACGACGGCGTCACCCAAGCGGGCGAGACGCTCGTGTCCCCCGAGAGCATCGAGATCATGACCGAACCTGCCCTCGGGGACCCTGTTCTTGGGGACTACGCCATGGGATGGTTTCACGGCGTCAACCGCAACGGAGTCACCGTGCTCAGCCATGCCGGCTTCTTCGACGGCTTCGTCGGAGCCATCTTCCTGGCCCCCGAGTCCGACCTCGGACTCGTCGTCCTCACCAACTCCGCGAGCGATGAACGCGGCTTGTTCGACAGAGTGAACGTCTTCGTCGACTCGATCTGAAACCACGAGCTGTGGCCCGCAAGGGCCGGACCGCGCAACCTGCCGTTGGCGACTCACTGGGCACACACCACCGGCGTAGTGGCCTGGTTCGCCTGCTCGGAAACGAGACTGCGGAAGCAGCGTTGAAGCGTTGCCGGCTCGACGTCGGCTTGGTCGTCACCGTCGGTGGCAGCCAGGGTCCGCCCTCGGGTGTTCTCGCGCACGCACGTTGTGCCGCACTGTTGCGCTTCGACGACGGCGGGACCGTGCACTATCGGTGGGTCCGCGATCTGCCGGCGACCGTGTCAGGTCTCGCTTGGAGATGGCTGGCGAGGGCTCAGGGGGCACAGAAGATGGATGTCGTCGGGCTCTGCGTCGAACAGCTCGGGCACGATCTCCTTTGCTTCAGCGAGCCTGCATCCCTGCTTGAGGTAGAACTGGACAGCGGATCCGGTCGGGGCTGCGGACACATAGATCGCTTCGCCACCTGCGTCCTCGACGATCGAAACGCCGGCCCGCCATAGTGCCTGACCGACGCCGCCTCGCCGTTGCCCATTCGAGACATGCAACAATGCGAGCCACCCGACCCCAGGTCGCAGTGTCGACTCCACAACGGCCATGCCAACGATCGCTCCAGCACGGAACGCTCCAAGGAGTTGAGCCCCTTGTTCGAGGTGCGGCTCGCAGAACGCTACGAGACGGCTCACGCTGTGGTCGCCTGAGCCCGTCGTGTCCCACGGTGGAACCTCGATCGTTGAATCGGAGGACACGAGCTTCCCGTTCTCGACCCGGTACTCGACCTCCAGTTGCTCGGTCCGATCGATCTGATGCAGCAGCTCGATGTCGGAGGCGCTTAGCAACCGAACCTCGATGTCCCCCATGCCGGCAAGACTAGTGAAGCTGACACGCACCGACGGCGGGATGCAGCGTTGTCAGCTTGGCGACAGTCTGGCTGTCGCGGCCGGTGCCATTGACGGTCGGTCCGGCGGTGTACTGCTGCGCCCGACTCGTGCCGGACTGCGTGCCCGCCCGGGCGGTCTACTCGGAGGAGACTCGGCGCGCTGCCCCTCGGTGGCCGAGGACGGACGCCCTCGGTGGGCTCGGCACCGTCGCCACGGTCGTCGTCCGCTGCCCTGTGTGCGGAGTGCTGATGGCGATCTCAGTCCGTCGGTCGGTGGCGGCCTGTTGTTGAGCCATCGGCCGGGTTGTTGCGGGCGGAGATCAGATCGGGGAGGGCGGCGGCCACGGTGACTGCCAGCGAGGTGAGCGCCTCGGAGTTGGCGCCGGCGGCCACGGCGGCCGGGCGGACGCCTTCGAGGCCCTCGAGCAGTGCGATGGCCAGTGCAGCCGCCCCCAGCTCCTCGGTACGGGTGCGTCCTGGGGCGGCCGAGGAGATCACGTTGGTCATGCGTTCGAGATAGGCGGCCATGAACGTCTCGACGGCAGCGGCTGCGTCCGCGTCGTGGGCGGCCCGAGCCCAGATCATGTCCATCATCCCGCCGCCATCGGCCTCGTTGGCGTTCACCTGGGCGACGTAGCGCAGGGCTTCCATGATGCGATCGGTACCCTCGGCCGCCTCGAGCGCCTCGTCGAGGCGCCGCTGGTGCTGGTCGATGGTCGAGTTCATCACGGCGCTGACCAGGGCCGATTTGGTGGCGTAGTGGTACTGGAGCGATGCCAACGAGATGCCGAGCTGTTTGGCGACGTCGCGCATCGACACCTGGTCGAGACCTTTGCTGAGCGCCAGCTCCTCGAAGCATCTCAGTGCCTTGATCGCCGTTGGCTCGATCACGTCGTCCGACGTCCCCATTGTCTCTCCCGTGTCGCACCTGTCACTTGACAGGTGATGCTTCTGTGACGTTACCTGTCATCTGACAGGTAACGTCTACCATCCCCGAGGAGTCCGTCCCGTGCAACCCCCCACCTCCACCGAGAACCCCGACGTCCTCATCGTCGGCGGCGGACTGGCCGGCCTGTCGGCCGCCCGGCAGCTCACGGCGGCCGGTCGTTCCGCCGCCGTGCTTGAGGCCCGGGGACGAACTGGGGGCCGTTCCCACACCCACCGACTGGCCGACGGCCGCGCCATCGACCTGGGCGCCCAACTGATCGGCGACGTCCAGACCAGGGTGTCGGCCCTGGTCGATGAGATCGGGCTGACCAGGGTGGCGCCTCACGCCGAGGGTGACGTCCTGCACGTCCCGAGTCCCGGTGGGCCGAGCCGGCGCTTGGGAAGCGACCGGGACGCATTTGGAGTGCTGGGCCAACTCGACCTCCTCCAGGCCGGTGTTCGGTCGGCGGCGAAGATGCGCAAACTGACCTCCACTGACGTCGGAGACCTAGACGGCGTGACGGCAGCGGAGTACCTGCGGCGCCTGACGTTCGGCGGCTCCTCATACGAGTTCCTCGTCAGGACCATCGAAGACAACATGTGCGTGCCGCTGGACGAGATCTCCGCTCACGAGGCCCTCGAGGCGGTCTCGACCGCCGGCGGTCTGGAGGGCATCGCCGCCTCGGAGCAGTGGTTCCTCGCCGAAGGCACCCAACCGATCGCCGACCACCTGGAGTCGCTGCTCGCATCACCGGTCGTCTACAACGCACCGGTCGAGCGACTCGACCTCGCAGACGACGGCGTCGTGGTGGTCGCAGGAGCGACGACGTATCGGGCCGGGCACGCGGTCGTCGCCGTCCCCCCGCAGCTCTACAGCTCTCTCGGCCTGATCGACCTCCTCGACGACAACCGACAGAGGGCACTCGCCCGCTGGGTTCAGGCCGACGTCGTCAAGACGGTGCTGGTCTTCGACCGGCCGTTCTGGCGCCGCGACGGCCTGTCCGGGGTGTTCCACACACCCGGTGGGTTTGCGAACTCGACGATGGACTGTTCCCCGGCCGACGCCGACGCCGGCATCCTCGTGCTCTTCTCCACCTCCAGCACCGCTCGCCGAGTCCAGGACGTGGCCGACGAGGAGGAACGCATGACCCTTGCGGTCGCGTGGCTGCGGGAGCTGCTAGGCGACAACGTGCCGTCACCGGTCGCCGGGCGCTCGATCAACTGGTCCGGAGATCCGTGGAGCCTGGGCGGCTACTTCAGTCATCGAGGGATCGGCGGATGGGCGTCGACGCCTGACCTCTTCACTCCCGTCGGCCCCCTCCACTTCGCTGGAACTGAGACCGCCGACGAGTGGCGGGGTTTCATGGAGGGCGCATTGCAGTCGGGTGAGCGAGCGGCGGCGGAGATCCTCGCGACGTCCTGAGACGTCAAGGGTCGAAAGCCCGACCACATCGAGGACCCGGTGGGTGAACCGGCCTGGGTTTAGTGGAGACTTCTGACCGCTGTGTTGGGCCCTTTGGTGGGGGCGTGTTGTTGGTCGTAGAACAGTTGCTCGGCTTCGGCTGGTGGGAGGTAGCCGGCCTCGTCGACCTGGCGCTTGGATGGCGGCCTGGTCTTGGTGGCGTAGTAGGTCGACGGGGCGATCGGCAGCACGCTGCAGATCGGCTCGACCCCGAACTCC
>JANQPB010000028.1 GCA_028285495.1 Acidimicrobiales bacterium
GCCAGACTTCCTCCACACCTACAACCACACCAGACGACACCACGCCCTCGGAGGCCACCCACCCATCAGCCGCTGTCACCAACCTCACAGCTGAGTACATCTAGCCGCCGGCTGGCGGGGGCCCGGTCGGTCGGCCACACTGACGCCGGTGACGACACAGATCCGGGCCGTGCTGTTCGACTTCGGTGGCGTGGTGACCACCAGCCCGTTCGACGCCTTCGCCCGCTACGAGGAGGCCAACGGGCTGCCCCCCGGCCTCATCCGCAGGATCAACTCGACGAACCCGGACGACAACGCCTGGGCCAGGCTGGAGCGGAGCGAGGTCGACCGGGCCGGGTTCGCCGAGCTGTTCGAGGGGGAGGCGAGGGCGCTCGGCCACGAGCTGAGCGGGGCCGCGGTGCTCGAGCTGTTGGCCGGCGACCTGCGGCCCGAGATGGTCGAGGCCATCCGTCGCATCGCCGACTCGCCGCTGCGGCTGGCCTGCCTGACCAACAACTTCCGGCAGGGGAGCCACGGCACCCACCCGGTGGCGGGCGAGACCGACGTGAAGTCGCTGTTCGACCACATGATCGAATCGGCGGTCATCGGGATCCGCAAGCCCGAGCCCGAGTTCTATCGGAAGGCGCTCGAGATCGTCGGCGTGGAGGCGAGCGAGGCGGTGTTCCTCGACGACCTCGGCATCAACCTCAAGCCGGCCAGGGTCATGGGCATGACGACGATCAAGGTGGTCGACGCCGATCAGGCGCTGGCCGAGCTGGAGGCGGTCATCGGGCTCGACCTCCGGAGCTGACGCCGGCATCTCCCGCCCGCCTGCCAGACTTGGCCGAGGGGGGGAACGGAGGGGACATGTTCGAGCGCTTCACCGGCAGGGCCCGTCGGGTGGTGGTCCTGGCCCAGGAGGAGGCTCGCCTCCTCAACCACGACGTCATCGGCACCGAGCACCTGCTGCTGGGACTCACCGCCAGCCCCGGCGACGCCGTGGCCAAGCGGGTGCTGAGCGCCGTCGGGGTCGAGCTCGAGTCCGTTCGCCAGGACGTCGAGGACATCGTCGGGCCCGGTGCCCTGCCGCCTGGCGGCCACATCCCCTTCACGCCCCGGGCCAGGCGGGTCCTGGAGCTGGCGTTGCGAGAGGCGCTCCAACTCGATCACCGTCACATCGGGACCGAGCACATCCTGTTGGCCATCATGGGTGAGGGGGAGGGAGTTGCCGCCCAGATCCTCGTGCGGAGCGGTCACGACCTCAGCGAGCTCCGTCGTCGGGTCCTCGAGGAGGTGTCCGGCGGGACCAGCGAGTTGACGATCGACGACGGCGACGACGGCGGAGACGGTCCGACGATGCGCCCTACGATCCGCGGCGATCGCACGACGGCCTCGGCGCCGTTCGCCCCCGCCCGGGTGTCAGCCGATCCCGCCGGGCGGGTGACCCCCGGGCTGCTCGCCGTGATGTTCGTGCTCGTCGGCGTCGTGGCCGTCGGGATCGACCGCCCGCCGACCACGCTCGGTCGGATCGGCCTCGGCGTGATGCTGGTCGGACTCGTCGCGGCCGTCCTCGCCGCTGCGGCCCGACCGGCGACGCTGTCGCCCCGTCTCGCCCGCCGCGTCGGCCGGGGTCTGGGGCCGACGTCGGCGTGGTCCCGGAACTCGTTCGCCGTGGCCGTGCTCGCCTTCGGTCTGGCCAGCGGGATCCTGCTGATCGACGCGCTCCTCAGCTGAGGGCGGCACCTCCGGGCAGGAGGCTCCGCGATGGCGCCCTCGCATCCGCTCGGACGACCGCCGCCAGCCCCTGGCGGTGGCGGTGGCGGAACCGGCCGGGCGAACCGCATGACGAGGTTCGCTGCCCATGCGGACCTCGAGCGCCGGCCGGGCCGCCGGATGGAAGACCGACCGGCGTGATCAACCCTCGGTGTGCTCCAGGCCGCCGAACGCCCGCTGCAACAGCTCGGCCTGCTCCTGGCGGTGGATGGCGGCCGAGCCGGTGGCCGGGCTGCCCGATTCCGGACGGCTGACCCGCCGGATCCGGTAGCTCTCGCCGTGGGCCTCGTAGAGCCGGCCCTTGACGGCGTTCCACGCCCCCATGTTCTCCGGCTCCTCCTGGAGCCACACGATCTCGGTTGCGTTCGGGTAGCGGGTCAGCATGTGGCGAACGGCGGCGAAGGGCCACGGGTAGAGCTGCTCGATCCGCACGATGGCGGCGGAGTCGAGCCCGTTGGTCGTGCGATGCTCGGCCGCCTCGGCCGCCACCTTGCCCGAGGCCAGGACGACCCGGGTGACCTGCTCGGCATCGACGACGTCGGTGTCGTCGAGCACCTCCTCGAACGAGCCGTGGGTCAACCGCTCGACCGAGGAGCGGGTGGTCTTGGCCCGCAGCCCCGACTTCGGGGTGTACACGATCAGCGGCCGAGAGTCGCGGCGCACCATCTGCCGCCGCAGGACGTGGAAGAACTGGGCCGCCGTCGTGGTGTTGGCGACCTGGATGTTGTCCTCGGCACAGAGCGTCAGCAGCCGCTCGAGTCGACCGGACGAGTGCTCCGGACCCTGACCCTCGTAGCCGTGGGGCAGCAGCAGCACGAGGCCGACCGTCTGGTTCCACTTGTCCTCGGCCGCCACCAGGAACTGGTCGATGATGATCTGGGCTCCGTTGATGAAGTCGCCGAACTGCGCCTCCCAGATCACCAGCGCCTGCGGGTTGGCCACGGCGTAGCCGTACTCGAAGCCGAGCCCGGCGTACTCCGACAGCGTCGAGTCGTAGACCCAGAACTTCGAGTTGCCGGCCTCTGCTGCGGAGGCCAGCGGGGTGAACTCGTCGCCGGTGTTGTAGTCGTGCAGCGTGGCGTGGCGGTGGGCGAAGGTGCCGCGGCGGGTGTCCTGGCCGGCCATCCGGACCGACGTGCCGCTCAGCAGGAGGCTGCCGATGGCGAAGGCCTCACCGAGGGCCCAGTCGACCTGGCCGTCGGCCCACATGGCGTCCCGCCCCTCGAACTGGCGGGCCAGCTTCGGGTGCATGGTGAAGCCGTCCGGGAGCACCCGCAGGTGGTCGTAGAGCTCGTCGAGCATGCGCTTCGGCACGCCGGTGTCGACGTGGGGCAACACCCCGACCGCCGGCGCCGGCGGCCGGGCCAGGATGTTCGGCCTCGGTGCGGTGCCCCTGGTGGCGTCGAGCGCCTCCTGGAGCACGTCGTCGAAGTAGGAGATCGCCCGCTCCGCCTCGTCGACGCTGATGTCGCCCCGATCGATCAGCGCCTGGGTGTAGAGGGTCCTGGCCGACGGCAGCTCGCCGATCTTCCGGTACATCAACGGCTGCGTGTAGCTCGGGTCGTCACCCTCGTTGTGACCGTGGCGGCGGTAGCCGATCATGTCGATCACGACGTCCTTGTTGAACTCCTGGCGGTAGGCGAAGGCCAGCTTGGCCACCCGGACGCAGGCCTCCGGGTCGTCGGCGTTGACGTGGAAGATCGGGGCCTGGACCATCTTGGCCACGTCGGTCGAGTACTCCGACGACCGCGACTGGTGGGGCGCGGTGGTGTAGCCGAGCTGGTTGTTGATGACCAGGTGGATCGTGCCGCCGACCTTGTAGCCGTGGACCTGGCTGAGGTTGAGCGTCTCGGCGACGACGCCCTGGCCGGCGAAGGCGGCGTCGCCGTGGATCAGGATCGGCAGGATCGGGTAGTTGCCGGCGTCGCTCAGGTCCATGTAGGCCCTGGCCATGCCGACGACGACCGGGTCGACCGCTTCCAGGTGCGACGGGTTGGCGGCCAGCTCGATGGCCACCGTGTTGTTCCTCGGGCTGGTGTGCTCGCCGACCTGGCCGAGGTGGTACTTGACGTCGCCCGAGCCCTGGATGGCGTCCTCGTCGACCGCGCCCTCGAACTCGGTGAAGAGCTCGGTGTAGCGCTTGCCCATGATGTTGACGAGCACGTTGAGCCGGCCCCGGTGGGCCATGCCGAGGATCGCCTTCTCCATCGACGCATCGGCGGCCGCCGACAGCATGGCATCGAGGATCGGGATGGCGCTCTCGGCTCCCTCGAGCCCGAATCGCTTCTGGCCGACGTAGCGGGCGGCCAGGAACTTCTCGAGCGCTTCGGCCGCGCTCAGCCGTTCGAGCACGTGGTGGACGGCATCGCGGTCGAGGCCCTGGGCCGGTTGCTCGACCTGCTCCTGGATCCAGCGCTTCTCGGCCGGATCGGCGATGTGCATGTACTCGACGCCGACGGTGCGGCAGTAGGCGTCGCGCAGCACGCCCAGGATGTCGCCGAGCTTCATCTGCTGGACGGACCCGCCGACCGAGGCATAGATGCCGTCCCGGTTGCCGGTCAGGAACTCCCGGTCGAGATCCCAGATCGTGAGCCCGTAGGTGGCCGGATCGAGCTCGGTGTGCATCCCCGTGTCGTCCTTGCCGAGGGGATTGGTGTTGGCGATGAGGTGGCCTCGGACCCGGTACTGGTTGATGAGGGTGTTGACCGCCATCTGCTTGGTCATCGCCCCGTCGATCGGGTCCTCGGCGTCGGCTGCGCCGTGGTCGATCCGCCACTTGACCGCCTCGTAGGGCACCGACATGTCGGCGAAGATCCGACCGTAGAAGTCGTCCTCGCCGAGCAGCAGCTCGTGGACCCGCTTGAGGAAGAGGCCGGACTCGGCCCCCTGGATGATCCGGTGGTCGTAGGTCGAGGTGATGGTGATGATCTTCGACAGGCCGAGCTGGGCCACCATCTTCGGGTCGGCGGCCTCGAACTCGGCCGGGTAGCCGATCCGGCCGACGCCGATGATCGCCCCCTGGCCTGGCATGAGGCGGGGGACCGACTGCACGGTGCCGATCGTGCCCGGGTTGGTGATGCTGATCGTGGCCCCCATCAGATCGTCGATGCCGATCTTGTTGTTGCGGACCTTCGTGATCAGGTCCTCGTAGGCCTGGATCCACTGCGAGAAGTCCATGGCCTCGGCGCCCTTGATCACGGGCACGATGAGGGAGCGGGAGCCGTCGGCCTTCTGCTGGTCGACGGCGATGCCGACGTTGATGTTGGGATTCCGGTACAGGACGGGCTTGCCGTCGTCGTCGGCCTCGTAGGTGTTGTTGAGGTTGGGGACCTCCTCGGAGATGGCCCGGACGACGGCATAGCCGATGAGATGGGTGAAGCTGACCTTGCCGGCCCTGACCCGCTTGAGGTGGTTGTTGAGGACCCGGCGGTTGACCTCGAGGAGCTTGGCCGGGATCTCGCGGAAGCTGGTGGCCGTCGGGACCTCGAGGCTGGCCTCCATGTTGGCGGCGATCCTGGCCCCGACGCCGCGGAGGGGCTCGGCCACCGGGCCGTCCGACGCCTCCTCGCCGGCGCCGTTGTCGCCGGCGGGCGCACCGGGAGCGGCGCCCGCTGCGGTCGCGGCTCCGCCGCCGTTGCCGGAGGTCGGCGAGGCGGCGGCGCCGTTGCCGGGCGCAGGCGTCGGGGCCGGGCTCGGGGTCGGGGCCGTCGATTGGGGTGGGGTCGTCGCCGCCGGAGCGGCGGCTGCGGCCGGTGGCTGGGCCCCGGACGGGCCGGTGCCGCCGTTGGTCGGCGACGGGGCGGCCGGTGCGGCGGGGGCCGGTGACGCGGCCGGGGCCGCCGGCTGAGGCGGTTGGGTCGCCGCCGGCGGGGCGGTGGCGGCCCCCTGGACGTCGACGGTCGGGGTGGCGGCGCCGGCGCCGTTGGGCTGGACGCCGCTGCGGAAGACCTCCTGCCACTCCTCGGGCACCGAGCGCGGGTTACCCAGGTACTGGCGATACATCTCGTCGACCAGCCATGAGTTGGGGCCGGCATCGGTGGTGCCGTCTGGATCGTCGGCGTCTCGGCGTGGGTCGGTGGTCACACCTCGATCCTACCCCGAGCGGGGTGACCGGGAGAATGGCGTCGTGGCCGGTGCAACCCTCCGTTAGGGTCCAGACCGTGCTGGTCGCGACCTGGAACGTCAACTCGCTCAACGCCCGCATCCCGAGAGTCGAGCAGTGGCTCGACGAGGTCGAGCCCGACGTGCTCTGCCTGCAGGAGACGAAGCTGACCGACGCCGCCTTCCCGACCGAGCTGTTCACCAGCCGGGGCTACGAGGTCGCCCACCACGGCCTCAACCAGTGGAACGGGGTGGCGATCGCCTCCCGGATCGGCCTGGACGACCCGATCGGCGGCTTCGCCGACGGCATCGAGCCGGACCAGGATGCCCGGCTGGTCTCGGCCCGCTGCGGCGGTGTCCGGGTCAACAGCGTGTACGTGCCGAACGGTCGAGAGGTCGACCACGAGCACTACCACTACAAGCTGTCGTGGCTTGGACGGCTCGTCGACCATCTCGAGGCGACCACGGCGCCGGACGACGACGTCATCGTCGCCGGCGACTGGAACATCGCCCCGACCGACATCGACGTGTGGGATCGGGCCGCCTTCGATGGCCTGACCCACGTGACCGACGCCGAGCGCCGGGCGCTGCAGGCGGTGCTGGACTGGGGCCTCGTCGACACCTTCCGCGATCGCCATCCCGAACCGGGTCTGTACTCCTACTACGACTACCAGGCCGGCCGGTTCCACAAGCGCCAGGGCATGCGGATCGACTACGTGCTGTCGTCCGCCCCGCTTGCCGCCAGGTCGACGTTCGACCTCGTCGACCGCAACGCCCGCAAGGGCACCAAGCCGAGCGACCACGCCCCGGTCATCGCCGCCTTCGCGTCCTGAGCGACCGATCGCTGGGATCCGCAGCGGCGTTTGTGGTACCCCTTTTGCCACCGATTCCGAGCGGCAGGGGAGCGACATGGGAGCGATCGCAGGGGCGGAGGTCGGGCTGCCGGCCAACATCGACGAGGTGACGCCCGAGTGGCTGACCGCCGTGCTCCGCACGAGTGGGGCCATCGACGGGGCCACGTCGGTGGCGTCGACGACCAGCACGCCCTTCGCCGAGGGCCTCGGTCTGCTGAGCTACCTGTTCCGGGCCGAGCTGACCTACCACGGGGCCGCCGGCCCCGAGGCGGTGATCGTCAAGTTCGCCACCGACATCCCCAACCAGCGGGGTATCGCCGACGCCCTGGCCTTCTACCAGCGAGAGCTGCGGTTCTACCGCGAGCTGGGCGACCGGGTGCCGCTCCGGACCCCGACGGCCCACGCCGTCGTGATGGCCGAGGACAGCAACGACTTCGTGCTGGTCATGGAGGAGCTGACCGGGTTGCGGACGATGGACCAGATCGCCGGGGCCACCGCCGCCGACGCCGTCCTGGCCGCTCGTGGCGTCGCCGCCTTCCAGGCCCCGTTCTGGGGCCAGGACCTGGCCGATCTGCAGCAGACCTTCCTCCCCCTCGACAACCCGATCCACCGGGCTGCCCTCCCGGGGGTCTTCGCCGGCGGCTGGGAGCGGTGCAAGGCCGAGGCCGCCGAGCTCTTGACCCCGGAGGTGGTGGCCTTCGGCGACCGCTACGGCGAGGTCCTGCCATGGGCCCTCGACCAGCTCTCCACCAGCACCACCCTGCTGCACGGCGACTGGCGGGCCGACAACCTGCTGGTCGACGCCGCCGGCGAGCTGGCCGTCATCGACTTCCAGATCTCCGGCACCGGTACCGGCGTCTACGACCTTGCCTACTTCCTGAGCCAATCGGTCGAGCCCGAGATCCGCCGCCCGAACGAGCAGGCGATCATCGACGCCTACTACGGCGGTCTCGACGACCACGGCATCGTCTACGACCGGGCCGAGCTCGAGCGCGAGTTCCGCCTGGCGTCGGCCTTCTGCCTCATCTACCCGGTTTCGGTCTTCGGCGGGTGGGACGAGGTGCCCGAGAACAGCCGGGCCGTCATGTTGGCCGGGCTGCGGCGCTCGGTCTCGACGATCGTCGACCACGACGCCCTGGCCCTGCTGCCGGGGTGACGGTTGGGCCCCTCAGCCGCCGGGAGGCCCGCTGCGCTGCTCGTGGGCCTCGCCGACGTGCTTGCCGACGTCCCAGCCGACCGGGGCCAGGGTGGCGTTGGCCCAGTCGACCGACTCCTGGTCGGTGACCGTGGCCAGCGCGTCGTTGTAGCGGTTCATGAAGCCCCCGACGGCGACGACCGAGATCAGCGTCCGCACCTCCTCGTCGCTGAAGTGCTCCCGCAGGGCGGCGTGGTGGTCGGGACCGACGGCGCTCGGGGTCGACCCGGCGGCGAGGGCGAAGCGGAGCGCGGCCCGCTCGCGATCGTCGAACAGCGGTGACGCCTCGAAGTCCCACAGGGCCTTGACCTTCTCGTCCGACACGCCCTGGCGGCTGACCCCGTAGGCCCCGTGGGCCTGGCAGTGGCGGCAGCCGGCGGCGAGGCTCGACACGGTGAACACCATCAGGTTGAGCTCGAGCCCCGGAGGACTGAGGAACACCAGCGCCTGGAGTTGGCGCAGGGTGTCGTACATCTCGGGCCACGCCCCGAGATCCCAGTTCTGCCGGTCCTGGTAGTCGGTCATCGCTCGCTCCCGTTCCTCGCCGCCGTCGGTCGTCGGCGGTCTGGGCGAGCGTAGGCGGCCGCGGCCGTCCGGTCAGATGGAGCGGTCAGCCGGCGAGGTGGCGATCGACGACGGCGGCGAGCGGCCAGACGTCGGAGGAGTTGTTGGCGAGCAGCGCGTAGCGGAGGCCGGTGACCGGGTTGGCCCCCGTTCGCAGCGACACGCCGGCGTCCATGCCCTCCAGCTGGACCGTGGTCCGGTCCGGGCCGATCCAGAAGCCGAGCCCGTAGCGATCCGGTGGGTCGTCGCTGACGACGGTGGTCATCCGCTCGACGAGCGGCCGATCGACGATGCGCCCGTCGAACAGCGCATCCCAGAACCGGAGCAGGTCGGGGCCGGTGGTGTAGGCGCCGCCGTCGCCGGTGCCGATCACCGGGAGGTGGAACACGTTGGTCCGACCGTCACCCAGGTACCCGAGCGCGGTGTCACCCGGCAGTGAGTCGCTTCGCAGGAAGTCGGTGGCGGTGAGCCCGGCCGGCTCGAAGACCCGGCGACGGACCTCGTCGTGGTACGAGCCATCACCCACCCGCTCGATCACCAGGGCGAGGACGACGAAGCCGCCGTTGTTGTAGCGGAACCGGGAGCCCGGCTCCTCCCGCTGCGGATGGCCCCGCAGGACCGGTAGGTAGTCCTCCGGCCCGGTCAGCCGGTGCACGGGGAGGTCGAGCACGTGGGCGTCGATGTCGTCGAGCTCGTCCTCGTCGAGGTAGTCGCCGATCCCGGACCGGTGGGCCAGGAGGTGCTCGACGGCGACCGCGGGGTCGATGTCGGGCAGGTCGTCGCCGACGATCGAACGGACCGGTGTCTCGAACGCCAACCGGCCGTCGGCGATCAGCGAGACGGCGGCCAGGGCGGTGAACCCCTTGGTCACCGAGGCGGTGGCCAGCCGGGTGTCGACCGTCATCGCCAGGCCGTCGGCCCGGTTGGCCAGCCCGGTCGCCAGCTCCAGCACCGGTCCGTTGCGGTCGCGTAGGAGCACAACGCCGGAGAAGGTGCGGTCGGCCGCCTCGGTCAGCTCACCCGCCAGCCGCTCGATCCAGTCGTCGGTCACCGGCTCATCGTGCCATGGCCCCGGATCGGACCGGCGGGGATTCTCCCGGGTCCGGTGCTCAGCCGGTGGCGACCAGGTCGAGCAGATCGTCGCCCCAGCGGGCCAGCCGCCCCGGCCGCATGCCGGGCAGGGCGGCCAGCTGGGCCCGGGAGGTCGGTCTGGCCGTGGCGATCACCTGGAGGGTGCGGTCGTCGCAGATCACGTGGCCCGGCACGCCGGCGGCCCTGGCCCGGGCGGCCCGCCACCGGCGCAGCGCCGCCAGCAGGTCGTCGGGGTCGGGGCCGATCCCGCCGAGACCGCCGCGGCCGCCGCCGGCGTCCGGCCGGCCCGGCCCGCCGACCTGGTGGCCGGACCCGTTCGCGTCCGGGAGGCGCTCGCGGGTACGGGCGATCTGGGCCCGCCAGTCGACCGGGGCCCGCTCGCCGCCACGCAGTGCGTCGATCGCCCGCCCCAGGTCCGCGACGTGGGGGGAGGGATCCCGCCCGACCGTCTTGACCCCGAACGTGCGCTCGGCCGCCCAGGTCAGGTGGAGCTGCTCGTGGGCCCTGGTCAGCGCCACGTAGAGCAGGCGCCGCTCCTCCCGTCGTTGCGCCTCGGTCGAGGCGTAGGCGATCGGGACGAACCCGTCCTCGAGGCCGGCGACGTGGACGACCGGCCACTCGAGGCCCTTGGCCCCGTGGAACGTGGCCAGCTCGACGGCGTCGACCGAGTCGGCCCCCTCGGTGCCGCCGTGCTGCAGCGTGGTCAGCCAGGCGATCAGGCCGGGACCAGACGGCCGGTCCTCGGTGGTCACGTAGTCGTGGATCAGCCCGCTGAGGGCGGTGAGGTTGGCCTGCCGCTCGGCCGCAGCGCCGGTGGCCGGCTTGGCCGCCAGCGCAGCCAGGCGCTCGTCGAGCTCCTCGAGGCACTGGACGAGGTCGATCCCGTCGCGCCCGATGGCCCTCAGCTCACCCTTGACCTCGGGGGAGCCGAGCGGCCCGGGACCGGACCGGAGCCGCACCGGGATGCCGAGCGCCGACAGTGCCTCGTCGAACAGGATCAGCTGGGCGTTGGTCCGCACCAGGATCGCCTGGTCGGACCACGGGCGGTCGGCGGTCTTGATGCGGCGGACGGTCTCGGCCACGGCATCGGCTTCGGCCCGATCGGTCGGGTGGGAGGCCAGCGTCGGCAACGGACCGGGGCCTCGGTCGGCTCGGAGACGGCCGCCGCCCGGGCCACCGCCGACGGGTGGCAGCGCCGCCGCCGCCAGCTGCAGGATCTGTGGCGTCGACCGGTAGTTGTGATCGAGGCGGACCACGGTGGCCCCCCGGTCGGCGGCCAGACCGTCGAGCAGGGCGGGGTCGGACCCGTTCCAGCCGTAGATCGCCTGGTTCGGGTCGCCGACGACGAACAGGTCGGTCCGGTCGCCGAGCCACTCGCACAGCAGTGCGTGCTGAAGGGGGTTCACGTCCTGGAACTCGTCGACGTAGAGGTGGCGGTGGCGCCACCGAACGGCCGCCGCGTAGTCGGGGTCGGCCCGCAGGTCGCGGATCGCCAGCGCGAGCAGGTCGTCGAAGTCGACCAGCCGCTTGCGCCGCTTCTCCTGTTGGTAGCGGACCATCACCGCAGCCAGCCGGTCGGCCGGCATCGGCGGCACACGACCGGCCGCTCGAGCGGCCCGGCCGTAGTCGTCCGGCTCGATCAGCCTGGCCCTGGCCCAGTCGATCTCGGCCACCACGTCGGCCGGGTCGGCCCCCCGATCCCCGGACAGCAGCTGGGCGACGAAGCGGATCTTGCGATCGAGGAGGCGGGGCGGCGTCACCCCCCGCTCGGACCAACGCTGGCGGAGCTGGGCCAGGGCCGTCGAGTGGAACGTGCCTGCCGGGACCCGCTGGCGCAGGCCGAGCGCCCGCTGCCGCTCCCGCAGCTCGGCCGCCGCCTTGCGGGTGAACGTCAGGGTCAGCACCCGGTCTGGGTCGGTCTCGCCCCGGAGCACCCGCCAGGCGATCCGTCTGGTCAGGACCCGGGTCTTCCCCGAGCCGGCGCCGGCCAGGACCACCACGGGGCCACCGTCGGCGGTGACCGCATCGACCTGCGGTCGGTCGAGGCCGTCGAGGAGGCGGTCGGCCGCTTCGGCCGAGGGGCGCAGGCTCGTCATCCCCGTCGAACCTAGCGCAGGGGTGTGTCGCCGAGCGGCGGTCGCCGGTGTGCGCCCAGGTTGTCCCTCGACGGGGGCGGCGATCCCGCACGGCATGAACGGTCGCGGTCGGGCCAGTACGATCCCGGCATGGGGTTCTCCGAGGACCAGCTCTACTCGTCCGAGAAGGTGGTGCTCGACCTGCGCCCCCACTGGTGGTTCTTCGCCGGTCAGGCGGCCACGCTCGCCGGCGCCGTCGTGCTCGGTCTGATCGCATTGATCGTGATCGATGAGCCGGTGGTCAACATCCTGGCCGCCGGGCTGCTCGTCGTCGTGCTGATCTGGTTCATCGCCCGCTACGTCGTGTGGGCCACCACCAGCTTCGTCGTCACCACCGACCGGTTGATCAGCCGCAACGGCGTGTTCAGCCGGCAGGGCACCGAGATCCCGCTCGAGCGGGTCAACACCGTGTTCTTCAGCCAGAGCCTGTTCGAGCGCCTGATCGGCTCGGGCGACCTCGAGATCGAGTCGGCCGGCGAGCAGGGCAGCCAGCGGTTCTCCGACATCCGCAAGCCGCTCAACGTACAGAACGAGATCTATCGCCAGATGGAGCACAACGAGAACCGCAAGTTCGACCGGGTCGGCCGCAACCTCGCCGGCTCCGGCGGCGGTGGCGTGTCGATCCCCGACCAGATCGAGAAGCTCGATCAGCTGCGCCAGAAGGGCATCATCAGCGAGGACGAGTTCGAGGAGAAGAAGCGGGAGCTCCTCGACCGCATGTAGCGGCCTCGGTGTCGCCGCCGCTCGAAGCTCTTAGCCTCGGTCCATGGCCACGCCAACCGAAGCCCAGTACTCGCTGAACCTCCAGGTGAGGCTCGACAACGTGCCCGGGGTGCTCGGTCGCCTCGCCACCGCCATCGGCGACGCCGGCGGCAACATCTTCGCCATCGAGGGCTTCGTGGCCAAGGGGCCGATCCTCGAGCGGGAGATCGTGGTCAACTGCTCGTCGACCGAGCACCAGGACGAGATCCTGGCCGTTGCCCGCGGGGTCGACGGGGTGACCGTGCTCGATCACTACGACCGGACGTTCCGGATGCACGAGGGGGGCAAGATCGAGGTGCTGTCGCTGTTCCCGGTCGGCGACCGTGACGACCTGTCGATGGCCTACACCCCCGGCGTCGCCCGGGTCTGCAAGGCCATCAACGCAGACGAGCGCCTGGCCGACACCCACACCATCCGCAAGAACACGGTGGCCATCGTGTCGGATGGAACGGCCGTGCTCGGCCTCGGCGACATCGGCCCGAAGGCGGCCATGCCGGTGATGGAGGGCAAGGCGCTGCTGTTCAAGGAGTTCGGCGAGGTCGACGCCTTCCCGATCTGCCTCGACGTCGACAGCCCCGAGGAGCTGATCGAGACCGTCGTCCGCCTCGCCCCGACGTTCGGCGGCATCAACCTGGAGGACATCGCCGCCCCCGGCGCGTTCGAGGTCGAGGCCGTGCTCAAGGACCGCCTCGACATCCCCGTGTTCCACGACGACCAGCACGGCACCGCCGTCGTCGCCCTGGCGGGGCTCCAGAACGCGCTCGAGCTGGTCGGCAAGAAGATGGAGGACGTGACCGTGGTGGTCACCGGGCTCGGCGCAGCCGGCATCGCCGTCGGCAAGATCCTGCTCGGGGCCGGCGCCGGCTGCATCATCGGCCTCGACCGGGCCGGTTGTGTCTACCGGGGTCGGGACAACCTCAACGACGCCAAGCGGTGGTTCGCCGAGAACACCAACCAGGACCTCGTGAAGGGCTCGGTGTCCGACGCCATCACGGGAGCCGACGTCTTCCTCGGCCTCAGCGGGCCCGGCCTGCTCAGCGTCGACGACGTCCGCTCGATGGCCGCCGACCCGATCGTGTTCGCCATGGCCAATCCCGATCCCGAGATCCTGCCCGAGCAGGTCGAGGGTCTGGTTGCGGTCATGGCGACCGGCCGCAGCGACTACCCGAACCAGATCAACAACGTCCTGGCCTTCCCCGGGATCTTCCGTGGCGCCCTCGACGCCAAGGCGAGCGACATCACCGAGCACATGAAGCTGGCGGCGGCCAGGGCGATCGCCGAGTCGGTGCCCGCCGATCAGCTGGCCCCGGACTTCATCGTCCCGTCGGTGTTCGACAAGGCGGTCTCCAGGCGGGTGGCCGACGCCGTCCGCCAGGCCGCGATCGACGACGGGGTGTCACGGGGCTGAAGGCGGCCTGAACGGCGGACGGGGCCCTGATGGCGGCTTGGGTGATCTTGTCGACAGGTCCACATCTCGGTCGCCGAACCGCCTAGCCTGTCGGCGTTCGGTAGCGCGAGTACAAGGAGCGACCAAGATGGGCAAGCGTAGGAGCCGGCGGACGGCGGTCGCCGTCCTGGCGGCGGTGGTGGCCATGCTGACCACGGTGGTGGCCACGAGCGGCGCCTCGGCCGCCGGCGACGGCGAGCCGAAGTTCACGCTGACCGTCCTCCACAACAACGACGGTGAGTCGTCGCTGCTGCCGCTGGAGATCGAGGGCGTGTCGTACGGTGGCGTCGCTCGCTTCCAGGGCAAGGTCGACCAGCTGCGCGGCTTCGCCAAGCGCCCGAGCTTCGACGAGGGCGAGGCCCCGCAGCGGGGTTCGGTGCTGCTCAACTCCGGCGACAACTTCCTGGCCGGCACCTCGTTCGAGGCATCCCGTCAGGGTCGGGAGTTCTACGACGCCAGGGCGGTTCGCCTCCTCGGCTACGACGCCCTGGCCATCGGCAACCACGAGTTCGACTTCGGTCCCGACACGTTCGCCCGGTTCGTCCGTCAGGTGGCCCCCATCCCCCTCGTCTCGGCCAACCTCGACTACTCGGGTGAGCCGGCCCTGGCCCGCCTGGCCGGTCGCCGGCTCGTCGCCAGCGACGTGATCAGGGAGAACGGTCGCCGCATCGGCGTCGTCGGCCTCACCACCCCGTCGCTGCCGACGATCTCGTCGCCCGGCGGCGTCGAGGTCCTGACCGACCTCGCCGGCCTGGCCCAGGCCGAGGTCGACGACCTCCAGAGCCGCGGCGTCGACATCATCATCCTGATGTCGCACCTGCAGGGCCTCGACAGCGAGCTGGCGCTCGTGGCCGAGCTGAGCGGCGTCGACATCGTGATCGGCGGCGGCGGCGACGAGATCCTGGCCGACGACGGCGACGAGCTGTTCCCCGGCCATGGCGACAACATCTTCGGCACCTACCCGCAGGTGGCCACCGACGCCGACGGCAACAACGTTCCCGTCGTCACCACACCGGGCAACTTCCGCTACGTCGGCGCCCTCGAGGTCACGTTCGACCGCAAGGGCAACGTGCTGTTCTGGGACGAGGAGGACTCCGGCATCAAGCTGGTGACCGATTCCGGCCCCGAGGCCGTCGAGGCCAACCGGCGCCAGGCCAACCTGGTCGAGAAGCCGGTTGCGGCCTTCGAGGCCGGCCTGGCCGCCACGATCATCGGCAGCTCCGACGTCATCCTCGACTGCGAGCGGGTCGAGGTCCGCGGGGTCGAGAGCAACTGCGCCAACCTGGTCGCCGACGCCCACCTGGCCACCGGTCAGGCCCAGGCTGTGGCGTTCGGCCTCGACGTCCCGCAGATGGCGATCATGAACGGCGGTGGCGTCCGGGGCGAGATCGACCAGCCCGCTGGCCCGATCTCGGTGGCCGACACCTTCCGGATCCAGCCGTTCGGCAACTTCGTCGGCGTCGCCAACGACGTGCCGGCCGAGACGGTCCGCCAGATCATCGAGGAGGGGGCCATCCGGCTCCCGGCCCCCGGTGACGGCGGCTTCGCCCAGCTGGCCGGCGCCTCGGTCGTCATCGACCCGAGCTTCCCGGCCCGTGATGCCGACCAGACCACCGGCGAGCAGTTCTCGCCGGGCGAGCGGGTGCGCGAGCTGGTGCTCGACGACGGCACGGTCCTGGTGACCGGCGGCGTGACCCAGGACGTCACGGTCGACATCGCCGGTCTGAGCTTCTCGCTCGCTGGCGGCGACGCCTACCCGGCGGTTCCGTTCGCGACGGTCGGCATCTCCGACCAGCAGTCGCTGCAGACGTTCATCGAGGACGACCTCGGTGGCAACGTGACCGCGGCCGACTACCCCCGTGGTGGCGAGGGCCGCGTGACGATCGTCGGCATCGACTAGCTCGACGACTCTCGATCGAGGCCGGGCCCGAGGGCCCGGCCTCGTCGCGTCACCGGTTCCTCGGCGGGCGGCGCTGCGGTGGTCGCCGCGACCGCCTCGCCGGGGCGGAGCCCGATCGGCCCGTCCGGTCGCCCGACCCGGGTCGCCTGCGTCGATCGTCTCGGTTCAGCCCTCGGCCATGGCGGCGATGGCCTCGGCGGTGGCCAGCGTTCGGCGGGCGTTGTCGACGTGGAGGTTCTCGATCATCCGACCGTCGACGGTGACGACGCCCCGGCCGTCGGCCTCGGCCTCGGCGAAGGCGGCGATGATCCGCTCGGCGTCGGCGATCGCCTCGGCGTCGGGGGCCCAGACATCGTTGGCGATCTCGACCTGACCCGGGTGGATCAGGGTCTTGCCGTCGAAGCCCATCGCCGCCCCCGTTGCGCACTCCGCCCGGAACCCGTCGAGGTCCCGCACGTCGTTGTAGACCCCGTCGAGGATCGTCACCCCGGCCTCCCTCGCCGCCAGCAGCGCCGTCGCCAGGTGGGGGAGCAGGGGGCCCCGGTCGTCGCCCGGCTCGGCCCGCAGCTCCTTGGCCAGGTCGTTCGTCCCCATCACCAGAACCGAGACCCGGGGGTGGGCGGCCAGGGCCCTGGCGTCGAAGATGGCGGTCGGCGTCTCGACCATGGCCCAGATCGTCATCGCCGCCGGCGCCTCGGCGGCGTCGAGGGCAGCCGACACCTCGTCGAGACGGGCGACCGAGTCGACCTTGGGGATGACCACGGCGGCGGCCCCGCTCGTTGCCGCGGCGGCCACGTCGTCGGCCCCCCACGGCGTGTCGAGCCCGTTGGCCCGGATCGTGATCTCCCGCCGGCCGTAGGCGCCGGACGAGGCGGCGGCGACGGCCTGGGCCCTGGCGGTCTCCTTGGCGTCGGGGGCGACGGCGTCCTCGAGGTCGAAGATCAGGGCGTCGGCCGGGATGGTCTTGGCCTTCTCCAGCGCCCGCTCGTTTGCCGCCGGCATGTACAGCACGCTGCGTCTCGGTCGCAGCTCCTCACTGCTCGGCCTGGGGCGCAGCTCGTCGCTGCGCCGATCCGCGGGACCGGAACCGTCACTCATCGCGCTCCTCCTCAGAATCCGTAGGCCGTGGCCAGCTCGGGGTCGCGCTCGGCCAGGTGGCGGGCAAGCGACACCACGACCTGGCACTGCTTGACCGAGGCGTCGTCCTCCATCTTCCCGTCGAGCATGATGGCCCCGGTACCGTCGCCCATGGCCTCGATCACCCGCTTGGCGTGGGCGACCTCGGCGGGGTCGGGGCTGAACACCCGCTTGGCGATGTCGATCTGGGCCGGGTGCAGGCTCCAGGCTCCGACGCAGCCGAGCAGGTAGGCGTTGCGGAACTGGTCCTCGCAGGCGACGGTGTCGGCGATGTCGCCGAACGGCCCGTAGAACGGCAGGATCCCGTTGGCCACGCAGGCGTCGACCATCCGGGCGATCGTGTAGTGCCACAGATCCTGCTGGAACGTGGGCCGCTCGTCGGTGATGGCGCCGCCGTCGGCGGGGTCGGAGCGGACGAGGTACCCGGGGTGGCCGCCGCCGACCCGGGTGGTCTTCATCCGTCGGTTGGCGGCGAGATCGGCCGGACCGAGCGACAGGCCCTGCATCCGTGGCGAGGCGGCGCAGATCTCCTCGACGTTGGCCACGCCCCTGGCCGTCTCCAGGATGGCGTGGACCAGGATCGGCTCGTCGAGCCCCGCCCTGGCCTCCAGCTGGGCCAGGAGCCGGTCGACGTAGTGGATGTCCTCGGCCCCCTCGACCTTGGGGATCATGACCACGTCGATGGCGTCGCCGATCTCGGTCACCGCCGCGGTGACGTCGTCGAGGAACCAGGGCGAGTCGAGCGAGTTCAGCCGGGTCCAGAACTGGGTGGCCCCGAAGTCGACGGTCGTGCCGACCTGGATCAGCCCGGCCCTGGCCCGCTCCTTGTCGCTGGCCGGCACGCCGTCCTCGAGGTTGCCGAGGATGATGTCGACTCCCGGTGCGATGTCGGGCACCTTGGCCACCACCTTCTCGACCGATGGCGGGAAGAAGTGGATCATGCGGCTCGGCTTGACCGGGATCTCCCGCAGCGGCTCGGGAGCCCCGACGGCGAGGGGTCTGAAGAAGTCCTTGGCGCTTCGCACGAGCGCCAACAGTACAAGCCGTCCCGGTGCTGGCCCAGCCCGGCGGCTCACCACAGCTCGGGTGGCGGGCTGGAGTCACCGACCGATGGTGTCCTACCGTCGCGCCATGACCGATCAGCTGCTCCTCGAGGTCGACGGCTACGTCGCCACCATCACGTTCAACCGGCCGGACAGGATGAACACGATCACGCCGACGATGCTCGGCCAGCTGTCGGAGCGGCTGCTCGAGGCCGACGCAGACCCCGAGGTCCGGGCCATCATCATCACCGGCGCCGGCCGGGCCTGGTGCGCCGGGCTCGACATCGCCGCCGCCTCCTCCGGCGAAGGCATCGGCGGCGATTCCAGCGTCGGCGCCACCGGCGAGTTCGACCTGCGCTCGGCGCCGCCCGTCGTCCTGCACAAGATCGACACCCCGACGATCGCCGCCCTCAACGGCGGGGCCGCCGGCTACGGGATGGACCTGGCCCTCGGCTGCGACATCCGCCTGGCCGCCGAGGGGGCCAAGCTGTCGGCCGCCTACACCGCCAGGGGCCTCGTTCCCGAGAGCGGCGGCACCTGGCTGCTGCCCCGGATCGTCGGCATGTCGAAGGCGGCCGAGCTGCTGTACACCGCCCGCACCCTGACTGCGGCCGAGGCCCTCGAGCTCGACCTGGTCAGCGAGGTCGTGCCCGGCGAT
Source organism: Acidimicrobiales bacterium (assembly GCA_028285495.1). Classification (GTDB taxonomy): domain Bacteria; phylum Actinomycetota; class Acidimicrobiia; order Acidimicrobiales; family SZUA-35; genus JAHELU01. The sequence goes on from JANQPB010000028.1 coordinate 18,641, forward strand.
GCCCTGGCCGACCGGGCCCGTCAGGTGGCCGGCGAGATCGCAGCCAACGCCCCGCTGGCGGTCCGGGCGGCCAAGCGGATGATGCGTCACGCCATGACCGAGGACTTCGAGGATCACGTCCAGCGCCAGTTCCTCGCCCTCCTCCCGCTGTTCGGGACCAAGGACTTCCGGGAGGCGCTGAGCGCCTACATGGAGAAGCGGCCGGCCAATTTCGAGGGTCAGTAGCCCGACGCCGCGGCGCCGGTCGCGTGACCCCCCGACGGTCGGTTGGGGGGGCTACCGTAAGCCGGCGTGACCACCGAAACCCAGACTCCGTCCAGCGCCGGCTCCCGGAGCCGTCGCATCCTGCTGCTCGCCGTCGCCGCCGCCATCGTGCTGGTGATCGGCGTGGTGATCTGGTGGCTGAGCCGTGACGACGCCCCCGAGGCGGCCAGCCTGGAGGCGGCCACCGCGGAGATCACCGAGGACGACGCCGACGAGGGCGCCGATGACGGCGCCGCAGCCGACGACGGCGACGCCGCCACCGGAGATGCGGCCGATGCCGGGGCCGACGGCGGCTCCGACGATGCGGCCGCCGGCTCGACCGGCGGGATCGAGGGTCAGTGGACGGTCGACACCTCCGTCGGCGAGTTCAGCTTCCAGGACTCGACCGGCACGTTCGTCGGCTTCCGGGTCGGCGAGGAGCTGCAGGGCGTCGGCGAGATCGAGGCCGTCGGTCGGACCCCCGGGGTGTCCGGCACGATCGACATCGAGGGCACGACCGTCACCGCGGTGTCGATCGAGGCCGACATGGCGGCGATCACCACCGACGACAGCCGCCGCGACAACCGGGTCCGCGGTGCGCTGGAGACCGACGAGTTCCCCACCGCCACGTTCGTGCTGACCGGCCCGATCGAGTTCGGCGACGGCGCGGCCGACGGCGACCCGGTGTCGGCCTCGGCCAGCGGCGACCTGACCGTGCACGGGGTCACCCAGCCGGTCACGTTCGACCTCGAGGCCCAGCTGGTCGACGACACGGTCGTCGTGGTCGGCTCGACCGAGATCACCTTCGCCGACTTCGGCGTGACGGTGCCCAGCGCCCCGATCGTGCTCCGGGCCAACGACTTCGGGACGGTCGAGCTCCAGCTGTTCCTGATCCGCTCCTAGCGGCCCCGCCCCGGCCGACGGCTCAGGAGAGCGGGAACAGCCGGTCCCGCCGGTTCCAGAGGTAGCGATCGGTGACGAAGGCGAGGAACCGCCTGGCCTGATCGAAGTGCTCGGCCACGTTGCGCAGCTCGCCGCTGATGCCCGGTAGCGGCACCAGGTCGGCCGCCAGCCGGTACCAGCTCGGGCCGAGGGCGGCCAGCACCGGCCCGGTGCCGTCGATCCGATCGGACTGCAGCAGCCGCATCGGGTCGGTTCGGTGCCCGGGCGGCAGGGAGCGGACGATCCGCTCCAGCTCGATCGGTGACAGGGTCCGCCGGGCGCTGTCGTCGGGGAAGACGCCGTTGAGGAACAGGGCGAGGTCGCCGAGCCGGCGGTAGGCGCCGGCCCGCTCGGCCATCGGTTGCTCGGCCGCCAGCTGGGCCAGCTGGGCCGGGTTCATCTCGCTGAACCGCCGACGCCGCCAGCGGCCCCGGCTCTTCTCCCATCGGGGCCCGCTGAGCACCCGGGTATAGGAGCCGAGCAGCTCGACGAGGAAGGCCCTGGTGGCCGGTTCGGCGATGAACCGGGCCAGCTGCTCGCCGTCGAAGACGGGCAGCAGCAGGCGGCTGCCGACCCGCTCGGGCACGTGGTGGCGGTCGCCGATCTCGTCGGCCCCCCGGTGGACGAGGAGGGCGAAGATCAGCGGCGGTGAGACGGTGGCCAGCGGCTCGGGGCTGTCCGGCCCGAACAGCTGCTCGAAGGTGACCGGGTCGTCGAGGGCCCGGTCGATCCTGGTCGGCTCGGCCCGGAACCAGGCGGCCGCCTCCGGGCCGGGCTGGTGGCCGCTGGCCCGGCCCAACGCCTCGAGGTCGGCAGCGCTGAGCAGCTCGACGTAGCGGTTGGACATGGTCCGGCGAGCGTACCGGTGGTCGGCGACGTCGGGCCAGCCGGCGCCGGCCGTGGTCCGACCTCCGCTCAGGCGAGGCCGGCCACGAACTCCCCGAGCAGCTGGTTGACCTCGTCGGGGCGCTCCTGCTGGGTCCAGTGACCGCAGCCCGCCAGGATCTCGGATCGGGTCAGCGCCGGCAGGGACCGGTCGAAGCGCTCGATCGCCCGTTGCCCGAGCCGGGTCGGCCCGTCGAGCTCGCCGCCGATGTAGAGCGCCGGCACCGTGATCGGCGCATGCCGCCAGGCCGCCAGCAGCTCCCAGTCCCGCTCGACGTTGCGGTAGCGGTTGAGCCCGCCGGTGAGCCCGGTGCGCTCGAACTCGCCGACGTAGAACGCCAGGTCGTCGTCGGCCAGCCACGCCATCTGCCCGGGACCGGGTTGTTGGAGCCGGTCCCGGAGCTGGCCGCCCGGCGAGACCATGCCCATCGACGGCATCGTCAGGTCGGCCTCGCCGGACGCGGTGAAGTAGAAGCCGCGGAGCCACCCGGCGACGTCGGTCTCGATCTCCGCCTCGGCCACGCCGGGCTCCTGGAAGTAGTCGATGTAGAAGATCTCGTCGCCAGCCCGTTCCCGCATGGCCCCGAGCGGGCGCACGTCCGCCCGCTGGTGGTAGGGAACGGACAGCCCGGCGACACCCCGGACCCGATCGGGTCGCAGCAGTGCGGTGTTCCAGGCGATCGGGGCGCCCCAGTCGTGGCCGACGACCACTGCGTCGTCGACCCCGAGGTCGTCGACGACGGCGATCACGTCGCCGACGAGCGGCAGCATGGCGTAGGCCTCGATCTCACGCGGGGCGGCCGAGCGGCCGTAGCCCCGCACGTCGATGGCGACCGCCCGATGTCCGGCCTCGGCCAGCGACACGAGCTGGTGTCGCCACGAGTACCAGCTCTCGGGGAAGCCGTGGACCATGATCACCGGCAGCCCGTCCGCCGGTCCGGCCTCGACGAGGTGGATCCGGTGACCGGCCGACACGACGTGGCGGTGGGTGAGGTCGGCGGGCAGCCCGGCGGCGGCACCGGCGGACGGGGGCGGGGGAGCGGGGTCCATGGGCGGCCAAGCTACCGGTTCTCACTATCGTGAGGCCATGCCGTCGGTGGATGTCAACGGGATCACGATCGCCTACGAGGAACAGGGCGATGGTCCGCCGCTGTTGCTGATTATGGGCCTCGGCGGCCAGCTGACCGACTGGCCGGCCGATCTCGTCGCCCTGCTGGCCGAGCGGTTCCGGGTGATCCGGTTCGACAACCGCGACATCGGCCTCAGCAGCGAGATCGACGCACCACCGCCGAGGCTGCGGACCCAGCTCCGCGGTGCGATCACCGGCCGCCTGCCCCGGGCCCCGTACCGCCTGTCCGACATGGCCGACGACGCCGCCGGCCTGCTCGACCACCTCGGCGTTGGCGCAGCCAACGTCGTCGGCGTCTCGATGGGCGGGATGATCGGCCAGCAGCTGGCCATCGATCACCCGTCCCGGGTGGCGAGCCTGGTGTCGATCATGTCGACGACCGGCAACCGGCGGGTCGGCCGCCCGACGGCCTCGCTGGTGGCGAAGGTCGCCGTCCGCCGTCCGCCCCCGGTCGACGCCCCGGTCGAGCAGATCCTCGACGAGGCGGTGAACCTCTACCGGCTGGTGTCGGGGCCGAGCCGGGATCTCGACCGGGCCAGGGAGCTGTTCCGGCGCTCGATCACCCGGTCCTACCGGCCGGCCGGCACCGCCAGGCAACTGATGGCCATCCAGGCCAGCCCCGACCGGACACCCGACCTCGGTCGGCTCGGTATCCCGGTGCTGGTGGTCCACGGCCAGGTCGATCCACTCGTGCGGCTCAGCGGCGGTCTGGCCACCAACCGGGCGGTGCCCGGCTCGCGGCTCGTCGTCTACCCCGACATGGGCCACGACCTGCCGTCGGCCCGCTGGCCGGAGATGGCCGACCTGATCGGCACGACGGCCGAGCTGGCCACCCGGACGAGCTGACCCGTCGTCAGGCCCCCGGTCCGAACGAGGCCGTTCGGAGGACGTCGGCGCAGGCCTCGGTCACCTCGGGCGACGAGGTCCGAGCCTCCCGCTCGACGTCGTCGACCCCGGGCAGTGACCGCAGCCGCCCGACCAGCCCTGCGGTGCTGCCGCCCTCGCCCGTTTCGGCGGCGACGGTGTCGACGTCGAAGCTGGTGGGGAGCTGCTCGGGCGTGACCAGGTCGATGATCTCCGGCTCGTCGGCGAAGTGCTCCTCGAACTCCTCGTAGGTGGCGAGCACGTCGAGGTACGTGAAGCCGTCGACGATCGGGCTGGCCTCGAGGAGCTGGGCCACGCCATCGACCGCGGAGGCGTCGGCGCCGACGTCCAGCCACACCTTCAGCCGGGTCGGACCGAGGCTGACGCAGGCGTGGCGGAGCTGCTCGACCTCGATCCGGCACTCGTCGGAGGCCTCGACCCGATCGACGCGGTCGACGGCCAGCGTCGTCTGGAGTTGGATCCGCATGGCGTCGATGGCGCCGCCGTCGACCGTGACCACGAACGACGTCGGCAGCTCCTCCGGATCGTAGAGCTCCACGATCTCGGGCTGGTCGGCGAAGAAGGCGGCGAAGCTGCTTGCGGTCTCGTCGGTGTCGACGTAGCGGTGGGCGGTCACCGACGGGTTCGACCGCAGCGCCTGCTCGACGCCGGCCACCTCGCCGTCGTCCGCCCGGGGCGTCAACCAGACGATGGCCTCGACGGGCTGGCCGGGAACGACCCGGGCCCGGCAGGTGGCGAGCTCGTCGGCGAGCCCGATCGGGTCGACGACCGCGTCCGTCGCGCCGGACCCGAGCCCAGCGTCGTCGCCCGAGTCGCCGCCGAACAGGCCGCAGCCGGACCCGAGGACGGCGACCAGCACCAGGATCGCACCGAACCGTGCCATCGCCACCCGCTCGCCCACGGCCCCCGACGATAGTCGGCGGGTCGGTCCCGGCGGCCGCGCCCCGATCCCCGCTAGGCGACCGGGTCGTCGAAGGGGAGCGGCGGGTCGGTCCGCAGACTGGGGAGCTGGTCGTTCGACCAGATCTTGCGGCTGAACCGCGGGTTCTTCGACGACATGTCGATCTGGTAGCGCACGCTCCGACCGCCGTGGGGGAGGCCGAGGATCTCGCAGAGCCGCTGGGCCAGCCACCGCTCGATCTTGAGCACCACCATCTTCTTGCGGAGCCGGCCCTGCACGTCGCGGTTGAGGACCGGCGGCAGGGTGTTGAGGGTCAGGATCTCGGTGATGGCCGGGCTGGCCATCTTCTCCCGTCCCTCGTCGCTCGCGTAGAAGTGGGTGACGGCGAAGATCACCTTCCTCGGCTGGACCCGGTGCAGGAACTCGCAGGCCGAGACGACGGTCGAGCCGGTGCGGACCATGTCGTCGAACAGCACGATGTCTCGGCCCCGCATGTCGTCGAGCGAGGCCTCGCTCTGGGGGTGGAGGGTGATCTCGACCTCCCGCTCTCCCGACCGCTCCTTGTCGAGCATGATCAGCGAGGCGTCCGGCAGCCCGAGGCGGTCCGCCATCTCGCCGACGAACGGGCGGGCTCCCTTGTCCGGGGCGCACAGCGCCAGGCTGGCCCCCGTCGGCCCGAAGTCGACGATGTTCGACTCGCACAGGTAGTCGATGTAGACGTCGTAGGGGATGAGGTTGTGGAAGCGACCGTCGAACACCCGGCGGAACTCGCCCTCGACCGACGCCGAGTGGTTGTGCACCGTCACCACCCGGTCGACCCCGGCCAGGTGCAGCATCTCGGCGTAGAGCCGGGCGGAGAACGGCTGGCCGTCGAACTTCTTGCGGTCGTGGAGGTCCCGCTCGAACGGCGTCGTGCCCTGGTCGGCCCCCGGGCCACGGTCCTGGGCGCTGTAGAACAGGTCGGGCTCGACCAGCACCACCGCCGCGGCCCCGTTGTCCTTCGCCGCCCTCGCGATCAACAGGTTCCGCATCGCCAGGTTGTTGCGGCTGATGGCGCGGTTGGTGGTGCTGACGATGATGACGGTCTTGCCGATGAGCCCGTCGCCGATCGACGACAGATCCTGCTCGTCGGAGATGAAGCGGGGGCAGAACTCGGTGTTGGCGAAGGTCTTGATGCTGATCAGGTCGGCGATGTCCTCGGACTGACCGACGGCGAAGGCGACATCGATGGCAAACGGGTCATCGGAGAAGTTGCCGACGATCACCACCTCGTCGAGCGTGGTCGCGTGGTCGCCCATCGGCCCATGTTGTAGTCGAGGCACACGCCGTTGGGAAGGGCGCCGCTACCCACGACGGGCGTCGGCCGGCCGAGTCTCGACGGGGGACTAGGATGGCGCCGCCGATGTCACCGGGTTGACCGAGGGGTGGAGCATGAGCGACGAGAGCGAGCGACCGTCCGGCGATGATCCGCCAGCGAGTTCGCGTGAGGGGTTCGACGAGCCGGACATCGACGGGCTCGGCGACCTCGACGGCATCGAAGGGCTGGACGGGGACCTCGGCGACGTCGGGGCCACGACCGTCGCCGACAGTCCGACCGGGGCCGGCCGTCGTCGGGCGGCCGGCGTGCTCGCGCTGCTGCTGGGCGCGATCGGCACCCTGCTGGCCGTCGTCTTCGCCTTCCTCGGCCTCCGGCTGCTGTTCGGCGCCTCCGGCACGGTCGACGACCTGATGGGGCCGGTGACCGAGGCCTTCGACCGGCTCGAGGAGCGGATCGATCAGGCCGACGACCTGATCGACCGGCGCGGCATCGAGACCGAGGACGTCAGCGAGCTTCGGGCCAGGGTCGACAGCCTCGTCGACGTGTCGACGTCGGCCAATCGGAGCTTCGACGCCGTGCAGGACCACGCCGTCTACGGACTGTTGCCGGCCGACCTGTCCGGCCTCGACGACGCCCTCGACCGGTTCGAGACGTCGGCCGACAACATCGACGAGTCGCTTGGCACGGCGCCGACGGTCCGGGCCGCCGCCGCGGCCGCCATGGCCGACGAGATCGACGGCATGCAGGGCCGGGTCACCGACGCCAGGGCCACGATCGACGACGCCGCCTCGTCGTTGCGCTCCTGGCTGAGGATCGGTGGTCTGCTCGGCTTCCTGGTCGGGCTCTGGTTCCTCTGGTCGCAGCTCGTCCTGGCCCGCCGAGGCTGGCGGGGCGTCCGCAACCAGACCCTGTAGCGTGCCGGCGCCCGCCCCTCGGCGGTACCGCCCGCCGGCTCAGAGGCGGCTGGTGTAGGTCCTGACGAACTCGGCGGACTCGGTGAAGCCGGTCATCAGCTCACCCCGGGTCATGCCCTGCTGGATCTGGGCGATCCAGTAGGCGCGTCCCTCGGCGTCGGCCTGGCGATCGAGGACGTTGAGGTAGACGAGATCGACGAATGCTGCGTCGTCGGCTTGGCCGTACCGGTTCTGGAACTCGAGCGACAGTGCGAACTGCTCGGAGATCGCCGCCAGCGTCAGCCCCGCCTCGCGTTGACCGGTCCAGTAGGCCAGGCCGTCCGCGTCGGCCGGTCGGAGGAAGTACCCGAGGTAGAGTCGCTGGAGCTCGGGGCCGAACGATCCGGCCGGGCCGGGCAGTGGCGCCGGCGGGGCCGGGGCCGGCGGAGGGGTCAGCGGCGCACCGCCGTCGAGATCGGCGGTCCCGGTCCGGTTCATGAACTCGACCGACTCGGAGAGGGCGAGCATCATCTGACCGCGGCTGACGCCGTTGCCCAGCTCGCCGATCCAGTAGGCCCGTCCCCCGGCATCGGCCGGCCGGCCGAGCACGTTGGCGTAGATCTGGTCGATGAACTGGGCGTTGGTCAGGGCGCCGTAGCGACCGACGAACTCGGGGCTCCCGGCGAAGAAGTCGGAGATGTCGGCCAGGCCGACGCCGTTGAGGATGGAGCGCCGCCAGAAGAGGTAGCCGGCCTGATCCGGATTCCGCTGGAAGTACGCCTGGTACAGGCGAACGACCTGGCCGTCGATGGTGCGGTGCAACGACGTCGGGCTCGGCGTCTGGACGTGGATGATCTGTGACTCCGAGGGGATGTCGTTCTCGTCGAGGACCGACAGGAGGTAGAAGCCGGGGGTGATCTCGGCGTCGTTGGTCGGGAGCGTTGCGGTGACGGTGTCGCCGGCGACGCGGAACCCCAGTTCGACGAATCGCTGATCCATGTTGAACGAGTGCGTGACGGAGCCGGTCTTGACCAGCGTCACCCGCCTGACCTCGGCACCGTTCGACACGTCGATGCCGAGATCCTGTCCGGCGGTGACCTCGGTGGCGGTCAGCCCGTTGATCGCCAGCCTCGGGGTCGGGCCTCCGGCCTGGGTGACGAGGTAGTCGGGCGAGTAGATCTCGGCGTTGGCGTTGTCGATCGGGCCGGGTGAGCCGCCGCCGGCGGTGAGGACGCGACCGTCGGCGAGCAGGACCGCCGTCGAGTGGTAGAGGCGAGGCATCTGGGCCGAGGCGCCGACGGTCCACTGGCCGGTCGCCGGATCCCAGATCTCCGCCGTGAGGTTGGAGCCGTAGGTGCCGATCGGGTCGAAGAAGAACTCCGTCGAGTTCTTGACCGAGCCACCGGTGGCCAGGACCCGGCCGTCGGGGAGGATGGTGCCGTTCACCCAGTGGCGATTGCTGCTCATCGTGGCGGTCCTGGTGACCTGGGGGACGCCGCTGGTCACGTCGATGACGAGCGCGTTCGGGGTCGAGCCACCGAAGTAGAGGATGCGACCGGGCTGGAACATCACGGCCGTCGTGCTCTGGCCCCAGTACTCGGGGCCGAGCTGACCGACGACCTCGAGGTCGTCGAGCTGCTCGGAGACGAAGTACATGGTGCCGTTGTTGCCGATCCCGAAGATGCGGCCGTCCGGCACGAGGAAGTTGCGGGGGTAGTTCCAGAAGATGTTCGAGGTGTCGAGGTCGAGCAGCTCGGCCCCGCCATCGGTGGTCCAGCGCTCGGGCCGGTCCTCGCCGTCGAGACCGCCCTGGATGTAGATCGATCCGTTCGGCATCGTGGTGCCGGTGGCGTACCAGCGGGCCCGGTTCATGCTCGGCAGGGTGGCCAGCTGGCCGGTGACCGCATCGAGGACGTTGATGTCCGGGTTGCCCCGGTTGTTGGTCCTGCCGTCGATCCAGTTGTCGCCGCCGAACAGGATCATGTCGCCGGAGTCGGCCAGGTTCAGCTGGAGGCTGCAGAAGAGGTCGGTCTGCGTCGTGTTGACGAGCGTGTTGTGGCCGGCGGCGGCCGACGGGCCGGGGGTCCAGATGTCGTAGATGAACCTGCCGGTCTGCGTGCCGTCCGGGTTGGTGCCGTAGGTCACGACCCGCCCGTTTCGGTCGAGTGCGGCGTGGATGCCGACCATGGGCCAAGCCTCGACCGGCCCCCAGCGGCCGTTCTCGTCGAGGTCGATCGGAGCCGCAGCCGCCGGTGTCGCCGTCGAGAGCACCGTCGTCGACAGGGTGGAGGCTGCGATGGCCAGGGTGAGGAGGATCGAGCCGAGCCGCTTGCTGCGCCGTACCGGTCCCCGACGGGTCACCCGTCGGGTCCGCTTGCTGGTGGTGGTCATTCAGTTCCCGCCTTTCGGGAACCGAACGTATGACCGGCTTCAACACGCAGTGAGGGTGGAAATACCCGCACCCGGATGGGTGCTCAGGAGGGGTCGGACCCCCGACTCGGCGGTCGGCGGGAAGGCGTACCCAGCGCCGCTCGGGCACGTGGGTCGGCCGACCCGGACGGTGCCGCCGATCGGGGGCCCGGGGGCGGGCGAGCAGGATGTCGCTGCTTTCGTCGCCAGGTGCCGGCCGGCGGTCGGATACTGTCGCCAAGCGTTGGCGCCGCATCCGACAAGAAAGCCCACCGATGACAACGCTCCGCCGCTACCGCCTCCCGATCGCGCTCGCCCTCGCGCTGCTCGGACTCCTCACCATCGCCACCGCACCGGTTGCGGGTCGGGAAGCCGAACCGGACGACCTCCAGCTGATCGACGAGAACAGCTCACTCAGCACCGGCCGGCTGTACCACTACGAGAACCTGGCGACGCCGCTCGGCGGTCGCTACTACATCGCCGACGTCCTGGCCCCCGGGCACGAGTGGCGGACCTGGGACGGGAACCCGACCTCGGTCTTCGATCTCGGCGACCAGACGGCCGAGAACTACGACTCGGAGCACAACCACTACCAGACGCTCCTGGTCGACCTCACCAACACCCAGCCCCATGCGAACGGCATCCCGTTCTGGTCGAACGCCGCTGCGGTCACCGACGGCGCGCTGGCATGGGGCGGCTTCATGTCGGCCAGGAGCACCTGCAGCCGGGCCGCCGTCGTCAACATCGACAGCTCCATTCCGACCTCGGCGACCGAGAGCGGCGCCTGCCCCGAGGACTTCGACGCCCAGCTGATCGGCCTCGAGGTCGACGTGCTCAACGAGGGCAAGCCGGGCGTGTTCGGCAATCAGGCCAAGCACGGCCTCCAGGTCGTCGGCTTCGGCAACCCCAACTCACACGCCATCTCCGTCATCGCCCACGGGTTCGACCTGCCCGAGGGCCAGCAGAGTGGCCAGTTCGAGACGCTGCTGTACTCGCAGAAGAGCATCCACCCCGAGTACGGCCGGCTGATCGTGAGCGACCAGGCCACGGCCATGCTCGGCCTCGACCTCGACCAGACCGTCTTCACCGACGGCGCGATCGCCATCAAGTCCGAGAACATCGGCCAGGGCATCCGCTTCAACGACGTCGCCGGAGGTGAGATCTTCGCCGGCCAGCGGTGGCCGGCCACCGAGTTCGCCGGCTCGGAGTGGCTCACCGTCCGGTCGGCCCGGGAGGGTCTCCGGCTCGTGTCGACCGACGCCACCAGGGAGTTCCTCGTCTGGGACGAGAACGGCACGTTGACCATCAACGCCGATCTCGTGGTCAACGGGGCCCTCAACGGCGTCGAGCAGGGTGAGACGCCCGGCGGTGGCCTCGTCTCCTCCTACACGCTGGCGACGATCCTGGCCGCCGCAGCCCTGGCCATCGTCCTCGGTCAGCTGGTGTGGGGTCGCCTCCGCGGGCGCGGCGCGCCGACCCGGCTCGCACCCGCCGGGCCGTGAGTCGCCGTCGTCAGGCCCGACCGCTCCACTCGAGGAGGCGACCGGCCAGATCGTCGTGCAGGCCGAACGCCGTGACCACCGACAGCAGCGCCAGGAGCAGGCCGCCGGCCACCGCCCAGATCGGTTCGAGCCGCTCGAGGACCCAGTCGGGGGTCAGGTGGTGCAGCGCGGCCAGTACGGCGAGCGGCGCCAGCACGCCGACCAGGTGCACCGACAGCCAACCGAGGCCGCCGAGCCCCTCGGCAGGCAACGAGTCGAGGAGGCGACCGAGCTCTGGCCCGACGCAGGGGCGCCACAGCTCGGCGGTCGCGCCACCGGCCAGCAGCCCGGCCGGCAGCGCGGCCAGGTCGAGGCGGCTGATCAGCGGGACGAGCAACAGGATCGTGGCCAGCATCAACGCCCCGGCCACCAGCAGCGCCGGGTGGTCGCCGCCCCGATCGCTGAACCGCAGCCACGACATGGTCAGCACGCCGATGGCGTAGGCGGCGAAGGCCGGGATGGCTGCGGCCCTGGCGGTCAGGCCGACGGCGGCTCCGGGGACCACGAGGATGAGCGAGCAGGGCAGCACGGCGGCCTCGAACCCTTCGGCCAGGAGCGGCCACGGTGACATGTCGACGATCGTAGGGGCCCGGTGGCGGCGGCCGGGGGCACCAGGCCCGGTCCGGTGCCCGTGCCCGGGTCAGCTGGCGATGTCCCGCCGGTTCAGACCCCAGATCGCCACCGCCACCAGGCCCCCGGTGACCACGACGAAGAGCAGCACCGCCAGCACGTCGAGGCCGTTGGCCAGGGGGTTGGGGTCCTGCAGCCAGTGGAATGGCGTCAGCTCGGCCACCCAGGCGATGTCGTCGACCAGCGGGGCGAGGCCGTGGACGAAGAACAGCGCTGCGGTCGCCCCGGCCGAGACGCCGAGCGTGACCCCGCGGTTGCCGGTGGCCGACCCGACGGCCAGGGCCAGCGCGCAGAACAGCAGACCGAACAGGCCGAGGGTCACGTTGGCGGCGAACATCCCCGACACGCTGAACCCGAGGTCGACGATGGGATCGAGGACCAGCAGGGTCACGAACAGGGCGACGACCACCAGGCCGATCAGCACGGCTGCGGCGGCGAACTTCTCGACCACGATCTGGGTGCGGGTCACCGGTTGGGCCAACAGCAGGTCGAGCGTGCCCCGGTCCTCCTCGCCGGCGATCGCCGCCGTCCCGATGGTGATGCCGAGCACGGCCAGGATCACCGGTCCGATGCCGGCGTACAGCCGGCTGTTGACCAACCCCGTCGCGGTGACGAGCGAGGCGGCGTCCTCGATGCCGAACACGCTGAGCAGCTCGGATGGGAACGACTCGAAGAGGTCCTCGAAGGTCTCGGCGTCGTCGCGGATCGACGGGTAGAAGGCCACGGTGACGCCGGCGAGCGCGACCATGCCGGCCACCCACCACAGGATCGACCGTCGGCGCTCCCAGATCGATTTGGCGAAGATGCTGCTGAGCATCACGACCTCCGGGCCTCGACGTCGCCATCGGCCTCGTGCCGGTCCATCGCAGCCCCGTCGCCGTCGCCGTCGCCGTCGCCGTCGCCGGCCGGCTGGCGTCGCCCGGGCGACTCGTCGGCCCCGGTCGGTTCGTCGGCCACTGGTCGCTCCTCGGCCGCCCGACCGGCCGGCTCGGTCGCCGGGTCGGCCCGCTCGGCCGCGACCGGGGTCTGGCCCGACCCGCCCCGGTAGTAGTCGAGGAACACGTCCTCCAGGTCGCCGTCGTGGGACACGATGTTGTGGACCGGGTACCGGGCGGCGCAGCGGATCACGGCGTCGATCGAGCCCTCGACGACCAGCATCAGGGTCATGCCGTCGTCGGAGCGGTCGAGCTGGCGAACCGCGTCGAGCTGGGCGAACGGCTCCGGGTCGGGTGGGCGGCCGAAGTGGATCTCCATCCGGCGAACGGCTCGGGCCTTGAGGGTCGCCACCTCGTCGACCACGACCAGTCGGCCGTTGCGGATGATCGCCACCCGGTCCGCCACCTTCTCGACCTCGGGCAGCAGGTGCGACGACAGGAAGACGGTTCGCCCCGCGGCCCTGACCTCGTCGACGACGGCGTAGAACTCCTGTTGCATCAGGGGGTCGAGCCCCGAGGTCGGCTCGTCGAGGATCAACAGCTCGGGCTCGTGCATGAAGGCCTGGACCAGACCGACCTTCTGTCGGTTGCCGGTCGAGTAGTCGCCGATCCGACGGTCGAGGTCGAGGTCGAAGCGGCGGGCGAGGATCTCGACCTCGAGCGGGAGGTCGAGTCCCCGCAGCGCCGCGAAGTAGGTGCAGAGCTGGCGGCCGGTCATGTCGGCGTACATCGACAGGTCGCCCGGCAGGTAGCCGACCCGGCTCCTGACCGCCACGGCGTCCCGCCGTGGGTCGAGTCCGAGCACCGAGGAGGCCCCGGCCGTCGGCCGCAGCAGGTCGAGCAGGCAGCGGATCGTGGTGCTCTTGCCGGCGCCGTTCGGGCCGAGGAAGCCGAAGACGTCACCTCGCTCGACCACGAGATCGACGCTCTCGATCCCCCGGTGGCGGCCGTAGAACTTGGTCAGGCCGAGGGTCCGGATCGCCGGTTCGCTCACCGTCTCGAACCTAGTCGCCCCAGCCGGCCCGGTGCTACCGTCCCCCGGGGTGGTGACGACGGTGACGACGAGCGGCCTGGCCGACAACGACGGGGTCCGGATCCACTGGGTGCTCGACCGAGCGGCCGACCGCGAGCCGGCCTCGGAGCGGCCCCTCCTGCTGATCAACGGCCTCGGATCGCCCCTGGTCGCCTTCGAGCCGGGTTTCGTGGCCCTGCTGGTGGATCGGGGCTTCGCGGTGGCCCGGTTCGACAACCGTGACACCGGTCGTTCGGACCGGGTCGACCGCGGCCCGGCCGGCCAGTCGACCCCGTACACCATCGGTGACATGGCCGCCGACGCCGCCGCCGTCCTCGACGCCGCCGGCTGGGCCAGCGCCAACGTGCTCGGCCAGTCGATGGGCGGCATGATCGCCCAGCAGCTGATCATCGACCACCCCGATCGGGTCCGCAGCCTCGTGGCGTTCATGACGTCGAGCGGTGAGCCCGGCTTCGGTCGCTCGACCGACCCTGCGGCCGAGGCCCTGTTGCAGCCGGCCCCGCCCGGGCGGGAGGCCTGGCTGGACCACCGGGTCGCCACCGAGCTGGTGTGGGCCTCGCCGGCCCACTGGTCGGAGGAGTGGGTCCGGGGCAAGGCCGAGGCGATGTGGGACCACGGCATCGATCACCAGGGCACCTTCCGCCAGTTCCGGGCCATCCGGGCCGCCGGCAGCCGCGACGGAGCCCTGGCCCGGGCGACCACGCCGACGATGGTGCTGCACGGGTCGGCCGACACGCTCATCACCCCGGACGGCGGGCGCCACCTGGCCGACGTCATCCCGTCGGCCCGCTACGACGAGATCACCGGCCTCGGCCACGACCTGCCGCCCGGGCTGTGGGCGGTCGTCGCCGACCGGGTCGCCGGCTTCGTCGACCAGGTCGAGTCGGCCGCCGGCCCGGTCGGCTGACGGCGTTCGGGCCGGCCGGATCCGACCCGGTCCGTCCGGCCTCAGCGGGGTAGCTTCTGGAGCAGGCCGAGCCCGCAGCCGTCGACGTAGGCGAGGTCCTCGCCCATTGCTGCGGTCTCGCCGAAGGTCGAGTTGATGGTGAAGATCCGGTCCTTGGCCACGAGGTTCCACTCGTCGATCGCCCGCTTGACCCCGCCCCCGCCCTTGGCGTCGAACTCGGCGGCGAAGGTGCTGGCGTCGTGCAGCACGATGAAGCCCCAGTCCTGCAGCGCCGGATACCAGAGGTCGAGCTCCTTCAGCGTGTGCTGGTACATGTGCGAGGAGTCGATGAACACCAGCTGCGGGTCCTTGCCGTCGAACACCTCGCGGGCCCGGTCGACGGCCGCCGGATCCGACGAGTCGGTCACCTGCAGGTCGACGACATCGGCGGTGCCGAACCGGTCGACCCAGCCCTGGGTGAACTCGGTCGCCCTCGGGTCGATGTCGGCGCTGTACAGCCGTGCGCCGTTCCCCATCCGCTGCATCAGCAGCGAGATCAGGATCGTCGAGTAGCCGATGTAGTGGCCGAGCTGCACCACCCTCGTCATGCCGTTCCCGGCGATCAGCCCGTGCAACATCGACATCGGCGGGACGCCGCACTCGCCCGTCCCGGTGCCGAACTCGGCCTCGGACTCGACGAACCACTGCCGGAACAGCACCCACTCGTCGTCGGTGAGCCAGGAGTAGACCGGTGGCTCGTAGCGGCACTCGGGCCGATGGTGCCACCAGTAGCGGTTGCCGTCGGTCGTGGCGAAGTCGGCCACCCGGTTGCGGCTGATGGCATCCCTCGTCGTGGTCGTCTGGGTCATGGCGGTCACCCTTTCTCGGGGTTGCTCGGCGTGGTCGGTTCGGACTGGGCCGCGGCGTCTGCGGATGTGTCGGCGCCGGCGGCTGTGCTCCTCGCCTCGAACGCGGCGACCGCGCCGGCGCCGAGGTGCTCGGCCACCGGGCCGGTGACCGGTTCGAGCAGCGGCGAGATCTCGAGCAGCGCCTCGAGCAGACGGCGTCGGTCGGCCAGCTCGGGGATGCGACGGCGGACGGCGAGCAGCGGCTCGATCAGCTGCGGGTGCAGGTCGACGCCGGGCGGCTGGATCAGCGGGATCGCATCGGGGGCGAGCTCGCAATCGGCGAGGACGGCGTCGAGGGCCCGGCGCCCGCAGGCCCACGTCGAGTGGTCGTCGGCCGCCGGTTCGCCCGGGACGTCCCCGCCCGCCGCGGCGTCGACGTCGCGGACCCGCAGCTCTTCGGCCGGACCGAGCAGGGCCCGCCACGGGGTCAGCCGGCCGTCGAAATCGGCCCCGGCGAGATCGAAGCCGTCGAGCCACTGGCTGAAGTCGGCGCCGGCGTCGGTGTCGCGCAGCTCGGTCCGGTACACGTCGATCAGGAACGCGAGCGGATCGCGGGTGGCGGCCGAGACGGTCACCTCGACGTCGAGCTTGTCGAGGAACACCCGGAGGTGCTCCATGGCCTGGGGCAGGAAGTTGCCGAGGCAGAACTCCTCGGAGGCCAGCACGATGATCGAGCCGGGCTGGCAGTCGTCGATCAGGCGGCGGTAGCGCTCGAGCACCGACACCCGGTCGAGCTGGCGCAGCTCGTCCCGCGGGTTGAAGCCGAGGGCGGTGGCCAGGTCGAGGTGGGACGGGTGTGGCGTCAGCGGCTGCGGGTACACGACCCGGTGGTCCCGCAGCGCGACCCGGGACGCGTGCAGGCTCTCGTGCACGGTGGCGCTGCCGGCCCGGTGGAAGCCGATGTGCAGCACCAGGCGCTTGCGTGCCGTCGCCATGGCGTCAGCGTCCTCCGCCACCGGTCCCGATCTCCGCCTTCTCGACCTCGACGTCGAGGTCGTCGGCCGAGGCTCCGTCGTCGCCGCCGGCCCGGTCGGGCACGAAGTGGGCGAAGACGGGGCTCAGGGCCCGGTAGGCCGCCTCGATGGCCGCCAGGTCGATGCCGGCCGCCGTCGCGGCGTCGCCCTCGTCGGCGAGATCGACCACCTCGGGATCACGGCCACGGTAGAAGACCCGGAGCCGGCGGTCCTCGGTCACCGACAGGTGCTCGATGCTCAGCCGGAGCTCGTCGGCCAGGCGGACGAGCGAGGCGGGGGTCGGGAAGAAGAGGTGCTCGGGGAAGATGTCCTCGTCCTGGGCCACCGGCAGCTCGATGAAGTACGTCGCCGTCCGGCCGATCCGAGCGCAGCGCCGGAGCAGCGGCAGCGGATCGCGGACGTGCTCGAGCACGTGCCAGATCACGAAGCCGGACACCGGGGTGCCCGTCGCTTCGACCCGGGACAGGTAGGTCTCGGCATCGGTGTTGGCCAGCACCTCGGGGCCGAGCAGGTAGGCGGCCCTGGCCACCTGGCACAGGAAGCTCGACGGCTCGCAGCCGCGGGCCGGGTAGCCGAGGCGGGCGAGCGAGTGCAGGATGTTGCCCCGGCCGGCGCCGATGTCGAGAATCGCCTCGGACGCGCTCGGCGGCGGCAGGTGCTCCGCCATCTCCCACGCCAGCTGGCTCGCGGTCGAGGCGAGGAGGTCGAGCTGTTCGAGGTTGACATCGCCCCACAGGTCGCGGTGGTAGTCGGCCTGGCGGGTCGTCTCGGCCCCGGCGTCGTCGACCTCGTTGGCCCCGGCGGGGAACAGCGTGTGGCACTCGGCGCAGCAGCGGAACTCGACGGTCCCACCGTCGCGGTCGGCGAACCCGGGTGAGGTATCGCTCGGGATGGTGGCCCCGCACAGCGGACAGTGGTCGTAGATCCACCGGTTCCCGCCGGCGGTCACCTCCGGCTGGTCCGGCTCGGCCGGATCGTTCACGTCGGTCACAGCTCGGCTGACCTCCTCTGCCAGTCGCAAAAGGCCCGCGTCGCCCGCCCTGCATCCGACGGGGCGATGATCGGGTCGTCGTGGTAGCGGGGACGGGCGGTGGCCGGCTCGATGGCGATCCCCGAGATCCGGGCCAGCACGACGTTGACCATCACCTCGGTCTCCCAGGCCAGTGGCCGGCGGCTCACGAAGTCGAGACAGCGCCGCTGGTGCGCTTGCCACCGAGCGTCGTCGGTCAGGAGGCCGAGCATGGCCTCGGCCAGCGAGCCCGGCGACTGGTAGGCCAGGACCGCGGTGCCGTCGTCGTAGTCGAACAGCGTGTTGTAGCGGTACACCTCGACCGGCACCCCGCCGGCGGCCATCAGCTCGAACGGGATCCGGGACGGGTTCGTCATCGACAGGCACAGCCCGACCCGGCAGCGGTTGTAGAGCTCGTTCAGCTCCTCCAGATCGCGGATCAGGCCGTGGTTGATCACCTCGATGCCGAGCTCGGCGTCGAGATCGAGGTCGTCCGGCGAGCCGTAGACGTGGATCTCGACCTCGGGTCGGGCCCGCTTGACCCTCCGCAGCGCCTCCATGCCGAGCCGAGGGGTCCGGCGGGGCTTGTCCGGCTGGTAGAGGAAGCAGACGGCCGGAGGGCGGTCGGCGGTGCCGCCGCGGCCGTCCGGCGTGTCGTCCAGCGGCCGGTAGATCGTGGCGTCGGCGCCGAGCCCGGCGGGGAAGGCCGGGCTGCCGTACCGGGTCTGGAGCACGTGGGCCAGCCAGCTCCCGACGGTCAGGAAGTCGAAGCCGTCGCCGTAGCTCGACTCGGCGGCGATGTAGCCGTCGCTCATCGGGTTGAACGAGGCCTCGAAGTCCTGGACGAGGTAGCCGCGGTTTCGGGCCGACACCTCCAGGACGTGCTCGGCCGATGCGGCGACGGTGGCCAGCGCGTAGTCGAACGAGGCCGGCGTCTGCCAGCCCATCTCGATGCTCACGCCCGAGCCACGCAGCTGACCGACGGCGTCCTCGATCGCCGAGCCGGAGCCCGCTCCGTCGAGGAAGAGCTGCACGTCGAGCCCGGTTGCGGCGATGCCGCGTGCCAGGTTGTAGATGGTGCGGTGGCCGCCCGACCCGACGATGGGGGCCGGGGCGAACACCGCGACCGAGCCATCGGTGGTCACGTCCGGGGCCGAGGCGAACACCCGGGTCGGGATGTGGAGCGGGCGGGAGGCGGACTCCCGCCAGTTGTTGGCGACGACCGCCCTGGCCCTGGCCCCGATGCCCTCGGGCCAGCGGCTGGCCTCGGTTGCCTCGGCGATGGCGCTGTAGAGGTCGTTGCCCTGGAGGTGCTCGACCGCCGCATCGAGGTCGACCACGGCCTCCATGTCCTGGAAGTCGCCGGTCCCGAACGTCTCGTTGTGGCTGAGGGCGAAGAAGGCGTCCGCCAGCTCGGGCGGCGGCTGACGGATCAGGCCGAGCGCCAGCTTCCGGGCGAGCGGGCGCAGGTCGACCGACGTCAATGCGTGGCGAGCGACCAGGTCGATCAGGGCCGGCGCGGCGGCCATGATGCCCGCCTGGAACGCGGCGACCGGGCCGGTGATCACCGCCTCTTCGACCGGGTCGAGCAACCGGTCGGCCACCACCGTGCCGTCGTCTCGCCGGCGGTAGGCGGTGACCGAGCCCCCTGGCGCATTGAACACCATCTCCAGGGGGGCGACCTCGTCGATGGTCCACGAGTCGCCCTCGTCGTCGTTGTGGTCGAACAGCCAGCCGACCTTGGCGCTCGTCGGCGGCTGCTCGTTGAGGAACCGGTACAGGCCGAGGTACACGCCGGTGACGGCTCGGCCGGTCGCCCTGGCCAGGTTGTCCTGGATCGTGCCCCGCCAGCCGAGGTCGACGATCAGCAGGTTGCCGTCGTCCAGCCCCCGCTGCGCCACCAGATCGTCGAGCAGGGCCCGCTGCTCGACGGAGGTGGCCTGGACCAGGTGCCGCAGCTCCGGGTCGTCGAGCACCGCGACGAAGCGCTCGTCCCGCCACGGGTACTCGACCGGTTCGCCGAACTCGAGGCCGTGGCGCTCGAACACCGACCGGGCCGGCTCCTCGTCGAGGCCGAGGCTGGCCACCAGGCCCCGAGGCGACTGGGTCGAGTACATCGACCACAGCCGCATCAGCTCGCCCGGCTCGAACCGCTCGAGCGACGGTCCGAAGGTGGAGCGTCGGCTCACCTCGAGCAGCTCGGTTCGCGGCACCGGCAGCCCGTAGGGCTCGGCGGCGGCGATGGCGTCGACCAGCCGCTTGAGCAGCACCCCTTCCCTGGTGAAGAAGACGATGGCGTCGGCCTCGCGGGCCAGCGCCTCTTCGACGATGCGAAGGGCGAGACCGACCGCCACCGGCGCGAAGCGGGCGCCGAGGACGGCGGTGCGGGCGGCCCCGTCGCCCCGCCGGCGACCCGGCTCGTCGCCAAGCTCCCGCTCGACGGCCCCGATGGTGGCCCCGATGTGGGCCTCGTAGGCCTCGGCGTTGCCGGCGATCCGCTCGGCGACGGCGACCCCGAGCTCGGGCTGTCGCTCGACCTCGTGGTGGACGGCGCGGACGCCGGCCCGGGTGGCGGCGGCCACGTCGGCCGCGTGGTTGTCGCCGATGTGGATGACGTCGAGACCGTCGATCCCCATCTCGTCGAGCATGCGGGCGAACATCCGGCCGGACCGCTTCGAGTCGCCGTCCTCGCAGGAGACCCACGAGCGGGCGAAGTGGGCCTCGACACCGTTGCCGGCGAGCAGCCGCTGGATCGCCGTCGCCGGCAGGTAGAAGTCGGATGCGAACACCAGGTTCCGGTTCGAGAGCGCAGCGAGGACCGGGTCCATGGCCTGGTTGCGGTACGTGACCCGCAACTCGGTCGCCAGCTCGTTGGCCACGAGCTGCTCGACGGCCCGGGTGGCGACGCCGGCCGACGCCGTCGGCGACAGCGCGTCGTCGACCCAGGCCGCAGCGGCCTCGCTGAACCGGTACTCCCGGTCATCGCCGAACGACACCCGGGCCTCGGCCGCCAACCGGCCCCGGTACAGGGCCCTGACCGACCGCAGCTCGGGCCGGATCCAGCGGTGGAAGCCGAACAACAGGTGGCGGGCCGAGGCCAGCTTGACCTCCTCCGGGTGGCAGCGCCGCATGATGAGCGTGTCCCAGACGTCGAACGAGACCACCTTGTGGTCGGCCAGCGCCCTGGCATCGAGGCGGACGACCGGCGTGGCCGGCGCATCGAGCAGCCGGGCCGGTCCGTGCCAGGCGGTGTTGTCGAGGGCGAGGCTGGCCCCGATGTTGACGAGCTCGTTGTCGACCGTCTCCACCAGGGACCGCTTCGCCGCCGGCGTCGGGAACCGGCCCTCGTGGCGGCCGTGCAGCCAGTAGTGGACCAGCGGGTTCATGCCGGCGGCGGCGACGTCCCGGTACTCCTCGAGGTACCAGGCGCCGTCGAAGTCGGGCCCGGGGCGGCGGCCCTCGTCCGCCCCGTGGCGGACGTAGTGGATCAGCGGGTTCATGCCGGCGGCGGCGACGTCCCGGTACTCCTCGAGGTACCAGGCGCCGTCGAACAGCGGGTGGGGGCTCAGCCCGAGCGCCGCGCCGGCGTCGAGGTAGTGCGCGACCGGGTCGGGGCAGGGCTGGCCGACCTGGCGCCGATAGTGCTCGGTGGCGAACAGCGGGTGGGGGTCGAGGCCGGCGGCCGCGCCGAGCGCCCGCCAGTGGGCGAGGAGCTCGGTCCGGTCGCGACCGGGGAGCTCGGCCGACGCGGCGTACCAGCCGTCGTCGAACAGCGTGTCGACGTCGGCGTCGCCGCTCGACCCGTCGTCGGTGCCGCCCGGCGCCGGGGGACGCAGACCGGCCGCCCTGGTGGCGGTCCCGAGCAGACGGCGAGCAGTCGAAGGCGCCTTCACCGTTGTCCTTTCGCGGCGGCGGGCAGCAGGAGCTGCAAGGTTCGGCGGACGGGGCCCGTGGCGGCGGCCGAGGGTGGGCCCGGACCGAGCACCCTACCGGCGTCGTCGCGTTTCCGCTGGGATGGCAACCAGCGACAATCGGGTCGTCCCAGCCGGCCGCACGCCGCCTGGATGGGCCCCCGCCCGACCATCTAGCGTGTCGCCATGGGACCGCTCGAGGGAATCACGATCATCGAACTGGCCGGTATCGGACCGGGGCCGTTCTGCGCCATGATGCTGGCCGACATGGGCGCCGACGTCGTCCGCATCGATCGGGCCGGCGCCGTCCGCGGCGGCGACCCGGACGACCCGCCGAAGGACACGCTGCTCCGGAACCGGCGCTCGATCGGCATCGACCTGAAGAACCCGGACGGGGTCGAGGCGGTGCTGAAGATGGTCGAGTCGGCCGACGGGCTCATCGAGGGCTTCCGCCCTGGCGTCACCGAGCGCCTGGGACTCGGTCCGGACGACTGCGCCGCCCGCAATCCGGCCCTCGTCTACGGCCGCATGACCGGCTGGGGCCAGGAGGGCCCCTACGCCAACGCCGCCGGCCACGACATCAACTACATCGCCCTGGCCGGCGCCCTGGAGCCGATCGGCCGGGTCGGCGGCCCGCCCCACCCGCCCCTCAACCTCGTCGGCGACTTCGGCGGCGGCGGCATGTACCTCGCCTTCGGCATGGTCTGCGGGATCCTCGAGGCCAGGCGCAGCGGCCAGGGACAGGTGGTCGACGCGGCGATGGTCGACGGGGCGGCCTCGCTCATCAACTTCATCTGGGGCATGAAGGCCAGCGGCTTCTGGGGCCCCGAGCGGGGCACCAACCTGCTCGACACCGGCTCGCACTTCTACGACGTCTACGAGTGCGCCGACGGGACCTACGTGTCGATCGGCTCGATCGAGCCCCAGTTCTACGCCGAGCTGCTGGAGCTGTCGGGTTTCGGTGCGGACGAGGACCTGCCGGCGCAGATGGACCGCGAGCAGTGGCCGGCGATGTCCGAGCGGCTCGGCGAGATCTTCCGGTCGAAGACCCGGGCCGAGTGGTGCGAGATCATGGAGCACACCGACGTGTGCTTCGCCCCCGTGCTCAGCCCCGAGGAGGCCGCCGAGCACCCCCACAACGTGGCCAGGGGCACGTTCGTCGAGGTCGCCGGGCTCACCCAGGCCGGCCCCGCGCCGCGCTTCAGTCGAACGTCGCCGGAGATCACCAGGCCGGCTCCCCACCCGGGTCAGCACACCGACGAGATCCTGGCCCAGTTCGGCCTCGACGACGACCACATCGCCAAGCTCCACGACACCGGGGCCGTCGTGTGAGTCGAGGCGCCGGAGGCGCTCCTGGCGGAGCTCGCCTTCGGTGAACGCGGTGCGCCCGTTGCGTCAGCGGCAGGCGGCGGGGATGTTCGAGTCCCAGAACCGGAACTGGAAGTAGCCGCAGCGCCACTGGTCGAGCTCGACGCCGAACAGCTCGGTGATGAACGTCACCGCACCCCAGAAGGCGTCGCCGATCGGCTCGTAGCGCCAGATCACGAGGATCGCGATCAACGGGCCGTAGGTGGCGACCGGGCGGAGGAGCTGGCGGGTGTTGGCCGGAAGCGTCGACTCGATCACCGCGTACCCGTCGAACCCGGGGACGGGGAGCATGTTCAACACGAACACCGCGATCTGCAGGAAGCCGAAGAAGCCGATGGCCCCGGCCAGGGTCGGCTGGGTGGTCGAATCGATCACGTCGAACCCGAGCAGGGCGAGGCTCACGCAGCCGAGGGCCAGGTTGGTCAGCGGCCCGGCCAGGGCAACGATCGACGCCCTGGCGTCGCTCAGCACGCCACGGTTCAGCAGCACCGCCCCCCCGGGCAGCCCGATGCCCCCCATGATGATGAACACCAGGGGCAGGGCGAACGACAGGATCGGGTGGGTGTAGGTGCGCGGGTCGAGCGTCAGGTAACCCCGCTGGGCCACCGAGCGGTCGCCGCCCCGCCACGCCAGGAAGGCGTGGGCGAACTCGTGGAAGATCAGCGACAGCGTCCACGCCCCGATCACGAAGGCGAACACGGCCACCCGCCCGCTCGTCCCGGTCAGCAGGTCGCCGGTGGTCAACCAGGCCGCCGCTGCGGTGAAGACCACGATGGCGAAGAAGATCGGGCTCGGTCGGACGCCCTGGTCCGCCTGCGGCCGTGAGAGCACCGTCACAGCCTAGTGCGGCACCCGTGTCCGGCCAGGCGAGCGGCCGGCCGCCCGGCTGATCGAGCGGGCGTCCTCGCCAGTAGCCTGTGGCCATATGGCAACCCTGGTCTGCTTCCACGCCCATCCGGACGACGAGGCCCTCTCGACCGGTGGGCTGATGGCCAAGGCCTCGGCCGCCGGCCACCGGGTCATCCTGGTCACCGCCACCCGGGGCGAGCAGGGCGAGCCCCAACCGGGCGTCCTGGCCGACGGCGAGGAGCTGTGGCAGCGCCGGGTCATCGAGACCGCCGAGGCGGCCGCCGTCCTCGGGGCCGAGGAGCCCCGGTTCCTCGACTACGAGGACTCGGGGATGATGGGTGAGCCGACCAACGACAACCCTGCGTGCTTCTGGCAGGCCGACCTCGACGAGGCCGCCGACCGCCTGGCCGCCATCCTCGCCGAGGTGTCGGCCGACGTGCTGACGATCTACGACGACCACGGACTCTACGGTCACCCCGACCACATCCAGGTCCACCGGGTCGGTCTGCTGGCGGCCGAGAAGGCCGGCGTCACCAACGTCTACGAGGCCACCGTCAGCCGCGACCGGGTGCTCGAGTCGTTCGACGACATCCCCGACGAGGTCCCCGACGAGGAGCGCCCCAACCTCGACGACTTCGACGAGTTCGGCGTGCCCCACGACGATCTCGCCTTCTCGGTCGACATCGCCGATCAGCTCGGGACCAAGCGAAAGGCGATGGCGGTGCACCGCAGCCAGATCTCGGACCAGAGCTTCTTCCTCACCATGCCGGAGGACCGCTTCGCCGCCATGTTCTCGACCGAGTGGTTCGCCGTGCCCGGCCGCACCGGCACCGGCGGACCCGAGGTGGTCGACCTCCTGCCCGGGCTCGATCGCTAGGCGCCGGCGGGAGGTCGCACGAGGGTGGCTTCGGACGGGCGGCGGTCAGCCGAGTTGGTCTGGGTCGAAGCCCTGCAGGGTGCCGACGCCCCGGAACACGTGCGACCGTCCATCGGAGCGGACGAGGATCGCCGGGCCGGTGAAGTGGCCCTCGGGGCCGATCATGTCGAGGTCGTAGGGCTCCTTGCGGAGCGGCCACTGCTCGGACGAGCGGTGGATCAGCTCCCAGTCGAGGTCCTCGGCCTGCTCGGGCGCGGCGACGAGCAGGTCGCCGCCGGTCGACGGGACGGCCCGGCCGGAGGTCCACAGCGACTCGATGAAGTACCGACGGTGACGCACGCCGCCACTGTGGCACAGCTCGGGCCGGCCCGACAGATCCCGCGGCCCCGGAACGGACCCGCCGTCGCAGGTCGCGGTCGCCGGCCGCCCGTCTCGGTCGACCACGGCGGCGGGACGCGGCGATGAGCCTGCGGGAGGCACACGTCGTGCTGGCGTGGGCCATGACGATCGCCAACGGCCTGGTCGGGGCCTGGGCGCTGGCCGCCCACCGGTTCGGGTCGCTCCGCCACCGGTCGCTGTGGTGGGCAACCGGCGTCGCCCAGTTGCTCATCATGCTCCAGGTGGTGCTCGGTGTGATCGCGCTGCAGTCGATCGAGGGTCGGGAGATGAACGGCGAGCACCTCTTCTACGGGTTCGTCGCCGCCTTCTCCGTCGGGCTGATCTACAGCTACCGCCAGCAGGTCGAGCGCTGGACCTACCTGTTGTACGGGTTCGGCGGGCTCTTCCTGATGGGCATGGGTCTGCGAACGATCACCATCCCCCCGCTGAGCCCCTGATCCGGGGCTGGCGGTGCCGCCCCGAGGCTCGGACCGGGCCTCGGTAGACTGGAGTCGGGTGCCGCCGGTCGGGCGGCGCGGGCGACGAAGGATGTGAGACGTGTCGAGAACGAGGCGGTACCTGGGACGCAAGGCGATCGAGCGGCTCCCGGGGCCGGTGCTCGACCTCATCGGGCCGGCCGTGCTGAAGGCGGTCGACACCGCCGTCGAGCAGCGCTGGCCCCGGGCCCTCGACGTCGCGGCGGAGGCCGCGGGTGACACCGTCGATGAGCGGATCCGCTCGATCACCCGACGGTTCCGCCGGGAGCTGACCGCCGTCGGCGCAGCGACGGGCGCCGTCGCCGCCACCCCCGGCCTCGGTACGGCGACGGCGGCTTCGGCCCTGGCCGCCGACGTCGGCTGGCTCGCCATCCGGGCCGCCGACCTGATCATGGCCATCGGTGCCGCCAGCGGTCACACGGACGCCACGGTCGAGGAGCGGCGGGCCTGGGTGCTGGCGGTGCTCGCCTTCGGGGAGTCGGCCCCCGAGGAGTTCGAGAACCTGGTGTCGGCGGTCGACATCGAGATCCTGCCCGACAGCGATCGCCTGCGCGAGGGCCTCGGCAAGGCCGCCGGTCTGGCCAGCAGCGACGCCCTGACCGTCGACACCCTTCGCCGGGTCAACGCCAGCCTGGCCGCCCAGGTGACGGTCCGCTACGGCTCGCGCCGCGGCGCGGTGACGCTCGGGAAGCTGTTGCCGTTCGGGATCGGTGCCGTGTGGGGCGGCGCCTCCACGTGGGGCCTGATCCGGGCCGTCGGCAAGCACGCCGGGCGGTTCTTCGCCGGCGGCCCTCGGACCGGTCCGCCACCGCCGGCCGGTCCGGCGCTTCCGCCTCCGAGTCAGCCGCCACCGCCGGCGGTCGATCGGGCGCTCCCGCCCGGCTAGCACGTACGGGGCCGCGGCCGTGGCCCGGGCCCCCGGGGCCGCCCGGCCAGCAAGTGGCCCGGCCCCGGCGACCGCCGGCCTACATCACGTCGTTGATGCCGAGCTCGGCGTAGTTCTTGGCCTGGTAGTTGGCCCGGAACATGTCGCGCAGCCTGATGGCCGCGGCGTCGTAGGCCTCGGGGTCGTCCCAGGTGTTGCGGGGGTTGAGCACCTCGCTCGGCACACCGGGGCAACTGCGGGGCATGGGCAGGTTGAAGATCGGGTGGATCTCGGTCTCGACGTCGTCGAGGTCGCCGGCCAGCGCGGCGTCGAGCAGGGCTCGGGTGTGCTTGATCGACATCCGCGACCCGACGCCGTGTGGCCCGCCGGACCAGCCGGTGTTGAGCAGCACGCAGCGGGTCTTGTGGTCGGTCATCTTCTGGGCGAGCAGCCTGGCGTAGACCGACGGCTTGTGGCTCATGAACGGAGCCCCGAAGCACGGGGAGAAGGTGGCCTCCGGCTCGGTCACACCGACTTCGGTACCGGCCAGCTTCGAGGTGAAGCCGGTCACGAAGTGGTACATGACGTCGTCCTCGGTGAGGATCGACAGCGGCGGCAGCACCCCGAAGGCGTCGGCGGTGAGCAGCACGATCGTCTCCGGGTGGGGACCGGCGGCGCCGTCGGCCACGTTGGGGTTGCAGTCGAGGGGGTAGGCGAACCGGGTGTTCTCGGTGATCGAGTCGTCGGTGAGATCGAACTCCTGGGGATCGGTGTCGCCGAGGTCCTTGCCGTCAAGGCGGGGCACGTTCTCGATGAGCGTGCCCTTCATCGACATGGCGGCGGCGATGACCGGCTCGGCCTCCTTGTCGAGGTCGATCAGCTTGGCGTAACAGCCGTTCTCGAAGTTGGCGATGCCCCGGTCGGTCCAGACGTGCTCGTCGTCGCCGATCAGCTCCCGGTCCGGGTCGGCCGACAGGGTGGTCTTGCCAGTGCCCGACAGGCCGAACAGGATGGCCGAGTCGCCGTCCGCGCCGACGTTGGCCGAGCAGTGCATCGACAGCTGCCCCTTCGACGGCAGGACGAAGTTCATGATCGTGAACATCGTCTTCTTGTTGACGCCGCAGTAGTCGGCCCGGCCGAGCACGAGGGCGACCCGCTTCTCGATGTCGACGATCACGGCCCGGTTGCTCAGCGTGCCGTCACGCTCGGGGTCGCAGTGGAACGACGGGACGTTGATGAGGGTCCAGCCGTCGTTGAGCCGGTCGACGTCGCCGGGCTCGCGCACCCCCTTCGGGAACATGATGTTGCAGAAGTAGGCGTGGGTCGCGAACTCGCCGACGAACCGGTACGGCTCGGCGAACTCGGTGTCCCACCCGCAGAACACGTCGGTGGTGTACAGCGTTGCCCGCTTGTCGTTCAGGTGCTGGATGACCCGGGGGAGGAGCGCGTCGAAGGCCTCGGGGTCGAACTGCTGGAAGTCGGGCTTCCACCACACCTCGTCCTTCACGCTGTCCCTGGCGACGGCGAAGGTGTCCTTCGTCGGGCGGCCGGTGCAGGTCGGGTCGGTGTAGTACACGAGTGGCCCGTCGACGCCGAGGGCGGTGGCGAACGCCTTCTGCTCGTCGCCGGGACCGTCCGGGGTGACGAAGCCCCGGTCGTTGGCGATCGCCTCGTCGAACAGCTCGTCCTGGGAGAGCTCGGCTCGGAGGGTGACCGTGGTCAACCCGAACTGCCGCCTGAGCTCGTCGGCCAATGCGTCGGTTGGGCTCATGATGCGACCTCCATCGGCTGGCGGTCGGTGGGCGTGAACCCCGTCTCTCGAGTTGTCATGTACCTCGACTCCGTTGTCGTGGTAACCAGCCAGGACCCCGGTCGGGCCCGCCTGTGCTACCCGTCCTCGTCGGACATCGACAGCTCGGGGGTCCCCATGTCGACCTCGGAGCCGAGTCGCAGGCCGATGGCCCGCTCGTCGCCGTCGAGGTCGAAGACGACCCGCTGGCCGGGTCGCAACATCCGGAACACCGATCCCTCGAGGGCGCCGGCGGCCAACTCGTACTCCGCCATCCGGCCATCGTCGGTGATGACGATGCCGTCGCGGGTTACCGGGTCATAGGCCTTGACGACGCCCTGCACGAGATGTGGTCCTCCCATTGGATGACCACCCGGCCGACGACGGTGCGTGCCATCGACACCCGGGCGGGTTGGTGTGTGAAGTATGCCCCAAACTTCGGCCGACCGATGGACAACGCTTGCCGCCTCGGGCGGGGGGCGTGCGGTGCTCCCGCACGACCATTGCTGAAACAGCTGGCGATGCCGCCGGCCATGCCACTATCCGATTGGGCACCGACAGTACCGGCCGGGATCCCGGCTCTGGAAGTTCGATCGGCCAACTATCGCTTGGTGACATCGATCACATCGATCATGCACATCAGGGAAGGCCTCTCGCAGGAGGTGTTTCGGATGCGAGTCGGCTCGGACGGGGCGGTGAACCGGCCCGCCGGAGTGGTTGGTTAAGGTTGGGGCCGACATGAGTGGCCAGGCGACCCAACCCGTCGATCTGGGCCGGCTGTCGCAGCTGTCGGTCACCGAGCTGCGGGGGGTCGGCGAGAAGAAGGCCGCGGCCCTGGCCAAGGGCGAGATCGAGAACCTGCTCGATCTGCTGACCCACTATCCCCGCCGCTACCTCGACCGCACCCGCGAGGCCAGGATCGCCGAGCTGATCGAGGGCGAGGAGGCCAGCGTCCTCGTTCACGTGATCGAGTCGAGCAGCCGCCGTGTCCGGGGCGGCAAGGTGATGGTCAACGTCGTCGTCGGCGACGACTCGGGCACGATGCGCCTCACCTTCTTCAACCAGGCCTGGCGCGAGCGCCAGCTCAGCCCCGGCCGCCACGCCGTCATCTACGGCAGGATCGAGACGTTCCGGGGGCGGCGGCAGATGACCAACCCGGTGGTCGACCTGGTCGGCGACAAGACCGGGCGGATCATCCCGGTGTACCCGCAGTCCGAGAAGGCCGGGCTGCACAGCTGGGACGTGGCCGAGTGGGTGGCCGAGATCCTCCGTCGCACGCTCCCGCCCCGTGGCCGCGGCCTGGCCGATCCGCTGCCGCCCCACCTGCTCGACGAGCACGACTTCATCACCAGGGAGGCGGCGTTCGCCGGGATCCACCAGCCCGAGTCGATGGAGGAGGTGTTCGAGGCCAGGCGCCGGCTGGTCTTCGACGAGCTGTTCCGCCTCCAGTTGGCCCTCGTGCTGCGCAAGCGTGCGATCGAGCGGACCGCCATCGGCCTGGCCCACACCGTCGACGGGCCCCTGCTCGACGCCTTCACCGCCACCCTGCCCTTCGAGCTGACCGGGGCCCAGCGCCGGGCGATCGACGAGATCGGCGTCGACCTGGCCAAGCCGATCCCGATGCATCGCCTGCTGCAGGGTGATGTCGGCGCCGGCAAGACCCTGGTGGCGGTGGCCACGATGCTGGCTGCGGTCGACGGGGGCCACCAGGCGGCGCTGATGGCCCCGACCGAGGTGCTGGCCGAGCAGCACCACGCCGGGATCAGCCGCCTCCTCGACGGGCTGACCGTCGAGGACCGCGGCTCGCTGCTGGCCGAGCGGCCGCTCCGGGTCGAGCTGTTGAGCAACCGGGTCGGGGCCGCCGACCGCAAGCGGATCCTCAGCGGCCTGCTCACCGGCGAGGTCGACATCGCCATCGGTACCCACGCCCTGATCCAGGACAACGTGCTGTTCGGCTCGCTCGGGGTCGTGGTGATCGACGAGCAGCACCGCTTCGGGGTCGAGCAGCGGGCGGCGCTGCGGGACCGCAGCTACGGCGACGCCGTGCCCGACCTGCTCGTCATGACGGCAACGCCGATCCCCAGGACGGCGGCGATGACCGTCTACGGCGACCTCGACGTCTCGGTGCTCGACGAGCTGCCGCCAGGCCGGACCCCGATCGTGACCTCGTGGGTGCCGGCGCCGGGCAACCTCGACCAGGCGCCAGGGGAGGTGGTCGACCCAGACGCCGATCCCGACCTGTTCGCCGGGCTGGAGGTGGCCGAGATCGAGAGCCGGCTCGAGACGATGTGGGACGAGGTCAGGGGTCAGCTCGACGAGGGGCGCCAGGTCTACGTGGTCTGCCCGCTGATCGACGAGTCGGAGAAGCTGGAGGCGGCGTCGGCCGAGTCGGTGTTCGAGCGGCTCTCGGCGGTCGAGCTCGACGGCTATCGCCTCGGCCTGCTCCACGGTCGGGTCACCCCGGCCGAGAAGGACCAGACGATGGAGCTGTTCCGGGCGGCCAACCTCGACGTGCTCGTCGCCACCACCGTGATCGAGGTCGGCGTCGACGTCCCCAACGCCACCGTGATGGTCATCCTCGACGCCGGACGGTTCGGGATCGCCCAGCTCCACCAGCTCCGCGGCCGGGTCGGTCGCGGTGCCCACCGGTCGAGCTGCTGGCTGGTCGGTGAGGTGACGACGGTCGACGGGGCGGCCCGGCTGCAGGCCCTCGTCGACTCGACCGACGGCTTCGAGCTGGCCGAGGTCGACCTCGACCTGCGGGGCGAGGGCACGATCCTCGGCGAGCGGCAGAAGGGCCGCAACGACCTCAAGCTGGCCTCGCTCCGCCGGGACCGGGAGACGGTGGCCGCAGCTCGCCTGGCCGCCATCGACCTGGTCGATGCCGACCCCGGCCTGGAGGTCCACCCGGCGCTGGCGGCCGAGCTGTCGCTCTTCCTCGACCCCGATGACGCCGAGTTCCTGCTGAAGGGCTAGCGCCAGCGGTCGCCGACGCTTCGCGGGCGGGCCGGTTGGCCACCCGTGCACCCGTGCCGCCGGCGGCGATGGCGCGACGTTGCGGATCTGCCGTCAGAACGGGTCGGCTCGCCGGCGTCCGGGGCTCTGCGGGCTATCCGCCGACGATCCGCCGGTGCAGCGCGTCGAGATCGTCGGCCGACGAGCCGCGGATCGGGAACGGGAAGGCGAGGTCGCCATCGACGCGGGGCAGCACGTGGATGTGGAGGTGGAACACGGTCTGCCAGGCTGCGACCCCGGTGGCGTGCAGCAGGTTGATCCCGTCGCAGCCGAGGCGCTCGGTCAGCAGCGCAGCGACCTGCTTGGCCGAGCGGGCGGTGGCGGCCAGGTCGTCGGGACCGATGTCGTGCAGGTCGGTGGCGTGGGCCTTGGGGATGACCAGCGAGTGGCCCTCGGTGATCGGGTTGATGTCGAGGAAGGCCAGCGTGTCGTCGGTCTCGTGGACCACCCGGGCCGGGGCCTGCCCGGCCACGATGGCGCAGAAGATGCAGTCGGCCGGTCCGTCGTGGTCGCCCATGTCAGATGTCTCCCTCGTCGCCGATGACGACGTCCCAACGGTCGTTGCAGTCGCGGCAGCGGTAGGGGATCACCGTGCCGTCGTCGACCTCGCCGTCCTCGGGGAACCAACCGAGCGGATAGCAGGTGCCACCGCAGTCGACACAGGTGATCTCGGCGTCTGGCAGGACCATGGCGGGAACGATACCGGCGCTCCGGCCCACGGCCCGGCGCCGCTCGATACGGTGACCCGATGGCTCGGCTGCGCGACGACGACCGGTTGGGGCGGTCGGCCTGATGCGGGTCATCGCCGGGAGCGCCCGCGGCCGCAGGCTCCGCAGCCCCGAGGGACGGGGCACGCGACCGATCACCGACCGGGCCAAGGAGGGCATCTTCAACATGCTCGGCTCGCTCGGTGGAGTGGAGGGCCTGGCGGTGGCCGACCTGTGGGCCGGCTCGGGCTCGTTCGGCATCGAGGCCCTCAGCCGGGGCGCCGACCGGGCGATCTTCGTCGAGCGGGGGCGGGAGGCGCTGGCCTGCCTCCGGGACAACCTGGCGACGCTCGGGTTCGACGATCGGGCCATCGTCGTGCCCGGCTCGGTCCTGACCGTCGTGCCGACGCTCGAGCCCGTCGATCTCGCCTTCTGCGACCCGCCCTACGCCGACGACCCGTGGGCGGAGCTGCTCGACGTCGTGGCCGCCGACCTGGTGGTCGGGCACGCCGAGCGGGAGGTGGCCCTGCCCCCGCCGTGGAGCGAGCTGCGGCGGCGGGACTACGGCCGGGCCAGGATCGTCATCGCCGAGCGCAGCCCGAGCTGAGGACCCGCCGACGACGCGTCGGTCACCGGCCGTGGCCGCTGCGTCGGCCCAGGGTTGGCCGAGAACGGGGTCCAGTTCGCCCGGCCGGAGGGCTGCTGGCATGGCAACGGCGACATCTGGTTCTCGTGCACCGGCGGCGGCGCCACCAACGTCGACGGCAGCCTCGTCGGCGAGCACGGTGACGGTCTCGGACGGATCTGGAAGCTCGACCCGCTCGTTCGCACGCTCACGTCGGTCTTCCCGTCGACCGGTCCCGCCGTCCTCGGCTCCCCGGACGACCTCACGGTCGCCCCGAGCGGAGCGGTGGTGATCTGGTGTGAGGACGATGCGCCGCTGCTGTGCCCCGCTGCGTGAGACGGCCGCCGTGAATCGGTCGTGGCGCGCCCGCCGGCCTCGGTGCCGGCGGGGCAAACCTCGCTCCGGGTCCCCGGGCGACTACCGTTGGAGGTGCGGATCCGCTTCGAGGTGAATGAGACGAGATGGTCGTGGCGCTGTACCCGGGATCGTTCGATCCCGTCCATAACGGGCACGTTGCCGTCGCCGAGGTGGCGGCGACGTTGTTCGACGATCTGATCGTCGGCGTCGGGCACAACCCGGCCAAGCCGTCCGGCCTGCTCGATCCCGACGAGCGGATGCGTCTGCTGCGCGAGTCGCTCGCCCACCTGGACAACGTGAGGGTCGAGCCCTTCACCGGGCTGGTGACCGCGGCGGCAACCGATCTCGGAGCCGACTGCCTGATCAAGGGCATCCGCAGCGCCACCGACCTCGACGCCGAGATGCTGCAGGCCAACATGAACGCCAAGACCGGGGGCGACCTGCCGACGGTGTTCCTGCCGGGGATCGGCGACCACGCCCTGATCTCGTCCCGGTACGTGCGGGAGATCGCAGCCCGCGGTGGTGACGTCAGCCGGGTGGTCCCGCAGGTGGTGGCCGAACGGCTGGCGGCTGTGGCGCTGGAGGGGAGTTAGCCCGTGGACGATCGCTACGACGACTACGACGACGAGGACGATCTCGACGAGGGCGGCAACGGCGCCGGTCGTCGCGACGACCACGACGACATCCGCGACCCCGACACCACGGGCCTGCCGAACCCCTACGCCGTGCCCGAGGTCGAGGAACTGCTCGAGGAGGCCATCGAGATCCTGGCCGAGGCGAGGCCGCTGCCGATGTCGACGACGGTCAAGGTCAACCGCGACGAGCTCCTGCACCTCCTCGAACGGGCTCAGGAACAGCTGCCCGAGGAGCTTCGGGCCGCTCGCTGGCTGCTGAAGGAGCGCGACGACTTCGTCGCCCGGGCCCGCCAGGAGCACCAGGACCTGATCGACGAGGGTCGGGCCCAGGTCGGCCGGATGGTCGAGCGCCAGGAGATCGTGAAGGCGGCCGAGCTGCGGGCCCGCCAGATCGTCGGCGACGCCAAGGAGGAGGCCAACACGCTGAAGCGGCAGGTCGAGGACTACTGCGACCAGCGCCTGGCCAGCTTCGAGCAGGCCCTGACCCGGACGGTGGCCACGGTGCAGAAGGGCCGCGAGCGGTTGATGGCGACCGCAAAGGCCAACACGGAAGAGATCATGGCCGCCGCCGGTTCCGGTCGGGTGGACCACGAGATCGATCTCACCGGCGGCGAGCACGACCGGCGGAACGGCAACGGCTCCCGCCGACGTCAACTCGCCGACCGCGACGGCGCCGACCGGGACGCCCTCGATCGGGACCGCTGACATGACCGTCGGCGGAACCGACGGCGCGGGCTCGGGGGCCGAGCGAACGGCGAGCGCCCGGCCGGCCAGGTTGCTGGTCAACGTCGCCGATCTGCGGCGCCGGCTCGGTCAGCGTCGGGTCGAGCCGATCGAGGTGGTCCTGCCCCGGCAGACGGTGGTGGCGTCGTCGACGACGGACGGCCCGGTCGTCGGCGAGGTCACGGTCGAGTCGATCGAGCGTGGCGTGTCCGTGCACGGGCACGTCCGATTCGGCTGGGAGGGGGAGTGCCGCCGCTGCCTGGAGCTGACCGGTGGCGAGCTCGAGGTCGAGATCGACGAGATCTTCCAGGTCGGTGCCCCGGACGACTCCGACCTGCTACCGCTCGACGGCGACCAGATCGACCTCGTCCCGCTCGTCCGCGAGGCCGTCGTGCTGTCGTTGCCGCTGGCTCCGCTGTGTCGCCAGGACTGCCCCGGGCCCGACCCGGACCGGTACCCGGCGAGGACCGAGATCGACCTGGCCGAGGAGCCGGCGTCGGCCGGTGGCGACGACGAACCGCCTCGCGATCCCCGTTGGGCCGCCCTCGACGAGCTCCGGCTCGGCGACAACTAGCCCGAGCCGCCCCGGCCGACGATCGTCGCCGCCCGGTGGAGGACCGCCAGCCGCTGGGTAGTCTGTGGTGCTGGCCCATCAAGGCGCTGGGCCTCTGACGAGCGCTTGTCCAGGTTGACATCATGGCTGTTCCCAAGAAGAAGAAGTCGAAGTCGAAGACCAGGAGTCGCCGGGCCTCGGCCTGGAAGCTCAGCGCTCCGTCGAAGAGCACCTGCGATCGCTGCGGGGCCACGAAGCTGCCCCACCGGGTGTGTCCCAGCTGCGGCTGGTACAAGGGCCGTCAGGCCATCGACGTCGCCTAGCGCCGTGACCAGCAACGTTCGCACGGGTCTGCCCGTGTGGCTGGCGGCGCTGGCAAGGACGCAGGAGGACCGCCGACACGGCGCTCGCTCGCAGCGCATCGCTCGGCGATGAGCGACAACGGATCCGACCGCCCGGCGGGCGACGACCACCTGCCGGTCGCAGTCGACGCCATGGGGGGCGACGAGGCCCCCGAGATCGTGGTTCGCGGCGCCATCGAGGCGGCCGAGAGCCACGGCACCCCGGTGCTGCTGGTCGGCGACCCCGATCGGCTCGGCGACACCGGGGGCCTGCCGATCGAGCCGGCCACCGAGGTGGTCGAGATGGGCGCCGACCCGGCGAAGGCGGTCCGCCGGCTGAAGGACTCGTCGATCGTCCGGGCGGCCGAGGCGGTCCGCGACGGGCGGGCGTCCGCCCTGCTGAGCGCCGGCAACACCGGTGCGGCGATGGCCGCCTCGCTGCTGCGGATGGGGCGGATCAAGGGCGTGGCCAGGCCGGCGATCGCCGTGCCCTTCCCCGTGCTCGGCTCGACCCCGACGACCCTGCTCGACTGTGGCGCCAACGCCGACTGCCAACCCGAGTGGCTCGTGCAGTTCGCCCGGCTCGGCACCGCCTACGCCCGCCACCGCTTCGACCTGGAGCGGCCCCGGGTCGCCATCCTCACCATCGGTGAAGAGGCCGGCAAGGGCAACAGCCTCGTCAAGGAGGCCTGCGAGCTGCTGGAGGAGCCGGAGTGGGCGGAGGCCTGCGGGGCGTCCTACGTCGGCAACATCGAGGGCGGTGACCTGATGGCCGGCCTGGCCGATGTCGTGGTCTGCGACGGGTTCACCGGCAACGTCACCCTGAAGTCGCTCGAGGGCGGGTTCGACATCTTCAAGGCGTCGACCAGGCGGGCCCTGGCCGATCGGGCCGAGCTGGCCGGGCTCGACGGCGTCATCGGCGAGGCGCTCGACCCCCTCTACGACGGCGTGTTCAACGCCAGCAGGACGGGTGCCGCCATGCTGCTGGGGACCCGGGGTGTCACCCTGATCGCCCACGGGTCTTCATCACAATCGACGATTGCGAACGCGATTCAAACAGCAGACGAGATGGCTCGGGCCGGGATTCTCGATGCGATCCGCCAGGCGGTCGGCGCTCCGGCACCCTGAGAGACCGCCTGATCCAGCCGGTGGAGCGCTCCACAGGCCCCTCACCTGGTCAAACACCCAAAGAACAACGGTTCTTTGGTAAACTACCGCCGACGTTGGGCGTGCCTTCTGCCATTTGTCGAGCCCGAGGACCGGCCTCTGGCTCCCGTCGGCAAGGGTGAGCAGTGCCCCGACGTCGTGTGGCCTCGCCCCGTCTGGGCTTGGTTCGAGGAGTCCGAGCATGCCGGCTGAAACCCACATGGAGCAGTCACCGATGACGCGCAACGAGGTGTTCGAGCTGATTCGCGACCGACTGTCCGACATTCTCGAGATCGAGCCTGACCAGATCCGCGAGGGCGATTCCTTCGCCGACGATCTCGAGGCCGACTCGCTGGCCCTGATCGAGCTGGTCGAGGCGCTCGAGGAGGAGCTGGGCGAGCGGACGGTCGGTTTCCGCATCGACGACGAGGACCTCCAGGACCTGAAGAGCGTCCGGGATGCGGTCGACTACGTCCACGGCAAAGTCGGAGACGAATCCTGAGCAGTGGTCGTCAGCTCGAGGCGTTCTGCGAACGGTTGGGCCACCGTTTCAGCGACCAGGGGTTGCTGACGCTCGCCCTGACCCATCGGAGCTACTGCGCCGAGAATCCGGCCACGGCTTCGAACGAGCGGCTGGAGTTCCTCGGCGACTCGGTGCTCGGGCTGGTCGTGACCGACTACATCTACACCTCGTACACCTCGCTGCCCGAGGGGCAGCTGGCCAAGCTGCGGGCCTCGGTGGTGAACACGATCACCCTGGCCGAGCTGGGCGCCGGGCTCGGCGTCGGCGAGCTGCTGCGCCTCGGCAAGGGCGAGGACCAGTCGGGCGGCCGGGAGAAGGAGTCGATCCTGGCCGACGCGCTCGAAGCGCTGTTCGGCGCCGTCTACGTCGACGGCGGCTGGATGGCGGCCCGGCAGGTGATCCTCGACCTCACCCACGACGCCATCGTCGAGGCGGCCGAGCAGCCCGGTCGCAAGGACTACAAGACCCAGCTGCAGGAGCTGACCGCCCGATTGTCGCTCGGCACCCCGGTGTACGAGATCAGTGGCTCCGGGCCGGATCACGACAAGCGGTTCACCGCCGTGACCATCGTCGACGGCGTGGCCAGAGGCCACGGCGCCGGCACCTCGAAGAAGCGGGCCGAGCAGGTTGCGGCCCGATCCGCCTACACGGCGGTCATGACCCTCGTCGAGAACGGGGAGCTGTCCGATGACCACGCCTGAGTCGCCAACCGGCGCCCTCGGTCCTGATCACCGGGCCGCTCGACCGCCGAGACGCGATTGATGGTGAGCTGTCCGATGACCACGTCCGAGCGCCGATCGGTGCCCTCGGTCCCTATCACCGGCCGCTCGACCGTCGAGACCAGATTGATGGTGAGCTGTCCGATGACCACCTCCGGGCGCCGATCGGTGCCCTCGGATGCGATCGCCGAGCCGCTCGACCGTCGATATCAGATTGGAGAGCTGTCCGATGACCACGCTTGAGCTCCCGGAGATCGAGACACTGCGTCGCGATCTCGAGCGGGAGACGGCCGGCCGCAAGATCAAGAGCGTCGAGGCTGCGGTGCTGAAGCCGCTTGTCGGCATCAAGCAGCGCAAGGACTTCGGTCGCAACCTCATCGGGGCGAAGGTCGTCACCGCCGAGCGCCGAGGGCTGTACCTGCTGCTGCGGCTCGACAACGAGCACACGATCGTGATCACGCTCGGCGAGAACGGTCGGCTCGAGCGGACGGCGACCAAGGACGCCAAGGCCGACGACATCGCCGCCGTCATCACCTTCACCCAGGGCGGTGACCTGCGGTTCGCCGATCGCAAGGGCACCAGCACCCTGCAGGTCGTTGCCGACGAGCAGCTCGACGAGGTGCTCCCCGGCCCGGACGAGACCGGGCTCGACCTGTTGGAGAACCCGCTCTCGTGGGTCGACTTCGGTCGCATGATGTTGGCCCACAAGGCCCCGCTCAAGCTGCTGCTCACCGACCCCGAGGTGTTCGTCGGGATCGGTGACATCTACTCGAACGAGATCCTGTTCGATGCCGGCCTCCGCCACGACCGGGTCTCGGCCGAGCTGTCGACCCAGGAGATCCGCCGGCTCTACCGGTCGGTCGTCGGGATCCTCCACGACGCGATCAAGTACCGGGGCACCTCGCTCGAGGACCGACCGTTCACCGACCTCACCGGCACCCACGGCGAGTTCGGCGAGCACCTCGCGGTCTACGGCAAGGCGGGCGAGCTGAGCCCGCGCTCCCGTGAGCCGATCCGCAAGACCAGCTTCAAGCACCAGGTCGTCTACTTCTGCAACACCCAGGTGTGATCGAGGCTTCGCCTCGGATCAGCCCGAGTCTCGACTGCGGCGAGACGTCGCAGTAGAGTGCGCGCCCATGCCGGCCGCCGCGAGTAGGGACGAGCTCCTCGCCGTCACCAACCGCGAGTACGCCAAGCTGACCGCCCTGCTCGACGGCATCCCCGACGCCGTCGCCCTGGCCCCGGACGACGACGACACGTCGATCAAGGACGTCGTCGCCCACCGGGCCCACTGGATCGGGCTCTTCCTCGGCTGGTACCGCGACGGGCTGGCCGGGCGGGAGGTCCACCTGCCGGCCGAGGGCTACAAGTGGAACGAGCTGCCCCGGTACAACGCCGACCTGCGGGCCCGTCAGCGGGACCTCGGCTGGCCGGAGGCACGGGCCCAGCTCGACGAGGCCAACCGGCGGCTGGTCGCCCTCCTGGAGGCGGCCACCGACGACGACCTCTACGGCGGGCCGATGGCCGGCGGCAACAACCACTGGCCGCCCGGCCGGTGGGCCGAGTCGGCCGGCCCGAGCCACTTCCGGTCGGCCGCCAAGTACGTGCGAGCCCGCCTCCGAGCCATCGGCTGACCACCGGCCGGCCGGCCCCGGTCCGGTCGTCGGCGTCGACGCCTCCACCTGCGAGGGGCGCGTGCAGCCTAGGATCGAGTGGTTCCGACTGCGGGTCGTCGCCGGGCGGCCCGCGTGCTGAGCGGGTGATCGAGTGTTCCTGAAAGCGCTGACCATCAAGGGCTTCAAGTCCTTCGCCGACCCCGCCGAGCTGGCCCTCGAGCCGGGGATCACGGTCGTGGTCGGCCCGAACGGCTCGGGCAAGTCGAACGTGGTCGACGCCATGGCCTGGGTGCTCGGCGCCCAGGCTCCCAGCGCCGTCCGCTCCCAGAAGATGGAGGACGTGATCTTCGCCGGCACCGCCGCTCGCAAGGCGCTCGGCCGGGCCGAGGTGTCGCTCACCATCGACAACGCCGACGGGCTCCTGCCCATCGAGTTCAACGAGGTCACGATCACCCGGACCCTCTTCCGCTCGGGCGAGTCGGAGTACGCCATCAACGGCGTCGGCTGCCGACTGCTCGACATCCAGGAGCTGCTGTCCGACTCGGGCGTCGGTCGCCAGCAGCACATCATCGTGTCGCAGGGCCGGATCGATGCGGTCCTCAACGCCAGGCCGGAGGAGCGGCGGGGGATCATCGAGGAGGCGGCCGGGGTCCTCAAGTTCCGCAAGCGTCGCGAGCGGGCCGAGCGCCGGCTCGCCGCCACCGGCGAGAACCTGGCCAGGCTCCAGGACCTGGTGCGCGAGGTCCGCCGCCAGATCAAGCCGCTCGAGCGCCAGGCCGAGGCCGCCAGGCGCCACGGCCTCGTCGTGGCCGAGCTCGGCGAGCTCAAGACCCACCTGGCCGGCCGCGAGCTGACGGCGCTGACCGGGCAGCTGGAGGCGGGCCGCCGCCAGCAGCTGGAGTACGACGAGCGGGAGTCCGACCTGTCCGGCCTGCTCGCTCGCCTCGACGCCCGGGTGCTCCAGGGCGAATCGGAGCTGTCGGCCCTCGGCGCCTCCGACGTCGCCGAGGTGCTGAGCCGATCGAAGAGCCTCGGCGAGCGCATCCGGGGTCAGCTCAACGTCGTCGCCGAGCGCCGGACCCGACTCGAGGGTGAGCTGCAGAGCGCCGTCGACGACGGCCTGGTCGCCAACCTGGAGGCCGAGTCGGCCCGCATCACCGCCGAGCTGGCCGTTGCCTCGGCCGACCTCGACGCCACCCGGCCCGAGTTCGCCGAGCTGGAGACCTCCGAGGCCGAGCTGACCAACGAGCAGCTGAGCTTCGACAGCCAGTGGGGCGACACGCTGGCCCCGAGCCCGAGCCGGGCGGCCGAGCTGCGGGCCCAGGTCGAGGCCCTCGGCACCACCTCCGAGCGGAACGAGCAGGAGCTGGCCCGGCTCACGAGCCGGATCGAGGCCATCGACGCCAGGGTCGCCGGCGCAACCGACACCCGAGACCGGGCCGTCGAGCTGCTGTCGGCCCAGGAGCCCCGGCTACCCCGGCTCGAGCGGGCCCTCGCCGCCGCCGACGGCGACGTCGAGCGCACCGAGTCCGAGCTGGCCGCCCTCCAGGAGGACCAGCGCCGGCTCGACGCCGAGGCCAGCCATTGGCAGGCCCGGGCCGAGGCGCTGGCCCAGGCCCTCGACGAGGCCAGGGTCCGGGCCGGTGCCGAGGCGCTGGCCGACCAGCAGGGCGTGCTCGGTACGTTGCTCGACCTCGTCGCCGTCGACGACGGCTGGGAGCCGGCGGTCGAAGCCGCCATCGGCGACGCGCTGTCGGCCGTCGTGGTCGACGGCCCGGCCGCCGCCCGCTCGGCGCTGGCCACCCTCGACCAACGGGACCTCACCGGCGCCGTCCTGGCCCTCGGCCTCGGACCCGACCTCGCTGCGGCCGGGTCCGGTGGTGCGCCCGACGTCCCGTCGCCGCCGGCCGTGGTCGGCGGCGCACCGGTTCGCGACCACGTGCGGCCGCTCCGCCCCGACGTCGGCCCACTGCTCGACGCCCTCCTGGCCGATGCCGTGGCCCTGCCAGGCCGGTGGCAGGACTCGATCGATGCCATCCTCGCCCGCCCCGACTCGGTGTTCGTGACCCGTGACGGCGACCGGTTCAGCCGTCGGGGTTGGCGCCTGCGGCAGGGCTCGTCCGGGGCGACCGGCGCCGCGCTCGAGGAGGCGGTCGCCCAACGGGAGCAATCGGCCGAGGCCGCCACCACCCAGGCCGACCGGGTGGCCAACGCCCGCCACGCCCACCGCCACGCCCAGGGTGAGCGCAAGCGCCTGGAGGGCGAGCTCCAGCACGCCCGCAACGAGATCGAGCGGGCCACGATGACCCGCGACCGGGGCGAGGTCGAGCTCACCTCGCTGGCCGACGACCGGACCCAGCTGGTCGACCAGCGGGCGGCCGTGTTCCACCGCAAGCAGGCCGATGCGGCCGAGCTGCGCCGGCTGCTCGACGAGCTGCCGGCGGTCGAGTCCGAAGAGGCTGCGCAGCGGAACCGGGCCGAGGCCCTTCGGGAGTCGCGCTCGACGCTGGAGGAGCGGGCCAAGGCGGTGTCGTCCCGCCGGACCGAGCTGGAGGTCCGCATCGCCGCCCTCGAGGAGCGGCGCGACTCGCTGCGGGCCCGCCAGCACGAGACCGAGGGCCGGCTCGAGCGCCTGGTCCGCGAGCGGGAGCGGGCCCGGGTCCGCCGCGAGCGCATCGAGGCATCGCTCGGCGCCGTGCAGGCCCTGGACGATCGTCTGCTGGCCAACCAGCGGACGGTGACGGCCTGGACCGGCGTGCTGGAGACCGAGCAGCGGGCCCAGTCGGAGGCGGCCCGCCGGGTGGCGGCCGACCTGTCGACCACCAGGGGCGAGCGGGCGGCGGCCGAGAAGGAGCTGACCGAGCTGCGGGAGCGCCGGACCCGACTGGAGCTGGCCGAGACCGAGTACCGGGTGAAGCTCGAGGCCCTCGTCGAGGCGGTCCGGCGCGAGCTCGACACCGACCCGGAGGCGGCGATGGCCGCCCCGTGTCCCGAGCTGCCGGACGGCACCAGCCCCGAGGCCAGGGTCCGGGATCTGGAGCGCGAGCTGAAGATCATGGGGGCGATCAACCCGCTCGCCCTCGAGGAGTTCGAGGAGCTGAAGGAGCGCCACGACTTCCTCCAGGGCCAGCTCGACGACGTGAAGTCGGCCCGCCGCGACCTGCACAAGCTGATCCGCTCGATCGACGCCGAGATCGTCGGCGTGTTCAGCGCCGCCTACGCCGACGTGTCGACCAACTTCACCAACCTGTTCCAGACCCTGTTCCCGGGTGGCAAGGGCGAGCTGAAGCTGCTCAACAGCGAGGACATCCTCAACTGCGGGATCGAGATCGAGGCCAAGCCGTCGGGCAAGAACGTGAAGAAGCTGTCGCTGCTGTCCGGCGGGGAGCGCTCGCTGGTCGCGCTGGCTTTCCTGTTCGCCGTGTTCCGCAGCCGACCGTCACCGTTCTACGTGATGGACGAGGTCGAGGCCGCCCTCGACGACATGAACCTGTCCCGGTTCCTGGCCCTGGTCGAGGAGTTCCGTTCCGAGGCCCAGCTGATCATCGTCAGCCACCAGAAGCGGACGATGGAGGCGGCCGACGTGCTCTACGGCGTGTCGATGAAGCCCGGCGGGTCGTCGAAGGTGGTCACCGAGAAGGTGGACGAGCGGCGGGTCGGCCAGCGGTCGGCCCTCGACGCCACCGCCGGGCGGATGTCGGCGGTCGACGTCGTCGACCTCGACGGCGAGATCGATCTGCGGGATCAGCAGGCCGACCCGGCGTCGGACGCCCGGCAGACGTAGTCGACGAGTCGACTCGACGGGCCGACGGCGTAGCCGGGGCCGAAGGCATCACGCCAGAGGCAGGTGTTCGGTCGGGAGCGGTGGTCGTTGTCGTTGTCGCCGGGGACGAGGGGGGTGGGGTCGTGTCGTGCCATACCTGCAGTTTGAGACGTCCGCGTGCGTGACTCAAGCGACACTTGTTGACTCTTAACGTGTCAGTCTGTCACCATCGGGACATGGTCCAGCCCGTCCAGTCGCCGCTCCAGATCGACGTCGAGGCCCTCCGAGCGCTCCTGATCGTGGTCGAGCACGGCTCGATCACCCGGGCCGCCGAGGCCCTGCACCTCAGCCGGTCCGCCGTGAGCTGGCGGATGAAGCGGTTGGAGGACCACGTCGGCCAGGAGCTGATCGTCCGCGATGGCCGATCGATCCGCCCGTCCCGGGCGGCGAGGGCCATCCTCGACGACGCCAGGACGGTGGTCGAGACCCACGACCGCATCGCCAGGAGTCTCGGCAGCGCCGACCTGACCGGCGATGTCAAGGTGGCCGCCGACATCGACAGCGACGTGTCCTGCATGACCGCCGTGCTCGGCTCGTTCCGTCGGGTCAACCCGGGGGTCGACGTCGACCTCCTCATCGATCGGGGCTGGAACATCCGCGAGTGGGTCGAGGGTGGGCAGGTCGACCTGGCCATCCTGCAGGTCCTGGCCGAGGACGTCCGCCAGGACGACCGGGTGCTGTGGTGCGACCCGCTCGTGTGGGTGAGCAGCGCCGCCTGCCCCTACGAGTCCGGCATGGTGCCCATCGTGACCTACGGCGCCGAGTGCCGGTGGCGGTCGCTCGGGGAGGATCAGCTGGCCGACGCCGGCATCGAGTACCGGATCGCCCTGTCGGTCCCGACGACGGC
Source organism: Acidimicrobiales bacterium (assembly GCA_028285495.1). GTDB lineage: Bacteria > Actinomycetota > Acidimicrobiia > Acidimicrobiales > SZUA-35 > JAHELU01. The sequence continues at coordinate 62,326 of JANQPB010000028.1, forward strand.
GGCCGTGATCGCCGCCATCGAGGACGGGCTCGGGGTCGGCATCATTCCCCGCTGGCAGATGACCGACCGGCTGCAGCCCTGGGGCCCGTCCGCCGGGCTGCCGCCGCTTCCCGACACCACCTCGGTCATCCGGTCGACCGGCGACCGTCATCCCCAGATCGTCGACGCCCTGGCCGATCTGCTGGCGATCGAGCTGGCCCCGGCCGACGTCGGCCGACCGGCGTCGCTGGCCCGGCCGGCCTGACCCGCACCGTCGACGACCGCCGCCGGGACGGAGGCACCCCCGGAACCCTCGCAGGGCGGCCGGCACCCCCATCGGGCGGCCGGTGGGGGGGAGCGAGTTGTCGGCGGTCGGCACCACGTCGGGGCCGTCGCCGTGGTGCTCGTCGCAGACGGCCATGTCGGCGACCGAGCGGGCGCTGTCGAGCCCCCTGGCCTCGGCCTCCCGCCTGGCCCGGGCAACCGCGCCGGCCGCAGGCCGGACGCCGTCACCCGATGACCGGTGGCGGCGAGGCCCAGCGCCTGGGTGCCGGTGCCGCGATCGCCGCGTCCCAGTCGGGGTGGATCAGGGGGTGGACGTCTGCGATCTCGTCGTACCCACGGTGCTGCGGTCGGGCTCAGGGCAGTCGCTGGAACCACACCAGGCTGAAGCCGGCGGCCAGGGCCAGCAGGACGAGCCCGCCGGCGACGAACCAGTCGGTGATCTCCCGGTCGATCGTCTCGAACCCGACGGCGGACCCGATGTCGGTGTAGACCGCCTCCAGCTCCTCCAGCGACGCGGCCGAGAAGAAGGCACCGCCGGTGTCGTCGGCGATGGCCTGCAGGTTGTCCTCGCCGACGGGCACCGGGATGCGTTGGTTCTCCACCTGCTCGGTGGTCGGGTCGTCGTAGACGATCGTGCCGTCGGCCGTGCCGAAGGCGATCGTCGAAACCGGCACGCCGGCCTCCCTGGCCGCAGCCACCGCCGCCCCGTCCGGTCGGCCGACCGTGGTCTCCCCGTCTGACAGCAGCACGATCCTGGCCGGCGGTAGCTCGTCGCTGCCGTCCGCCGGGGCGTTGGCCAGGGCGTCGAGCGAGGTGAAGATCGCCTCGCCGATCGCCGTCGACTCGGCCAAACGCAGGTTCTCGATGGCGTTCTGGACCGGGAGCCGATCGCGGGTCGGCGAGACGAGCACGGCCGCGGTGCCGGCGAAGGACACCACCCCGACGTTCAGCGTCGGGGGGAGCTCCTCGACGAATCGGATGGCGGCCTCCTGTGCCGCCTGCAGGCGGTCGGGGTCGACGTCGGTGGCCTGCATCGACAGGGAGACGTCGATGGCGACGATCACCGTCGCCCGCTCGCGTGGGACCCGGATCTGGCGGGCCGGCTGGGCGAAGGCCACCACCAGCGTGGCCAGCGCAACCAGGAACACCGTCGCCGGCACGTGCCGTCGGAACCCGGGGCTCTGCGGGGCAACCGAGTCGAACAGGTCGGAGGCGGCGAAGCGGAGGGCGTAGGTGCGGCGCCGCCGCTGCATGAGGACGTACAGCAGGGCGAGCGCGGCCACCGCGGCCAGGAACACGAGCCGCCACGGCGTCAGCAGCGTCACGGTCGGGCCCCGCTCGCTCGTCCGGCCCCGGCGGCCAGCCGATGACGACGGCGGGCCACGAAGCCGACGAGGTCGTCGAGCCACTCCCGCTCGGTCGACAGCAGCAGGTGGTCGACCCCGGCGGCCCGGAACGTCGATTCGATGTGGCGCTGTCGCTCCGCCGCGGCGTCGGCGAAGGCCCGCCTGACCGACGCCTTGCCGGTGCGGATCTCCCGCTCGAGCCCGGTGGCGGGGTCGCGCACCGTGATCAGGCCGACGTTCGGCAGCTCGTACTCCCGTGGATCGGTGACCTGGACGGCCAGCACGTCGTGACGGCGGGCGGCGACGGCCACCGCCTGCTCCCAGCCGGGTGCGACCTGGAAGTCGGAGATGATGGCCAACAGGCCACGGCGGCCGGCGACCGACGAGAGTCGGGCCAGGCCCTCGGTGAGATCGGTGACACCGCTGTTGTCGTCGTGCGGTGTCTCGGCGATCTGGTGGAGGAGGTGGAGCAGGTGCTTGCGGGAGCCGCGGGCGGGCACGATCTGCGGCTCGCCCCGGCCGGCCAGCACCGCACCGATCCGGTTCCCGTCGCGGCTGGTGAGGAAGCCGACCGCGGCCGCTCCGGCGAGGGCCAGGTCGCGCTTCTCGCAGCGGGCGGTGCCGAAGTCGAGCCGCGACGAGCGATCGACCAGCAGCCACGTCTGCAGCTCCCGCTCGGCGATCGTCTCGCGGATGTGGGCTTCGGACAGGCGGGCGGTCACGTTCCAGTCGATCCGGCGAACGTCGTCGCCCGGCGCGTACCGGCGGGTCTCGCCCAGCTCGGTGCCGTGCCCGGGCACGAGGCCGCGATGGTCGCCGTGCAACAGGCCGTCGAGTCGGCGGGTGACCTCGAGCTCGAGCCGGCGGAGCACCTCCCTGGTCGAGCCGTCGACGGGACTGGCCAGGCCGAGACCGTCGCCGCCGGTCGGGGAGGGCGGTGCGTTCGGCGTCGACCTCGACGTGCCGACCAGCTCGGGCCGTGGTGGCGGCTCGGCCCCGATCGCCGGCGGCCCGGTCACCACCGCCTCGGACGCGTCGGCCGAGTCCGGCCGACGTCGGCGCAACCGCACCGTCAGCGCCCCGACTGGTCGCCGTCGCCGATGCCGGTCGGCGGGGCGCCGGGCGGAGGCGGTTCCCCGGCCGGGGCGTCGGTCGGGGCCGGGTCGATGAGCGTCGGCTCGCCGGCGATGGCCCCTGGCGCCGGTGCCTCGCCCGGTGGCGGGGCGTCGATCGGCACCCCGCCGACCGGACCGGTCGCCGGGGACGGGCCGGCCCCGCTCAGCGCCTCGCTCGCCGTCGTGGTCGGGGCCGGGGCCGGGGACGGGGGTGGGGCCACCCCCGCCGGCTCCGCCCGGGTGGCCGCCCGCTCCGGCTGTACCGGGGTGACCGCGGCGGCCGGAACGACGGCGAGGATCCGGTTGAGCACGTCGTCCGCGCTCAGGCCCTTGGCCAGCGCCTCGTAGCTCAGCATGAGCCGGTGGCGCAGCACGTCACGGGCCACGTCGAACACGTCCTGGGGCACGACGTAGGACCGGCCCCGCAGCACCGCCAGCGCCCGCGATGCCGAGACCAGGCCGAGGGTGGCCCGTGGGCTGACCCCGAACTCGATCAGCGGCTCGAGCTCGGGCAGGCCACGGAGCTGGGGCTCCCTGGTGGCCATCACCAGGTCGACGGCGTACTGGGCCACCGCCGAGTCGACGAAGACCCGATCGGCGGCGTCCTGGTACTGCTGCAGCTCGTCGAGCGACATGACGGTCGACGCCTCGGGCACGCTCACCCCGACGCGGCGGACGATCTCCAGCTCCTCGGTCGGGGAGGGGTAGCCGACGATCACCTTCATCAGGAACCGGTCGCGCTGGGCCTCGGGCAACGTGTAGACGCCCTCGGACTCGACCGGGTTCTGGGTGGCCAGCACCAGGAACGGTGCGGGGAGCGGGCGGGTCTGGCCACCGATCGACACCTGGCGCTCGGCCATCACCTCGAGCAGGGCCGACTGGACCTTGGCCGGGGCCCGGTTGATCTCGTCGGTCAGCAGCAGGTTGGCGAAGACGGGGCCCCACTCGATGTCGAAGCGCTCGTCCGATGCCCGCCAGATCCGGGTGCCGATCAGATCGGATGGCAACAGGTCGGGGGTGAACTGGAGGCGGACGAAGCTGCCGCCGATCGACGTCGCCAGCGTCGACACCGCCAGGGTCTTGGCCAGCCCGGGCAGGCCCTCCAGCAGGATGTGACCCCGGGCCAGCAGGGCGACGAGCAGCCGCTCGACCATGTGGTCCTGGCCGACGATCACCTTCTTGATCTCGAACAGGACCCGTTCGAGCTCGATCGCAGCCGTCGTGTTGTCGTCCATGTCCCTCCCCGGGGCCGGGGTCGTCGCTGGCGGTGCCCGTCGTCGGGTTGCCGTTCGGGGCTGCCAATCGTCGGGTCTCCCATTCTGGCCGCCAGCGGGCCGATTGTGGGTCGAGCCGACGAAAGCCGGGGGAAAGCCGGGCGACGACCGGCGCGATGGCGGGACACGACCCCGGGAACGGCGCCCGGTACCCTCGGGCCAATGCGCATCCTGGTTGTCGATGACGAGGAGGACCTGGCCGACGCCATCGCCCGGTCGCTGCGGCGGGAGGGCTATGCGGTCGACGTGGCCAACGCCGGCCAGGACGCGCTCGACAGGCTGCTGGTCAATCCCTACGACCTCGTGCTGCTCGACCTGACCCTGCCTGACATCGACGGCCTCGAGGTCACCCGCCGGATCCGCACCGATGCCATGTTCGAGCCGACCACCCGCATCCTCATGGTCACCGCCCGTGACTCGATCGAGGAACGGGTCCGCGGCCTCGACGACGGCGCCGACGACTACCTCGTCAAGCCCTTCGCTTTACCAGAGCTTTCGGCTCGCGTCCGTACATTGCTGAGACGGGAGACGACCGGCGGCGACGCAGTGCTGATCGCCGGACGGCTCGCACTCGACTCGGCCCGCCAGCTCGTCTCCTGGGAAGACCAACCGATCGATCTCACCACCAAGGAGTTCGCCTTGCTGCGCTACTTCATGGCCAACGAGGGCGAGGTCCTGAGCCAGGAGCGCCTGTTGGAGCACGTCTGGGACGAGATGCTCGACCCCTTCACCAACACCGCCCGGGTCACCGTCGGAACGCTCCGCCGCAAGCTGGCCGCCGCCACCGGCCAGACGCTGATCGAGACCGTGATCGGGTCCGGCTACCGGTTCGTGGCGCCGGCGGCCTAGCCGGCGGAGGTCGGACGTCGTGGTCGTCGCGCCCCGCTGGAGCCAGTCGATCCGCTTCCGGCTGTCGCTGTTCTACGCGCTCTCGCTGTTTGTCACCGGCAGCATGCTCATCGGCGGGATCTACCTCTGGCAGCTCGAGCGGCTCGACGAGCCCCAGCTGATGGGCCAGCAGGTCCAGTGGCGCGACCCCCGCACCGGCCAGCCGGTCACGGTCAACTTCACGGCCAGGGAAACCCTGGTCGAGCTCGTCGAGTACAACTCGTACCTCCAGACCCTCGACAACCTCAAGCGCGGCTCGATCGGGGCGCTCGCCGCCCTGTTCGTCGTGTCGTTCGGCACGAGCTGGTGGGTGGCCGGCCTGGCCCTCCGCCCGGTTCACCGGATGACCCGGGTGGCCAGGGACATCACCGCGTCCGATCTCTCGCGCCGGATCGCGCTCCCCGGCCCGGACGACGAGCTCAAGGGCCTGGCCGACACGTTCGACGCCATGCTCGACCGTCTGGAGACCGGCTTCGAGGACCAGCGACGGTTCGTGCAGGACGCATCGCACGAGTTGCGCAACCCGCTGGCGGTGGCCAGGACCAACCTGGATCTGGCCCTCTCCGATCCGAACGCGACGAACGAGGACCTGCGGCGCTCGGCCGAGGTGGCGCAGCGGTCGGCCGAGCGGATGACCAACCTGGTCGAGACGCTGCTCGTGCAGGCCCGCAGTGGGGTACCGGACCTGGCGTTGGAGGAGGTCGATCTGACGGCGCTGGCCGCCGAGGTCGTCGACGACTACCGGGCGACGGCCCGCCAGCGGAAGGTCACCGTGACCGCACGGGGCCAGGCCGCCACGACGGTTCGGGGCGACCCGTCGGCCCTGCGGCGGGCGATCGGAAACCTGGTGTCCAACGCGATCAAGGCCGCGCCGCCGTCGAGCACCGTCCGGGTCGCGGTGACGGTCGATCGGGACCGCGTCGTCGTCTCGGTCAGCGACGACGGGCCAGGCCTGACCGACGAGGAGCAGGAGCTGGCCTTCGATCGCTTCTGGCGGGGGGCGACCTCGAACGGCGGATCCGGGCTCGGGCTCAGCATCGTCCGTCACGTCGTCGAGCGCCATGGCGGCGAGGTCACCGTGGCCTCCGAACCCGGTTTCGGCTCAACCTTCTCGCTTCGCTTGCCGACGGGAGGTGCTGGTCCCCTCCGCCCCCGGCTGACCGAGGATCGGTGACGGTCGGGGCGGGCGAGCGACGTTCGCTCGACCTCCCGCTTGGGCATGACCCTGGGGTCCATCGGTAGTGTTGGAGCCATGAACGGAGGTGGACGGCGATGACGGAGCCCGATGGCTCGCCAACCGAGCCGTCGCCCGAGGCCGAGCCCGGTGGCTGGTTCTCCGGTCGGCCGTCGTCGTCTGCCGCTCCGCCGCCGGCCGACACCCCCGGCGCCTCGCCGACTCGAGCGGGTGATGCCACCCCGACCCCGATCTCTGCCGCCCGCCCGTCGCCGACCGCACCATCGGGGGCTGCACCATCGGGCCCGATGCCGTCGTCGAGCCCATCGCCGTTGCGCCCGACACCACCGCCGCCGGCTCGGTCCGCCCCGACCCCGGCGCCGCCGGCTCCGTCCGCCCCGCTGCCGGCGCCGATCGGTGCGCCACCGGCCACGATCGCCGCCCCGCCGGCCGGCCGACCGGCAACGCCGTCACCGGCTGGCCCGTCGATCGTCGCACGGCCGCCGACCGCCCAGACCCCGGCCGGTCCGCCCCCCTCGATCCCCAGCAACGGCTGGTCGCCGTTCGGGGCCACGCCGACTGCGCCGCCGACGGCCGCCGGCGCCGGTCCCGCCCGCTACCTGCCGCCGGTGGCCCCGCCCTCCGAGATCGATGCCCCTGCGGCCCAGGCGAGCGCCGGCGCGCGGTGGGGGTGGCGGGCCCTGGTCGCCTTCCTGGCCGGCGGCCTGATCGCCGCCGCCGGGTTCGGCGCGGCCCGGATCGGGCTGGCCGAGGACGGCGAGACCGCGGCGGCCCCGACGCCGACCGCCACCTCGTCCTCGTCGCCGTCCCCGACGCCGACGACCGCCCCCGAGATCCGTGGCACCGCCCCCGCCCCGCTCGAGGAGCCGCCGGCCGACATCGAGCCGGCGGCGTTCGTCGCCCAGGTGCTCGGGCCGGCGGTGGTGAAGCTCGAGACCGGTATCGGGCTCGGCTCGGGCGTGCTGTACGACGACAACCTCGTCCTCACCAACTTCCACGTGATCGAGGGGGCGACGAACCTGACGGTCACGCTGTCGACCGGTCGGGTGCTGCCGGCCGAGATCGTCGGCACCGATCCGGCCACCGACGTCGCCGTCGTCCGGGTCGAGACCGACGAGGCCCTGCCCCGGGCGGAGCTGGCCACCGGAGTGAAGCCACAGGTCGGGCAGCTGGCGGTGGCCATCGGCTCGCCGTTCGACCTGCAGCAGTCGGTGACCCAGGGCATCGTGTCGGCCGTCGACCGGCCGATCCCCAACACCGAGACCAGCGTCGTCGCCATGATCCAGACCGACGCACCGATCAACCCGGGCAACTCGGGCGGGGCGCTGGCCGACCGCTTCGGCCGGGTCATCGGGATCAACACGTCGATCCAGACCGACGGGTTCACCTCGACCAACGTCGGCGTCGGCTTCGCCATCCCGATCGACACCGCGGTCCGCATCGCCGACCTGCTCTCGGCCGGACTCCCGATCGAGCCGGGGTTCCTCGGGGTCCGCGGCGAGGAGCCGCCGAACGGCGAGGTCGGCGTGCTGCTGACCGAGATCACCGAGGACTCGGCGGCCGAGTCGGCCGGCCTGCGGACCGGTGATCGGGTGCTCAGCCTCGACGGCGCCCCGGTGAGCGAGATGCTCGAGCTGGCCGGGCTGGTGCTGGCCAACCAGGCCGGCGACACCGTGGTGCTCGAGGTCGTCCGGGACGGCGAGCTCATCGAGATCGAGGCCGTGCTCGGCGAGCGGGAGCCTTAGGCCCACACCGCTGCCCGGTCGGCTGGCGGCGCCGTGTCCCCGACGTTGGCCCGACAGACTGCGGGCGCCGCGGCACTAGAATCGCCTGGTGGAAACCGCCATCATCGTCCTCATCGTGATCGCCGTCGTCCTGGTCGTTGCCGGGGTCGGCTTCGTCGCAACCCGCCGCCGTGGTGATGCCGAGCTCCAGGCCGGGGCCGCGGCCGACCGGGCCGCGTCGTCCGGCCGGTCCGGTGGCGTCGGCACCCTCGAGCGGCCTGCGGTCGATGCCCCCGACGTTGCCGATGTCGTCGACGAGGCGGTCACCGACGAGGTCGTCGACGAGGCGCCGGCCGTCGTCGAGCCGGAGGTCATCGTCAAGCCGTCGTTCTTCGAGCGGCTCGGCAAGGCCCGCTCGGCGTTCACCGGCTATCTCGGTGGTCTGGTCGGGCTGGCCAAGGTCGACGAGGAGGCCTGGGAGGAGCTGGAGGAGGCCCTCATCCGGGCCGACGTCGGGGTGAAGACGGCGATGGGGCTCATCGAGGACGTGCGAGACCGGGCCTCCGAGGCCGGGGCCGAGGACGGCGCCGCCGTCATGGAGCTGCTGAAGGCCAGGATGCACGAGGAGCTGGCCGGCAAGGACCGCTCGCTGACGATCGCCGACGGCGAGACCAACGTCTGGCTGGTCGTCGGCGTCAACGGCGTCGGCAAGACCACCACGATCGGCAAGCTGGGCAAGCGCCTGGCCGACGATGGCCACAAGCCGCTGATGGCCGCCGGCGACACGTTCCGGGCTGCGGCGGCCGAGCAGCTCACCACGTGGGCCGAGCGGTCGGGGGCCGAGATCGTGCGGGGCAACGAGGGCGGCGACCCGTCGTCGGTCATCTTCGACGGCGTCCAGGCCGCGGCCGCCCGCGGCTGCGATGTCGTCCTGGCCGACACCGCCGGCCGCCTCCACAACAAGTCGAACCTCATGGACGAGCTGACGAAGGTCCGCCGGGTGGCGGCCAAGGAGCCCGGCCACGTGAGCGAGGTGCTGCTGGTCATCGACGCCACCACCGGTCAGAACGGCATGTCCCAGGCCCAGGTCTTCACCGAGGCGGTCGACGTGACCGGCGTGGTGCTGACCAAGCTCGACGGGTCGGCCAAGGGCGGTATCGTGTTCGCCGTCGAGTCGGAGCTCGGCATCCCGGTCAAGCTGGTCGGCCTCGGCGAGGGGGTCGGCGACCTGGTCGACTTCGAGCCGAGCGAGTTCGTCGACGCGTTGTTCGAGTAGCCGCCTGCGGCGTCGGTTCGAGTAGCCGCCTGCGGCGTCGGTTCGACGGGCGGGCATCGACACCACCGGCGCTCAGGTCAGCCCGAGTGGGTAGGCCGACAGCGGTTGTGGCCCGCCCGCCGTGATCACCACCTGCTCCTCGAGCTTGACGGCCTCGCGGCCCCCCGGCGGCGCGGCCAGCGCCTCGACGCACAGCACCATGCCCTCCTCGACCTGCCCGTCGTAGCCGCCGCCGGCCATGTGGTCGCGGTTCAGGATCAGCGGGTACTCGTTGCACAGCCCGATGCCGTGGGCCACGGCGGCGTTGGTCAGGGAGTGCACGCCGTCCGGTGGCCGCGTCGCCCGGTCGGCGATCTCGGCGAACGAGGCCCCGGGCCGCAGCAGCGCCGTGTTGTCCCGCAGCTGCTCGGAGGCGTGCTCCCAGAGCCGCTGCTGATCGCCGGTCGGCGTGCCGTCGCCGGCCAGCCAGGTCCTCGAGATGTCGACCGAGTAGCCGCCGATGCCGATCAGGTCGGTGTCGAAGGCGACGAGCTCGCCGGCCTCGATCACCTTGCCGCTGCACTCCTGGTACCAGGGATTCGTCCGGGGCCCGGAGGTCAGCAGCCTCGTCTCGATCCACTCGCCGCCGGCGGCGATGTTGGCCCGGTGCAGGACCGCCCACACCTCGTTCTCGGTGGCGCCGGGCCGCAGCGCAGCCCGCATCTCGTCCAGCCCGGATTCGCAGGCCCCGACGGCGAGGCGTATGGCGTCGACCTCGGCCGGCGTCTTGATCATCTTCGCCCGGTTGGCCACCCGCTGGCCGTCGTGGACCCGCACGCCGTGGCCGACCAGGCGATCGAGTCCGACGGGATCGAGCCGGTCGACGGCGAGGTCGCGGCCATCGGGCCCGAGGAGGGCGACGATCTCGTCCGCCCACCGCGCGGCGAACTCGTCGACGCGGTCGCCGCCGGTGAAGTCGTACCAGCTGACGGCGTCGCGGACCTCGCCGACGTTGGCGTGGTCGGTGGCCAGGTGGGCACAACCCTTGAACTCGAACAACACGACCGGCCCGTCGGCGGGCACGTAGGCGTAGCGACACGGGTTGTGCAGGCCGTAGACCTGCATGTTCGAGGTGCCGGTTGCGTACCGGATGTTGATCGGGTCGTAGAAGAGCCCGGCAGCGCAGCCGGCGGTCTCGATCGCCGCTCGAAGTCGGGTCAACCGCCCGGCCTCGAGATCGGACGCGTCTGGCCTGCTCGGATCGACCGCAGCCGGTGCCGGGCGGTGGCGGTCGACCGACGGCGGCCCGGGGCCGGGCGGGGCGGGCTCGGGGCCGACCGCCAGCGTCACCGGATCAGGCCGTCGTGGTCGGCCAGGCGGGCCTGCTCGGCCAACAGGTGGGCTTCGGTGATTCGCCCGTAGACCGATCGCGTCCGGTCGACCGGGCCGATCACCCCCGGTTGTTCGGCGTACGACAGGACCAGCACGTGCCTCGATCGATTGCCGGCGACGGCGGTCACCCGGTGCAGCGAGTAGCGGCCGAGGAACAGCTGGAGGTCGCCGGGGGCGCCGTCGACCTGCTCGGCCGGCCGCTCCGCTCGACCGTCGAGCACCGCCCGCAGGCCGGCGAGGTTCTCGTCGCCCGGGCGTCGCAGGTCACGGTGGTACTCGAAGACGCCGCCGGACTCGGCCCGTTGCACCACGATGGTCACGACGTAGTCGTTGGTGTCGTAGTGCCACGGGTAGCAGCCGCCCGGGGGCAGGACGGTGGCCACCAGCCCGGCCAGCGGATCCGCGTACTCGAAGACGCGAGGTCGACCGACGACGGCGGCGACGAACGACTTGAACCCCGGCGACACGTACAGCCGTTGTGCGATGGAGTAGGGGGGCAGCATGTCCCTGGTCACGTGGCCGGCATGCCAGCGGAGGCGGACCCGGCGGGGATCGTCGGCCTCGAGGTCGGTCTCCAGCGCGCCGCGGGCGTACACGCTGGCCTCCTGGTGCAGGATCGGGACGTGGCGGGTGATGACCTCGAGCTCGGCCGCGAGGGATCGGAGTGCGGCGGGATCGAGGAAACCGGCGAGCGTGGCGCAGCCGCGGTTGGCGAGCTCGGCCCGGGTCCTGCCGACGAGCCGGCCCAGGCTCGATGAGCCCGGTCGGTCGATCGGGTAGCGGGCGACGTCGACGAGCCCGTCGAGCGAGCCGGCCTCGGGATCGGCGAGCGTCGCCAGCGTCGCCGGTGTGGCCGTCGCTCCTGGCGTCGTGACCGTCTCGGCCATGACGTCAGTAAGACCCGTGGCAGTCCATGTGTCCAATGAATCTCTACGTCGATTTACGATGCACGACGTGCATGTTCCGTGCCTGATCGGGCCTAGGCTCGTCGGATGACGCTCCAGCTCGAGCTCCGCCACTACGAGACGATCGTCGCCATCGTGGAGTGCGGCACGATGACCGAGGCGGCCCGCGAGCTCAACTCGACCCAGTCGACGCTGAGCCATCGGCTGGCCGAGGCCGAGCGGCGGCTCGGGGTCAGGCTCTTCGATCGAGGTCGTCGTCGCCGCCTGACGCCGACCAGGGCCGGTCTGGCCACCCACCAGGCCGCCTCCCGAGCCCTCGACGCCCTCGGCCGCAACGAGCAGGTCCTGCTGACCGAGCAGCCCGAGGTCACCTCGGTGGTCCGGATCGCGGTCGGGAGCTACGACTGCTTCCACTGGTACCCCTCGTTCATCGAGCACTCGCGGCGCCGCGATCCCGATGTCGAGCTCCAGTTGGTCGCCGGCGGCGACACCCCCGGCGATGCGCTGGCCGCGCTCGACGTCGACCTCGTCATCGCGCCGGGGACGCCGAGCGGCGCGGTCGACCTGCGCCCCGCGTTCGGCGACGAGCTCATGCTGATCGTCGCTCCCGACCACCCCCTGGCCGACCGCGACATGGTGGAACCGGCCGACCTGCTCGGCGAGACCTACCTGACCTACAACCCGACCCCGGCCCCCGGCTTCGAGTACGACCGCTTCATCCGGTCGGGTGAGGAGTATCCGCGGGTCGTCACCGTCGTGCCCCAGACCGCTGCCATCACCGAGCTGGTGGCGGCCGGCGCCGGTGTCAGCATCCTCAGTCGCTGGGCGCTGACGTCCGCCATCGCCGCCGGCCGGGTCGTGGCCGTCCGGTGCGGTCCGGGCGGGCTCCGACTGGACTGGCACGTCGTGGTGCGGTTGACCGAACCGCCCGGCTCGCCGGCCCGACGGGTCGGCGACCACCTGATCGAATCGCTCGCCCACCGGTAGGCTGACAGTCCAATGTTTGAATCGCTGACCGACAGATTCGAGGGCATCTTCACCCGCCTCCGGGGCAAGGGTGTCCTCAGCGAGGCCGACGTCGAAGAGGTCCTGCGGGAGATCCGGGTCGCCCTGCTCGAGGCCGACGTCAACCTCACCGTCGTCCGCAACCTCCGCAACCGGATCCGCGAGCGGGCCGTCGGTGAGGAGGTCCACCAGGCCCTCAATCCGGCCCAGCAGGTCGTCAAGATCGTCAACGAGGAGCTGACGGCCAGCCTCGGCGGCGAGACGATCGACATCCGCTACGCCTCGAAGCCGCCGACCGTGGTGCTGATGGCCGGCCTCCAGGGCTCGGGCAAGACCACCAGCTCGGCCAAGCTCGCCCGCTGGTTCAAGAGCCACGGCCGCAATCCGCTGCTCGTCGGCGCCGACCTCCAGCGCCCGGCCGCGGTCGACCAGCTCCGCACGCTCGGCGGTCAGATCGACGTCCCGGTCTACTCCGATCCGTCCGACCCGGTCCGGGTCGCCGCCGGGGCCATCGAGGAGGCCCGGTCGAGCGGCCGCGACGTCGTCATCGTCGACACCGCCGGACGGCTCGCCATCGACGAGGAGTTGATGGAGGAGGTCCGTCGGATCTCCGACGTGACGTCGCCGGACTACACGTTCCTCGTCGTCGACGCCATGACCGGTCAGGACGCCGTCAACGTCGCCGAGGCGTTCCACGACAAGCTGGAGCTCGACGGGGTCATCCTGACCAAGCTCGACGGCGACGCCCGCGGCGGCGCCGCCCTGTCGGTCAAGGAGGTGGTCGGTCGCCCGATCGCCTTCGCCGCAACCGGCGAGAAGCTCGAGGACTTCGACCTCTTCCACCCGGACCGGATGGCCAACCGGATCCTCGGCATGGGCGACGTGCTCACCCTGATCGAGAAGGCCGAGCAGACCTTCGAGGCCGAGGAGGCCGAGGAGGCGGCGGCCCGACTGCTCGAGGGCCAGTTCACCCTCGACGACTTCCTCGAGCAGATGCAGCAGCTCAAGAAGATGGGCCCGCTGAACAACCTCGTCGGGATGCTCCCCGGCATGCCGAAGGAGGTGCGCGACGTCGAGATCGGCGACAAGGAGGTCGCCCGCATCGAGGCGATCATCAAGTCGATGACGCCGTCCGAGCGCACCGACCCGTCGATCATCGACACCTCCAGGCGCACCCGCATCGCCAACGGCTCGGGCACCAACCCGACCCAGGTCGCCGGCCTGCTCACCCAGTTCTCCGAGATGCAGAAGATGATGAAGCGCTTCGGGGGCATGGGCACCAAGAAGGCGAAGCGCAACAAGCGCAAGGACAACAAGAAGGGTCGCAAGGGCAAGAAGGGCGGGGGTCGGGTGACGGCCAAGGGTGGGGGCCGGGTCACCCAGAAGGGTGGCGGTCGGGTCACGCCGAAGGGCGAGAAGGCCACCAAGTCACCCCTGACCCTGCCAGGCCTCGACCGCATCGACGATCTCGACTTCGAGCAGATGGCCGACGAGCTCGGCCGCTTCGACCGCAAGTAGCTGGCTCCGCCGCCGGCGACCGCACGACGCCGTCTCGGCGACGCAGCCGGTCCGGGGCCCGGCCCGGTGGAGGCGCCGGTCGGCCCGGATACGATCGAATGTCGGCCCGCGCCGGCTGCCTGGCGCCGCCCCGATTTTCCCCGGACCGACCGGATCCCCCGACCATCGAGAGACGAGAAGAGACGAGACGTGGCCGTTCGACTGCGCCTGATGCGAATGGGCAAGAAGAAGCAACCGACGTACCGGGTCGTGGCGGCCGATTCCCGCGCCCCCCGCGACGGGCGGTTCATCGAGATCGTCGGGACGTACAACCCCCGCACCGAGCCATCCCAGATCTCGATCGACAAGGCCAAGGCCGTCCGCTGGTTGCGGGAGGGCGCACAGCCATCCGACCGGGTCAGGAAGCTCCTCGACATCTCGGGCGCCTGGGCGGCGTTCGAGGCCGGCACCAGCGTCGAGGATCTGGAGGCCGAGGCCGCAGCCGAGCAGGCGGCCGCCGCCGAGACGGCCGAGGCCACCGCCGGCGCTCCGTCCGGGGGTGCGGCATGACCGACTCGGTTGCCCCAAGCGCCGAGGCGGTCCTGATGATGGTCTGTCGCTCCGTCGTGAGTGAGCCGGACGACGTGTCGATCGAGGCCACCGCCGACGGTGACCGGGTCCGGCTCGACGTCACCGTCAACGCCGACGACATGGGTCGCGTGATCGGCCGCCGTGGCCGGGTGGCCTCCGCCATCCGCACCGTGGTCGGCGCCGCCGCCGCCAAGGACGGCGTGGTGGCCGAGGTTGAGTTCGTCGAGTAGCGGCGGCCACCCCGACGAGCTGCTCGAGGTCGGCCGCATCGAGAAGGCCCACGGGCTGAAGGGCGAGGTCGTCGTCAGCCTCGTGACCAACATGGTCGCCGACCGGACCGCACCCGGCGCCGTGCTCCGGGCCGGCGAGCGCGACCTGGTGATCGTCGGTTCGCGTCCCCACGGCAACCGGTGGCTGGTGACGTTCGACGGGGTGACCGACCGCGACGACGCCGACGCCCTCCGGGGCACCACGCTGCTGGCCGAGCCGCTGGCCACCGCCGGCGAGGATCCCGGCCCGCCGTCGGCGACGGCCGACCACGGCCAGGAGGTCGTCGCCTTCGTGCACGAGCTGATCGGCCGCCGGGTCGTCGACCAGCGCGGGCTCGACCACGGACCGGTTCGCTCGGTGATCGAGAACCCGGCCTCCGACCTGCTGGAGCTCGACGACGGGCTCGTGCCGCTGACGTTCTATCGGGGGACCGATCCCGAGGCCGGCACGATCGCCGTCGACGTGCCGGACGGGCTCCTCGGCGACACCGACGAGGGGTAGGCGCCGGTGCGGATCGACGTGCTGACGATCCTGCCCGAGGTGGTCCAAGCGTTCACGTCGGCGTCCCTGTTGGGCAAGGCCCGTCGTGACCGGGTGCTCGACATCCGGATCCACGACCTCCGGGACTCGGCAACCGACGTGCACCGCACGGTCGACGACAGCCCCTTCGGTGGGGGAGCGGGCATGGTGCTCAAGCCCGAGCCGGTGTTCGACACCGTCGAGCGGGTCGATCCGCCGCGGCCGCTCGTCTATCTCACCCCGGCCGGCCGGCCGTTCGACCAGGGCCATGCCCGCCGACTGGCCGGCGGCGACGGGTTCACACTGCTGTGCGGGCGCTACGAGGGCATCGATCAGCGGATCCGCGACCACCTGGTCGACGAGGAGCTGTCGATCGGCGACTACGTCCTCGCCGGCGGCGAGGTGGCGGCCGGGGTGGTCATCGAGGCCGTCGGGCGCCTGGTCCCGGGCGTGCTCGGCAACTCGGAGTCGGTCGACGACGAGTCGTTCAGCGACGGGCTGCTCGAGTACCCCCACTACACCCGCCCGGCCGGCTACCGCGGTTGGGAGGTGCCCGACGTGCTTCGCTCGGGCGATCACGGCCGGGTGGCCCGCTGGCGGCGAGCCTGGTCGCTGCGACGCACGATCGACGTTCGTCCGGATCTCATCGCCGCCCGGGGCGGGATCACCGATGCCGATCTGGCACTGCTGGCCGAATTCGACCTGTCGGCGCCGGCGGTCGACCCGCACGAGCGGTAGGGGTTCGTTCACGGCCCGGTAGGCTGGTCGGTCGACATCGGACTTGCCGTCTGCCGGCACCGCGCCGGCCCCGCACCAGGCGAGGCCCGTGCGGCCCGCAGCCGCCGAGGCCCCCCACTTCCGAGGAACCGGACCCATGAACCTGACCGACATCGTCGAAGCGTCCCAGTTGCGGACCGACATCCCCGAGTTCGACCCCGGCGACACCGTGAAGGTGCACGTCAAGGTGGTCGAGGGCAACCGGGAGCGGGTCCAGGTCTTCCAGGGTGTGGTCATCGCCCGGAAGGGTGAGGGAATCCGCGAGACGTTCACCGTGCGCAAGCTCAGCTTCGGTGTCGGCGTCGAGCGCATCTTCCCGCTCCACTCGCCGATCATCGACCGGATCGAGCAGGTCAGCCGCGGCGACGTGCGCCGGGCCAAGCTCTATTACCTCCGTGACCGGGTCGGCAAGGCGGCCAAGGTCAAGGAGAAGCGGGACAACTAGTCGGGCCTCGGCCCGCCGGCTCGGCCGCCGAGAGCGTGGTCGCCGACCGGTCGGGAGAGGCGATCGCCGGAGGACCATGAGCAGCGAGGACCTGGAGCGCTACGAAGCCGAGCTCGAGCTGGCGCTGTTCCAGGAGTACCGCGACGTCATCGGCATGTTCCGGTACGTCATCGACACCGACCGCCGGTCCTACCTGGCCAACGAGGTCATCACCCACCGGGGCGACGACGGCGAGATCACGGGCTACGAACTGGTCGACGCCTGGGTGTGGGACATGTACCGGCCGTCGCGCTTCCTGGCCAAGGTGTCGGTGCGGTCGTTCCGATACGTGACGATCGAGGAACTGCCCGAGCGCGACCTGTAGGCGTCGTCGCCCACATCGCCGGTCGCCGCTGCGCCGGTCGCTGTCACCCCCGCCGGGTACGTTCGGACCATGGCTCCCCGCGCTCGGCAGCGACCCGATCCCGTCGACCACGACGGTTGGCGGTCCCGCTCGGTCGAGTCACGGCGGGAGGCCACACGGTTCGGCCAGTTCGCCGAGGCCGCGGCCGCCCGCTGGTACCGCCGGGCCGGCTACCGCGTCCTGGCCCGCAACTGGCGGTGCCGGGAGGGCGAGCTGGATCTCGTGGTCGCATCGGCCGGCGAGGTCGCGTTCGTCGAGGTCAAGGCCAGGGCGTCCGACCGGTTCGGCGGAGGCCTCGAGGCGATCGACCACCGCAAGCGGCGTCGTCTGCGTGCGGCCGCCGTCCGATGGCTCGACGAGGCCGGCGCCGGTTTCGCCGACATCCGTTTCGACGTGGTCGAGGTCGATCGGCGGGGGCGCCTGCGGATCCACCAGGCCTGCTTCTGATCGGTGGCGCAGCGGTCCATCGGGTCGGTCGAGGGTCAGCGACGGGTCGACCGGTTGACCCAGCAGCCGCGATGCCAGTGCCGTCGCAGATCGGGCTCGCCACGGGGCACCACCACCAGGTGTCCCTGGCCCGGTGGGATGTCGCGGTTGCAGCCAGGGCAGAGATAGGTCTTGGTCGCCTGATACGGCTGGACGAAGCGGGTCTCGGCGTCGTCGGTGTCGGAGGGGTCGGGGCGACGAGCCGGCGGTCGGCCACGCTTCCGCTTGCCCGGCTTCCCCGACTTCGGCCCGGCCTTGCGACGCCGACCGCTCATCGGCCCGGTCCGGTCGAGGACGGTCGCCGGCACCGCGGCCTCATGCCAGGGCGGCCCAGGCGATGAGACCGATGACCACGACCATGGCCGCGGCGACGAACAGGTAGTCGAACCGCGAGGTCGTATGCTTCCGGGTCGGATCGAACCCCATGGGAGCAGTATGGCCAGTCACGACGCCTCGCCCTCATCCGGACGGCTCGCCGGTGGCCGACAGCCGGAGCGGGAGATCGGTCGTGGCCTCGTCGGCCGGGCGCTCGCAGCGGCGTCGATCGCCCTCGTCACCCTGCTCGCCGTCGCCTGCATCGGCGAGCCACCCGAGGTGACCGTCGACGACCCCGAGCTCCGGGAGGGGCGGGCCATCTACGGCTCGGCCTGCGCCGCCTGCCACGGCGCCGACGGTGGTGGCGGCTCCGGCTCGAAGCTCAGCGATGGCGCGGTCACGGCCGCCTATCCGGACATCGCCGACCAGATCGAGCTCGTGGCCAACGGCCGCGGCCAGATGCCGGCCTACACGGGCCGCCTGACCGACGAGCAGATCCGGGCCGTGGTCCGCTACACCCGCGAGGTCCTGTAGCTGCCAGTGGCTCCCGGCGGGGCGCTCGGCGATCCCGCGGCGCGCCGCCGGCTTCGCTGTCACCACCCCTGAGTACGGTCACCACCAGTCGATGACCTCCGGCGGCCCCGGGCCGCTGCGGTTGCGTTCGGTGGCCCCGGCCCTCCCCAACCCTCGTATCCAGGGAGTGCGCCGTGCTCGCCACCATCCCATCGTCCGTCGTCCAGGGCGTCGACGGTCATCCGGTCGCCGTCGAGGTCCATGTCAGCAACGGCTTGCCCGGCTACACGCTGGTCGGTCTGCCCGATGCGTCGTGTCGCGAATCGAGAGATCGCGTTCGGGCCGCCATCCTGTCGAGCGGCTACCGGTGGCCGACCCGCCGGGTCACGATCAACCTCGCGCCCTCGGGCCTGCGCAAGCAGGGGTCGGCCCTCGACCTGCCGATCGCGCTCGGCATCCTCGTCGCCTCGGACCAGATCGAGGCGGCCAGGGTGTCCGGTCTCGGTGCCATCGGCGAGCTCGGCCTCGACGGGTCGCTCCGCCCGGTCCCGGCGGCGGTGTCGCTCGCCGACGCCGTGTCGGCCACCGACCTCGCCGTTCCGGCCGCGGTGGCCGAGCAGGCGGCGGCCGTCCGACCCGACCCGGTCTTGGCGGTCGAGCACCTCCGGCAGTTGGTCGATGGGCTGATCGGGGCCGGTCCGATGCCACCGAGCGTCGCTGCGCCGGACGCGTCGGCTGCGGCCGGCTGCCCGCCGACGGGCGATCTGGCCGAGGTCCGCGGTCAACCGCTGGCCCGATGGGCCCTCGAGGTGGCGGCCGCCGGCGGTCACCACCTGCTGATGACCGGTCCGCCGGGGGCGGGCAAGACGATGTTGGCCAGCCGACTGGTCGGGTTGCTGCCGCCGCTCGACGGGGCCCAGGCGGTCGCCACCACCAGGGTGCACTCCGCAGCCGGTCTGGCGGTCCCGTCCGGTGGCCTCGTTCGCCATCCGCCCTTCCGGGCCCCTCACCACGGGGCATCGATGGTCGCCATCGTCGGCGGGGGCACGGCGGCGATGCGGCCGGGCGAGGTCAGTTGCGCCCACAACGGGGTGCTCTTCCTCGACGAGCTCGGCGAGTTCGCGGCGCCGGTCCTCGATTCGCTCAGACAGCCCCTGGAGGAGGGTGTAGTCCGGGTCAGCCGGGCGGCCCGGTCGGTCACCCTGCCGGCCCGCTTCCAGCTGGTGGCGGCGATGAACCCGTGCCCCTGTGGCGACGGCGCCGATCCCGTGCGCTGCCGTTGCTCCGAGAGCTCGAAGGCCCGCTATGCCCGCCGGTTGTCCGGTCCGCTGCTCGATCGGTTCGACCTCCGCCTCGGGGTTCGTCCACCGGCGTCCGAGGTGTTGCTCGGGGGTGCGCCCGAGGAATCGACAGCGGTCGTCGCCGCAAGGGTCGCCGCCGCCAGGGCCAGGGCCGCCGAACGTGGGGTCCGGTGCAACGCGGAGCTGCCGGCGCCGGTCCTGGAGGCGGCGGCTCCGCTCAGCACGGCGGCGTCGGAGGTGCTGGCCAACGAGCTGGAGCGGGGGCGGCTGACGGGTCGCGGCCTCCGCCGGGTTCGGGCCGTCGGACTCACGATCGCCGATCTCGCCGGGGCCGATGGGCCCCTCGGTGCCGACACGGTGCGGGCTGCGCTCGGGCTACGGGCCGAGCCGACGGCGTTCCTCGGGGAGGCGGCATGAGCCCCTCGTCCCCGCACCTGGATCCCGACACCCGGGCTCGGCTGATCCTGCTCCGCCTCGACCAGATGGGCCCGGCCCGCCTGCAGTGGCTCCTCGCCGGCACCGAGGCTCCGGCCGTGCTCGACGCGCTGCGCCGTGGTCGCCTCCCGCTCGGCGGCGATGCTGCGCCGCCCGGTGTGCATCGGTCACTCGTCGAGCGGTGGCACCACGATTTGGCCGACATCGAGGATGGCGTCGACGGGATCGTGGCCGCAGGCCGGGAGCTCGGTGTCCGCATCCTGTCGCCAGCCGACCCGGCGTGGCCCTTCACCGACGATCCCGAGCCTCCGGGCCTGTTGTTCGCCCGGGGTGACCTGGATCTGTTGGCGCCCGACACGGCGGTGGCCGTCGTCGGCACCCGCCGCTGCACGGCACTCGGACGCACGGTGGCCTACGGCCTCGGCCGCGACCTCGTGTCAGCCGATGCGGTGGTCGTCAGCGGGCTGGCGCTCGGGGTCGACGGTGCCGCCCACCGCGGTGCGCTCGATCACGGGCGGGCGGTGGTCGGCGTCGTCGCCGGCGGGCTCGACGTGGTGTATCCCCGGGCCAATCGGGCGTTGTGGGACGAGGTCGCCGATCGGGGGCTGCTGCTGAGCGAGACGCCGCTCGGCCTTCGCCCCGACCGCTGGCGCTTCCCGGCCCGCAACCGGCTGATCGCCGCGCTGTCCGACGGCGTGATCGTCGTCGAGTCGCACGAGCGGGGTGGGGCGCTGTCGACGGCCGACGAGGCTATTCGCCGAGACCTGCCGGTGATGGCGGTGCCCGGTTCGGTCACCAGCGCCGCCTCTCGGGGCACGAACGCACTGCTGCTCGACGGCGCCGTACCGGTCCGCGACGCCCTCGACGTGCTCGCCTACCTCGGTCGGCCGCTGCCGGGGTCGGTCACGGGTGGGGGAGGGGATGGCCGGGCGGCCGACGCTGCGCACCGCGGGGATGACACCCGGAGCGAGGTCGGCCGCGTGCCCGGTCCGAGCGCAGCGCCGCCGCCGGGCTCGATGGCGGCCCGCATCCTGGCCGAGGTGGCCACCGGCCCGATCCATCTCGACGACCTCGTCGCCGTCGTCGAGCGATCGGTCGCCGACGTCCTGGCCGCGGTCCAGGATCTCCAGGCGCAGGGCCTGGTCGAGCTCGAGGGGTCCACGGTCAGCCACCCCCGTCCGGGGCCGTCGTGACCCGCCGGGAAGCCACCACCGCCCGCGGTCGGGCCGGTAGTCTCGATGGCCGTGACCGCCGCCGCCGCACGTTCTCGCTATCTCGTCGCGCTCGGGTTTCGCCCCGGCTCACAGGCGGAATCGTCCGCCACCGACCCCGAGCGCGCCCGCCGCCCGGGATCGGGCTCCCGAAATCCCTCCGACCGGACTTCTCACTTTGTGTGGCGAAGCTCCGACGGAGAGTGGGAGCGGGTACGGCCGGCGGTCACGCCGGAGTGTCTCGCCACGACATCTGACCTCCCAAAGGACTTGGCGGGACAAGTGGCAATCGAGACGACAACTGAATTGGACATGGCGTGGGCGCGCTACAAGGACACGGGGGCTCGCAAGGATCGCGACGACCTCATCGTCTACTACGCGCCGTTGGTGAAGTACGTGGCCGGGCGCATCGGCGCCGGACTGCCCCAGACCGTCGATCACTCCGACCTGGTCAGCTACGGGATGTTCGGCCTGATCGACGCCATCACGAAGTTCGACCTCGACCGGGGCTTCAAGTTCGAGACGTACGCGATCTCCCGGATCAAGGGGGCCATCCTCGACGAGATGCGGGCGGTCGATTGGGTCCCCCGGTCGGTCCGGTCGAAGGCGAAATCGGTCGAGCGGGCCATGGCCAAGCTCGAATCGCAGAACCACCGAGCGCCGACCGACGCCGAGATCGCCGATGAGCTCAACCTGAGCGTCGATCAGCTCGGAGCGATCTACAAGCAGATCAGCTCGCTCGGGATGGTCGCCCTCGACGAGATGCTCTCGTTCAACGGGGGCGAGAGCCTCACCTTCGGCGACACGCTGGCCGATCGCCGGGAGGGCCCGGTCTCGACCTACGAGCGCGTCGAGATGCGCCAGCTCCTGGCTGCGGCCATCAACCGGATGAGCGAGCGGGAGAAGATCGTGCTCACGCTCTACTACTACGAGAACCTCACGCTGGCCGAGATCGGCAAGGTGCTGGGCGTGACCGAGAGCCGGGTCTGCCAGATCCACACCAAGGCGGTGCTCCAGCTCCGATCGAGGCTCACCCCGGTCGACCACGAGCCCGTCTAGCGCCGATCCGCGGTCCCCTCCGTCCCGGCCGAACGGGTCGGACCAACCGCCCGCTATCGTCGGGCGCCTCGGCACCCCCGGGTCCCACCATCCGTGAGACCAGGAGTGCCCGATGCCCGGTATCGTCCCGTTCCGTTGCGCCGGTCCGCCACCGGACGGCCAGTCGCCCATCGCTCACCGACGGCCGACTGCGCCCCGACGAGCGACCGCCCGTCGACGACCGACTGCCCGTCGACGATCGACCGCACGAGCGACCGCCCGTCGACGACCGAGCGGTCGCCGACGCGTCCCCCTCGTGTTGCTCGTCTCGTTTGCCGTAGCGATCACCGTCGGGACCGACCGAGTCGCCGGCGCCGAGGTCGCCCCCGCGGGCGGCGATCGGTCGTGCCGATCGGCCTGGACCAGGCCGGTCGAGGCGCCGGTCGTCGACCCCTTCCGCCCGCCCGACCACCGCTACGGGCCGGGCAACCGGGGCATCCAGTACGGCACGACCAGCGGCGATCGCGTCGTCGCCGTCGATGCCGGCATCGTCGTCTTCGCCGGCCCGGTCGGCGGCGAACCGGTCGTCGTGATCGACCACGGCGCCGGGCTCCGCTCGACGTACAGCAACCTGACCGCCGGCGCGGTCCGGCGGGGCGAGCTCGTCGCCGCCGGCCAATCGGTGGCGGAGGCGGCGGCCGGGTTCCACCTCGGGGCCAGGCGAGACGGCACCTATCTCGACCCGGCCGGCTTCATCGAGCGGCGCTGCGTCGTCCTCCGCCTGGTCGCATGAGCGGCGGGGACGATCGCCGACATGCGTCAGGCTCGACGGTCGAGGTCGACCCACTTCGGCTCGTAGCTCGGGTGGTACCGCCGCAGCGCATCGAGCAGGTCGAGGGGATCGCTCCGGTCGAGCAGCAGCTCGCGGTTCGTCGGCTTCAGCACGCCGTCGGCGATGGCCCGGTCGAAGAACGCCAGCAGCCCGTCGTAGAACCCGCCGACGTTCAGCAATCCGATCGGCTTGGCGTGGATCCCGAGCTGGGCCCAGGTCAGCACCTCGGCCAGCTCCTCCAGGGTCCCGAATCCGCCGGGCAGGGCGATGAACGCATCCGAGAGCTCGATCATCTTGGCCTTGCGACTGTGCATCGAGTCGACGTCGAGCAGCCGGGTCACCCCGCGATGGGCGACCTCGGTGGGCATCAGCACAAGCGGGATGATCCCGGTGACCTCGCCGCCGCGCTCCAGCACGGCGTCGGCCACCAGGCCCATCAGACCGACCGAGCCGCCGCCGTACACCAGCTCGAGGCCCTGATCGGCCAGCAGGTGCCCGAGGGCGACCGCGGTCTCCGCCAGCACGGGATCGGTGCCGGTCGACGATGCGCAGTAGACGCACACCGATCGGAGCGGCGCCGGCTCGCTCGGCCCGGTGCGGGTGGGTTCGGGGCTGCTCACCGCCGCAGTCTAGGGCCCGCCGACACCACCCCGGACGGGAGGGGGCCGCTACGGCTCCCGGTAGGCTGGTCGGCGGACCGGAGGGTCCGACGGCGGGTCGCCGAGTCGACCCGCCTCGGCGCGAGCGGTCCGGTCTCGCCCGGCGCGAGGTCACGTATCCCCAACCAACACCAGAGACACCGTCTGCCCGAATCCACGGTCTCCGGCTCGCCGGAGCGGGGTCGACGTCGAACAACCGGAGGAAACCACATGGCCGCTGTCGTGACCATGAAGCAGATGCTCGAGGCCGGGGTGCACTTCGGCCACCAGACCCGCCGCTGGAACCCCAAGATGCGGCGGTTCATCCACGGCGACCGCAACGGCGTCTACATCATCGATCTCGAGGAGACACTCCGCCGGATCGAGACCGCCTACACGTTCGTCCGCGACACGGTCGCCGACGGTGGCACCGTGCTCTTCGTCGGCACCAAGAAGCAGGCTCAGGAGCCGATCCGCCGCTACGCCCTGTCGGTCGGCATGCCCTACGTCGACCAGCGCTGGCTCGGCGGCATGCTGACGAACTACCAGACGATCTCCAAGCGGGTCGGCAAGCTGCTCGAGTACGAGCGCATGCAGGCGGCCGGCGAGTTCGAGGAGATGCCGAAGAAGGAAGCCCTCCGCTACGGGCGCGAGCTCGAGAAGCTCAACCGCAACATCGGCGGCATCAAGACCATGGGCAAGCTGCCGAGCGTCGTCTTCGTCCTCGACACGATCATCGAGCACATCGCCGTCACCGAGGCCCGCAAGCTCAACATCCCGATCGTCGCCGTCGTCGATACCAACTGCGACCCCGACCTCATCACCTACCCGATCCCCGGCAACGACGACGCCATCCGCGCCGCCGAGCTGATGACCCGGGTCGTCGCCGAGGCCGTGGCCGAGGGCAAGCTGATCCACGCCAGACGCTCCGGCGTGCCCGACGCCCCCTCCGGCGAGCGCACGGCCGAGGAGGAGGCCGCCGTCGCCGCTCAGCAGGCCGCGGCCCGCGAGCAGGCTGCGGCCGACGCCGCCGCCCGGGAAGCCAGGATCGCGGCCCAGGCCCAGGCCGCGCCCGAGGCTCCGCCGGCCGAGACCCCCGACGCCGCAGCCCCGGCCGAGCCCGCCGCCGAAGCACCCGCCGCTGATGCCGCTCCGGCCGAGGCACCGGCCGAGGCGCCCGCCCCCGAGGCCAACAGCACCGAGCAGCCCGAGGGCTGACGCCGACCCGCACCCCGACCACCCCAACGCCCGGAACGGAACCAAGGAGAAGCGAAGCGACATGGCTATCACCGCCAAGGACGTGCAGGAACTGCGCAAGTCGACCGGTGCCGGCATGATGGACGCCAAGAAGGCACTGACCGACGCCGACGGCGATTTCGAGGCCGCCGTCCAGATACTCCGCGAGAAGGGCCTGGCCAAGGCCGCCAAGTCGGTCGACCGTGACAACAGCGAAGGCCTCGTCGCCGTGGCCAGCGGGCCGGACGGCGCAGCGCTCGTCCACCTGAAGTCGGAGACCGACTTCGCGGCCAAGTCCGACGACTTCCGCAAGCTCGTCGACGAGCTCGCCGGCCTCGTGCTCGAGCAGGGCCCGGAGGCCGTCTCGGAGAAGAGCGCCGAGATCGAGGACGTCAAGGTCACGCTCAAGGAGAACATCGACTTCGGCACCGTCGCCCGCTTCGAGGCCGCCGACGGGGCCGAGATCGACGCCTACCTCCACGGTGGCGGTCGCTCTGGCGTGCTGATCGAGGCGACCGGGGTGAGCCCCGAGGTCCTCCACGAGGTGGCGATGCACGTCGCCTTCGCCAAGCCGGTCTTCCTGACCCGCGACGAGGTTCCGGCCGACGAGGTCGAGAAGGAGCGGGCCGCCCTGCTCGAGATCACCAAGAACGAGGGCAAGCCCGAGGCTGCGTGGCCGAAGATCGTCGAGGGCCGACTCAACTCGTGGTACGGCGAGCGGGTCCTGCTCGAGCAGGGCCTGTTCGGCGACAAGGAGACGGTCAAGGCCAAGATCGGCGACGGTACGATCACCCGCTTCGTGTTCGCCCAGGTCGGCGGCTGACCCGCCTCGGGCGGGTTCTCCGGCCCGACCAGACGCCGCCCCGATCGGTGCCGAGCAGCCGGGAACCGCCGGGGCGAGTATCGTGGCATCCGGGTCCGCAAACCGGACCCCACCCCCCCCAATCCGGCCCGACCAGGGGCCGCACGGCGCCAACCGGGGCGCTGACAACCGGGCGGCCCGATCGGGCCTGACGATCCACGGCGGTCCGGAGCGGCCGCAGACGGAGGCAAGCGTGAGCGAACCGTGCCAACCTCGATGGCGTCGCATCCTGCTGAAGTTGTCCGGTGAGGCGTTCGCCGGCGACGGGGAGTCGGGCATCGACTCGAAGGTTCTCGAACGCATCAGCGATGACATCATCGACGCCAGGACGAACCTGGGCGTCGAGGTGGCGGTCGTGGTCGGCGGCGGCAACTTCTGGCGTGGCCTCGCCGGCGCCGAAGGCGGTCTCGATCGGGCCCAGGCCGACTACATGGGCATGCTGGCCACGGTCATGAACGGCCTCGCCCTCCAGGACGTGCTCGAGCAGAAGAACGTGCCGACCCGGCTCCAGTCGGCGATCCGCATGCCCCAGGTGGCCGAGGAGTACATCCGGCGCAAGGCGATCCGCCACCTGGAGAAGGAGCGGGTCGTCATCTTCGCCGCCGGCACCGGCAACCCCTTCTTCACCACCGACACCACCGCCGCCCTCCGGGCCGTCGAGATCGACGCCGAGGTGCTGTTGAAGGGCACCCACGGCGGCGTCGACGGGATCTACACCGACGATCCCCGCACGAACCCGGACGCAACCAAGATCGACGAGCTGACCTACCTCGACGTCCTCAATCGCGACCTCCGGGTGATGGACTCGACGGCGATCACCCACGCCAAGGAGAACGACCTACCCATCGTGGTCTTCGATCTCATGGCCGAGGGCAATCTGCGAGGCCTACTGTGCGGTGAGACGATAGGTACCATGGTCAGATGAGCGAGTTTGCGGAGCTGGTGCTCGAGGACGCCAAGGATCGGATGGACAAGGCCATCGCCCACTCGCGCACCGAGTTCGCCTCGGTCCGCTCCGGTCGCGCCTCGCCCCAGCTCGTCGAGCGGCTCCAGGTCGAGGCCTACGGCGTCGAGGTCCGCCTCATCGAGGTGGCGTCGGTGTCGGTGCCCGAGGCCCGCCAGCTGATCGTCACCCCCCACGACCCGGCGAACCTCGAAGCGGTCGAGCGGGCGATCCGCCTGTCCGACCTCGGCATCTCGCCGAGCAACGACGGCCGGTCGCTCCGACTGAACTTCCCGCCGCTCACCGAGGAGCGTCGCAAGGACCTGGTCCGGATGGTGAAGAAGATGGCCGAGGACGGCCGGATATCGATCCGCAACATCCGCCGCGACGCCCGCAAGGAGTTGGAGGGGGCCGACGACCTCAGCGAAGACGAGGTCAGTCGGGCCGAGAAGGACCTCGACAAGTTGACCCAGCAGAGCGAGGCTGCGGTCGACGGGGCCCTCGCCGACAAGGAAGACGAACTGCTCGAGGTGTAGAGCGAACCGGTGGCACCGGTGACCGAGGCCGCCACCAGACGTCAGGGAACCCCCCGCCGTACCCGCCACCAGCCGCAGGTGGCGAGCCGGCCCAGACGTTCGTGAAAGGACAGGACATGGCCGACAGGTACGACGACCGATCGGACAACGACGCAAGCGAGGGCGAGCCGAGCGTCTTCGACCTGTTCGAGCCACCGCCGACCAACGACCCGAAGACGTTCGGCAAGGTGCCGGTCATCAAGGACGCCGAGGTCGACCTGACCGACGGCCTGTCACCGACCGAGCGCAAGGCCGCGGCCGACGTCGAGGCCGCCGGCCTCCAGCACTGGACCGCTCCGCCAACGGGGCAGGTTCCGGCCGTGCTGTCCGAGAAGGAGCAGAAGTCGGGCATGTGGGGCGACGTCGCCGGCCCGAGCTGGCACGGCGACGACCCGACCTGGTCCGGTCCCGACCTGGCCGACGTCTTCGCCGACGCCGAGTCGATCCGCCTCGATTCCGACGAGGAGGACGACGAGGAAGAGGAGGACGAGCACTACCGCCGTGCCGCCCCGCCGCCGCCCCGGGCCCGCCTGGCCGACCCGGCCCCGACGGCCGATCCGCCCCTGGCCGCGGCCCCCGGCCGCCGCCCGGCACCCGCCGATCAGACCTGGCCGGGCGACGCCCCCGACCGGGCCCCCGCCCAGGTCCCCGCACCATCGGCCCGCCAGGCCCCCGCCCCCCGTGTACGGCGAGACCCCGACGACCGAGATCCCGGGTCGGCCCCGGCGCCCGAGCCGCGCCCCGGGGCGACCGACGACCGGCAGACCTGGCCGACCAGCCCGGACCACCGGTCCCGCCCCGATCGGGTCGAGCCCCCGGTCGCCCGGTCGGCGCCGCCGTCGGCCCGCCCCGGCCCGGCGCACCGCTCGGCCGTCACCGGCGAGCACGAGCTCGACGGGGTCCGTGACCCCGCACCACGGGCACCGTCGGCGCCCGACAGCCGGTCGATGCTCGACGCCGAGGGCGGCGTGCCCAGCATCGACGACATCGAGTTCGCCGACCCGCCACAGCGGATCCGCGAGCCGGCCAGCCGCTCCCGGGTCCGGGGCCGCGACCGGGCCGACCGCGACGACCGGGGCGGCCGAGCCCGTCGGGACGACCGCCCGGATCGCGACCTGCGCCCCGACGACGACTTCGACCTCGAGCTCGACGAGATCATCGAGGAGGGCAACCGCCGCAGCGGTCGCAACCTGCCGGCCGCCATCGGCGTCGGCATCGGCCTCGTCGCCCTGCTCCTGGCCGCCATGCGCTTCGGCCCCGAGACCACGCTGCTGCTGGTCGTCGTCGCCGCCATCGTCGGCGTCGTCGAGCTCTACAACGCCATGCGGCTCGCCGGGCTCCGACCGGCCAACCTGCTCGGGATCGTCGGCACCGCCGCCGCCCCGGCCGCGGCCTACTACCGGGGCGACGCGGCCCTCCCGCTGATCATCGGCCTCACCGTGGTGTTCGGCAGCCTGTGGTACCTCGTCGGGGCCGACACCGAGCGCCCGGTGCTCAACCTCAGCCTCACGATGATGGGCATCTTCTGGATCGGCGGCTTGGCCGCCTTCGCCGGGCTGATGCTCCGCAGCGAGGGTGGGGTCGAGCTGTTGCTGGCCGCCATCATCATCACCGTCGTCTCCGACACGATGGCCTACGTCGGCGGTCGAGCCTACGGCAGGAGACCGTTCCACCCCGCCAGCCCGAACAAGACCTGGGAGGGCACGACCACGGGGTTCGCAGCTGCGGTCTTCGCCGGCTTCGCCATCGGCATCACCGAGATGGGCACCCTGTGGGACGGGAACCTCGTGCCGGCGATCGCCGTCGGCGCCGTCGTCGGGCTCCTCGCCCCGATCGGCGACCTGGCCGAGTCGGTCGTCAAGCGCGACCTCGGCATCAAGGACATGGGCACCCTGCTGCCCGGCCACGGCGGCGTGCTCGACCGGGTCGACGCCCTCCTGTTCGCCCTGCCCGGCGCCTACTACCTCGGGCTGGTCGCCGGCCTCATCTGAGCAGCCCCGGGCCTCCGAGGATGACCACCACCGTCGCCGTCGCCGGCTCGACCGGTTCGATCGGCACGCAGACCCTTGAGGTGGTGGCGGCCAGACCGGACCGGTACCGGATCGTCGCCTTGGCCACCGGTTCGCGGGTCGACGACCTCGTCGCCCAGGCCGAGACCAGCCGCCCCGAGGTGGTGGCGCTGGCCGACGAGTCCCGCCTCGACGAGCTCAGGAGCCGGCTCCCGGCCGGCATCGAGGTCCTGGCCGGACCCGACGCCATGGGTGACATCGCCGGCGCGGCCGACGTGACCGTCAACGGCGTCGTCGGGTTCGCCGGCCTGCCCGTCACGCTGGCCTGCCTCCGGGCCGGTCGCCGGCTGGCGCTGGCCAACAAGGAGTCGCTGATCGCGGCCGGCCCCGTCGTGCAGGCGGCCAGGACCACCCCGGGGGCCGAGCTCGTGCCGGTCGACTCCGAGCACGCCGCCATCCACCAGTGCCTCCGGGCCGCCGGCGCCGACCGTGCGGTCGATCGGATCCAGCTCACCGCCTCCGGCGGACCGTTCCGGGGCCGGACGGCCGCCGAACTGGCCGAGGTCACCATCGAGGAGGCCCTGGCCCACCCGACCTGGTCGATGGGCCCGAAGATCACCGTCGACTCCTCCACGCTGATGAACAAGGGCCTCGAGGTGATCGAGGCCAACGAGCTGTTCGGGTCGCCCGCCGGTGCGGCCGGCCACGGCCTGGCCATCGATGACATCGAGGTCGTCGTCCACCCCCAGTCGATCGTGCACTCGATGGTCACCTACGCCGACGGCTCGACGATGGCCCAGCTGTCCGAGCCCGACATGCGCCTGCCCATCGCCTACGCCCTCGCCTTCCCCGATCGCTTCGACGTCGCCTACGGCCGGATCGACTGGACCGGTCTCGGCCGGCTCGACTTCGAGCCACCGGACCGCACGGCGTTCCCCTGCCTCGACCTGGCGTTCGAGGCCGGGCGGGTCGGCGGCACCGCCCCGGCCTGGCTCAGCGCAGCCAACGAGGTGGCGGTCGCCGCCTTCCTCGACGGTCGTATCCGCTGGATCGACATCGCCCCGGTGATCGCCGCCACCATGGACGCCGCCGACGGTGCGGCCGCCGACTCGCTCGATGCCGTGCTGGCCGGCGACGCCGAGGCCCGCCGGTACGCTGAGGGGGTGCTCGACCGCTCGGCCACCGGTCCCGCCGCTCGGTGAGCGGCGCGACCTCGATGACGGGCGCCGGACGGTCCGGCGGTCCGACCCCGACCCCGCGCCTCGTGCGGCGATGGCGTATCGTCGGAGTCGGAGTGGTAGCGACGCACCGGAGCCAATGACCGACCACACGCAGACCGACGCCGAACCACAGCTCGAGGGACGGGAGCGCCCGCCCCTCGTGATGGCCGAACCCCGGGAGCGCAACCCGGAGGAGGTGCAGTCGAACCCCCTCGGTCTCGTCTTCATCTTCGGCCTCTTCGCCATGCTGTGGTTCTGGGCCGGGCCGAGCTACTTCTTCGTCGTCCTCGGCCTCGTCATCATGATCTTCCTCCACGAGCTCGGTCACTTCATGACGGCCCGCTGGACCGGGATGAAGGTGACCCAGTTCTTCCTGTTCATGGGGCCGAGGATCTGGTCGTTCCATCGGAACGGGGTCGAGTACGGCGTCCGGTCGCTGCCGATCGGCGCCTTCGTCCGCATCATCGGGATGCACAACCTCGACCCGGTCGAGGACCCGGCCGACGAGCCGAAGGCCTACATGAACAAGAGCTACCCGCGGCGCATGCTCGTCATCACCGCCGGCTCGATGATGCACTTCGTCCAGGCCATCCTGCTGTTCCTGGTCGTCACGCTCGCCATCGGCGTCGATGACGAGAACCAGTGGTCGATCGGCCAGATCTCCCGCCTGGAGACCGGCGAGACCCCGGCGGTCGAGGCGGGGCTCCAGCCCGGCGACACGATCGTCGCCATCGACGCGACCGAGTCGACGAACTGGGAGGTCCTGGTCGACTACATCCAGGATCGGCCAGGCGAGGAGGTGGCCCTCACCGTGCTGTCGCCGGACGGCTCCACCGAGGTCCGGACCACCACGCTGGCCACCGTCCCCGACCGCGAGGACGGGAGCGACAACGGCTTCCTCGGCGTCTCGCCGACCTTCGAGCACCGCACGAGCTTCCTGTACGCCTTCGAGCTCTTCGGCGACACCTTCTGGCAGGCGCTGACCTCGATCCCGCAGTTCCTGTCCCCGTCGACGTTCGGTGATCTGGCCACCCTGATGTTCGAGGGCCAGGCCGACGTCAGCGTGACCGACGACGAGGCCAACCGGCCGATCTCGGTCGTCGGCGCCGTTCGCATCGCCGGCGAGCCAGACGTCGACATCGCCCAGCCGATCGTGCTGCTGGCCATCCTCAACATCTTCATCGGGCTGATCAACCTGCTGCCGCTGCTGCCCCTCGACGGCGGCCACGCCGCCATCGCCACCTACGAGCGGTTGCGGTCACGGCGCGACAAGCCGTACCACATGGACGTGGCCAAGCTGCTGCCGCTGACCTACGCCGTCGTCATGGTGTTGGCGTTCCTCTTCATCTCCACCGTCTATCTCGATATCGTTCGACCGATCTCGAGATAGACGCCCTCGGACAACCAGTCGATCTCGTTCCCCCCAGGAGCTCGTCACATGGAAGCCGGAGCCGTTTCGTTCCCGCGCAGGAAGACCCGCCAGATCACCGTCGGCGACGTGCCGGTCGGAGGCGGCGCGCCGATCACCGTCCAGTCGATGACGATCACCAAGACGGCCGACGTCGAGGGCACCCTGCAGCAGATCTACGCCCTGGCTGCGGCCGGCTGTGACATCGTCCGCTGCACGTGCAACGAGCCCGAGGCCTCCGAGGGCCTGGCCCGCATCGTGCCGAGGAGCCCGATCCCGATCATCGCCGACATCCACCACCAGTACCGGCGGGCCCTCGAGGCGCTCGAGGCCGGCGTCGACGGGCTACGGCTGAACCCGGGCAACATCCGCAAGCCGGAGCACATCAAGGCGGTGGCGGCCGAGGCCCGCGATCGCAACGTGCCGATCCGCATCGGGGTCAACGGCGGCAGCCTCCACCCCGATCTGTACAGGAAGTACGGCGACCGGGTCACCCCGGAGGCCATGGTCGAGTCGGCCATGCAGGAGATCGCCTACTTCGACGAGGTCGACTTCGACCTGATCAAGATCTCGGTCAAGGCCTCCAACGTGCCGCTGATGATCGACGCCTACCGTCGGTTGGCCGACGCAACCGATCACCCGCTGCACCTCGGGGTCACCGAGGCCGGTCCGCCACCGGCAGGCATCGTCAAGGCGACCGCCGGCATCGCCACCCTCCTGGCCGAGGGCATCGGCGACACGATCCGGTACTCGCTCACGTCCGACCCGGTCGACGAGGTCAAGATGGGTCGGGTGCTGCTCGAGTCGATGGGCCTGCGCGAGCGCAAGAACGTCGACCTGATCGCCTGCCCATCCTGTGGGCGAGCCGAGATCGACGTCTACAAGGTGGCCCAGGACGCCCAGGACGCCTTCGAGGATCGCGAGATCCCACTCCAGGTGGCGGTCATGGGCTGCGTGGTCAACGGACCGGGCGAGGCCCGCGACGCCGACATCGGCATCGCCGCCGGCAACAAGCGGGGCCACCTCTTCATCAAGGGTCAGAACGTTGCCGTCGTCCCCGAGGACGAGATGGTCGGCACCCTCGTCGAGTGGGCCGAGCTCATCAACACCGAGGGCATGGACGCCGCGCTGGCCCGGGCGGTGAAGACCAAGGACGAGGCCAGGCGGGCGGCCGAGGAGGACCGGCGGCGCAACCTCGACGAGCGGGGCGACGACGCCAACGCCTCCGAGCAGGTCGTCGAGCTGCTCAGAACGAAGCGCTGACGGCCCCGATCGGGCCGCTCGGCGGTCAGGCCGTCGGCTCCTCCGCGGCTCCGGTGTCGGGCCCGCCGTCGGCTTCGGCCTCGTCGACGAGCTCGGCGTCCTCGATCGCGTCCTCGGCAGCACCGGCCGCCTCCGCCACCTCCTCGGCCGCCTCGGCTCGCAGGCCGCGGCCCTCGATCTTGTCCCGGATGGCGTCGAACGCATCGTCGCCATCGGCGATCTGCTCCTGGAGCTGCTCCATCCGCTCGGACGGGGTGGCCGCCGCCTCGGCCTCGCGACGGTCGAGATCGGCCTCCATCCGGCTCTTCGTGCTGTCGAGGAGGTCGCGGGCCTCCTCGGATTCGGTGCGGAACCACGCCTTGAGCGAGTCGAGGAAGCCCATCGGCGCAGCCTACCGTCCCGCCTCCGACCGCTGGACGTGACCGCTTCCCGATAGGCTGGTCCTCAGCGTGGGCATCTGGCCCGCGCTTTTTCGATCGGGCCAGGCCAACCGGTGACCCGACCGAGCGACCATCGAGATCCATCGAGGAGGTGAGCTGGATGACACCGACCGAGTGTCCCGACGCGCCCGACGAGACCGCCGACGTGGCGGCCGAGGCGAGTGGCGACCTGATCGGCGGTGGCGGCTTCGGCTCACCGGTGGCCGACCGGGTCCATGCGCTGCTGGCCCCGATCGTGGCCACCACCGGCAACGAGCTGGTCGACGTGCAGTGGTCCGGCGGCACCCTGCGCCTGGCCGTCGAGGCGCCGCCGGACGAGGCCACCGGCGACGGGGCCGATCCGGCGACGCCCGGTCAGGGCGGCATCACCACCGATGCGCTGGCCGAGGTGAACCGGCTCGTCTCCCCGCTGCTCGACCAGCACGATCCGGTCCCCGGACGCTACACGCTCGAGGTCTCGAGCCCGGGGGTCGAGCGACCGCTCCGGCGGATCGAGCACTTCGAGCGGGCCGTCGGCGAGTCGGTCATCGTCAAGACGGTCCCCGGCCTCGAGCGCCGCCGGTACCGGGGCCTGCTCCGGTCGGTCGACGCTGCGCATCTCACCCTGGACGTCGTCGAGATCGACGGGGTCGACCTCGACGAGGTGAAGCCGGTCGACATCGCGGTGGCCGACGTGGCCAGCGCCCGCACCCACTTCGACTGGGGCCCGAAGCCGAAGCCGGGCGGCAAGGCGAACAAGGGCGCCCACTCCACGAAGCAGTCGAAGAAGCAGCCGAAGAACACGCACACGACAACCGAAGAGGAGCGAGGACGGACATGAGCAACGAGATGACCGAGGCCCTGGCGGCCCTGGCGGAAGACCGCGGCATTTCCGTCGACAAGCTGTTCGGGATCATGGCCAACGCCCTGGAGTCGGCCTACAAGCGGATGCCCGAGTCCTATGAGTACGCCTGGGTCACGATCGATCCGGCGACGTTCGACATCCGGGTGTTCGCCCAGGAGCTCGACGAGGACGGCCTCCCATACGGCCCCGAGCTCGACGTGACCCCGGACAGCTTCGGCCGCATCGCCGCCCAGACGACCAAGCAGATCCTCACCCAGGGGATTCGCGAGGTCGAGCGCGAGATGAAGTACGAGGAGTACGCCGGCCGGGAGGGCGACATCGTCACCGGCATCGTGCAGCAGACCGACTCCCGCTACACCCTCCTCGACCTCGGTCGGGTCGAGGCCCTGCTGCCGCAGGCCGAGCAGGTGGCCATGGGGCCCCGTTCCGAGGGCGGCAACCGGGTCAAGGCGTACATCGTCGAGGTCAGGCGAACGGCCAAGGGTCCCCAGATCGTGGTCAGCCGCACCCACCCTGGTCTGATCAAGCGGCTGTTCGAGCTCGAGGTACCCGAGATCGCCGACGGCGTCGTCGAGATCCGGGCCTGCGCCCGCGAGCCAGGACACCGGACCAAGATCGCCGTCTGGTCGAACGACCAGAACGTCGATCCCGTCGGCGCCTGCGTCGGGGCCCGTGGCTCCCGCGTCCGGATGGTGGTCAACGAGCTCAACGGCGAGAAGGTCGACATCATCCCCTTCAGCGAGGACCCCTACGACTTCGTGGCCAAGGCGCTGTCGCCGGCCAAGGTCAAGGAGGTCCGCATCGACTTCGACACGGCGACGGCCGAGGTCATCGTCCCCGACTTCCAGCTGTCGCTCGCCATCGGCAAGGAGGGGCAGAACGCCCGGCTGGCCCACCGCCTGACCGGCTGGCGGATCGACATCAAGAGCGAGACCCAGCTGGAGGAGGAGGCGAAGTACGCCGGCGACGAGTGGGCCGACGGCGAGTGGATCGTCGATCCCGAGACCGGCGAGCAGATGTGGCAGCCGGCCGATGGCAGCCCGGCCATCTCGGCCGCCGAGTGGAGCGCCGCCGCCGACGACGAGGACGCCGACGCAGAAGCCGGTGACAACGGAGCCGCCGACGAGACGGGTGACGCCGCCGACGAGCCGGTGGTCGACGTCGACGGCGAGCCACGGGGGAACGGCGACACCGAGGTCGCCCCCGACGCCGCCGATGAGTCGGCGGCCGAGGATGTCGTCGATGAGTCGGCGGCCGAGGATGTCGTCGATGGGTCGGCGGCCGAGGATGTCGTCGATGGGTCGGCGGCCGAGGATGTCACCGATGAGTCGGGCGCCGAAGGCGCCACCGACGAACCGGCGACCGAGGACGAGGCCGTCGGGGGAGGTGTCTGACCGAGCCGGGGCCGATGGGCCGATCCGGACCTGCATCGGCTGCCGGGAGCGGCGGCCACAGGGCCGGCTCGTCCGCCTCAACGTCGACGACGAGGGTCGGCTGCGGCTCGACCGCGCCGGCCCCGGTCGCGGGGCGTGGCTGTGCGCCGCCTCGGCGGCGGCCTGTCTGGTGCGGGCCCGCGACCATCGCGGCGTCGATCGGGCCTTCCGTCGGCCGGTCGATCGGGCCTCGGTCGGGGCCCTGATCGACGAGTTGAGCGGGGGCTCCGTCACGGGCCCGTGACCAGGGCCGATCCGATCCCGATGGTTGGATGGGTCTGCCTACCTGTGCCGGTAGGATGAGCAATCGTCTCGCTGCGCGCCCGCAGCGAGTTTCTTTCCGAGGTGTTTTCGAGAACGTGCCAGCCAAAGTCCGGGTCTACGAACTCGCAAGAGAGTTGGGTCTTTCCAACAAAGAGATCATCGACCTCTGCGGTGCCCTGGGCATCGGGGTCAAGAGCCATTCCTCGAGCATCGTAGAAGCGCAAGCCGACCGCGTTCGGCGAAAGGCCGAGCGAGAGGGGCTGGTTCGCGAACCGGCCGACGAGCCCGCCGAGAAGCCGGACGAGCCGGCTGCCGCCCCGGTGGTCTCCAGCAGGAAGCCGCCGTCCCCGCCCAAGGGGGAGTCGGCCCCCGAGCCGGCCGCCCCGGCCGAGGAGGCGGCGCCGAAGCCGGCGCCGAAGCCGGCCACCCCGCCGCCGGCCCGGGTCGTGTCGTCGGCCGGCGCCCGCCCGATCCCGCCGCCTCCGCCGGCGATTCGCCCGTCGGGGCCGCCCCCGGCCCCCGCACGTCCGGCAGCGGTCCGTCCGGCCGCCGAGGCCCCTCCGGCCTCGCCGCCTCCCGCTCCCGCTCCGGCTCCGGCACCGGCTCCGGCACCGGCTCCGGC
The DNA here is from genome assembly GCA_028285495.1 of Acidimicrobiales bacterium. Lineage (GTDB taxonomy): Bacteria > Actinomycetota > Acidimicrobiia > Acidimicrobiales > SZUA-35 > JAHELU01. The sequence continues at coordinate 99,079 of JANQPB010000028.1, forward strand.
TGAGCCGCAGCAGGCGCCGGCCCCCGCGCCGGCGGCCGAGGCACCGGCCGCCGCCCCCGAGGCGCCGCCGGCGCCACCGGCGGGCGGCAACGCCGAGCCTGCTGCGGCGGCAACGCCCGCGCCGGCCGAGGCCGACGCCGCGGCGCCGCCCCGAAGCCGGGCCGGCAAGCCCATCCCCCCGCCCCCCGGTCCGCCCCGCAGTCGGGCCGGCAAGCCGATTCCCCCGCCCCCCGGCGGCGGTCGCCCCCGCGGCGGCCCCGGCGGCGGTCCCGGTACCCGCCCCGGTGGCGGTCCGAGGCCCGGCGGTGGTGGCGGCGGCGGTGGCTTCCGCAGCGGTCCCCCCGGTGGGGGCGGCGGTGGTGGCCGCGGCGGCCCCGGTGGCGGTGGTCCTCCCGGTCGCGGTGGTCCCCCCGGACGCGGCGGTCCCCCCGGACGGGGTGGACCGAACCGTGGTCGTCAGCGTCGGCGCAGCCGGCGGCGTCGCAGCCGTGAAGAGCTCACGCCGATGGACGTCCCGACCTACTCGGCCGAGGACGCACCGGTTCCGGCCGGCACCGTCGTCATCGAACGGGCATCGACCGCCCAGGATCTCGGCCCGAAGCTGAACCGGACGGCGGCCGACGTGGTCCGGTTCCTGCTGACCAACGGCGAGATGGTCACGGCCACCCAGTCGCTGTCCGACGAGATGATCGAGATGTTCGCCGTCGACATCGGCGCCGAGATCAAGCTCGTCGACCCCGGCGAGGAGCAGGAGGTCGAGCTCCGCAAGCTGCTCGACTTCGACGACGAGGACGACGACGAGATCGTCGACTCGTGGCCGACCCGGCCGCCGGTCATCGCGGTCATGGGCCACGTCGACCACGGCAAGACGCTGCTGCTCGACAAGATCCGGTCGGCCAACGTGGTCGACGGCGAGGCCGGTGGCATCACCCAGCACATCGGGGCCTATCAGATCGACAAGGACGGTCGGGTCCTCACCTTCCTCGACACCCCGGGCCACGAGGCGTTCACCGCCATGCGGGCCCGCGGCGCCGACGTGACCGACATCGTGGTCCTGGTCGTGGCCGCCGATGACGGCGTCATGCCCCAGACCCTCGAAGCGCTCGACCACGCCAAGGCGGCCGAGGTGCCGATCATCGTGGCCATCAACAAGATGGACCGCGAGGGCGCCGACGCCGAGAAGGTCATGTCCCAGCTGGCCGAGCGCGAGCTGGTGCCCGAGGCCTGGGGCGGCGAGACCGTCATGGTGCCGCTGTCGGCGATGACCGGTGACGGCATCGACGACCTCATCGAGAACCTGTTCCTGATCGCCGAGATCGAGGACCTCCGGGCCACGCCCGAGGGTCGGGCCGCCGGCTCCATCCTCGAAGCCCACCTCGACATCGGCCGTGGCCCCGTCGCCACCGTGCTGGTCGAGCGGGGCACCCTCGAGGTCGGCGACCCGCTGGTCAGCGGTGCCGCCTGGGGACGGGTCCGTGCCCTGCTCAACGATCGAGGCGAGCGGGTCCAGTCGGCCGATCCCTCGACGCCGGTCCAGGTGCTCGGGCTGAGCGACGTCGCCGAGGCCGGTGACACGTTTGTCATCGCACCGGATGAGCGGGTCGCCTCGAAGGTTGCCGACACGCGCGAGCACTGGCAGCGCCTGGCCAGCCTCGGCCGCGATGCCTCCGCCACCTCCGGCGGGGCCCGGCTGGAAGACATCTTCAAGCAGATCCAGGCCGGCGAGGCCGCCACCCTGAACCTGATCGTGAAGGCCGACGTCAACGGCTCGCTCGAGGCGGTCTGCGACAGTCTCAAGAAGCGGGAGCGTGACGACGTGAAGCTGTCGTTCGTCCTCCGCGGCGTCGGCGGCATCACCGAGAACGACGTGCAGCTGGCTGCGGCCTCGAACGCCACGATCCTCGGCTTCAACGTCCGACCGGACCGCAAGGCCCGTGAGCTGGCCGAGCAGGAGAAGGTCGAGATCCGGAACTACGAGATCATCTACAAGCTCCTCGAAGACGTCGAGAATGCCATGATCGGCATGCTCGAGCCCGAATACGAGGAGGTCGTGACCGGCGACGCCGAGGTGCGGGAGATCTTCCGGATCCCCCGGGTCGGTGCCATCGCCGGGTGCATGGTCACCAACGGGGTCATCACCCGAGGCTCCAAGGTCCGCTTCCTCCGCGACGGCACGATCATCTGGAAGGGCTCGATCCAGTCGCTCAAGCGATTCCAGGACGACGCCCAGGAGGTCGCCGCCGGCTTCGAGTGCGGCATCGGCCTCTCGGACTTCCAGGATCTCAAGGAAGGCGACGTCATCGAGACCTACGAAGAGCGGGAGATCCCGGTCTCCTAGTCGTCGAAGGCGCCGTCATCGATGCACGTCCTCGTCGCCGAGATCGAGTTGCACGTCCGCTCGGCCCAGAGCCTGAAAGAGAAGCGTTCGGTGGTCACCTCCATCGTCAGGAACCTCGACCAGCTCCACGGCGTCGCCGCGGCCGAGGTCGAGCACCAGGAGCTGTGGCAACGGGCCGGCCTCGGCGTGGCCGTGGTCGGCTCCGCCCCCGGCGCGGTCGAAGAGGTGATGGACTCGGTCGAGCGGCACGTGTGGTCGCGGACCGAGATCGACGTGATCGAGTTCACCACCAGCTGGTGGGAGGGAGACGACTGATGGCCCGCTCGTCCGGACGCCGAGGCGGCGGTGATCGCCGACGGGCCGCCCGCCCGCCGACGAACCGGCACTACCCCCGCACGGCCAGGCTCAACAACCTGCTGCAGCGGATCGTGGCCGACTACCTGGAGCGGGTCGACGACGAGCGGCTCGGCTTCCTGACCGTGACCGGGGTCGAGGTCGACAACGACCTGAACCGGGCCGAGGTGTTCGTGTCCGCCCTCGACCGGGCGCCCGACCCGGAGGCCGACGAGGCCTACCTCGAGGTGCTCGGCGAGTACCGCAAGCCGATCCAGTCCGAGATCGCCTCACAGGCCAGGATCCGCAAGACCCCCGAGGTCGTGTTCGCCTTCGACCCCGGTGTCCGGGCCGGCGCCCGGATCGAGGAGATCCTGGCCGGGCTCGACCACGCCGACGGCGGCCGCGATGGCGAGGCCGACGGTGGAGCCGAGGTCGACGGTGGTGGCGAGGCCGCCGTCGAGCCGCTCGCCGACGAGGACGCCTGACCGGTGGGTGATGGCAGCCCGGCACCGGGTCGGGGTGGCACGGGCCGAACCGGCGGTCGCCGAGGTGGCGGCCGGCGCCGCCGCTCCGATTCGGGGGTGTCGGGCTGTGTCGTCGTCGACAAGCCGACCGGCTGCACCAGCCACGACGTCGTCGACCGGATCCGCAGGGCGCTGGGCACCAGGAAGGTCGGTCACGCCGGCACGCTCGACCCCGACGCCACCGGGGTACTCGTGCTCGGCGTCGGCAAGGGCACCAAGCTGCTGCAGTTCGTCACCGGGGCCGACAAGACGTACCGCGGCGAGATCGTGTTCGGCACCGAGACGACCACCCTCGACGCCGCCGGCGACGTGGTCGCCACCCACGACATGACGCTGGACCCGGCCGACGTCCTCGCCGCCGCCGCCGCCTTCGTCGGCGACATCGAGCAGGTTCCGCCGATGGTCTCGGCGATCAAGGTCGACGGCAAGCGGTTGCACGAGCTGGCCCGGGAGGGCAAGGAGGTCGAGCGCAAGGCCCGCCCGGTCACCGTCCATCGCTTCGACGTCGAACCGACCGACGACCCGTTGGTCTACCTGGCCGAGGTGGCCTGCTCGTCCGGCACCTACATACGCACCCTCGCCGCCGATCTCGGACGGGCGCTCGGTGGCGGCGCCCACCTGCGGGGCCTGCGTCGACTGGCCGTCGGGCCGTTCACCCTCGACGACGCCAGCCCGCTCGACGAGCCCGAGCTCGCCCCCGTCGGCGAGCTGCTGCGGGGCATGCCCGTGCTCGAGGTCGACGACGACGTGGCCGAGCGGGTGCGCAACGGCCAGAGCCTCGGCCCGAGCGCCGGGGCCGGGATGGTCGCCGTCACCGACGGGAGCGGGCAGCTCCTGGCGGTCTACGAGGTCCGCGACGGGACCCTGGCCCCGGCCAAGGTGCTCGTCGGGAACGGGTGATCCGGGGGTGCGGGCCTCGTCGGCCACCGTGCCGGCCGGTGCGGCCGTACCGCCGCCCGTCGAGCGAGCGGTCGACCGGCGGCCGTCGCCGGAGATGAGCAACGGGGCCTGCGGGCGATAGGTTCGGGCCTGGTGCAGATACTCCGCAACACCGAGCAGCTCGAACCGACGGTCGAGCACGCCGTCACCATCGGGACCTACGACGGGGTGCACATCGGCCACCGCACGGTGATCGACGCCACCCGCCGGCTGGCCGGTGAGCTCGGCCTGCGAACGGCGGTGGTCACCTTCCACCCCCACCCGGCGTCGGTGCTGCGGCCCGAGTCGGCCCCGTTGATGCTGACCGACCTCGACCAGCGACTCGACCTCCTGGCCAGGGCCGGGGTCGACACCACGCTGGTCATCCCGTTCGACATCGAGGCTGCCCAGGAGACGGCCGAGCGATTCGTCGAGCGGGTGCTGGTCGAGTGCATCCGGGCCCGGGTGATCGTGGTCGGCGACGACTTCCACTTCGGGAAGGGTCGGGCCGGCAATGTCGAGGTCCTGACCGAGCTCGGTCGCCTCCACGGCTTCGATGTCACCGGCCTCGACCTGCTGCCCCAGCCCGATCGCACCGACTCGGTCTCCTCGACGGCGATCCGGCGGGCCGTGGCCGACGGTGACGTCACCACCGCCGCCCGGCTGCTCGGCCGCTACCACGAGGTGCGCGGTCCGGTGGTGGTCGGCGACCAGCGTGGCCGCACGATCGGCTTCCCGACCGCCAACGTGGCCGTCCCCCGTGATCGGGCCCTCCCCGGCGACGCCGTCTACGCCGGCTGGTACCTCCGGCCCGACGGCAGCCGCCATCCGGCGGCCATCAACATCGGCAAGCGCCCCACCTTCTACCAGGACGCCGAGCACTCCCTGATGGAGGCCCACCTCATCGACTTCGACGGCGACCTCTACGGCGAGGAGGCCCGGGTCTGCTTCGTCCGCAAGCTGCGAGGCGAGCAGCGCTTCGACGGCATCGAGGCCCTGGCCGCCCAGCTGCAGTCCGACATCGCCGCCGCCCGCACGGTGCTGGCCGAGGCCGCGCCACCGGACCAGGGCTGAGCGGCGGCCGGGCCGCCGCCGACGTGCCGCCAGCTCGGCCGCTCGCGGCGACCGCGACTACAGCGGGTGCTCCTCGACCTCCAGGTGCAGGGCCTGGCCGGTGTAGGGGTTGGCCCGCGCCACCTCCTCGTCGACCTCGACCCCGAGACCGGGCCGATCCTCGACGACGACGCGGCCGTCCTCCCACCGGATCGGATCGACCAGCAGCTCGGCGTGGAAGCCGTCCCAGCGCTCGATGCTCTCCAGGATCAGGAAGTTGGGGATCGAGGCGGCGAGGGCGATGTTGGCCGCGCCCTCGACCGGGCCGGCGTAGAGGTGGGGGGCGATCTGGGCGTAGTGGGCCTCGGCCATCCCGGCGATCTTCTTGGCCTCCAGCAGGCCGCCGACCCGTCCGAGCGCCGGCTGCAGGATCGACGCCGCCCCGAGGGCGAGCACCCGCATGAACTCGTACTTGGTCACCAACCGCTCGCCGGTGGCCACCGGGATCGACGTCGCCCTCGCCACCTCGGCCATCTGCTCGGGCATCTCGGGCGGGGTCGGTTCCTCGAACCACAGCGGCTCGTAGCGCTCGAGCCGGGCCGCCAGCCGCCTGGCCCCCGACGGCGTGAACTGGCCGTGGGTGCCGAACAGGATGTCGGCCCTCGGCCCGACGGCGTCGCGGATGGCGGCCACCATGGCCTCGGCCAGGTTGAGCCGCTCGAGCGATGGCTGGCGCGGGTCGTAGGCCGAGTAGCCGCCCATCGGGTCGAGCTTGATGGCCGTGAACCCCTCGTCGACGTAGGCCGTGGCCCGCTCGGCCGCCTTGGTCGGGTCCGAGTACACGTCGGCGTGGCTGTAGATGTCGACGGCGTCGTCGGTCGGGTAGAGGTACGTGTAGGTCCGGAGGCTGTCGGTGACCCGACCGCCGAGCAGGTCGTGGACCGGGCGACCCGCGGCCTTGCCGATCAGGTCCCACAGGGCCAGCTCGATCCCGCTGAGCACCGACACCAGCGACAGGTCGGGCCGGCCCCCGTAACCTCGGGCGTAGACCGTTCGCCAGAGGTGCTCGACGCGATGGGGGTCGAGGCCGTGGACGTGGCGCTGGCAGACGTCGTCGATCATGGCCACCACCACCGCCGGCGAGAACGTGGCGGCGTAGACCTCGCCCCAGCCGACGAGGCCGTCGTCGGTGGTCAGCTTGACGAAGATGAAGTACCGGCCGCCCCGGTGGGGCGGGGGCGTGCCAACCACCAGGGCCTCGTGGCGCTCGATCCGCATCGGGCCACGATACGGCCGCGCCGGATGCCAACGTCATTCGCCGACGAGGTCGGCCAGGGTCCGCTGCAGCGGGCTGTCGAGCGCCAGCTGGCTCTGGGAGCGGAGCACCCCGTCGACGCCGACGATGGTCTGGAGCAGATCGTGCAGGTGGTCGTTGCTGCGGGCTGCGAGGCGGCACAGGAGGTCACCCTCGCCGGTGACCACGTGGACCTCGAGGACCTCGGGCAGCGCAGCCAGGGCGGCGACGACTGCGTCGTGGGCCCCCTGGGCGATCGAGAGGGTGACGAAGGCCAGCACGCCGTGGTCGGTGGCCCTCGGGTGCAGGTCGGGGCCCCAGCCGGTGATCACGCCGGTGTCGACGAGGCGACGCAGCCGGAGCTGGACCGTGCCTCGGGCCATGCCAAGGCGTCTGGCCAGGTCGGCGTTGGTCAGGCGCCCGCCGCGGCGGAGCGCGCCGATCAGTCTGCGGTCGGACTGGTCGATCTCGTGGCTGTTGTTGAACATCTCGCTCATCGTTCCTCGATTCTATCGAGCGACATGTCGCACCTACTTGTCGATCAGCACCGTTGTGGTCAGCCTGGGTTCCCGTCGAACGGAGGTTGCAGCCATGTCTCATCTGAAGCGCGTCGATCACATCACCTACGCCTGTGCCGCCGGCACGATCGAGCGGTGGGCCTGGTTCCACATCGAGGTCGAGGGCGGGCGCCTGATCAACCGCATCGACGACGTCCGACCCGACGACCCGAACGACAGCATGAAGATCTGGTGCATCGACTACGGCGAGTTCGGCGTCGCCCTCATCGAGGGCATCGACCGGGCCAGGACCAGCCAGGTCACCGCCTTCGTCGAGCGCCACGGCGACCACGCCGTCCAGCACGTCGCCTACGACACCAACGATCTCGATCGCTTCCTGGCCCACCTCACGGCGATGGGCGGCAGCCCCCGGGGCGAGGTGCTGGTCCGCAACGATGGCTTCGGGGTGCTCAAGCAGATGTTCGCTCGGGGCTACACCGAGGGCTCGGCCGCCGAGACCACCTTCCCCGAGTACGTCGAGCGGCCGAACGCCACCACCGCCGACGACGTCAGCATCACGTTCGCCGAGGAGACCGGCAAGGGCTTCTACGACCAGGTGGCCGACGCGGTCGAGGCGGGCGACGACGCACCCTTCTTCGACTTCTCGCAGATGCCGGACGACTGGGAGGTCCCCGAGGCCAAGCCCCTCGAGGGGGCCCGCTGAGTCGGGGGACCATCCAAGGACCACCACGAGTCGGTTGGGGGCGGTCAGCCGGGCGCTAGCCTGGAGGGCTGCTGTTCCCGCCGTGTGACCGGCCGGAGCGGCTGGGCCCCAGGTCCCGCCTCCAACCAACTCGATCCAGGAGATCCGTCATGAGCAAGCCGGCAGCCAACCTGCCCCCCAAGGCCCCCACGATGGCCAAGTTCGCCCGTAGCGAGGGTGACACCGGTTCGCCCGAGGTCCAGATCGCCCTGGCCACCGACCGGATCAACCACCTGACCGAGCACCTGAAGGTCCACAAGAAGGACTATCACAGCCAGCGGGGCCTCCTGGCCCTCGTCGGCCGTCGTCGCCGGATGCTCGACTACCTGGCCGACATCGACGTCGAGCGCTACCGGGCCGTCATCGCCGAGCTCGGGCTCCGCCGCTAGTCGAGCTGCGGTCCCTCCGACCGGGCGCCGACGGTCAGCCGTCGGCGCCGGCCCGATAGTCGCGGGGGCTGACGCCCCGACCGGCCCGGAAGGCCCGGGCGAACTGCTCCGGGCTGCCGTGGCCGAGATCGAGCGCGATCCTGGCGATCGTGTGCTGACGCCTGGCCGGGTCCCGCAACGCCCGTTCCGCCCTGGCCAGCCTGGCCTCCCGGATCCTGGTCGACAGCGGCACCTCGTCGTCGGCGAACAGCTTCTGGATCGTGCGGGGTGACACGCCGAGCGACGAGGCCACCCAGCCGACCGACAGGTTCGGGTCGTCGAGGTTGCGGTCGACGAACGACAGCACCCGCTGGCGGTTGTGGGCCCGGACGCTCTCGCCGGTCGGCCGCATCCCGGTCATCGTCGCCAGCGCAGCGGCGCTGACGTCGACCGCCTGCTGCCCGAGCACCGGCCGTTGCTCGTCGTCGATCTCGTCGTGGTGGTCGGCCAGGGCCCGGACGAACGACGCCGCCACCGCCCCGACCCCCGCCGTGCCCGAGCAGGTCCTGGCCACCGCCGACTCGATGTCGACGTTGCGGGCCAGCAGCGCCCGGCGGGGGAACTGCACGACGACCTGGTCGAAGTCGGCGTCGAACGCCAGCTCGTAGGGGGCGGTGGTGTCGTAGAGGGCGAAGTCGCCGGGGCCGAGCGCGGCCGTTCGCCCGAACTGGGAGATCCGGCAGGTCCCGCTGAGCTGCAGGCTGATCAGGCAGTCGGCCCTGGTGCTGTCCGGCGAGCGAGTGACGATCTGGCCGGACGACGCCACGTGGCTGATGCGGGTGTCGCCCCAGCCGGTCAGGTCGACCGAGCCCGAGAAGTCGTCGTCGCCGACCGCCTCGACGTCGAGCTCCACGTAGACCGCGCAGATGACCTCACGCCAGTAGGCCAGGCGGTCTGGCCCGGCCACGGAGCTGGTGGTCAGCCGATCCGGCATCGTGGAGCACCTCGGGCTCCACTCTCCCACAGCGATCCCGGCCCACCAATCCGGACCAGCCGGCGCGCGGGGCCGGTCAGGACTCGCCGGCGGCCAGCTTGCTCCCGTACTCCTCGATGGTGATGATCCCCTCCTCGGCGCTCTGATCCTGCTCGTCCTCCGGCAGGACGTCCTGGAGCAGGTCGATCCGCTTCCACGACGGGTGCGGTTGTTCCCCCGACTCGTCCGGCACGTAGGGGCTGGTCGAGACCCGTTCGTGCTTGTGGATGTAGCGGGCGCAGTTGACGAAGACGTGGTCGACGGTGGCCCGGACGATCGTGACGGCCCCCGGGTAGTCACCCAGCAGCGGATCGTCGTCGACCAGCCGGGCGGTGGCCTGGACCCGCACCCGGTTCGGGGTCTCGAAGTCGATGAACAGCAGGCCGATCTTGGCCGTGTCGGCGATGTTGCCGGCCGACAGGAACATCCCGTTGCCGTCGTACATCGGGAAGGCGATCGTCGTCGGGTCGACCACGGTGACGATGCCGACGTCACCGCCCTTGTAGGAGACGGTCGGCTCGCCGGCGCCGGTGACCGTCGACAGGAAGAAGAAGTCGCGGCTCTCGATGAAGGCCTGCTGCATCTCGTCGATCTCGGGGGCGATGATCGCCTGCTCGAGGCGGTCGGCCAGCGGCCGGCTCTCGAACCGGTCCTGGAGGGCGCGCTGGGCGTCGGTGTAGAAGGTCATGGCGCTACAGCTCCATGGTCTCGGGCTCGACCAGCGGGTCGGACCCGACCCCGTCGCCCCCGACCTGGGTGACGGCGTCGCCCCACACGACCGGGTTGCGGGGCGCCGGGTTGAGGAGGAGGCGGGTGGCGTCCGGGCGGCTGTAGTGGCCGGCCGGGTCGGCGGCCGACTTGGCGATGGCCTGGAGAGCCGGATCGCACTCCGCGTACAGGATGCCCTCGGCATGCTCGTCGAGCGGCTCGGCCAGCTCGGTGCCCTCGGGGCCGTAGATCCGTGCGAAGCCGCCACCCTTCTGCAGCATCTGCTGCTTGGCCTCGGTGTCGCAGAACAGCTCGAAGCCGGCGTCGCCGATGACCCCGCAGGGGGCGAGCACGAAGCAGCCGCCCTCGACGGCGTACATCATGCTGGCGGCGTTGTTGACCTCGGGGCCGAGGGCCTTGGCCGCCCCCTTGTACAGCGAGAACGTCGGCCAGGCCGCACAGTGGATGTCCTCGTTCTGGGCGTACATGGCGTACTTCGACAGCGGCTGGAGGTGCTCCCAGCAGCAGAGGGCGCCGACGTTGCCGTAGCCGAGGTCGGACACGACGAGGTCGCTGCCATCGCCCTCGCCGAACACCGAGCGCTCGACGTGGGTCGGCTTGAGCTTGCGCCGGTCGACGATCGTGGCCCCGGTGGCGTCGATCAGCTTCTGGCCCATGTAGAGCGATCCGCCGGCCAGCTCGCTGTAGCCGATGCTGACCGCGATCCCGTTTCCGGCCGCGGCCTCGGCGATCCTGGCCATCTCGGGCCCGTCGGCGGCGGGGGAGTTGGCCCAGTAGGCGGGCACGTTGGCCATGCCGGCGGCGGGCGCGTCGAGCCAGATCCACCACGGGTAGCCGGGGATGAACGTCTCGGGGAAGGCGATCAGCTCGGCCCCGTTTCCGGCCGCCTCCGTCATCAGGTCGATCACCTTGTCGGTGGTCGCGGCCATGTCGAGCCACACCGGTTCGGCCTGGACCGCTGCCACCTTGACCGTTCTGCTCAGCACGGGGGTTCCTCCGTCTCTCGACCGCCTCGGACCGGCTACCGTGCCGATCGGGTTCGCCGACGGTCTGCTCCACGTCTAGCGCAGATCCCGCGCCGTGTCCTGACCGACTGCGAACGGGCTCTTGAGCAAACGCGAACCGGTCATCGATGGCCCGCTACCGCCGAAAAGAGACATGAGTCGCTAGCATGGCGACGACGGGACGCGGCCACCCCGCACCCCGTCCGGGCCATCACCGAGCCAGACGCTCCGGTGAGCCCGCAAGAGAGCAGGCCAGCTGCCAGTTTCCGGCTCCTCGGGCCTCCCGCCCCCGCCCGTCCGCTGCTCGGGTGGTCGAAATCTGGGATCTGGTCTCCTCCAGGTCGCGCGAAGGTCGCGTCGGCCGACACAACTGAAGACAGAGGAGAAACTCCCATGACGGACGCTGTTTCCGTTTCCGGGTCGGTCACCGGTGGTGACGGTCCCGAGATGTCCCTCGAGACGGGCAAGCTGGCCGGCCTGGCCAGCGGGTCGGTCAGGGCCCAGATGGGCGACACCAGCATCCTGGTCGCCGCCACCGGGGCCAAGCACGTTCGAGACGGCATCGACTTCTTCCCCCTGACGGTCGACGTCGAGGAGCGGTCGTACGCGGCCGGCAAGATCCCCGGCTCCTTCTTCCGCCGGGAGGGTCGGGCCGCCGACACCGCCACCCTGACCTGCCGCCTGATCGACCGCCCGCTGCGGCCGTCGTTCCCCGACGGCTACCGCAACGAGACCCACATCGTGGTCACCGTGCTGTCGGCCGACCAGATCAACCCCCACGACGTCCTGGCCATCAACGGCGCCTCCGCGGCCCTGATGGTGTCCGACGTGCCGTTCAACGGCCCGATCGGCGCCGTCCGCCTGGCCTTCTCGACCGACGGCGAGTGGCTGCCCCACCCCACCTTCCAGGAGGGTGACGAGTCCTCGTTCGAGATCGTGGTCGCCGGGCGTCAGCTCGACGACGGCGACGTCGCCGTCATGATGGTCGAGGCCGGCGGCACCGAGAGCTCGTGGAACAACTACCAGAACGGTGCCCCGAAGGTCGACGAGGCCGCCCTGGCCCAGGGCCTGGAGGAGTCGAAGCAGTACATCAAGGAGGCGATCGCCCTCCAGCTGCAGCTCGTCGAGGCGGCCGGCGGCCGCCGGCCGACGATGGACTACCCGGTCCAGGTCGACTACTCCGACGAGCAGTACGCCGCGGTGGCCGAGATGGCCGAGGCCCGCATGGGTGAGGTCATGGGCATCGCCGACAAGGCCGAGCGGGGCGCCGCCGAGGACGAGCTGAAGGCCGAGACGGTCACCGCCCTCCTCGATCGCTTCGCCGACGACGCCGATGCCGAGAAGCACCTCAAGTCGGCGTTCCGGTCGCTGTCGAAGAACGTGGTCCGCCGCCGGATCGTGCAGGACGGATTCCGGATCGACGGGCGTGGCCCGGCCGACCTGCGGCCGCTGTCGTCCGAGGTCGGCGTGGTCCCCCGGGTCCACGGCTCCGGCCTGTTCCAGCGGGGCGAGACCCAGGTCCTGAACATCACCACGCTCGGCATGAAGCGCATGGACCAGATGATCGACGGCATCGACCCCGTCGACCGCAAGCGCTACATGCACCACTACAACTTCCCGCCGTTCTCCACCGGTGAGACCGGCTTCATGCGTGGCCCGAAGCGCCGCGAGATCGGTCACGGTCTCCTGGCCGAGCGGGCCCTCGTCCCGGTCGTGCCCGACCTCGAGGAGTGGCCGTACACGCTTCGCCTCGTGTCGGAGGTGCTGTCGTCGAACGGCTCGACCTCGATGGCCTCGGTGTGTGGCTCCAGCCTCTCGCTGATGGATGCCGGCGTGCCGATCAAGGCCCCGGTGGCCGGCATCGCCATGGGCCTGGTCTACGCCGAGGGCACGTACACCACCCTCACCGACATCCTCGGCGCCGAGGACGCGTTCGGTGACATGGACTTCAAGGTCGCCGGTACCTCGGAGTTCGTGACCGCCCTGCAGCTCGACACCAAGATCGACGGCATCCCGGCCGACGTGCTGGCCCAGGCCCTCAACCAGGCCAAGGAGGCCCGTCTCCAGATCCTCGAGGTCATGGCCGGCGCCATCGCCGCCCCCCGCGACGACGTGCGCGAGGGCGCCCCGAAGATCGTCAGCTTCGAGATCCCGGTCGACAAGATCGGCGAGGTGATCGGCCCGAAGGGCAAGGTCATCAACGCCATCCAGACCGAGACCGGGGCCGACATCTCGGTCGACGACGACGGTGTCGTCGGCACCGTGGCCATCGCCGCCACCGACAAGGACATCGTCGACGAGGCCGAGCGGCAGATCCGTCTGATCCTCGATCCGCCGACGGCCGACGTCGGTGAGAACTACGCCGGCCGGGTGGTCAACATCACCAAGTTCGGCGCCTTCGTCAACATCCTCCCCGGCCGCGACGGCCTGCTCCACATCTCGAAGATCGGGCAGGGCAAGCGGATCGACCGGGTCGAAGACGTGCTCGAGCTCGGCCAGGAGGTCGAGGTCACGGTCGAAGACATCGATCCGAACGGCAAGATCTCGCTGAAGATCGCCGGCGACGAGAACGACTACACCGGCGGTGGCGGCGGTGGCCGTCGCAACGGTGACCGCGACCGTGACCGTGGTGGTCGGGGCCGTGGCCGCGACCGGGATCGTGGCGGCTCGGCCACCGCGACCAAGGAGCGGACGGAGACCGAGGACTCGGTCGACATGTCGTTCGAGGACGACTTCGACGTCGACGGCTTCGGCGATCTCGGCCCCGAGGGCGCCCCGGTGGTGCCCGAGGAGGACCGGGGCGGCCGTGGTCGAGGCCGGGGTCGTGGACGCGGTCGTGGCCGAGGCCGCGACTGAGTGTTCCGGTGCTTCGCACCGGAACCCCGAGTTCGCCTCCGGCGAACGTCGTCGGCACCGCGGTGCCTGAGGCGGCGCGCCGGTGACGATCAAGGTCGGCGTGTTCGGCGCTGGCGGACGGATGGGCACCGAGGTGGCCAACGCCGTCAGCGCCGAGCCCGACCTGGACCTGGTGGCGGCCATCGACCCCTCGTACGAGGGGATCGGGGTCGAGCAGGTGACCGGGGTCAGCGGCCCCACCTTTGCCGTCGTCTCGGATCCCGCGGCCGCGCTGGCCGCCGGGGTCGAGGTCATGGTCGACTTCACCCACCTCGACGCGGCCAGGGCCAACCTCGAGTTCTGCGCCGACAACGGCATCCACGCCGTCGTCGGCACCTCGGGCTTCACCGAGGACGAGCACGCCGACATCGCGGCCCGCTTCACCTCGTCGAACTGCCTGATCGCCCCCAACTTCGCCATCGGCGCGGTGCTGATGATGCGCTTCGCCGAGCTGGCGGCCCCCCACTTCGAGACGGCGGAGATCATCGAGCTCCACCACGACGGCAAGATCGACTCGCCGAGCGGGACGGCCATCGGGACCGCCGAGCGGATGGCCAGGGCCAGCGAGGCCTGGGGCCCCGACCCCGTCACCTCCCAGACGATCCCCGGGGCCAGGGGGGCCAAGGGCCCGGCCGGGATCCCGATCCACTCGGTTCGCATGCGGGGGATGACGGCCCACCAGGAGATCATCCTCGGCACCGCCGGGCAGACCCTGGTGATCCGCCACGACTCGTTCGACCGGTCGTCGTTCATGCCTGGCGTGGTGCTGGCGGTCCGCCGGATCGCCTCCCTTCCGGGCCTGACGATCGGCCTCGACGCACTGCTCGACTAGGTCGGGGTCGCACCGGCGCCAGCCGCGGCCGCCTCTCGCTCACCGCCCGTTCTGTCGGCTCCTCTGACCGGAACCGACCATGCTGGCCGTCAGAACGGCTGTGGGCGGCCTACCCGGGTGCGGTCAGTTGCTCCCGGTGGGGGAAGATGCCGTAGATCCCGCCGGTGTGGAGGAACACGACGTCGCCGGCTCCGTCGCCACCACCGGGACCACCGAAGCGGCCGGCCGCGATCTCCCGCAGCAGGGCGTGGAACGCCTTGCCGGTGTAGACCGGGTCGAGCACGATGCCCTCCAGCCGAGCCACCCGCCGGATCGTGTCGTGGACCTCGGGGCCGGCCAGGCCGTAGCCGGGGCCGACGTGGCCGTCGAGGACCTCGCTGCCGTCGCCGTCGATGTCGGCCGGCTGCCGGTAGCGGCGACGCCACCGGTCGGCCAGATCGTCGATGCGCTCGTCGAGCTCCGGCGTCGACCGGGAGACGCTGATGCCGACCACGGCGGCGTCGAGTCCATACCTGGCGGCCCCGATCCGCAGCCCGGCGTGGGTGCCGGCCGAGCCGACGGCGGCGACCACGTGGCCGGCACGGATGCCGAGGCGATCGAGGTCGCCGGCCAGCTCGCCCGCCGCCTCGACGTAGCCCCACGCCCCGATCTCGTCGCTGGCCCCGACCGGGATGCAGAACGGCGTCCGTCCCCCCGCCCGATAGGGCTCGCCGACCTCGGCGAAGACCGCCGGCAGGTCGTCGAAGGCATCGTCGTCGACCCACGTCACGGCGGCGCCGAGCAACTCATCGAGCAGCAGGTTCCCGTCCGGGGCCCCGGACGGGGGTGATCCCCGCAGCGCGAGGTGGCAGCGGAGCCCGAGCCGGGCGGCGGCAAACGCCGTCTGGCGGCAGTGGTTCGACTGGGCCGCCCCCGCCGTCAGCACGACGTCGGCCCCCTCGGCCAGCGCCTGCCCCATCGAGAACTCGAGCTTGCGGAGCTTGTTGCCGCCGGCTGGGCCCTCGGTCAGGTCGTCACGCTTGATCCAGATCCTCGGGCCGCCGATCCGGGCCGACAGGTTGTCGAGGGGATGGAGCGGGGTCGGCAGCCGGGCCAGGCGCACCCGGGGCGGATCGGTGCTCGACGGTGCCACCGCCCCAGGCTCGCATCGGCCGGGCCAACGCTGCCAGTCCCGGGCCGGCCGGGGGGCGACGCCGCACGGCCGGTGAATCGGGTCGCTGCCCGACCTCGCCGCCGGCAGCGCGCCCCGGGCGGGGCGCCGCTCAGGGCGACGGGTCGTGGTGGGCGGCGCCCTCGGGCGGTGCGGGCGGTCGATCGTCGGCGCGCTCGGCGCCGGCACCGTTCGGTCCGCTGCCGTTGGTCTGGAGGCCGTCGTCGGCCGGCTCCTCGCCGCCGGGTTCGGCGACTCCGGCGTCCTCGTCCTCGTCATCGTCGCGGGCGAGGTCCCGCAGGGTGGCCAGCTCGGAGTTGTCGCCCCGGAACTCGTTGTAGAGGCTCCAGGCCACCAGGATCGCCGACACGATCAGCACCGGCACCCGGTAGCGGGCGATGAAGTCGATCACCGACTGGATCGGCGAGGCGAAGGCGACCCCGAGCTGGCGAACCACGTACAGGCGGGCCACGGTGCCCGACAGGTTGAGGACGATGAAGGTGCGGAGCCGCACGCCGGTGGCGGCCGACAGGGCGCAGATGACGTTGTTCGGGGCAGCGAAGATGAGCGGGTACGAGGCCTTGCGGAAGAACCGCTCGCCGTCGTCGACCAGCGGGCCGTACGTCCGGCTGCGGCGGCGGACCCAGGCCATCGCCCGATCGCCGTACCAGAACCCCAACAGGTAGTAGACGGGGTCGGAGGCAACGAGTCTGGCGAAGCCGATGCCGTAGTAGGTCACGGCGTCGAGCTGGTTGGTGGCCAGCGCGAGGTTGCGGTTGCGGGGGTTGAGGGCGATCAGCCAGGCCGGGTGCCGATCGACGAACTCGGCCAGCGCCAGGTCGCCGATCATGGCCGCCCCCTGGGACAGGATGACCAGCCCGATGAGGATCCGCACCACGAACTTGCGTGGCGGCTTTCCTCGCTCCAATCGCACCCATCGATTCTGGCAGGCCCGGGGCACAACGCGCGTGCTGGGCGCCCAGAAAGCGTGACGGGCCGGTGGCGGCCATCACACCGGTCCGGTTCGCTCGGCCCCCGTCCCCGGCCGCTACCGTGAGGTCGTGGCCGCCGACTGGCGCTTCGCCCGGCAGCCGTTCTGGCTGTTCTCCCACGCCTTCGCCGGCGTCGTCATCGTGTCGTTCGTCGCGCTCGGGCTGTGGCAGCTCGATCGGCTCGGCCAGCGTCAGGACGCCAACCGGCTGATCGAGGAGCGGACGGCCGAGGTGCTCGACCTCGACACCGGCGCGCTCGCCGGGCTCACCGCCGGCGGCGACGGCTCGGCCGTCGACTACCAGGCCGTGAGGGCGACGGTCCGCACCGTCGAGTCGGACCTCGGTCGGGTGGTGAACCGCACCGCCAACGGTGTGGCCGGCGAGCACGTCGTCGCCGTCGTCGAGCTGGCCGACGGGACGGAGCTGGCCGCCAACCGGGGGTTCGTGCCCCTGGTGCCGGTCATCGACCCCGATCCGCTTCCGCCCGGCCCGGTCGTGGTCACCGGCTGGCTCCGGGCCACCGTCGAGCGGGGCTGGCTCGGCGCAACCGACGACGGCACCGGCGACGAGCTGCCCCGGTTCGACACCGAGCGGGTGGCGACCCGCCTCGGCCGAGACCTGCCGCCGGCCTGGCTCCAGATCGAGACCGTCGACGGGGCAGCGCCGGCCGGCGCGGCCATACCCGAGCCGATCCCGCTGCCGCCCCTCGACGACGGTCCCCACCTCGGCTATGCCGTGCAGTGGTTCATCTTCGCCACCCTCGGTGTCATCTTCTACGGCCTGCTGGTCGGCCGGCGGGCGACCGGCCACCGATCGACGATCACGATAGGCGGCGAGGCCGTCCCCCTCCCCGACGATCTCGAACCCGCCGACGGGTCGCTGGCTGGGTCGGGTGGGCCGGCGACCGGGGCCACCCCCGAGGCGCCGGTCGACGCACGCAGCTGATCGCCGCCGTCGACCACCAACGGTGGCCGGTGGGACGGAACCGGCGAACCCCCCACCCGGGGGGACTGGTAGGATCGGCAGGTCTATGGTCCCGTCCGACCCGGAGCTGCTGGTGCTGCACGCCGTCCGACTCGCCGGCTTCGTCGACGCGCCGACGGTGGCGGGACGGCTCGGGCTCCCGATCGACGAGGTCGAGCGCCACCTGGCCAACGCCACCGCAGACGGGTTCGCCCGCCACCGCAGCGGCTCGCGCCCGGGTTGGTCGCTGACCGACGAGGGGCGCAAGGAGAACGAGCGCCTCCTGGCCGACGAGCTCGACCGCTCCGGTCACCGGGACGTGGTCGAGTCGGCCTACCGGCGCTTCGTCGAGCTGAACCGCCGGGTGCTGGCGATCTGCACCGATTGGCAGGTGCTCGACGTCGAGGCCAACGTCCTCAACGACCACGCCGACCCCGAGCACGATCGGGTGGTGATCGACCGCCTCGCCGAGCTCCACCGGCAGGCCGAGCCGGTGCTCACCGAGCTCGGGGGTGCCCTGGCCCGCTACGCCGGGTACGGTCCGCGGTTCGACCGGGCGATGGCCAACATCCGATCGGGCGACCACGACTGGTTCACCCGCCCGACGATCGACTCCTACCACACGGTGTGGTTCGAGCTGCACGAGGACCTGCTGGCCACGCTCGGTCTCGACCGCAGCGCTGAGACCACCACCACGACGAACCGAGGAAGCTGAGAGAGCCATGGCACGTTTCGGAGCTGTGCTGACCGCGATGGTCACGCCGTTCACCCCGGATGGGGCGCTCGACCTCGACGGCGCCCAGAACCTGGCCCGCCACCTGGTGGCCAACGGCAACGACGGCGTCGTCGTCGCCGGCACCACCGGCGAGTCACCGACGATCTCGTTCGAGGAGCAACGCGACCTCATCGTCGCCGTCCGGGAGGCCGTGCCCGACGCCTCGCTGGTTGCCGGCGCCGGCTCCAACTCGCTCGGCACCGCGATCAAGAACACCGAGATGGCCACCGCAGCCGGGGCCGACGGAATCCTCGCCGTGTGCCCGTACTACAACCGCCCGTCCCAGGAGGGTCTCTACCAGCACTTCGCGGCCTCGGCGGCCGCGACCGACCTCCCGGTCATGGTCTACGACGTGCCCGGTCGCACCGGCCGCAAGATCGCAACCGAGACGATCGCCCGCCTGGCCACCGACGTCGACAACGTGGTGGCCCTCAAGGACGCCGCCGCCGACCCGGCCGAGACGGCGAGGCTGACCACGATGGTCCCGGACGGGTTCGAGGTGTACTCGGGCGATGACAGCCTCACCCTGCCCCTGCTGGCGGTCGGTGCCGTCGGCGTGGTCGGGGTCGTCACCCACTACGTCGGCCAGCAGATGGCCGACATGATCGTGGCGTTCAACGCCGGCGACGTCGCCACGGCCGCCGCGATCAACCGGTCGATGGTCCCGGCCTACGGTCACTTCGCCTACGACGACGCCCCGAGTCCCGTTCCGACCAAGGCGATGATGAACGCCATCGGCGTGAAGGTGGGGGAGTGCCGCCTGCCGATGGGCCCCGCCCCCGACGACATCGAGCTGCGCTGCAAGGCCGTCCTGGCCGAGCTCGGTCGGGCAGACGGGGCCACCGGCTGATGCCGTCACCGGTACGGATCTCGTTCCTCGGGGGCCTCGGCGAGATCGGTCGCAACTGCGCAGCGGTCGAGGTCGACGGGCGCATCATGCTCATCGACTGCGGCCTGATGTTCCCCGATTCCGACACCGCCGGCGTCGACCTCGTGCTGCCCGATTTCACGTATCTGCGGGAGAACGCCCACCGGGTCGAGGGGGTGGTCGCCACCCACGGTCACGAGGACCACATCGGGGCGCTGAGCCACCTGCTCGACGAGATGCCGCTCAAGATCATCGGTTCGCCGCTCACCCTCGGCATGGCCAAGAACCGGATCGGCGAGCGGGGGGTGATGGACCAGGCGAGCTTCATCGAGGTCTCCGATGGCGACCGGATCGACGTCGGCCCGTTCGACCTCGAGTTCTTCCCGGTCACCCACTCGGTGCCCCACGGCTTCGCCACCGCCTTCCACACCCCGCAGGGCGTCGTCCTGCACTCGGGCGATTTCAAGCTCGACATGACCCCGGTCGACTCCCGGCTCACCGATCTCGCCGGCCTCGGCCACCTGGCCAAGGACGACGGCGTCCGGCTGTTCCTGTGCGACTCGACCAACGCCGAGGAGGAGGGCTTCTCGGCCTCCGAGACCTCGATCGGGCAGTCGATCCAGGATCTGTTCCGGGCCCGCGACGGCCGGCGGATCATCATCGCCTGCTTCGCCAGCCACATCCATCGGGTCCAGCAGATCGCCGACGCCGCCATTGCCTGCGGCCGGACGATCGCCACCCTCGGCCGCTCGATGAACAACAACGTGGCCCTGGCCCGCCAGATGGGCCTGCTCCACATCCCCGATGCCAAGCTGCGAGACATCGAGGACGTCGACGACCTGGCCGACGGGCAGCTCTGCGTCATCTCGACCGGCTCCCAGGGCGAGCCGCTGTCGGCCCTGGCCCGCATGGCCTCGGGCGACTCGAAGTGGCTGAGCATCCGCGAGGGCGACTGCGTGATCCTGTCGTCGCACCCGATCCCCGGCAACGAGATGGGGGTCACCCGGGTCATCGACGGGCTGGTCAAGAAGGGGGCCGAGGTGGTCCACTCGGCCACGGCCCGGGTCCACGCCACCGGTCACGCCAAGGCCGAAGAGCTGCGGGTGATGCACTCGATCGTGCAGCCCGAGTGGTTCATCCCGGTCCACGGCGAGTACCGGCACCTGGCCACCCACGCCCGGCTGGCCAACGGCATGGGCACCGCGGCCGACAAGATCCTGATCTGCGCCGACGGCGACTCGGTGATCCTCGGCGACGACGGCCTGAAGCGGGGCGAGGACATCTCGGCCGAGTACATCCACATCGCCGGCAGCGTCGGCGCCCTCGACGAGAACGTGCTGCTCGAGCGCCGGATCCTCGGTCAGGAGGGCTTCGTGTCGGTCATCGTGGCCCTGTCGATCGTCGGGGCCGACGCCGAGCTCCTGCGTGACCCCGAAGTCATCAGCCGGGGCTGGGTCGACGGCGAGGAGGGCGACCAGCTCCGCAAGGAGGCCACCCTGGCGGTCCGCGAGGCGATCGAGGACACGCTCGCCTCGGGCAAGCGGTCCCGCAAGGACTTCGAGCGGGCGGCCAGGCGAGCGGTCGGTCGCTTCATCAACAAGCGGACCCGGCTGCGCCCGATGGTGGTGCCGGTCGTGCTCGGCGCCCACGAGGACGACTAGGAGACCGCTGAGCAATTCTGGGTGAATGGCTCGCGTTCGGGGTCCAGATCGAAAAGACTGGTGGTCATGCAGGGCCAGTCGGATCGGGGTCGGGA
>JANQPB010000002.1 GCA_028285495.1 Acidimicrobiales bacterium
TGCGATCACCCTGAGGCTGTCGCCGTCGACGTCGCTGTCGTTGGCCAACACATCGATCACGATCGGATCGCTGTCCTCGTCGATGTCGCGACGGTCGGCCTCGGCCACGGGCGGGTCGTTGACCGGATTGACGGTGATGAACACGTCGCCGCGATCCGTCTCACCAGTGCCGTCGCCGATGGTGTAGAAGAATCGGTCGTTGCCGTTGAAGTCGGCGTTCGGGGTGTAGGTGAAGCTGTCGCTGCCGTTGAACGACCAGGTTCCGTTGCTTGGATCGCCGGCGGTCTCGATCCTCAAGGGGTCGCCGTCCGGGTCGCTGTCGTTGGCCAGCACGTTGATGACGATCGGCGTGTCCTCGTCGGTGATGACGACGTCGTCGTTGGCGACCGGGGGAGCCAGGGCCTCGACGGACGCAAGGTCGGAACCGGCTCGCAGGCCGAATCCCAGCATCGCCACCAGTGCGCCGAGCGCAACCAGGTAGCCGGTGCGCACAGCGAGTCGTCGCCCGTCGCGCCGGTGCGCCGCCAACCGTCCCAGAGGTCGCTGAGCCGCCATGTCTGTCCCCCAGTCAGGCAGTTGATTGCTCAACGGTCTAGCAGCTTGCCCGTTCGCAGGCGAGCAACCGTCGCCAGGACGGGTCGCCCCCTCGTTCCTCCACTCCGGCTCGAGCCGACGGTTCGTGTGGTCTCGTCGCTGCAGCAGTGGGGCTGGGGGCCGACGTTCCCTGAGGTGGCTCAACCGGAGCGACGGTCCCCGACCGGCCTGGCCCACAGAGCTCGGCCGTCCAACCGCACCGGTGGAGCGCGCGCCCGAGTGTGAACTCGACCAGGCGATCGAGCCGAGAAGGGCCCAAGGCGCCTGGCGGCCTTCCGCCCGATGGTCCCATCGTTCTCGAAGGACATGAGGTCGATGACCTGCTCGAGTCAACACACTGGAGATCGACGCCCATATGACCTTCCAGGTGAGGCCCGGGTCCCTTTCTGCGACATCATCGCTCGTCATGGACCGTGAATCGCATGAAACGCCGCTCGCTCCGCTTCTGCCTTCGTGCAACCTGTCTGGAAGGGTGCCTCCGACGCGAAGGCGATACCGGGTGAACGAGGGAATGGGGCAGGTCATTGCGAACTGACCCAGCACAGCCCTCGGCGCTACGATTGCGCCCACTCGAACCACCAACAGATCCTGATATGGAGCGACACCAAGGTGACGCCAACAGGCCTGCTGAGCCAGCTTCTCATCCAGATAACGAGCGGACGAGCCGACGCAATAACGACCCGAGTCCGCAAGCTGGAAACCGTCTACCAGTACTACTCGGACGACGATTTGCGGAGCGCCATCAATCGGTTCATCGCGGGCGAGGCCGACCAGGTTGCAGAGAAACCCCCAACTCTCCTGCAGCGCCTCCTTGACTTCTTCCGTCCGACACGGACTCAGGACCGGACGATCCTCGGTGTTGCTCTGGCCTCGGCTGCCTTCCGCAAGGCACCGGCCGACCTGCCCGGCGAGTCAGTACATCTCTTCGACGGACAAATCGCCGCCGCCTGCTATATGACGGACGGGCGTCACGTCCACATGGACACCGGGGAGGGCAAGACCTACGCGCTCGTAGCCGCCGCGTTCGCCGCCCTGGGCTCGAGCGAGCGCGTCTACATCATCACTCCGAACGAGATCTTGGCCGAACGTGACGCCAGGCGCACCAAGCCGTTCTGGGATTGGGTTGGCATCGAGCTAGGCCTCTGCACAGCTGGGTTCGGGACCGCCGCCTCCGACGACCCGTCGTGGTCAGCGCGTGTCGTCTATACCACCAGTAGCGGGCTCTCCAGCAAGTTCGTCAACGACCTGCTGGCCCCTGAGCCACGTGATGCACCGGTGCAGTTCGACACGATCCTCCTCGATGAGACCGACGCGATCCTCTTCGACCAACCGGGCGACGGGAGTCGGATCGTCACCGGCCTCGCCACCGATCCGCGGAGCTGGGCAGAGGCCTTTTCCTTCGCCAATTCGCTCGACGAGGCCGATGTCGTCGACGACTTCGTCGTCTCGGGCGACGTTGCGCTGAGCGCCGAGGGATGGAGCAAGGTCGCCGACTATGAGGTGCAGACGCCGGGTCTCGGGCCGTGGCGTTTCGCCGTCATGGTCGAGAGTGCGTACACCTGCCTGCGTTGTGTGCGGCCGGACATCGACTATCGAGTCGAGGGTCGGAAGGTCCGCATGATCGACCGACATACCGGTATCGCATCGACGTCCAGGCCAGGTTGGCTGATCGCGCTCAGCACGGCCGCCCACCTCGACACGCTCCCGGGCCTGGAGGAGATCTACTCGGTGTCGTTCCTCCGACTGCTCAGGCTGTTCAAGGTCGTTGGCGGTGCATCGGGGACGGCGTCGTCGGTCGCCCTTGACATCCTCCTGCTCCTGGGACAACGCGGCCTTCCTGCTGCCGTCAAGCCCAGGACTCCTCGTCAGAGGTTCAGTACCGAGGACCTGGTCTACAAGGAACGTCAGGCGGCATTCGAAGCAGCGGCTATCGACGCGGTCGACTTGGCGGCGACCAGACCGGTACTCGTCGGCGCACAGAACGCCAGGGACGCCCTCGAGTTCCACTCCATCCTGACCGAACACTCCGGTTCGGGGTCAGCCTCCGGTCAGATCCGGATCGACCGGGTGCTGGAGGACGAATGGAGCTCCGACTCGTTCGACCTCTCTGGCGACGTCGGCCGGATCACGGTCACGACCTACTTCGCGGCGCGGGGCACTGACATCCGCCTGACCGACGAGGCGAAAGCGGCCGGCGGCCTGCATCTGGTCCTGCTCGGGCGCTCGCGCGAGGGCCGCCTCGACAGACAGTTCATCGGCCGAGCGGGCCGCCAGGGTGATCCTTGGTCCGCCGTCTTCTTCAACTCGCTGGACATGGACATGATGAAGGTCTTCGCCACCGGGGCCATGAAGCGGGTGATGGACTCGACTCTCCCACCCGACGTACCGATCGATAGCAAGATGGTCAGCCGCTCCATCGTTCGGGCCCAACGGACCGCCGAACGGCTCCGTCAGCAGCGGGCTGCGGACCAGACGATGATGTCGGAGAACACCGAGCTGTTCCACAGCATCTACGAGCGGGTGCTCCGGGCGATTCAACGGTTCGACCCGGGCACCGACGGCCAGGAGACGGCGGACTGGCTGGCCACGAACCTCATGGAGGCGCAGCCTGTTGCGGCAGAGCCCGAGGTCGTGGCCGCCTTTCTGCAGGACGCCATCGGCGATGCGACTGACCTCGAAGCGATCCTGGCCAGCGTTGCGACGTCCGAAACCCCGAGGGAGACGGCGCGTGAAGAGCTGAAGCGAGCGATGGTCGCAGCGATCTCGGCGCGACAGAACGACATCGACGGTCACGAGGCGTACCACAGCTCGCTCAGGAGCTACAGCCGAATGCTCGGCGAGGCCCGCCACCGCTGCGGGATAACTCTGGATCCGGAGCTTCAGTCGGATCTTCCCACCGATCGCGTGTCAATGGAGCGCTTGGCAGCCCAGCTGCGGACACTGCTCGAGCGCGACCGCAAGCAACGAGTCGAGCCCCGAGCTGCGCTCGAGGCCGGCAACGGCTCCGTTGCGGCCGATGGGGCGTCGGAGACCACCGGACTGGAGCTTGTCTCACCGGGCTCTCCGAGGCTGGTCCCTGCGGCCTCCCCAGAGCTGGTCGAGATGGCAGCCACCAAGTGGACCTTGACGACCCCCTGTCTTCGGCCAGGTGGCTGCTCTCGGAACGAGCGGTCCGCTCTCGGGGCGCTGCGATGGGAGGCGCACCGCATTTGGCGTGACACCCAGCGGAAGCGGGATGCGAAGTTCTTCGAGATCGCAGTCAGTGACGCGTCGATCGGAGCGAAGCAGCAGAAGCGAGCGGCCGCCCTCGAGGCGCTCACCGAGGAGATGCAGCGGGACCTCTTCAGCAACCTGGTCTGGACGACGCTCAGTCTCGACCGCTGGGAGGAGATGGACGAGACCTTCTACATCATGGACAACGAGGTGTCGTGGGACGACCCAGTCGTGCGCCGGGGAGAGTGGCGCGCCACCCCAACCCGAAGTCGAGACACGGCCGCGGTGGTGGGCCAGGTCATCCTGTCGGTGGCCCAGGAGCACCCGGTAGCCGTGCGCGACCACATCACCCGCGTGCTCACGCTCTTCACCCAGACGTCGCCCGTGGCGGCACTCCAGTCGGGACGGGCCTGCGCCGAAGCGATGCGACGATTCCAGGAGGAGGACCTCACGCGAGGTGTGTCCTTCAGCGAGCGTCGTCGCAATCTCCACGCCATCGCCGACTTCCTGGCCGCAGCGCAGGCGGCGCAGCTGATCCCGGAGACACCGACCCGCCTCGACCACATCAGCTCCCAGGCCAAGCGTGCGACGTTGGCCTTCAAGTCGGCGAGGCACTTGGACGCACTCCTTGCGCTTCCCGTGCTGGTACTGCTGGTCGCCGTCTCTTCGCTGATCACCATCGACCTGCCCTTGGCCGAGCCGTCCGGCCTGCCCCTCCTCGTCGTCTGGGCTGGCTTCGTGGCCGCCGTGCACGTGGTCGCCATCCCCCTCGCCGGCTTCGACCATCAGCAGCGGTCCCACAGGATCGGTCTCATCATGCCGCAGCTGATGGTTCTCTTCTTCGTGCTCGGGCTCAGCCGGGCTCTCGCCGACGACGTGGAGTTCTCGGGTGGTCTCGTCGTCGGGAGCCTGCTGGCCGCCGTGGCCGCCCACATGCTCTCGAACATCATGAACACGCTCCGGATTCGCATCGGTGTCGACGGTCTAGCCGGCGCAGCTGCGCTGTTCATGCTCGGCCTTCTCGTCGCGGCGTGGGCAGAGGGCTGGCGATGGGTCGCCGTCCCGGTCGTGGTCGGGGTGCTGGAGGCGATCCGCTCGATGATCGACCGTCACCGGCTCAGGGTGGTCGGCGGCGCCGTCTCCTCGTTTCACACCGCAGCGACCCCGGTCAAGACTTTCGTCAAGGTTCGGTTGGGTCCCGCAGCCCACCGCTACGTCGTCGCCCTGGCCGCTGTCGTTGTGTATCTTCGCTGGCCAGGAAACACCATCGACCTCGACGCCCCGGCTCCGCTCGAAGTCGGGTTCATCTATGGCGGGACGGTCGCGATCATGCTCGGGACCGACATCGGGCGCCGCATGACGCTCGAGTCGGTGGAGGGCATGCTCGCCGAACGTCGCCTCTTCCCAGACGGAGCTTCGGACGACCTGGCCAGCGAGGTGCGCAGTGTCCGGCGTCGGGTGATCGGACGCGAGTTGACCATGTTGGCTCTCACCCTCGGGGCGGTCTGGTTCCTGGCTGACGGCACCGTCTCGCAACCCATGCAATTGGCGGCGCTGACATCCCTCGGGGTACTGGGGACCACCTTGATCAAGGACTTCATCGGTTCGGTCTGGTCGTCGGTCGCCGGCTTCTCGTCCCAGACGCTCACACTGGACCATCGACCGCCGGATCTCGACGTCCATGATCGGTCGATCGTCGAGCGGGCGGTGGATCGGCTCAGGGGCATGCAAGGGGTCTGGCCGCTTCTCATCGGCGCTTATGTGCTCATCGTCCACCTGCTGGACCTCCTCGGCGTCATCGAAGCCGTGCGGTGGCTGTGGGGGTGGGTGACCGGGTCGCTCTGACGAGCTGGGCCCCTGACCGCATCGAAGGCCGCTTCGTCGGTCAACCGCCTCGGCCCTGCCCGAACGGGCGGTCGACTCAGGCGGGATCCGCGGCTCCACGTGCGAACATCGCCCGACAGGCCTCGAAGCCCTCGACCCGGACGTCGTCATCGGCGCGGGATTCCTCCCAGCGCTGCCTGGTGAGGAGGTACCGGATGTGTTCGGTGCGCACGCCCCGCCGGTTCACGACGCTCGTCCCGTTCGGTTCGTAGCCGACGGCGAGCGAGACGCGTCGAGATGCGACGTTGTCGACCATGGCACCGCTCGTGATCGCCACGGCCCCGAGGCACTCGAAGCCGAAGTGGACGATCGCTCGTCGCATCTCCTTGCCGATCCCCTTGCCCTGGTGGGCCAGGCCGAGCCACGAACCGGTCTCGGCGGTCCGCAACGTGGGGAAGTCGCGCCCGGTGAGGTTCTGGACGCCGACGACGGCGCCATCGCTGACGACCAGGAACGGGAGGTCCCAGCTCTCGGCGGAGAAGCCGGCCCGACATCCCCACCAGTACTGCAGCGCACCCCGCTCGAGCTGGGGCGACTCGGTGTCGGTCCACTCGGTGACGAACGGCATGGTCGCAGGGTCGTGAATCCCGTCGAGCACCAACTCCACCAACTCGGCGAGGTCCGCATCGGTCGGCGTTCGCAGCTCGAGCGACGGTGTCCGGATCCGGAGCCCGAACAGCGGCCAGTGGTCCGACAGCGCCATGGGTTCAGTGTGACCGAGGCCGGTCGCCGCCGCGGCCGCTTTCGGCCGCCGCCTCTCGGCTCTCGGTCGGGGAGGCCGGGTAACCGTCCGCCGGGCAGCGGCGCATCGCCACCATGCCCGCTCCATGCTGGGAATGATTCTCGTTCGCGATAGACTCCACCGGTCGATGTCTGCGTCAACCGGAGGAGCCTGCGTGGCCGACTCGGCAACCACCTCACGTTTCCACGACGTGGTGATCGTCGGTGCCGGCGCAGCCGGGGTCGGCGTCGCCGTGACACTCAGACACGCCGGGATCGATGACCTGGTGCTGCTCGATCGCCGTGGGGTCGGGGCATCGTTCGCTGCGTGGCCCGAGGAGACCCGCTTCATCACGCCATCGTTCCCGACGAACTCCATCGGCATGCTCGACCTGAACTCGGTCGCCATCGGCACGTCGCCAGCCGCCACCCTCGGGGTGGAGCACCCGACCGGCCGGGAGTACGCATCGTACCTGCGTCGGCTGGCGCAGTTCTTCGAGCTCCCCATCGCCTTGGGGGCCGAGGTGCTGGACGCAACCAGCATCGACGGAGGGTTCCGTCTCCGACTGCCCGAGGGAAACCTGCGGGCCAAGCACGTGATCTGGGCGGCCGGCGAGTTCCAGTACCCGCGACTCGGCGGCATGCCCGGTTCCGAGCACTGCGTTCACACCGCAACGATCGAGCGGTACGAGGATGTCGACGGTGACGACCTCATCGTCATCGGTGGCTACGAGAGCGGCGTCGATGCGGCGTACCACCTCGCGACGGGTGGCAAGCGGGTGCGCCTGTTCGACCGCGGCCGTCCCTGGCGGAGCGAGACGTCCGACCCGAGTGTCGCCCTCTCGACCTACTCGGCCGAGCGCATGCGCGACGATCGCTTCGTCGACCGGGTGGCGCTCCACCCGAACACGGCGATCGCCTCGGTGCACCCGGCCGACGACGGGTATGTGGTGACGGCGGTCGGCGGCGAGCGGTTCGAGACGCAGGTCTCCCCGCTGTTCGCCGGCGGGTTCGAGGGAAGCCACGGCACGGTGGCCGAGCTCTTCGAGCGCCGCGACGACGGCTTCCCGCTGCTGAGCGAGCACGACGAGTCGACGATCACCCCCGGCCTCTTCCTCTGCGGGCCGGCGGTCCGTCACGGCAACCAGTCCTTCTGCTTCATCTACAAGTACCGGCAGCGGTTCGCCGTCGTCGCCAAGGCGATCGCCACCTCGCTCGGTCTGCCGGCGGAGGCGCTCGAGATCTACCGGACGTGGGGCATGTACCTCGACGACCTGAGTTGTTGCGGGCAGGAGTGCGTCTGTTGACCGGCGGCAACTCGGTCGGTGAGGCGCCAGACGCCGTCCGGGTCCGGTTCGCCAGGACGCTCCGCCTCGACTGGCTCGGGCAGACCGTTGCCAGCGTCTGCTGGATCCTCAGCGTGCTCGCCGACGGGGTCGGCTCGACCGGCGACTGGCTGCAGCTGCTCGCCGGCACCTCGTGGTTGATGGCCAACGTCGCCTCGCTGGTCACGAGCGGCGACTGACGGGTCTCACGACCGCAGCGTCGCCGGGTCGGACGATTCCGACGGCGGCTCGGCTGGTGCGACGGTTGCCTCGAGCCGGGGCGAGCCCACCCGGAACTGCTCGACGATCCGACCCTCCTCCATCACGACCCCCCGCTCGCACAGCAGGGGGATCGGCGACAGGTCATGGGTGATGAACACCAGGGCCATGCCCCGTTCGGCGCACAGCCGGGCGATCAGCTCGATCACCGAGCGACGGAGGTTGGCGTCGAGACTGGAGACGGGCTCGTCGCAGAGCAGCACCTCGGGCTCGACCGACAACGCCCTGGCGATGGCGACCCGTTGCCGCTGCCCACCGGAGAGCTGATCCGGTCGTCGCCCGGCCAGGTCGGGATCGAGGCCAACCGCCCCGAGCAGCTCGTCGATCCGTCGGCCAACCTCGACCGCGCACCGGTCGGGGAAGGAGCGGATGGGAGCGGCGACGATGTCGGCAACCGAGTGGCAGGGATCGAAGGCCGCCAGCGGGCTCTGGAACACCATCTGCACCCGCCACCGTTGCGACCGCAGCGAGCGACGGTCGAGACCGTTGACATCCTGGCCGTTCCACGACACGACGCCGGCGTCCGGTTGCTGGACGGCGGCCAGCAGCCGAAGGAGCGTCGTCTTGCCCGAGCCGCTCCGGCCGACCACCGCGATCCGCTCGCCGGCCCCGACGGACAGGTCGACCCGATCGAGGGCATCGATGCGTCGACCCCGCTTCCCCTCGAAGCGCTTGGTCGCACCTCGCACGTCGATCACGGCGTCGGCCGCCACGGTGGCGTCGTCGGCCGGCGAGAGGTCGGACGCACCCTCCCGATCCGGCCGATCGGGCACGCCCATCACCCGGAGCGCGTCGAGCGTGACCTCGGGCATGCGCGACTCGAGCAGGAGCTGCGTCTCCGGCGCGCTCGGTCGGGAGAGGATCCGGGCGCACGGCCCGCGCTCGACGACCCGCCCCTCGTCCATCACGGCGATCTCGTCGGCCCACCGCTCGACGAGCGCCAGGTCGTGGGTCACGAAGACCACCGTCATCGACCGCGACCGCGCCAACGACCCGAGGCGATCGAGCACCTCGCTCTCCGTCTCCCGGTCGAGCGCGGTCGTCACCTCGTCGGCGAAGAGCAGTCCGGGCGAGGTCACGATCGCCAGGGCGAGGCCGGCCCGCTGGACCTGACCGCCCGAGAGCTCGAAGGCGTAGGCCGAGCCGTGCGAGGGGTCGAGGCCGACGG
The DNA here is from genome assembly GCA_028285495.1 of Acidimicrobiales bacterium. Lineage (GTDB taxonomy): Bacteria > Actinomycetota > Acidimicrobiia > Acidimicrobiales > SZUA-35 > JAHELU01. The sequence goes on from JANQPB010000002.1 coordinate 9,184, forward strand.
CCTCGATGGCGCCCGGGATGGCCCGTGCCGGGTCGACGCCGGCGACCCGGCACGACTCGCGCAGGTGCCACTCGATGGTCCTGGTCGGGTTGAAGGCGGCGGCGGCCTCCTGGAAGGCCATCGCCACCAGCCCGGGCGGCCGCTCGGCTCGCAGGTCGATCCCAGTCGCCTCGATGTGGCCTCGGACGCGAGCCGACCGTGGGAGCGCGCCGGCGACGGCGCGGGCGACCATGGTCTTCCCACTGCCGCTCGGCCCGACCAGGGCGAGCCGGCATCCACGCTCGGCCTCGACCGACACGCCCCGCACCGCCTCGACCGTCGACCGGGGCAGACGGAGGTCGACCCGGAGGTCACGGACGGACAGCGCCGGCGTGGTCACGTCACGTCCACCCGCCGGCCCTGGGAGGCCAGCAGCCCGGTGCAGGCGATGGTGATGGCGATGGCGACGGCCGGGGCGGCCAGCGACCACCAGTTGCCGATCAGGATCTCGCGCTGGGCGTCGACGAGGATGTTGCCCCAGCTCGGCGTCTCCACCGGGATGCCGAGGCCGAGCCAGCTCAGCGTGGTCTCGGCGATGATCGCCTCGGCGCAGACCGCCGAGGCGACGGCCAGGACCGGCGGCGCGGCGTTCGGGAGCAGGTGGCCGAACAGCACCCGCGACCGGCTGGCCCCGCCGATGACCGCAGCCTCGACGAACAGCCGTCCTCGCAACGACAGGACCTGGGCCCGGACGACCCTGGCGACGGGCATCCAGGTGAACGAGGCCAGCACCAGCACGGTGCTCCACACCCCCGGCGCGAGCACGGCCCGCAGCGCCAACACGAGCACCAGGAACGGCACGGTCGTGAGCGCATCGAGCAGGCGGATCACGAGCCAGTCGAGCCACGGCGGCCCGGCGGCTGCGGCCAGACCGATGATGGATCCGACCGCCAGCGCCGAGATCGAGACGGCGAGACCGACCAGGAGCGATGCTCGGCCACCGACGACCACCCGGGCCAGCAGATCGCGACCGAGCGAGTCGGTGCCGAGGAGATGGCCATCGGTGCCGGGCGCCGCGTTCGGTGGTCCCGCCGCTGTTCGGAGCGGGTCGGCGTCGATCACCCACGGCCCGACGACGGCCAGGACGACGAGGAAGACGAGGCCGCCGAGCGCCAGGACCGTGCCGACCCGCAGACCCGGTCGAAGGCCGGCGGCCAACCGGTGGCGATCGCTCACGAGTCGCTCCGCGCCAGCCGGACCCGAGGATCGATGACGCCGAGCAGGACGTCGGCCAGCAGGTTGCCGGCGACGACGACCAGGCCCGAGATGACCGTCACGGCCAGGATCACGGTCACGTCCTGGTCCTGGGCCGCCTCGACCGCCATGCGGCCGAGGCCCGGCCAGCCGAACACGACCTCGACGGCGTAGGCCCCGCCGACCAGATAGGCCATCGACGCCCCGACCTGGGCGATCAGCGGGATGATCGATGTGCGGACGACGTGGGCCGACACGATGCGCCGGCGCCCGATCGACCGGCTCCTGGCGTTGCGGACGAACTCGGCGTCCATCTGCTCCTCGACGCCGGCGGCGATGAGTCGGGTGAAGACCCCGAGGTTGGTCCCGATCCCGAGGATCACCGCCGGCAGCACCAGGTGCTCGAGCGTCGCACCGATCGTTCGCGGCTCCCCGGGGTCCGACATGCCGCCGGCCGGGAACCAGCCGAGAACGACGGCGAACAGCCACAGCCCCCCGAGGGCGACCAGGAACGCAGGGATGACGAACGAGACCCCGGTCATCGCCATGATGGCGCGCCGGGCCAGCCGGCCGGGGCCGCGGTCGGGCAGCAGCCCGACCGTCGCGCCGAGGACCAGCCCACCGACGATGCTCACGAGCAACCCCGACCCGGTCAGCAGCAGCGTCGGACCGAGCGCGTCGAGGACGCGCTCGGTCACCGGCGAGCCGTCGATGGCCGAGCGCCCGAAGTCGCCCTGGACCACGCCGCCGAGCCACCGCCCGAACCGGACCGGGAGCGGGTCGTCCAGGCCCAGCTCCTCCCGCAGCTCGTCGACCCGCGACAGGTCAGGGGGACCGTTGGCGAGCTGCGTCGCGATCCGCAGCGCCGGATCCCCTGGCGCCAGATCGAGCAGGGCGAACGTGAGCGCGCAGACGACCAACAGCATCGGCACCAGCGTGGCGATGCGGCCGAGGACGTAGCGGGTCACGGCGTCACGTCGACATCACGACTTGGTCCACTCCTCCACGTTCCACCAGAGGAAGCGGACGAACTGGTACTCGACGAGCCCCGGGTCCCACCCGTCGAGCGAGTCGGCGATGACCATGTGGACCGGGGCCGTGTGCAGCAGGATGTAGGCCGGGTCGGCGGCCGCCGCCTCCTGGAAGGCGGCATAGGCCTCGGCCCGTGCGGCGACGTCGGTCTCGTCCCTGGCCCGGTCGAGCGCTGCGTCGACGTCGTCGTTGGCGTAGGCGAAGGCGTTGAAGCCGCCGTTGGCCAGCGTGGCCTGGGAGTGGAACAGGATGTAGATCGAGTCGGGGTCGGTCGGTGCGCCGAAGCTGTAGGTGAACAGCTGGAACCCGGACGGATCGGCGAAGAGCTGGCCGAAGATGTCGCTGTAGTCGCCGGTGTTCAGCTGGACGTCGATGCCCTGGTCCCGGAGCGACGACGCAACGACCTCGGCGAGCTGCGGTGCGAACCCGTCGTCGAGTCGGAGCGAGACCGGCTCACCGTCGACCGTCCACGTACCGTCTTCGTCGACCCAGCCGGCATCTTCGAGCAGCGCCGCGCCGGCCTCGACGTCGGTGGCGAGCGAGGTGCCGGTCTCGATCTCGACGCTGGTGTTGATCAGCGGCGAGAGCGCCGGCTCACCGAGGCCGCCCTCGATCAGGTCGATCAGGGCCTGGCGGTCGACGAGGTTGTTGAGGGCGATGCGGACGCGGGGGTCCTCGAGGAGCGGATCGGCGACGTTCAGCGAGATGGCGAAGACGTTGGTCGACGGGACGGTGTTGACCGCATAGCCGTCCAGCCCGTCGACCAGACCGAGCTGGGCGCCGGTGACCTCGGAGAGGTCGATCTCCCCGGCGGCGAGGCGGGCGGCGGCGACGTCGTAGTCGGCCACGTCGACCAACACGGCCTCGGGGATGGCCGGCGCCCCCTTGTAGTAGCGGGGATTGGCATCGAGCAGCAGCTGCTCGCCCGGACGGTACTCGGCCCACATGTACGGCCCGGTGCCGATCGGAGCCGCGGCGTAGTCGGTCTCGCCGGGTGGCGTGCCGGCCTCCAGCTCGGCGCCGAGCAGGTGCTCGGGGTGGATCGGCAGCGAGAGGCTCTGCAGGATCGGGGCGAACGGCCGCGACAGCTCGACCACGACGGTGACGTCGTCCGGTGCCGTGACCGAGGCGACGGCGGCGAGATCGGCGGCCGTCCTGGCCTGGTTCGCCGGGTCGAGCGCCGCGGTCAGCGTGAAGACGACGTCGGCCGACGTGAACGGCTCGCCGTCGTGCCAGGTGACGTCCTCCCGGAGGGTGAACGTGTAGACGAGGCCGTCATCGGAGACCTCGAACGACTCGGCCAGGTCCGGCACCGGCAGGTACCCCTGGGTCGGGTCGAGCTCGAGCAGGCCGTCGAACACGAACTGGGCGAGCACCGAGCTGTAGGCCGGGGGCGTGTCGAAGCCGACGATGGACCGACTGACGAAGTCGTCGAGGAACTGGGTGCCGACGATCAGCCGCTGGCCCTCGCTGGAACCCTCGTCGGCGTCGGCCGGCGCATCGGACTCGCCTTCGTCGGCGTCGTCGGCGTCGGCCGCCTCCTCGGACTCGGCGGCGACGTCGGCCTCCGACCCGCTCGCACCGGATGTGTCGTCTGAGTCCGAGCCGCAGGCGGCCGACAGCATCGCCAGGGCCGCGAGCACGGCGAGGAGTCGTAGGGAGACACGTTGCATGTGGGGAACCTCGTTTGGATGGGGGTCGATGTCGTCGTCGGTCGTGGATCGGTCGTCGTGGTCAGGTCCGGACCCGCCACTCGGCGGCGCGCCTGCGCTCCCGCCACTGGTTGGCGTAGACGCCGTCCAGGGTCAGCAGCTCGTCGTGGTCGCCCCGTTCGACGATGTGGCCGGGGCCGCCGCCGTCACGGGCCAGCACGATGATCTGGTTGGCCGAGCGGATGGTGCTCAGCCGGTGGGCCACCACGATCAGGGTCTTGTCGCGGACCAGGGCGGCCAGCGCCTCGTGGATCGCCCGCTCGTTGAGCGGATCGACGGACGCCGAGGGCTCGTCGAGCAGGACGATCGGCGCGTCCTTGAGGATGGCCCGGGCGATGGACACCCGTTGCCGCTCGCCGCCGGAGAGCGTCGCCCCGCCCTCGCCCACCCTGGTCTCGTAGCCGTCCGGCAGGGCGGCGATGAAGTCGTGGGCCTGTGCGGCCATGGCCGCAGCCTCGATCTCGGCGTCATCGGCGCCGGGCCGACCGAAGGCGATGTTGTCTCGGATCGTGCCCTGGAAGAGATAGACGTCCTGGAACACGACCGTGATGGCGTCGAACAGCTGATCCGCCGTCAGGTCGCGCACGTCGACCCCGCCGATGCGGACCAGCCCGTCGGTCGGGTCCCAGAAGCGGGCGACCAGGTTGAGGATCGTGGTCTTGCCGGTACCCGACGCCCCGACCAGCGCCGTCATGGTGCCGGCGGTGGCGGTGAACGTGATGTCGTCGAGCACGGGCGCGCCCGCCTCGTAGCCGAAGGCGACGCCGTCGAAGGTGACGTCGGCCGAGCCCGGCTCGGCCCGGGCCTCCGACGGTTGCCGCTGCGGCTCGAGGTCCATGATGTCGCCGATCTGCTGGAGCGCGGCGTCGCCGAGGCGGAGGTTCTCGACCTGGACGGCGACCTGGACCAGCGGGGCGTACACCTGGAGGACGAGCACGAGGAAGATGACGGCGGTCCCGATGTCGACCGGGCCGCCGAGGGCCCGGTAGCTCACCGCGGCGATCGAGACCGGCACGCCGATCATCACGATGCCGATGGCGACGAAGGCCATCGGGACCAACTTCACGGCGGTGGCGTCGTTGATGCGACGGACGTCGCCGACGGCGTCACGGAACGACGCCAGCTGCCGGCCGACCTGGTTGTAGGCCCTGGCCTCGCTGATGCCCTGGACGTACTCGACGACGCGGGTGTTGGCGACGGCGAGCAGGTCGGCCCGCTCACGGGCCGCAACCGAGAACCGGGCATTGACCCACAGGAAGGTCGGGACGGCGACCACGATGCTGATCGCCACCGCGAGGGTGAGTTGGGCGTCGACGAAGACGAGCCCGAACAGGACCCCGACCGGCAGCCCGATGGCCCCGTACAGCACCGGCAACGATGACGAGGCGAAGATCGAGACCATCTCGTAGTCGGAGGTCAGCACGGCGCTGATGTCACCGGTGCGCCTCGACGAGACGGCGCCCAGGGGGAGGCGCTGCACGTGGGCCAACGCCCGGGTCCTGGCCTCACCGATCGCCTCGAAGGTGCTGACCCAGGCGTAGCGGTTGGACGCCAACGCGGTCACGTACTGGCCGAGGATCGAGCCGGTGATCACCGCGATGGCCGACCAGGCGTCGCCCCGGTCGAACTCGTCCCGGCGGATCTGCTCGACGATCCACGCCACCGTGGCGACCGGAACGCCGGCGAACACCGCCTGGACGAGCCGCAGGCCGATGGCCCGTGTGAGCTCGGATCGACGGGCCCCGAAGACACGCCACGTCGTGCGGATGGGGCCGCGATAGAAGCCAGCCGTTCGACCGGCGGTGTCGACGACCGAGGTCATGCCGGCTCCCGGTCGTCGCCCCGGACGGCGTCGCCGAGCGAGACCCGCTCGCTCAACTCGGAGGCCTCCCAGAGGCGGGCATACAGCCCGTCCGCAGCCACCAGCTCGTGGTGGCTGCCGCGCTCGACGATCGTGCCCGGCCCGCCGTCGACGGCGTCGAGCACCAGGATCTGGTCGGCTCCCGAGACCGTCGACAGCCGGTGGGCGATGATGATGAGGGTCCGGCCGGCCACGAGCTCGGACAGGGCGTCCTGGAGGGCCGCTTCGTTCTCGGGGTCGGCGTAGGCGGTGGCCTCGTCGAGCACGACGATCGGCGCTCCCTTCAGGAGGGCCCGGGCGATGGCGATGCGCTGACGCTCCCCGCCGCTGAGCCGGGCGCCCCGCTCGCCCAGCCTGGTCTCGTACCCCTCGGGCAGGCGATCGATGAAGTGATCGGCCTGGGCCGACCGGGCGGCCGCCTCGACCTCGTCGTCGGTCGCCTCCGGCCGGCCGAGCCGGATGTTGCCGGCGACGGTGTCGTCGAAGAGGAACGTCTCCTGGAAGACGAAGGAGATCTGCTCCATCAGCTGCTCGCCCGGCATCCGGCGCACGTCGACGCCCCCGACCGTGATCGTGCCGTCGTCGACGTCCCAGAAGCGGCACAGCAGCTTGGCCAGCGTCGTCTTGCCTGCCCCGGACGGGCCGACGAGGGCGGTGACGGTGCCCGGCTCGGCGGTGAACGACACGCCGTCGAGCACGCGGCGGGGGGATCCCCCCGGTTCGAGGGGGCCGTGGGAGAACGAGATCCCATCGACCGTCACCCGTGGTGCCCCGAGCTCGACCCGCTCGTCGACCTCGGGGAGCGGCGTGGCCTCGTCGAGCTCGAGCACCAGGTTGGCCGCCAGCGTGAGGTGGGTGAGCTGGGTGGTGAACTCGAACAGCCTGGTGACCGACACGAGGTAGCCGAGGCCGAGGATGAAGAAGAACAGCAGGTCGGCGGTACCGAGACGACCGGTGAGCCAGAGCCAGGCGCCGACCGGGACGATCGTGACGACGTTGGAGACGATCAGCACGTAGAAGGCCGAGAACGTCGGCAGGAACTGCCGGCCCCACTCGGCCTGGAAGCGGGCCGAGTCGTCGATGGCGTCGCGGGTCTCGGCGAAGATCTCCTCGGACCGGTTGAAGGTCCGGACGACCGGCATGGCCCGGACGAACTCGACGATCGACCCGTTCATGCGGGCGAGCGAGCGGTGGTACTCGCCCAGCTGGTCGGTGCCCCGCCGAGCCCCGAAGGCCATGATCGGCACGCAGACCACCAGGACGGCGAGGGCGGCCAGCGCCAGCCGCCAGTCGACGACGAACAGCCAGGTCGTGGTGATCACGAGCACACCGGCGGCGGCGAACAGGTCGGGGATGGCGTGGGCCAGGAACAGCTCCAACCGCTCGACGTCGTCGTTGACGGTTCGCTGGATCTCGCCGGAGCGACGGTTGGTGACGAAGCCGAGCGGGACCTTGCCGAGCCGGTCGCCGATCCGGAGGCGGACCTGTTCGAGCGTGGCGAAGGCGGCTCGGTGGGACAGCCAGGTCGACCAGGCCATCAGCCCGTGCTGAGCGATGACGAAGGCGGCGGCGATCGCAGCCAACCGGTAGAGATCGTCGGTGGTGGCCGTGCCGTCGACGACGCCGAGCAGCGCCAGGTAGACGACGTAGAACGGACCGAGCTGGCAGAGCGTACCGAGCAGCGCCGTGACCGCGGAGGCGAGGTAGGTGGCGCGCCCGACCCGGGCGAAGGGAAGGAGCAACCGGAAGCCATCGACGATGGACGGTGTCTCCTCCGGTGCCGGCGCGGTCCTCATCCGCTGAACTCCATGAGAATGAGAATCAATTCTGATACTCGGGAAGCTATCGGTCCGAGCGATCAGACACAAGCAGCTTAGTCAAGCTTGCTGATGTTCGTCTATGTGGCGTGGTTTACATCTCGCTCGGTCGGAGGCCGTCGATCAACACCGACTCGAGCTCGGCGTACGTCCGGGCGACCGGCAGGTGGGGGCGCAGCGCTCGGGTCGCCTCGGCCGGGCGGAAGAGCACCGCCCGATCGGCGCCGTCGAGCATCTCGACGTCGTTGAACGAGTCGCCGGCGGCGGCGACCCGGTAGCCGAGCGATCGGAACCCGTCGACCGCAGCTCGCTTGGCCGACGGCGACCTGACCTCCGCTCCGACGATCCGATCGCCGTCCAGCCGGAGCCGGTGGCACAGCGTGAACGGCTCGCCGAGGGCATCGAGGAGCGGCGCGACCAGCTGCTCGTAGGTGTCCGACAGGATGGCGACCGGCATGATCGCCCGCAGCCCCTGCAGGAAGTCGATCGCCCCTGGCAGGGGTTCCAGGTCGCACACCACGTCGACGATCCGGCCGAAGGGGACGTCGTTCGCCTCCAGCGCCCGGAGGCGGTTGGCCATCAGCTCGCCGTAGTCGGCGACCTCCCGGGTGGTGAGCCGCAGCTCCTCGATCCCGGTGGCCTCGGCGACGGCGACCCAGATCTCCGGCACCAGCACACCCTCGAGGTCGAGGGTGGCCAGCCACTGCTCGGACCGCTCAGTGGTGATGACGGTGACCGTGTTGATGATCGTGCGGGTGGCTGTGGCCGTGCCGGTGCTCGGCGGCGAGGTGGGAGTGGCCGACCCCGATCGGCTGACCGGCCTTCTCCTCCATGCCGGGGAACGGCGCCCGGTAGGCGCAGGTGTCGCAGTTGACCGTCGGTCGCCCCTCGATCGCCTCCCGGTAGCGCCGCTCGATCACGGCGGTCAACCGGGGATCGGGACCGAAGTAGCCGGCCTCGACGACCTCGACCCCGGTCCGCTCGCTGAACTCGGCGATCTGGTCCCTCGCCCGCTCGATGAGCTTGCCGTTGCACAGGAACCAGAAGAACAGCGCCACCCGCTCGTGGCCGAGGCGGGCGACCAGGTCGAGGGCGTCCGGCGTCAGCGGCCAGGTCATGCCGGTGAACCCCATCTGCAGGAACCCACTGTCGACCCACTCCGCCAGCATGCGGCCGGCCTTCGATGCCTCGGCGTTGGCGTCGGGATCGGAGGTGCCCCTGGCGACGACGACGAGCGGGAGCCCGGCGCCGTCGACCGCCGCCAGGTTGTCGGCCGCGATCTCGATCAGCTCGGGCACGGCGCCGAGCGGTGAGCCGAAGGCGATGTCGATGGTCGGGTGCCGGAGTCGCGACTCGACCACGATCGCCGGAACGTCGCTCTTGGCGTGACTGGCGCCGAGCAACATGAGGGGCAGGACCACGATCCGCCTGCAGCCACGGGCCACCATTGCGTCGAGGACCAGTCCGGCCGGCGGGTCGGTCATCTCGAGGAAGCCGACCTCGACGACGAGGTCGGGGAGGGCGGCCTGCACCTGGTCGCCGATGCGGTGCATCTGCTCGGCGCTGATCATGCAGCGCGAGCCGTGCCCGACCAGCAGCAGGCCCTCGGGGGCCGAGGCCGGGCCCCGGGGCGGCCGCTCGGGCGGCGTGACCGAGGACCGGATGGGGATCGAGACGGTGCGCTCAACGAGCATCGAGCACCTCCTGGCTGATCGTGCGGATGGTGGTGGAGGCGGTGGCGGGGTCGAGCTCGCTCGCCGGGAGGCACGGGCTGGCCATCGCCTCGGCCAGGCGTCGGGCCAGGCCGAGCCGGGGTACGGCCCGCTCACAGTCGAGGACCAGGCCGGCCACCCCGGCCCGACGGAGATCGGCGGCGGCGACCAGCGCCTCGTCGAGGGCGTCGGGCGTGCCGCTGGCCCGCCCGTCGGAGATGACGACGACAAACGGGCTGCGGCCCCGATCACGCCGCGACCGGGCGAGCTCCAGGGCCCGCCGCAGGCCGTCGGCCAGCGGCGTGGCCCCGCCGGTCTCCAGCGAGGTCAGACGGTTCCTGGCCACCTCGACCGAGCCGGTCGGTGCGAGGACGACCTCGGCGTCGTCGCCACCGAAGCGGACCAGGGCGACGTGGTCGCGCCGCTCGTAGGCGTCACCGAGCAGACCGAGCGCCGTTCCGGTGGCCAACTCGGCCCGCTGGTCGGCCCCCATCGAGCCGCTGGTGTCGACCACGAGGATGAGGAGGCTGCCGGCCGGGCGGGCCCGGACCGCCTGGCGGAGATCGCCGACCTCGACCTCGGCCTCGGGCTCGTGGCTCCGCCGCTCGGCCAGGCGGCGGACGGTGGCGGCGACCGCGATCGGGCGGGTGCTTCCCGACTCGAAGGCGACGTCACGAACGAGCCGGCCGCCATCGCCATCGGCGGGCGAGCGCCGGCCGGCGGTGGCCGGGCCGACCGGCCCGTTCGGGCTGACGGCGTCGCCGGGAGGTCGGCGGTCGGCGCCGACGGCCATGGGGGTGGTCGCCCCGGCGCCGACCGGCGCCGGTCTGGGCTCGGTGTCGGGCTGGTGGTCACGCTCCGGCCCGGCCGTCGGCCCGTCGTCGGCCGGTCCGGGCTGGTCAGGCGACGGGGGCTCGGCGTCGGGCTGGCGGTCGATGGTGTCGTCGACGGCGTCGGCGAGTTGCTCGGGGGCCAGGACCGGGGGATCGAACGGGCTCCGGCGGCTGCGGTGGGCGAGGACGAGGTGCGCCACCCGCCGCAGGTCGTCCTCGTCGGCCACCGCCCGGCCGTGGAGCCCGGCGTTGGCCGCTGCGGCCCGGCAGAGGACGAGGTCGGCCCGGAGGCCCTCGGCGCCGACGGCCAGGGCCAGCCGGGACGCCGTCTCGATGAGCTCGTTCGGCACGGCGGCGGGGCGGGCCGCCGCCAGCGTCGCCCGCAGCCGGTCGGCGCCGGCGGCGAGCGCATCGTCGAGCGCCGGCATCGCCCCGTCCTCGGTGTCGACGCCGACGCCGTCGAAGTGGAGCCGGCGGCGGACGGCCTCGGCTCGATCGAGCGGATCGCGGCTGGCGGCGATCTGGACCGACAGCCCGAACCGATCGAGGAGCTGGGGCCGCAGCTCGCCCTCCTCGGGGTTCATCGACCCGACCAGCACGAACCGGGCGTCGTGGTGATGGGAGACCCCGTCGCGCTCGATCCGGTTCCGTCCGGAGACCGAGACGTCGAGCAGCATGTCGACCAGGTGATCGGCCAGCAGGTTGATCTCGTCGACGTACAGCACCCCGCCGTCGGCGGCGGCCAGCAGGCCGGGCGTGACCGACAGCTCGCCGCCGGTCAGCAGGGCGGCGACGTCGATCGTGCCGATCAGCCGGTCCTCGGTCGCCCCGAGCGGCAGATCGACGAACGGCGCCTCGCCCGGCAACAGGTCGGCCAGCCCCCGGGCCAGCGTGGTCTTGGCCGAGCCCTTCTCGCCCCGAAGCAGGACGCCGCCGATGCCGGGGTCGACGGCAAGAAGCTGGAGGGCCAGCTTGGCGTCGTCCTGGCCGACGACGGCGGCGAACGGGAACCGGCGGTCGCCCGGGGCCGAGCCGGAGGTCATCGGGACTCCTCCCAGCCCTCGGCTTCGAGGATGGCCTGCTCCAGGGTGACCCTGGCCTCGTCCGAGGCGTCCCACATGCCCCGCTGGTCGGCCTCGAGCAGCCGCTCGGCGATCGACCGCAGCGCCCACGGGTTCGACTCGGCGAAGAACTTCCGGGTGTCGGGGTCGGCCACGTAGGCGTCGGTGACCCGCTCGTACATCCAGTCCTCGACCACCCTGGCCGTGGCGTCGTAGCCGAAGAGGTAGTCGACGGTGGCCGCCAGCTCGAACGCCCCCTTGTAGCCGTGCTGGCGCATTGCGTCGATCCACTTGGGGTTGATCACCCGGCTCCGCACCACCCGGGCCGCCTCCTCGGCCAGCGTCCGGACCGTGGGGTTGGCCGGGTCGGCGGAGTCACCGAACCAGGCCTTCGGCTCGCTGCCGGTGAGGGCCCGGACGGCGGCGATCATGCCGCCGTGGTCCTGGAGGTAGTCGTCGGAGTCGAAGATGTCGTGCTCGCGGTTGTCCTGGTTCTTGACCGCGACGTCGATGGCGGCGAACCGGCGGCGCATCGCCTCGGGCTCGGACGTCCCGAAGCGCTCCCGGCCGTAGGCGAAGCCGGACCAGGCCAGGTAGACCTCGGCCAGGTCGGCGTCGCTTCGCCAGTTCTTCGATTCGAGCACCGGCAGGATGCCCGAGCCGTAGCCCCCGGGCGGCGGTCCATAGATGCGGGCATCGGCGTTGCCGACCGCCGCGATCGGGTTCAGCTCCGGCGGCTCGTCGAGACCGGCCACCAGCTCGACCGCCTCGTCGAGGAGGGCGATGACGTGGGGGAAGGCGTCGCGGAAGAACCCGGAGATCCGCAGGGTCACGTCGACCCGGGGTCGGCCCAGCTCGTCGAGCGGGATGACCTCCAGGCCGGTGACCCGGCCGCTCTCGTCGCTCCAGGTCGGCCGGACCCCGAGCAGGGCCAGGGCCTCGGCCGCGTCGTCACCGGTGGTCCGCATGGCCGCCGTCCCCCACAGGACGAGCCCGACCGTGACCGGGGCGGCGCCGGTCTCCTCGACGTGGCGGGCCACCAGGCGATCGGCCAGGGTCGAGCCGACCTCCCAGGCCAGCGTTGACGGGATGGCCTTCGGGTCGACCGAGTAGAAGTTCCGACCGGTCGGCAACACGTGGGCCCCGCCCCGGCTCGGGGCACCGCTCGGCCCGGCCGGCACGTAGCGGCCGTCGAGCATCCGCAGCAGGTTGGCGATCTCGTCGGTGGTCCGCTCGAGGTTGGGGACGAGGCGGCCGGCCAGCCACCGCAGCGTCGGGTCGTCGGTGGTCGTTGTGTCCCAGCCGGTGGCGGCCAGCGCCTCGACCCGGGCCCGGCACTCGGACTCGACCCGGTCGATCTCGGACCGGACCCCGGCCTGCAGGTCGACGCCGAGCTCGGCGGCCACGGTGGCCCGCAGCGCCGGCACCGAGGCCTGGGGCAGGCGGGTGACGGCCAGGGCGGTCTCGACCAGCTGCTCGCCCTCCGGGCCGCGGCCGAGCACGTGCAGCCCGCCCCGGATCTGGGCGTCCTTGAGGGCGCAGAGGTAGCCGTCGACGTGGAGGATCATGGCATCGAAGTCGTCGTCGGTCGGGGCGGCCTCGCCGAGGTCGAGGTCCCGGTGGATCTCGGTGGCCACCAGCAGCTCCCAGACCTGGGTCCGGATGGCCGGCAGCTTGCCCGGGTCCATGGCCTCCATCTGGGCGTACGCGTCGAGCAGCTGCTCGAGCCGGGCGATGTCGTCGTAGGTGTCGGCCCGGGTCAGCGGGGGCGGGAGGTGGTCGATGACCACGGCGTGGGTCCGGCGCTTGGCCTGCGCGCCCTCGCCCGGGTCGTTGACCACGAACGGGTAGGCGAAGGGCAGGTCACCGAGCGCGGCGTCGGGGAAGCAGCCGGCCGACAGGGCCAGCGCCTTGCCCGGCAGCCACTCGAGCGTGCCGTGCTTGCCGAGGTGGACCGCGGCGTCGGCCCCCCAGCCACCCTCCTCGGGCGAGGCCCCGAGCCACCGGTAGAAGGCCAGGTAGTGGTGCGGCGGTGGCATGTCGGGGGCGTGGTACGTGCCGATCGGATCGGCCCCGAAGCCACGAGGAGGCTGGATGGTGACGAGCACGCCGCCGAGGTCCATCCCGGGGAAGACCAGGGCGCCGTCGTGGTGGTAGACCTCGCCCGGAGCGGGACCCCACAGCTCGGTCACCTGCTCCCTGGCCTCGGGGTCGAGGGTCGCGAACCAGCGGGTGTAGACCTCGGCGTCGAGCCGGCCGGGGGCCTCGGCCAGCTGCTGGTCGGTCAGCGTCGGGAGGTCGTAGGTGAGGGTGTCGGCCAGCTCCGCCATGAGGGCGTCGCCGTCGGCCGGGATGCGATCGACCCGGTAGCCGGCGTCGGCCAGGGCGTGCAGGGCCTCGATGGCCGACGCCGGGGTGTCGAGGCCGACGGCGTTGCCGAGCCGGCTCCGCTTGGTCGGGTAGGCCGAGAGGACCAGCACCACCTTCTTCTCCGCCGGTTGGATGTGGCGGAGCCGGGCGTGACGGACGGCCAGGCCGGCCAGCCTGGCGGTGCGCTCGGCGTCGGTGCGGGTGGCCACGATCTCGGATCCGGCCTCGCCGTCGTCGTCGACGATCTCCTTGAAGGCGAACGTCGGACCGACGATGCGGCCGTCGAACTCGGGGATGGCGACGCCCATGCCGACGTCGACCGGGGAGAGGCCGGCCTCGTCGTCACGCCAGATCGACGCCGGGCGGCTGCTGGACGGGGCCTGGATGACCGGCACGTCGAGCGCGTCGAGCATCGGCACCTCCCACTGGTCGCCGTCGTCGCCGGCGGTCGCCCCGGCGGCGAAGATCGAGGTGACGACGGCGTCGACCCCCGCCGCCGCGCACAGCTGCAGCGCCGGCACCTCGCCGTCGTCGTCGACCCGGAGCGAATAGGTGTACACCGCGAGGGCATCCGCCCCCGCCTCCTCAATGGCGGTGCACAGGTCGTGGATGTACGTCGTGTTCCCGGCCACCAGGTGGGCCCGGTAGAACACGACGGCGACCAGCGGGCGATCGTCGCTGCGCTCCCGGTCGGGGCGGCCGATGCCGGCCTGGTCCCAGATCCCGGTGCGGGGCAACTCGGCCGGTGGGTCGAACCCGAAGCCGGTCAGCAGCATCGTGTCGGACACGAACCGCAGCAGCTGCTCGGTGTTGGCCGGACCGCCGGCAGCCAGGTAGCGGTGGGCCTCGGCCACCACGCCGGCGGGGGCGCTCGACAGCGCGGCCAGGTCGGCGTCCGGGGTGGCCTCGCCGCCGACCGCGATGACCGGCACCCGCCGACGACCGGCGTCGGCCAGCAGCTCCTCGAACGGTCCCTCCCAGGCCCGGGCCCCGCCGAGCAGGCGGATGATCACGGCATCGACGCCGTCGAGGTCGGGGGCCTCGGGCAGGCGGTCGGGGTTGGCCCACCGCAGGCCACCGAAGTCGGCCGGCAGGTCGTCGACGATCGACCGGGCCGCCAACAGCTCGGTGTCGGCGTTGGACAGGAACATCAGCATGGCTGGTCGCTCGGCTTTCGGGTCGATCTGGCGTCGAACGGTTGGACGGTCGGTCGGTCGGGCGATTCGGCGGCGGCGATCAGGTCGGACAGCGCCCGGAGGTCGATCGACGCCTCCAGGTGATCGGCCAGCCGGTCCAGCTCCCGCTGGCGATGGTCGGCCGGCGTGTGGGCGCCGGGCGTGAACGTCGTCCCCGCCCGCTCGGCCACCTCGGCCAGGAACCGGTGGCGGAACCCGTCGCCGTCGAACAGCCCGTGGAGCGTGGTGCCGTAGACCCGGCCCTGTCGTACCCCGTCCGGCCGACCGCCGTCGAGGGCCAGCCAGACGTCGCCCTCGCCGCCGGCTGCGTCGCCGGCGGCCCGCCTCACCCGGCCGTGGTGGATCTGGTAGCCGTCGACCGGCTGCCCGATGGCGGTGCCGGTGCGGCAGGCCAGCACCTTGTCGGCCTCGAACGTCGTGACGACCGGCAGCAGGCCGAGCCCGTCGCTGCGACCGTCACCGCTCTCCACGTCGTCGTCGATCGACCGACCGAGCATCTGATAGCCGCCGCAGATGCCGAGGATGGTCGTGGTCGCATCCAGGGCCGCAATGGCCCGGTCGAGGCCACGGCCCCGCAGCCAGGCCAGATCGGACACAGTGGCCTTCGACCCGGGGATGACCACCAGGTCGGGCCGACCGAGCTCACGGGCCGAGCGGACGTAGCGGACGGCCACGTCGGGCTCGAGGGCCAGGGCGTCGAGGTCGGTGAAGTTCGAGATGCGGGGAAGGCGGATGACGGCGACGTCGAGCGAGGCGTCGAGCGCCGGCTCGAAGGGGGCATCGAGGGCGAGGGAGTCCTCGGCGTCGAGCCGCAGGCCATCGAGCATCGGGACGACGCCGAGCGTCGGCACGCCGCTCAGCTCAGCCAGCTGGTCGGTGCCGTCGAGCAGCAGCGCCGGGTCGCCCCGGAGCTTGTTGATGACGAACCCGCCGACCTGGGCCCGCAGCTCGTCCGGCAGCACCGCCACCGTGCCGTGGAGGGAGGCGAAGACCCCGCCCGGGTCGATGTCGCCGACCACGATCGCGGGCAGACCGGCCGCCTCGGCCAGCCGGAGGTTGACGATGTCGTTGGCCAGCAGGTTGATCTCGGCCGGCGACCCGGCGCCCTCGACGAGGACCACGTCGAACCGGGACCGGAGGTCGGCCAGCGCCTCCAGCACGAGGGCGAACAGCTCGGGCTTGGCCTCGTGGTACTCGACGGCCGACATGGTCCCGGTCGGCCGGCCCATCACCACGACCTGGCTGCTCCGCTCGCCGGTCGGCTTGAGCAGCACCGGGTTCATCGCCACCTCGGGCTCGACGCCGGCGGCCTGGGCCTGCAGGTACT
Organism: Acidimicrobiales bacterium; assembly: GCA_028285495.1. GTDB lineage: Bacteria > Actinomycetota > Acidimicrobiia > Acidimicrobiales > SZUA-35 > JAHELU01. Next base: position 25,338 of record JANQPB010000002.1, read on the forward strand.
GGGCCCGCCCGATCTCGTGGCCGCTCCGGGTGACGGCCGAGTTGAGGGCCATGTTCTGGGCCTTGAACGGAGCCACCCGGACGCCGGCCCGGTGCAGCGACCGGCAGAGCCCGGCGACCAGCGTCGTCTTGCCCGAGTTCGACGTGGTCCCGCACACCATCAGACCACCGCGCAACCAGCTGCCCGATCCGCTGGCGCCGTTTCCCGACCCGGTGGGCCAGGGCGGCTGCTGGGTCGGCCGGGGATCGGCCGGGCGGTTCATCCGGTTGCTCTCCATCCTCGTGGGCGGTGTTGGCAGCAGCGCAACAATCGAGGTGGCGATCTGGCTCCGAGCCACGCCCCGACGCCGTCGGGTCGATCCACTCGTCACAGTTGCGGGACAGCCCCGGATTCGCACCGGGTTCCCCACCTCGACGGCTCGACTGTACCGGCGGGTTCCCGGCCGGGCACGCGGGTGATCGGCGGATCGCCGGGCCAGACTGGCGCCATGGCCCGTCCATCGATCGTCCTCATCAACACCGGCGACGGCAAAGGCAAGTCGTCGGCCGCCTTCGGCGTCATGGGTCGGGGCTGGGCCCGCGGCTGGAACGTCGGGGTCGTCCAGTTCGTCAAGAGCGGCAAGTGGAAGATCGGCGAGCGGAAGCTGGCCGATCACCTCGGCATCGAGTGGCACGCCCTCGGCGACGGCTTCACCTGGGAGTCGACCGACATGGACGAGACGATCGCCAAGGGTCGTCACGCCTGGGCCGTGGCCAGGGAGAAGCTGGCCAGCGGCGACTACCAGCTCCTCATCCTCGACGAGCTGACCTACACGATGACGTACGGCTGGGTCGACGTCGCCGAGGTGGTCGACGGGGTGACGGACCGGGCCCCCGGCACGAACGTCGTGATCACCGGTCGGGCCTGCCCCCAGGAGCTGATCGAGATCGCCGACACGGTGACCGAGATGCACAAGGTCAAGCACGCCTACGAGCAGGGCATCAAGGCCATGAAGGGCATCGAGTATTGAACGGGGGAGCGACCCGCCGGTCCGCCGGGGGCCCGAGCCGATGAGACGGCTGGGGCCCCGTCTGGTGGTGGCCGGGACCCACTCCGGCGTCGGCAAGACCACGATCGCCACCGGCCTGATGGCTGCCTTCAGGGCCACCGGGGTGCCGGTGGCGGGGGCCAAGGTCGGACCCGACTTCATCGATCCCGGCTACCACGCGCTGGCCACCGGTCGCTCGCCCCGAAACCTCGACCCCTGGCTGTGCGGTGCCGACGCCATCGGCCCCCTGGCCGGTCGAGCCGGCGCCGGGGCCGACCTGCTGATCGTCGAGGGGGTGATGGGGCTCTTCGACGGGGCGGTCGACGGCACGCCGTCGAGCACGGCCGACGTGGCCGACCTGCTCCAGGCGCCGGTGGTGCTCGTCGTCGACGGGTCGTCCATGTCGGCCTCGGTCGCCGCCCTCGTACGGGGCTTCCGCGACCACCGCCCCGAGCTGGAGCTGGCCGGTGTCATCCTCAACCGGGTCGGTAGCCCTCACCACCGCACGCTGCTGGTCGAGGCGCTCGAGTCGATCGGTGTGACGGTCGTCGGTTCGATCGGGCGCGACGACGCCATCTCCTGGCGCGACCGGCACCTCGGCCTGGTCCCGGTCGACGAGCGGCCGGCCGAGGTGTCGGCGTCGCTCGACCGCCTCGGTGCCGCCGTCGCCGCCGGCTGCGACCTCGACCGCCTGCGCCGGGTTGCCGGCGAGGCGACACCGGTCGAGGTGGCCGAGCCCGCGGTGCCGGACCGGCCGGCGTCCGCGGCGTCAGGGCCGCCGGTCCGCATCGCCGTGGCCGGCGGGCCGGCCTTCACCTTCGTCTACCGGGACAACCTCGACGCCCTGATCGCCGCCGGGGCCGAGCTGGTCGCCTTCGACCCCCTGCAGGACGAGCGGCTCCCGCCGGCGATCGACGGGTTGGTCGTCGGCGGCGGGTTCCCCGAGGTCCACGCCGCCCGGCTCGGGGACAACGGCGCGCTCCTCGACGAGGTGGCCGCCCGGGTCGGCGACGGGCTCGTGACCTGGGCCGAGTGCGGGGGCCTCCTGTGGCTGGCCCGATCGCTCGACGGCAGGCCGATGGCCGGGGCCATCGACGCCGAGGCCCGGATGACCGACCGGCTCACGCTCGGCTATCGCCACGCCACCGCCCTCAACGGGAACCCGCTGCTCGCTGCCGGCGAGACCGTCCGGGGTCACGAGCACCACTACTCGACCGCCGAGCCGGCGGGATCGGCCCTGAGCCTGTCGTCGCGCTTCAGCGAGCGGACCGAGGGCTTCGCCACGCCGACGCTGCTCGCCACCTATCTGCACCAGCACCTCGGGGCCAGGCCGGAGGCGGCCGCCCGGTTCGTGGCCACCTGCCGCGGGGCGCCGGTGGGCCCGTAGCCCCCCACACCACGATTGCCCTACCTCATGCCCTACGTGGCGGATAGGGTGCGCTCGTGCGGAAGTCCTCGGTCTACCTCCCCGACAACCTGAAGCGGCGCCTGGCCGCGCTGGCCGAGCGGACGGGTGTGTCGGAGGCCGAGCTGATCCGCGAGGCGATCGAGCAGCGGCTCGGCGCAGCGGAGCGGAGCCGGCCGGCCGATCCCGCCGTGCCCGGCCGGCTCGTCGGGGTCGGGGTCGGGCCCGGTCCGTCCGACCTCGTCACCGTCCGGGCCCTCGACGCGCTTCGACGGGCCGACCGGGTGGTCGCCCCGTGCACGTCGATCGATGCCGTCGGCCGGGCCGAGGCCATCGTGCGGGAGGCCGCACCCGACGTGGTGGTCGAGCGCCTCGTGTTCGTCATGGCCCCCGACCACGAGGCCAGGGCGGCGGCGCTCGGTGCCGTCTGCGATCGGATCACCGGCTGGCTCGACGACGGCGACGAGGTCGCGTTCATCACCCTCGGCGACCCGAACCTGTACTCGACCGTGTCGACGGTCGTCGCCGGGGTCATGGCCCGTCGGCCAACGACGGAGGTCGACACGATCGCCGGCATCACCGCCTTCCAGGCGCTGGCCATGGCCGGCGACGTGGTCCTGACCGACGAGCAGCAGACCCTCGTGCTCCTTCCCGCCAGCGCGCCGGGCCAGGTGATCGACGGCGAGCTCGCCCACCTCGACCGCACGGTCGTCCTCTACAAGGGCGGTGGCCGCCTCGGTGCCGTCGCCGACCGCCTCGAGGCGGCGGGGCGGCTCGACGAGGCCGTCCTCGGCGAGCTGATCGGCATGCCCGGCGAGCGGGTGGCCCCGGTCGCCGACGTGCGGGATCGCCCCGCCTCCTACCTCAGCGCCGTCGTCTCCCCGGCCCCCGAGGGCGCGGGCCCGGTCCCCATGCCGGCACCGGCCGATGCCGACGGGACGGTGGCATGACGGCGATGATCTCCTTCGTCGGCGCCGGCCCCGGGGCCGACGACCTGGTGACCCTGCGCGGCGCCGACCGGTTGGCCCGGGCCGATGTGGTCGTCTGGGCGTCGTCGCTGGTGCCCGAGTCGATGCTCGACCACTGCCGTGACGACGTCGAGCGGCACGACTCGGCGACCATGACGCTCGAGGACGTGCTGGCCGTCTACCAGGCCAACCCGGCGGCGGCCATCGTCCGCCTCCACTCCGGCGACCCCAGCGTGTACGGGGCGATCCAGGAGCAGATCGACTGGTGCCACGCCGCCGGCAGGGCCTTCGAGGTCGTGCCCGGCGTGACGTCGGTCGCCGGGGCGGCGGCCGAGATCCGACGGGAGCTGACCATCCCGCAACGGGGACAGTCGCTGGTCTACACCCGGCTGGCCGGCCGGACGAAGGCATCGATGCGGGCTGGCGAGGACGTCAAGGCGTTCGCCCCGAACGGGACCACGATGGCGGTGTTCCTGTCGGGGGCCCGCCCGGACGAGCTGCAGGCGGAGCTGCTCGTCGATGGCTCGGGCTACACCGCCGCCACCCCGGCCGTCGTGCTCGTCCGGGTGACCTGGCCGGACCAGCAGATCGTGCACACCACCGTCGGCGAGCTGGCCGACGCCATCCGCTCGACCGGGGCCACGATGACCGTGCTGGTGCTGGTCGGCGACGTGCTGGCCGACGTCCCGGCCGAGGCCCGCAGCCACCTGTACGCCCCCGAGTACACCACCGCCTACCGGCTCCGCTCCGAGGGGGGCTCGACCGAGGGCCGGGCCAGCGCCCGGGGCCGGGCCACCGCCCAGGCCCGGGGCGCGGCCCGGCGGACCCGCTGAGCGCCGTCGTGTCGACGTCGGAGCCGGAGCTGTCGCCCGACGTGGCCGCGGCCAAGGGCCTGCGGACCGGTTGGACCACCGGGACCTGCGCCTCCGCCGCAGCGCGGGCGGCAGCCGAGTGGCTGGCGACGGGATCGCCTCCGACGACGGTCGAGGTGGCGCTGCCGTCCGGCCAGCGGGTGTCGTTCCCCACCGCCGACGTCGACCCATCCACCCCACACCGGGTCGCCGTCGTCAAGGACGCCGGCGACGACCCCGACTGCACCGACGGGGCCCACGTCACCGCCCACGTCGCCTGGTGCGATCCCGGACCCGGTGGCACCGTCGACCCGGCCGAACCCGTGACGCTGCTCGGTGGCGACGGCGTCGGCACCGTGACCAAGCCGGGCCTGGGGCTGCCCGTCGGCGGCCCCGCCATCAACCCGGTCCCGGCCCGGATGATCCGCAGCGCCATCGCCGAGGTCACCGACCGCCCGGTGGTGTGCACGATCTCGGTCCCCGGCGGCCAGACGATGGCCGAGAAGACCTCGAACGCCCGGCTCGGCATCGAGGGCGGCATCTCCATCCTCGGCACGACCGGCATCGTCAAGCCGTTCTCGACCGCCAGCTACCGGGCCAGCGTGGTCCAGCAGATCGACGTTGCCGCGGCCCAGGGGCTCGACACCGTCGTACTGGCCACCGGCTCCCGCAGCGACGACTGGGCCAAGCGGGCCTGGTCCGAGTTGCCCCCGGTGGCGTTCGTCGAGGTCGGCGACTTCACCGGCATCGCGCTCCGCCGAGCCGCCGGTGAGGGCATCGCCAACGTCCGCTTCGTCGGCATGGCCGGCAAGATCGCCAAGCTGGCCGCCGGGGTGATGATGACCCACTTCCACCGCAGCAAGGTCGACACCGACCTGCTGGCTGCGGTGGCCCGGCGGGTCGGCGCCAACGACACCGTGATTGCGGCGGCGACGGCGACCAACACCGCCCGCCACTTCGCCGAGGTCTGCCTCGCCGAGCGGCAGTCGGCGCCCCTCGATCTGCTGTGCTCGCTGGCGGCGGAGCGGTGCCGGGCCCACGCCGGCGACGAGCTCGTCGTCGAGGTGGCCATGGTCGACTTCGCGGGCACGGAGGCGATCGGCCGTGGCTGAGCCGGCGCCCCCGCCCTCGCCGATCGGGCCGCCGGTCGCGGTGGTCGGGCTCCACGGTGGCCACTGGTTCGGGCCGGCGGCCGAGCGGGCGCTGACCGAGGCCGACGTGCTGGTCGGGGCGGCCCGCCAGCACGAGGCGCTCACCGCGGCCCGGATGCCCGAGGCGTCGACCGCCGAGCGGGTCGACCTGTTCGGTCCGCTCGATCGGGTCATCGACCTCATCGCCGAGCGCCGCCGGCGGGGCCAGCGGGTCACGATGCTGGCCAGCGGCGACCCCGGGTTCTTCGGCATCGAGCGGCTGCTGGTCGGTCGCTTCGGGGCCGATGTCGAGGTCCACCCGGCTCCGTCGGCGGTTGCGCTCGCCTTCGCCAGGGCCAGGGTCCACTGGGACGATGCCGCCGTCGTCTCGGTCCACGGGCGATCGCTGGAGCGGGCCCTGCCCCACATCGTCGCCGCCCCGAAGGTCGCGGTGCTCGTGTCGGCCTCGACGCCGCCGGAGGCCGTCGGGGCCGCGCTGGTCGACGCTGGCGCCACCCACCGCCAGGCCGTCGTCTGCTCCCGCCTCGGTGAACCGGACGAATCGATCGTGCGGACCGATCTGGCCGGCCTGGCCGCCGGCGCCTTCGATCCGCTGTCGGTGCTGGTCCTCACGAGCGACGCCGAGCCGCTGGCCACCGACGCCATCGTGGCCTGGGGCCGTCCGATCTCGGCCTACCGCCACCGGGCCGGCATGATCACCAGGCCCGAGGTCCGAGCCGCGGCCCTGAGCAAGCTCGACCTGTTCGGTGCCGCCGAGCTGTGGGACGTCGGGGCGGCCAGCGGCAGCGTGGCCATCGAGGCCGCCCGCCTCGCCCCCGGTTGCCGGGTCCATGCCATCGAGCGCAACCCCGACGATTGTGCGCGCATCCGGGCCAACGCCGGTCGGGTCGCCGTCACCGTCGTCGAGGGCGTCGCCCCGGCGGCGTTCGACGGGCTCCCCGACCCGGATCGGGTGTTCGTCGGCGGCGGTGGGATCGAGGTGTTCCGGGCCGCCAGCGACCGGCTGCGGCCGAGCGGGGTGATCGCAGCGACGTTCGCCACCGTGGAGACGGCGATGGCCGCGGTCGACCAGCTCGGCCCGACCGGCGAGCTGGTGCAGATCAGCGTCAACCGGGCGGTACCGGTCGGACCGGACGCCACGCTCCGCCTCGACGCCGACAACCCCGTCTTCCTGGTCTGGGGGCAGCGTGGCTGACGACACCACGTCCGCCTCGACGCTCGTCGTCTCGATCACCGAGGCCGGTCGGGCCCTCGCCGACCGCCTCCCGTACCGGCACCACCACGGCGATCTGGGGGACACGGTGCGGGCCCGCTGGGGTGAGGTCGACCGGTTCGTGCTCGTGTGCGCCGTCGGTGTCGCCGTGCGGGTGATCGGCCCGCTCCTGACCTCGAAGCAGCACGATCCGCCCGTCGTGGCCGTCGACGACGGCGGCCGCTTCGTCGTGCCGATCGGCGGCGGCCACCGGGGGGCCAACGACCTGGCCGTCGATGTGGCCCTGCTGCTGGACGCCGAGCCCGTCGTGACCACTGCGACCGACGCCCGATCGGTCGTCGCACTCGACACCCTCCCCGGCATCACCGCCGTCGGCGACGTGGCCGGGGTGACGAGGGCGATGCTCGATGGGGCACCGGTCGCCATCGAGAACGAGCTCGACTGGCCCCTCCCCGCCGCGCTGCCCCCGTCGGTGCCGGGGGCGGCCAGGCGGATCGTCGTCACCGACCGGGCCCGGGTGGCGGGGGAGGGCGAGGTCGTGCTGCACCCGCCGTCGCTCGTGGTCGGGGTCGGCGCATCGAGCGACGCCACGGCCGACGCCGCCACCGAGCTGCTCGACGACGTGCTGGCCACCTCCGGCCTGGCCCTGGCCTCGCTGTCGGCGGTGGCCACCATCGACCGACGGGCCGCTGATCCCGTTGTCATCGCCGTCGGCCTACCGGTCGTGTCGTTCCGGGCCTCCGAGCTGGCCGTGGTGCCGGTCCCCAACCCGAGCGACGTGGTCCTGCACGAGGTCGGTACGGCGTCGGTCGGCGAGGCGGCCGCCCTGCTGGCCGCCGGTCCCGCCGCCGAGCTGGTGGTCCAGAAGCGCAAGGGGTCGACGGCGACGCTGTCGATCGCCCGTCGGGCCGGACCGACCGGCGAGGTCGTCGTCGTCGGCCTCGGGCCCGGCCACGCACGTCACCGCACGCCGGAGGCGGTGGCCGCCGTCCGATCGGCCGACGTGGTCATCGGCTACGGGCTCTACGTCGACCAGTGCGCCGAGCTGTGCAGCCCCCGCCAGGAGATCGTCCGCAGCCCGATCGGGGCCGAGGTCGACCGCTGCCGGGAGGCGGCCACCCGGGCCGCGACCGGCCAACGGGTCGCCCTGGTCTGCTCCGGCGACTCGGGTGTGTTCGCCATGGCCACCCTCGTGTTCGAGGTGGCGGCGGAGGTCGGCAGTCCGCCGATCCACGTCGTGCCGGGCGTGACCGCCAGCCTCGCCGCCGCCGCCATCCTCGGGGCCCCGCTGGCCCACGACCACGCCCTCGTGAGCCTCTCGGACCTGCTGACCCCGTGGCCGGTGATCGAGCGACGGATCGAGGCCATCGCCGCCGCCGACCTGGCCGTGGCGTTCTACAACCCCCGGTCGCAGCGCCGCATCACCCAGCTGGAGCGGGCGAGGGAGATCCTGCTCTCCGGGCGCCCGGCCTCGACCCCGGTCGGCGTCGTTGGCAACGCCTCCCGCCCCGGGGAGACGGTGATCGTCACCACGCTCGGCCAGCTCGACCCGACCGACGTCGACATGTTCTCCATCGTCGTCGTCGGCTCCTCCACCACCGAGCTGCGCAACGGAAGGATGGTCACCCCCCGTGGCTACGACGCCTGATACCCGCTCGTCGCCGACGCCCGACGCCTGGACGGTGCGGATCGACGACCGGTGCACGGCATGTGGCAACTGCCTCATCACCTGCCCGCCCCGAGCGCTGACCCGAGCGCCGAGGAAGCCGACGGTGGTCGACGCCCGCTGCACGTCGTGCGGCGCCTGCATCGAGGTGTGCCCGGTCGACGCCATCGACGAGGTGCGGGTCGGATCGGTGGTGGTCGGATGAGCGACGCCCGCCCGGTCGACGTCCACCCCATCGAGGTCGAGAGCTACCGGATCCTGGCCGAGCGGGTCGACCTGTCGGCCGTCGAGCCGCTCGCCCGGGCGATGATCGGGCGCATGATCCACGCAACCGCCGACCTCGGCTTCGCCGAGACGGCCAGGATCGGTGAGCGGGCCGGCGCTGCGTTGCTCGATGCGCTGCGGGCCGGGGCGCCCGTGATCGTCGATGCGGCCATGGTCGCCGCCGGCATCACCCGCTACCCGACCGAGTGCCACCTGCCCCGGGTTCCGGTGGCCCCGGAGGGGTCGACCCGGTCGGCCGCCGCCTTCCGGCTCGCCGCCGGAGAGCATCCGAGCGGCGCCGTGTTCGTGTGCGGCAACGCCCCGACGGCGCTGGTCGAGCTGCTCGACCTGCACGCCGGTGGGCTGGTCGACCCGGCGGCCGTCGTCGGGCTCCCGGTCGGGTTCGTCGGGGCGGCCGAGTCGAAGGCCGCGCTCTGGGCCAGCCCCCTCGCCCCGATCAGCGTGACCAACGTCGGTGAGCGGGGCGGTAGCCCGGCCGCCGCCGGTGCCGTGAACGCCATCGTGCGGCTCGCGGCCGAGCCGCGGGAGGGAGCGGGATGAGGCCGGGGCTGCCGGTGGTGCTCGACGTGGTCGACCGTCGCTGTGTCGTCGTCGGCGCCGGCGCCGGTGGGCGCCGCAAGCTGGCCGCGCTGGTGGCGGCCGGCGCCCGGGTGACGGTGATCGACCCGGCTGGCCTCGACCAGGCCGCGCTGCGGGACGTTGCGCCCGAGGTGGCCTGGGGTGAGGTCGGCATCGACGTGGTCACCCGGCGCTGGCAGCCGGGCGACGGGGCCGAGGCGACCCTGGTGGTCGTCGCCACGGACGACCCGGAGGTGAACGCCGCCGTCGCCGCCGAGGCGACGACCGCGGGCGCCCTCGTCCTCCGGTCGGACGGGGCCGAGGCCGGCGACCTTCGGCTCCCCGCCGTCGCCCGCCGTTCGCACCTGACCGTCGCCGTCGACTCGGGCGGCGGGAGCCCCGCTCTGGCCGCGGTGGCTCGCAACGAGATCATCCGGCTCCTCGCCGCCGACGGCGAGCGGTGGGACGAGCTGGCCCGCTGGGCGGTCGAGCATCGACCGGTTTCAGTTGTCGACGTCGAGGCCAGGCTGGCGGCGCTTCGGGGGCGGCCGTGACCGTCTACCTGGTCGGCGCCGGTCCCGGCGATCCCGGGCTGATCACCGTGACGGGGGCGCGGTTGCTCGCCCGGGCCGAGGTCGTGGTCCACGATCGCCTGGTCAGCCCCGAGATCCTCGAGCTGGCCCCGGACGGGTGCGAGCTGATCAGCGCGGCCAAGGAGCCACGCAAGCCGACGATGACCCAGGACGAGATCAATGCCCTGCTGGTCGAGCGGGGCGGCACGGGTCAGCTGGTGGTCCGGCTCAAGGGCGGCGACCCGTGTGTCTTCGCCCGAGGGGGTGAGGAGGCGGCGGCCCTGCAGGCGGCCGGCGTGCCGTTCGAGATCGTGCCCGGCATCACGTCGGCGATCGCCGCCCCGGCCTACGCCGGCATCCCGGTGACGCTGCGCCACGAGGCGCTGTCGGTCACGATCGTCACCGGCCACGAGGACCCGGCGAGCGGGCGCACGGTCGACTGGGAGTCGATCGCCCGAACCGGAGGCACGATCGTGGTGCTGATGGGAGCCGGCCGGGCGGCCAAGATCGCCGCCCGATTGATGGGCGGTGGGCTCGACCCGGCAACGCCGTCCGCCTGGGTCAACTGGGGCACCTACGAGCACCAGGAGGTCTGGCGGGGTCGCCTCGACGACCTCGGCGTCGAGCCGGTGCCGACGCCGTCGGTGCTGGTCGTCGGCACGGTGGCCGGCGTCGACGTCAGCTGGTTCGCCGGGCTCGCCGGCTCGTGCTAGCCGCCTCGGGACGGGTCCGAAGCCCGGCTCTCCAGGGCCGCGGGCTCCTGCCACCGGGCCAGCGTCCAGAGCAGGTCCGAGAGCCGGTTGAGGTAGCGCAGCGCCTCGGACCCGTCGAGGTCGAGCGACACGACCTCGCGCTCGGCCCGGCGTGCCACCGTTCTGGCGTGGTCGAGCGCAGCCGACACGGGGGAGCCGCCGGGGATGACGAACTGGGTCGGCGGCGCGAAGCGCTCGCTGACGTCGTCGATCAGCCGTTCGAGCTCCGAGACCATGTCGGCGGTCACCAGGCTCGTGCCGGCGGTGAGCTTCGCCCGGTTGGCCGGCAGCGTCGCCAGCTCGGCCATGGCCACGTACAGGTGCCGGCAGATCGTGACCAGGATCTCGTCCAGCTCCTCGTCGTCGTTGGGGGGCCGTGCCAACCCGATCGCGGCCTGCGCCTCGTCGACCGCCCCGTAGGCGACGGGGTGGGGTGAGTCCTTCGCGACCCGACCGCCGAAGAACAACCCGGTGGTGCCGTCGTCTCCGGCCTTGGTGTAGACCTTCATCACGCCACGCTACCTCGCCCTGCCCGGCCCCGATCGGGCACGATCGACGTCATCGAGCCGGCGACGACCGGTCGGGCGATCAGGCGGCGAAGGTGGTCACCAGGTAGGCGACCTCGGCCCGGTAGACAGCGTCGATGTCGCCGCCGATGTCGCCGGCCGCCGTGATCGTCTCGTGCAGATCCCGCCTGGCCAGGGGCCAGCGATCGCCGAGCGCCTCCGCCCCGAGCACGAACGGGGCGCTGAAGCGCTCGAGTTGGGACACGAAGGCCTCGGGCGACTCGACGACGAGGGTGAACGACCGCTCGACGACCTCGGCCTCGGGTCCGACGATCGCCCGGATGCCGGCGATCGTCTCGTGCCACGGCTCGGGCGCCTCCGGGAAGTACGGGCTGAGGGTCTGCCGCAGCTGACCGAACAGGCCGGTTGCGGCCCAGCTCGTGAACACGATCTGCCCGCCCGGTCGGGTGAGGCGCCGGCACTCGTCGAGTGCCGCGCCGGGGTCGGCGGCGAAGATCAGGCCGAACGTCGACGTGACGACGTCGGCCGACCGGTCGGGGAGGGGCACCGAGGCGACGTCGGCCTCGATCCAGGTGACGTCGAGGTCCCGAGCGGCGGCCCGCCTGGCCGCCTCGGCCAGCAGCTCCGGTGCGGCGTCGACCCCGACGACCGACCGGGCCCCCTCGCCGGCCAGGGCGATGGCGGTGACCCCGGTGCCGGTGGCGAGATCGACGACGTCGAGGTCGGCGACGTCGAGCGAGGCCGCCAGGTCCCGGCCCGGCGCGCTCCACAACTCGCCGACGATGGCGTAGTCACCCAGCTGCCAGAACTCGCTCGGCTCCACGGAGGCACCTCGTTCCCGTTCGCCCGCCGTCGGACCCGACCGACTCGAGGCTCCGGCCCGATCGTAGGTCGAGTGAGAATCGCTATCAATCGGCCGGGCGGCCCCACTCGGATCGCCTGCGGGCGGTTGTGCTCAACGCATTAACACATTAGAATATGACTATATGTCGGACATCGACGCCGCAGCCGAGCTCCTCAAGGCCTTCGCCCATCCCCTGCGCTTGGCGATCGTGCTCGAGATCGAGCAGGGGGGCGAGCGCTGCGTCCACGACCTGACCGACACGCTCGATGCGAGCCAGCCCCTGATCTCCCAGCACCTCAGGATCCTCCGCCAGGCCGGCGTGCTGACCGGCCGGCGCCGAGGGCGGGAGATCGCCTACTCCATCGCCGACCACCACGTCACCCACATCGCGCTCGACGCGATCGAGCACGCAAAGGAAAGGAACCCCCGATGAGCACCTGCACCACTCACGTCGACCACCCCCACACCCACGGCCCCGACTGCGGGCACGTCGCCGTCGTCCACGGCGACCACACCGACTACATCCACGACGGTCACGCCCATCGTGAGCACGACGGCCACTGGGACGAGTGCGAGCTGCCCCACGTCGTCGCCGAGGACCACGGCGATCACCTCCACGGTCCTGACTGCGGCCACGAGACCATCCAGCACGGCGACCACGTCGACTACCTCCACGATGGCCATCGCCACGCCGCTCACGGCGATCACTACGACGAGCACTAGGCTGCCCCTCCGGCACCGCCTGTCGGCGCCGGATCGGAGCCGGATCGGCCCGTTCGCCCTGATTGGGAACAGGTCTCATTCCCATCTAGGCTGATGCGATGTTCGGCCGGCGCACGCCACGCTCCCAGCCCGACGCGGCCCCGCTCGGCGGGGCCGCCGTCGCGCTCGACGGCGTCGAGGTCCGGCGGGGTCGCCGGGTCGCGCTGCGCGACGTCAGCTTTGCCATCGAGCCGGGCACGCTGACCGCCGTCATCGGCCCGAACGGTGCCGGCAAGTCGAGCCTGTTCGGCGCATTGAGCGGCCGCCTGCGGCCGAGCACCGGCACCATCCGGGTGCAGGGACCGGTCGCTGAGGTGCTCCAGACCACCGACATCGACGACCAGCTCCGGTTGACCGTCGACGACGTCGTCCGGCTCGGCCGCTACCAGACGAGAGGTCTCCTCCGCCCGATGAGGGCCGCCGATCGGGCCCTCCTCGACGAGGCGCTCGCGGCCACCGACCTGCTCGACCTGCGGCGTCGCCCCATCAACCAGCTCTCCGGCGGCCAGCGGCAGCGGGCCTTCGTGGCCCAGGGCCTGGCCCAGCGGGCGCCGATCCTGCTGCTCGACGAGCCGACGGCCGGACTCGATCGGCGCTCGCAGCGCCAGGTCCTCGACCTCATGCGGGCCGAGGCGGAGCGGGGCACGACGGTGCTCTTCGCCACCCACGATCTCGAACAGGCCGATCACGCCGACAACCTGATCGTCCTGGCCTGTGCGTGCGTCTGTTGCGCACCGCCGGCGACGGCGCTCGCCGACCCTGCGGTGACCCGGCTGTTCGGTCCGGCCCCCCGCTTGGCCTGGAACGACGCGGTCGCATCGGAACCGGCAGCCCTCGCCGAGACCGCCTGACGTCGCTCCCCGGACGTCTGGCGTCGACGGGCCTCGCCGTCGCTCGGCCGGCAACGCCGCCGGTCGGCGACGCGGGGCTCAGCGCCGGCCGCTGCGGGGACCCGAGCGCTGCGGGGGTGGTGGCACGGGCACGACCGACCGGTGCTGCAGGTCGACACCCGTGAGCGCCTGCGTGATCCGCATCGCCGCCCGCTGGGCGCCCCACAGGTTCCCGGCGGCCGGGCCAAGGGTGAGCATGGCCAGGCGACCCATCACGTGGACCGGGTGGGGGCCGAGCCGCAGGTTCTCGTCGGTGACGGGGAGACCGCCGACCGCCGGGGCGTCGGCGACGAGCCCGGCCAGGCACCGGGCGGCCCCGATGTCCGGGGTGGTTCCGGTGGCCAGCCAGACGTGGTCGGCCAGCAGCGTCGTCTGATCGTCGAGGGCGAGCACGCACGATCCGTCTGGACCGACGTCGGCCGCCCGGATGTGACGACCCTCGTTGCGGGTGAGGTGCCCGCGATCGGCCAGCGCATCCAGCTGGGTCCGCATCCACGGCGGGATGGTCCCGCCGCCCCGTGCGTCCAGCGCCGTGCGGAGCCGGTTCGCCGGGTCGTCGTCGTTGTCGAAGGCGTGCAGGAAGCGCGGGCCGAGCCAGCCGGGGTCGGTGTCGAAGTCCCGCGTCTCGAGCGCTCGCCTGGTCACGAGCTGCACGTCGGCACCGCGGGACGCCGCCCCGCAGGCGAGGTGGGCTGCGGTGAGCCCCCCGCCGACGACGACCACCCGCCGTCCACCCAGATCGGGCGTCGCCCGAAGATCGACGTCGCTCCCGTAGGCGATCAGGCCCGGCCGGCTGCCGAGGAGCGGCCAGACCCAGTCGGGGATAGAGCGCCGGTGGGGGTTGGTCGCCACCACGAGGTGGTCGGCCCGGATCTCGGTCCCGTCGGCCAGGATCCGCAGGCCCCGACCCTCGCGGCGAACGTCCTCGACCCGGCCGGCGAGCGGCGCAGCCAGCCTGCCGGCGGCGACGAGCTCGTGGCAGAACGAACCGAACGCCACGGCCGTCGGCGGGTCGTAGGGGAGGCCGGACCGCGGCAGGTGGCGCTCGGCCACGAAGTCGGACAGCTCGTAGGGGCCGGGGGCCGGGTGGTGCACGATCGGCGACCGGAGCGCGTCGATCTCGGCCCTGGCGAACTGCTCGTGCCATCCCGTCAGCCACTCGCCCGACGGGTCGACGGTCACGACATCCAGATCGGGGTCGGCCCGGCGGAGGTGGATGGCGGCTGCGAGCCCGTGGGGTCCGGCCCCGAGGATGCAGACCTTCTTCGCTGCGATGGTCGGCGACGTCGACATCCCCCGACCGTAGCAAGAATGAGAATCGTTCCGAAATAGATCGAGCGGTCGCCACCTGTTCACGGACTGTTCACCATGCCTACCGTCCATCATGCGCACGGCCTATCTATCGACGTGTCCTGTCGACTACGGTGGTCGTGACCAGCTCCGACAGCGACCAGGAGGCCGGTACGGCATGGATGTGGTGGAGGAACGGGTAGACGCCGGGTCGGAGGAGGTGAACGAGCCAGGGCTCTGGACGATCATCTCCCCGGTCAACCGGGAGATCTACACGGGCATGGCGGTGTCACTGCTGAGCCTCGTCGCGTGGCTCGGCTCGATCATGCTGTTCCTGCCGATCGGCCGGGAAGTCATGGACGACGCTCCCGACTCGGGCCGGCTGTGGACGCTGTTCGGCATCAGCCTCGGTCTGGTTGTCGTCTCGTTCGTCTGTCGGGTCCTGTCGTTCCGGATCTCCCACCTCGGCGCCTTCCGGCTCGAGCAGATCCTGCGAACGGAGCTGACCACCAGGCTGGCCCGGGTCCCGCTCGGGTACGTCGTCAACGCCGGCTCCGGGGCACTGAAGAAAGTGGTGCTCGACGACGTCCGGGCGTTGCACGCCTTCGTGGCCGACTCGACGCCGCTGTTCGCCAAGACCTTCGCAGCTCCGTTCTTCGGCGCGGTCCTGATGTTCGTCCTCGACTGGCGGCTGGCCCTGATCTCACTCGCCCTGTTGCCGGTCGGCATGATCGGCATGTTCTTCGCCTTCCGCGACTACGACGTGGCCCGCAGGAAGGTCGACGACGCCAACGAGCGGATCAACGGCGTCATCAACGAGTACGTCCAGGGCATGCACGTCGTCCGCACGTTCGACGACGGCTCCGGTTCCTTCGAGCGCTACCGCGAAGCGCTCAGCGACGCGACGGCGACGCTGCGGGAGTGGACCGAGAAGTCGCAGGCCGGTGCCTTCATCGCCCGCACCCTGTTCGCGGCGCTGCCGACGGTCCTCGTGTTGCTCGCGGCCGGGATCCCGATGTACCGCAACGGCTCGCTCGAGCTGCCGATCCTGGTGATGTTCCTGCTGCTGGCCCCGACGGTGACCGAGTCGATCGTGCCGATCGTGTGGCTGCAGCAGCTGATCACCAACGCCGCCGCCTCGGTCAAGCGGATCGGCCAGCTCCGGGCCGTCGAGCTGATGCCGGAGGTGAGCGAGGGCACACCGCCGGCCGACGCATCGGTCGAGCTCCGCAACGTCTCCTTCCGCTACGAGGGCCGAGACGACAACGCCCTCACCGGGGTCGACGTCGTCATCCCCGAGGGCACCGTGACCGCCCTCGTCGGCCCGTCCGGGGCCGGCAAGAGCACGATCGCCCAGCTCATCCCCCGGTTCTGGGACGTCGACGACGGCCAGGTGCTGGTCGGCGGCGTCGACATCAAGGAGATGACAAACGACCAGCTGATGAGCTCGGTCGCCTTCGTGTTCCAGAACCCCTTCCTGCTGAGCGACACGATCGCCGCCAACATCCGGCTCGGCCGGCCCGACGCCAGCGACGCCGACATCGTCGCCGCGGCCAAGGCGGCCCAGGCCAACGACTTCATCCTCGAGGAGCTCCCCGACGGCTACGACACCGTGGTCAGCGAGCGGGGCTCCAGTCTGTCCGGTGGTCAGCGCCAGCGGATCACGATCGCCAGGGCCATCCTCCAGGACAGTCCGATCATCGTGCTCGACGAGGCGACGGCGTTCGCCGACCCGGACAACGAGGCCAAGATCCACCGGGCCCTGGCCGAGCTGGCCAGGGGCAAGACGCTGATCGTCGTCGCCCACCGCCTGTCGACCATCGTCGACGCCCACCAGATCGTGGTGCTCGACGGCGGCCGGGTCGTCGAGTCGGGCACCCACGAGCAGCTGGTGGCCAACGGTCAGCGCTACGCCAGCCTGTGGTCCCACTTCAACGAGGCCCAGGGCTGGGGCCTCCGCACCAGCGCAGACGAGCGCTCGCAGTCCGCACCGAGCGCCGCCGCCCAGACGACGTCGACGAGCTGAGGACCGGACATGATCACCACGTTCCAGAACATGATCGAGGCCTGCGGCTCCAAGGCCCACCTGATGCGGTGGTCGCTGCTCTTCGCCGTGCTCTACTCGATCGCCCAGGGCCTGGCCTATGCCCTGCTCTTCCCGCTGTTCTCCGCGCTGCTGGACGGCTCCGACGACGTGTGGTGGTACCTCGGCGGCATCGTCGTCCTCATCGTGCTCGACGGCCTCTTCCGCTTCGGCGAGACCAGGGCCAGCTGGCGTGTCTACATCGAGGTGTCGGACGAGACCCGCTCGAACCTTGGCGAGCAGCTCAAGCGCATGCCGCTCGAGCAGCTGGCCCGCCGCCAGACCGGCGACCTCAACAGCGTCCTGACCGGCAACGTCAACGACGTCGTTGCCATCGCCGGCGGGCTGTTCGCCGTGGTGATCAACACGATCGTGGCGCCGGTGGTGACCATCCTGGCCATGTTCTTCGTCGACTGGCGCCTGGCCGTCGTCATGCTCGTGCTCTTCCCCCCGGCCATCCCCCTCTACCGGACCCTGCGGGCCCATGCCGCCAAGGAGACCCGCATCTCGGCCGAGGCCCACGCCGACACCGCGTCGCACCTGATCGAGTACACCCAGGGGCTCGCCGTGTTGCGGGCCACCCGCCAGGTCGGTCCGGAGTCGGAGCGGCTCCAGGCCAGCCTGGTCCGCCTCCGCGAGGCCCAGGCCAAGGGCACCAGGCTGGGCACGGGACCGAGCCTGCTCATGGCCGCCTTCGTCCAGATCGGCATCCTCGCCGTCACCGCGCTGGCTGTCGCCTTCGTGCTCGGTGACAGCCTCGGGGTGGCCGCCGTGCTCGCCGTCATCGTGATCACCGTCCGGTTCAGCGAGCCGCTGGCCCTGTTCGCCAACCTGTCGCAGATGTTCGACTTCATGGAGGCCGCCATCGACCGGATCGGTGAGCTGATGGCGGTCCAGCCGCTGCCGGTCGCCGAGCGGAGGTCGGACGGTGCGGCCGACACCGACGGGTCCGGCGCCCACGTCGAGTTCCGCGACGTCACCTTCGCCTACGACCAGGGCGACGAGGAGGTCGTGCGCGGGGTCTCGTTCGAGGTCCCCGAGCGGAGCCTGACCGCGCTGGTCGGCACGTCGGGCAGCGGCAAGACGACGATCACCCGGCTCCTGACCCGTTTCGCCGACCCCCAGGAGGGAGCGATCACGATCGGCGGGGTCGACGTGCGCGGCCTCAGCCAGCAGGAGCTGATGCAGTACTTCTCGGTCGTGTTCCAGGACGTCTACCTCTTCGACGACTCGATCCGCGAGAACATCCGCCTGGCCAAGCCGGACGCCACCGACGACGAGATCATCGCTGCGGCCAGGGCCGCCAACTGCCACGACTTCATCACGGCCCTGCCGAGCGGGTACGACACCGGGGTCGGCGAGATCGGCGGCGCCCTGTCGGGCGGGGAGCGCCAGCGCATCTCGATCGCCCGGGCCATCCTCAAGGACACCCCGATCGTCATCCTCGACGAGCCGACCTCGGCCCTCGACACCGAGAGCGAGGTCGCGGTGCAGCGGGCGATCGACACCCTCGTCGAGGACAAGACGGTCCTGGTGATCGCCCACCGGCTGTCGACGATCGTGGCCGCCGACAACATCATCGTGCTCGAGGCCGGTCAGATCGTCGAGCAGGGCGATCACGAGGCCCTGCTCGGTGCCGACGGTCGCTACGCCGAGATGTGGAACGCCCAGCGGGCGGAGCGGCACTGGCAGATCACGGCGGTGTGACCCGACGGAGCCGGTGCCGGCCGACCACCCGGCCCTGGTCCAGCTCGACGACGGCGTCGGCACAGGCGTCGATGAACTCGGTGTCGTGGGTGATGACCAGCACCAGATCGACGTCGTGCTTGATGGCCTGGACCCGGCGCCCGAAGCGCTCCATGTGGTCGCGGTCGATGCCGCTCGTCGGCTCGTCGAAGATGAGGTAGCGCGTGCCGGCCAGGAGGGCCGAGGCGATCGCCAGCCGCTGCTTCTGACCGCCGGAGAGGCAGTACGGGTGGTCGTCGAGGAACGCACCGAGGCCGAGTGACTCCAGCATGGCCCTGGCCTCGGTCATGGCCGCGTCGTCGTCGAGGTCGTGGCCGAGGGTGGCCTCGTCGATCACCGACTCGGCGAACAGCTGGTGGTTGACGTCCTGCATGACGACAAACGAGCGCCGGAGCCGCTCCCGCCTCGAGAGTGCCCGCCCGTCGGCCACGATCGAGGCGTCGGCCCGCAGGACGCCGCTGAGCCCGGCGGCGAACGACGACTTGCCGGCCCCGTTCGGCCCGGTCAGCGCGATGACCTCGCCGGCCGGCAGCTCGAGGTCGGCGATGTCGACGGCCAGCCTCCGCTTGCGCTCGACCCGGAGCCGCTCGACGAGCAGCGACCCCGCGGCGCTGGCCTCGCCTTCCGGCGCCGGGGTTGCCGCCGGACGCAGGCGGGGGCCGACCTCGACCCGCGCGAGCGCCCGCAGGCCCATCGCCGAGCGCCGTTCCTCGTCGAGGGCGACGAAGGTCTCCCGGTCGAGCACGGCCTCCAGGCGACCCGAGTCGAGGTAGACCACGCGATCGCACAGCTCGGTCAGGTAGTGGAGGCGATGCTCGGCCACCAGGATCGTCGCCCCGGATCGCTTCAGGGCGGCCAGGACAGCGCGGAGCTCGTCGATGCCGTCGGCGTCGAGGCTGGCGCTCGGCTCGTCGAGCACGAAGACCGACGGTCGCAGCATGGCTGCGCTGGCACAGGCGATCTTCTGGGCCTCGCCCCCGGAGAGCTCGAAGATCGACCGGTCGAGCAGTGCCTCGAGGCCGAAGTCGTCGACCGCGGTCCGGAGCCGTTCGAGCATCTCCGGGGCCGGGACCCGGTGGTTGCTGCAGCCGAAGAGCAGCTCGTCGGTCGTGTTGAGGGTGAAGAGCTGGGTGCGGGGGTGCTGGAACACCGAGCCGACGGTGGCCGACAGCTCCTGGAGCCGGACGTCCTGTGGCTGGACGCCGGCGACCGTGACCCGACCATCGAGCCGTCCCTCCTCGGCACCGGGGACGATCCCGTTGACCAGCTTCAGCAGCGTCGACTTGCCGCAACCCGATCGGCCGCAGACCAGCACGAGCTCGCCGGCCCCGACGGTCAGGTCGATGTCGGCGAGGACGGGTCGCTCCGAGACGCCGTAGGCGAACGTGACGCCGGCCAGCTCGATCATGCGTCGACCGGTGCGAGGCGGGCCGCCACCACCAGCGCCGCCATGGCCGCGATGGCGACGACGTCGATGCCGCGGAACCGTGGCTCGGTCACGAAGGTCCGATTGCGGTGCAGCCCCAGGCCCCGGGTCAGCGCCGCCACCGTGAGCTGGTCGCCGGTGCGGACCACCCCGAGCAGCAGCGGGACGTAGACGAACTCGATCATCCGGAAGGGGTTGCCCCGCCCGATCAGGCCCCGGAGCCGCATGGCGCTGGTGATGGCCCGGAAGTCCTGGATCAGGGCCGGGACGAACCGGAACAGCACGAGGACGGGCACGATGGCGAGGGTCGGGACCCGGAGCTTCTCCAGCGCCGCCGCGGCCTCGGTGATCGTGGTGGTCGTCACCAGGAGCATGGCGTAGACGGCCGTCGGGAGGAAGACGAAGAAGGAGAGACTGAGTGCGTTCCAGGCCTCGGCGACCGGGTCGGGGGCGAAGGTGACGAGCGCGTCGCCGGCGACGAGCACGGCGTAGGTCGCGACGAGGAGCGCAACGGCACGGACGGCTCCGGCCGCCAGCATCAACGCGGCACCGAGCGCGACCCCGAGGTAGAGGTAGCGGGCTCCGCCGAAGCTGTAGATCACGACGTTCATGCCGACCAGCAGCAGGAGCTTCGTCCGCGGATCGAGCCGGAACCGGTTCGGGTCCATCGTCGTCGTGATCAGGGTCGGGCCACGCCCGTCAGGCAACGCCGGCCCGACGGAAGTGACGCTCGAGCATGTTCCTGGCCCCGTAGGCACTGATCAGCGCTGCGACGACGGTGGCGACGGCGATGGCGACGAGCATCGGCCCGGTGGCCAGGTCGAGGGTGCCGTCGGCGAAGTCGGCCGAGTAGCCCGAGCTGATCGTCAGGTCGCGGTACCAGTCTCGGGCCACCCACATGGCGCCCTGCTGGCCGATCGCCCAGAACGACATGACCACGTAGCTGGCCACGTTGAGGGCGAGGCTCTTGTAGCCGCCCAGGTAGGCGATGACGTCGGCGACGACGGCGATCCCGAGGTTGACCAGCGCGATCAGCACGTTGCCGTAGACCAGCAGGCCGGCGATGACAGCGGCGACGAGGCCGAGGATCGTGATCGCGAACGGCTTCTGGGTCCTGGCGATGAACAGCAGGTAGACGGGGGCCATCAGCAGGGCCCCGACCGGCAGCAGCAGCATGAACAGCCACGGCGTGAACAGCACGGTCGACAGGATCACGTAGGCCAGCAGGTACACGGCGGAGAAGATGCCGATGGTGATCAGATCGCGAACACTGAGACCCATTCCCGCCATGGTCTCACGATACCCGTCTGGCGAACAGCGCCGGGCTCATGCCAGGGCGTCGATGGCGGCGACGAGCTCGTCCCAGACGACGCGGACCTCCTCGCCGGCGGCGAGGGGTGGCTGGCCGGTGACCGCACGCTCGACGTCCTCGAGCATGATCCAGGCGCCGAGGGCGTGGTTTGCCGTCCACGACGGAATGGCGCTCCCCGCGATCCGGTCACCCATGTCGACCAGCGGGTGGTCGAACAGCGAGCCCTCAGAGGCGGTGTCGATCCGGATCACGATGTCGGCCTGCGTCTGCGACGGCAGCTCCTCCTCGGAGAACGACACGAAGCCGAACTCGTCGCCCTCCAGCTGCAGGGGCGGGCGGGTGAACCCGAGGTCCTTGATGATCGATCCGGCCAGGGGGGACTCGGAGGAGGAGTAGAACTCGCCGGGGAACGTCTGGATGAGCGACACCTCCGCCCGGTCAGCCCGGCCGCCTCGATGGCCTCGCGGACCTCCTCGGTCCTGGCCTCGACCGCTGCGGTGACGGCCGCCGCCCGGTCCTCGGTGCCGGTGACCTGGGCGAACACCTCGGTCTGCTCCTCCCAGCGGGAGGTGAACATCGGGTAGACCGACGGGGCGATCGCCCGGTGCTCCTCGACGAAGGGCTCGAAGTCCGGGTGACCGGTTCTCCGCACTTGGAGAAGTGAGTAGGATTGCTTTACAATCGAGGTGAAGCTAGACCGATGTGCCCGGGCGAGTCGACGCGCGCCGCCCCGGCAACGCCCTCGGAGGTGGCGAACCGTGACCAGACCAACGACGTACGGTCTCTTCCTGAACATGGGGAGCAACCTCGGGCCGACCCCCGAGGACGTCATGCGGATCACCATCGACCAGGCCGATCGAGCCGAGGCGCTCGGCTTCCACGATCTCTGGGTGACCGAGCACCACTTCATCCCGTTCGGCATCAATCCGAGCTCGCTGACGGCGAGCGCGTTCCTCCTCGGACGGACCGACCGGGTCCGGGTCGGCACCGCCGTCGCCCTGTCGCCGCTGCATCATCCGATCGAGCTGGCCGAGAAGGCCGCCCTGCTCGACCAGATGAGCGGCGGCCGCTTCGACCTCGGCATCGGGCGTGGCGGCTACCTCAAGGATTACGAGGTCCTCGGGGTCGACACCGCCCGCTGGGACGGCGAGCCGATCGGTAGTGCCGAGACGATCATCGCCACGTGGACCGACCGCGACCTCGCACGCCCCGAGCACACCACCGGGCCGAGCGAGCTGCAGCCCCCGCCCCTGACCCGGCCCCACCCTCCCTTGTTCGTGGCCACCCGGTCGGACGATGCGATCCGGTTCGCCGCCGACCGCGAGCTGCCGCTGCAGCACTACTTCGCCTCGCCGGTCGAGCAGCGCTGCCAGCTCGAGGACCGCTACCGGGAGGCCAACCCCGACGCCGACGTCGCCCACCTGCACTCGGTGATCGTCGTGGTCGACGACGACGAGCCGAAGGCCCGCCAGCTGCTGGCCGAGGCGTTGACCGAGTCGTTCCGGACCGGCGACTGGCCCCACGTACCCCAGGGCTCGGGGAAGCGGCACACCGGCGCAGACGGTCGACCCCTCGATCGCGGCGAGATGGGCCGCTACGTGGCGGAGAACTCGATCGTGGGATCCATCGACGAGGTCCGCGACCAGCTCGAGGAGTTCGAGGCGGCGACCGGGGCGACCCGGCTGGCCCTGTACGTCGAGGCGATCGCCGACCCTGAGCGGATCATGGGCACGATCGACGCCATCGGCGACGCCGTGCTCGACCGGTCGCCCGCCGGCTGAGGCCGACCGGCCGAGCCGGCGTTGCGTTCACCCCTCGTCTCGGCTCGGCCGTCGGAGCTCGAAGCTGACCCGCGGCCGCAGGTAGCCGGCCTCGGCGGCTTCGACGGCACCGAACTCGATCGTCGAGCCGTTGCGCGACGTCGTCGATGCTCGCCGGAGCAGCCAGTTCGGCCCCTCCGGCGGCTCGGCCCCGATGTCGAGGACGAACGATCCGCCGAGCCAGGACGCCGTCGGGAGCTGATCGAGCATCGAGTCGGCCGCATGGCGCCGGAGGTACTCGATCTGGCACGTCGCCAGCCAGGCGTCGATGGCGAGCAGGTTGGGGCGGACGCCCCCCTCCCGCCGGAACGGGCGGACCCAGGCGTCTGCGCTCAGCGGCTCGCCACCTGGTCCGGGGAGCGGTCGTACCTCGTACGAGGCGGCGGCGCCCGGCCGTCCGCCGTTGAACGCGGGGACGTCCTCGGGCCACCGGGTGACGGGGTTGAGCCCGGGCGGTGGGGCCAGGTCGCCCTCGATCGCCGTGTCGATGGCGGCCTCGATCCGGCCGCCGCCGTCTTCGGCCACCAGGGCCGCCCGGCCCCATCGGCGGCTCGGGTGGTCGAGCCCGCTGAGCATGAGCGTCGCCGAGCCGGGCCCGACCCGGCCGCCGGTGGTGACCTCGACCCGAACGGGTCCGTCCCACCCGGGGCCGGCGGCCGCGACGAGGAGGCACACCGCCAGCCCGGGCGAGATCTCGCCGCCGATCGCCCAGGCCGACCGGATCTCGATCTCCACTGCGACCTGACTGGTGTCGGCCAGCGCAGCCGCACCCGTTGCGGTGTCGCTGGCCTCGTCGGCCCGGCGTCGCTCGCTCATCGTCAGCCCCGGGTCACGGGGTGGCAGCGCCGAGGATGGCCTTGGCCTCGAGGAACTCCTCGAGACCGTGACGACCCCACTCCCGACCGTTGCCCGACTGCTTGTAGCCGCCGAACGGGGCCTGGAAGTCGGGCCCGGCTCCGTTCACGTGCATGTTGCCCGTGCGGATCCGCTTGGCGACGTCGACCGCCCGGTCCGCGCTGCCGGACACGTAGCCGGCGAGGCCGTAGACCGTGTCGTTGGCGATGCGGACGGCATCGTCGTCGTCCTCGTACCCGATCATGACCAGCACCGGACCGAAGATCTCCTCCTGGGCGATCCGCATGTCGTTGGTGACGTCGGCGAACAGCGTCGGCCGAACGTAGTAGCCGGCGTCGAGCCCGTCCGGGCGGCCGAGCCCGCCGGTGACCAGGGTCGCGCCCTCGTCGATCCCGGCCTGGATGAGCCCCTGGATCTTGGTCCACTGGGCCTCGGACACGACCGGGCCGATCGTGGTGCCGTCACCGTCTGGCGGGCCGGGGACGACGGACTCCATCGCCGCCTTGGCCGCCGCCACCGCCTCGTCCATCTTGGCGTTGGGGACCAGCATGCGGGTGCCGGCGTTGCAGGACTGGCCGGAGTTCGAGCACATGCCGGCGGCGTCGCGGCCGACGGCCTCGGCCACGTCGGCGTCGTCGAGGATGATGTTGGCCGACTTGCCGCCGAGCTCCTGGGCCACCCGCTTCACGGTGGGGGCGGCGTTCCTCGCCACCTCGACGCCGGCCCGGGTCGATCCGGTGAACGACATCATGTCGACGTCCGGGTGGGCCGACAGGTGGGCCCCGACGGTCGGGCCGTCGCCGTTGACCAGGTTGAACACGCCCGGCGGGACGCCGGCCTCGTGCAGCACCTCGGCGAACAGGATCGCGTTGAGCGGTGCGACCTCGGACGGCTTGAGCACCATCGTGCAGCCGGCGGCCAGGGCCGGGGCGACCTTGCAGGCGATCTGGTTGACCGGCCAGTTCCAGGGCGTGATCATGCCGACCACGCCGACCGGCTCCTTGACCACCAGCGACGAGCCGAGCTGCTCCTCGAACTCGAACTGCCCGAGCAGGGCAGCGGTGGTGGCGAAGTGGGCCATGCCGCTCGGGGCCTGGGCCGCCTTGGCCAGCCGGGCCGGCGCCCCCATCTCGGCGCTGATCGTGGCCGCCAGGTCCTCCGAGCGGGCGCCGAGCAGCTCGGTGATGCGGTTCAGCAGGGCGACGCGCTCCTCGACCGACGTCTGGGAGTACGACTCGAAGGCGGCCTTGGCCGCGGCGACGGCCGCATCGACGTCGGCCGGGCCACCGAGGGCGATGCTGGCGATCGGTTGCTCGGTCGACGGGTTGATGACCGGCAACCGGTCGTCGGTGCTCGGGGCGACCCACTGGCCGCCGATGTAGAACTTCTCGACGTTGTCGCTGACGTTGATTTCCACCTGAATCGTCCTCTCGGTGCTCTGCCGGATGCCGGCGGTCTGCCCTGCCGCAGTCCGGCAGTGTTCGGCAGACTTTACTCTATACATTTGGACATGTTGATAACAGCCGTGACGGGCCACGGTGCGGGGCGGTGAGGCGCCGGATCACGGACGTCGACGGCTGACACTGCATACTGGCTCCTTCCCTGCCCCATGGCCCAACCCCCGGAGGTTTCTCCCATGGTCGATTCGCTGATCGATACCGAACGAGTGCTCCCGGTGCTCAACGAGATCGTGAAGATCGAGCTCGCCGGCGTGGTCCGCTACACCCACTACTCGCTGGTGATCACCGGCCCGAACCGCCTCCCCCTGGTCGACTTCATGAAGGCCCAGGCGGCCGAGTCGCTCGACCACGCCCAGGCCGCCGGCGAGATCCTCACCGGCCTCGGCGGACACCCCGACCAGGGCATCGCCCCGATCGAGGAGTCACACGATCACTCGATCGAGAAGATCCTCGACGAGTCGATCGCCCACGAGCGGCGAGCGGTCGACCTCTATCGCCAGTTGCTCGCCCTGTCCGAGGGCAACTCGATCTACCTCGAGGAGTACGCCAGGACCCAGATCGGGGCCGAGGAGCTGCACGTGATCGAGCTCAACAAGCTGGCCAGGGACTACTCGGTCGGCTGAGTGGCTGCGGCGGTCGGCGCCGGGTCGGCAACGCTCGGCTCGGTCGACGCCGTCGCCCCGATCCGCCAACGGCTGGCTCGCTCCCGCTCCCGCCACAGCCGGCGGTAGGGCCCGTCGGCCGACGGGCGGTGGGCGACCGCGATCAGGGTCCGATCGTCGCCGGCCGGGGGGTCGGCGGTGACGCTGGCGGTCACGAGCTGAGCGCCCGGTAGGCGGTCCAGCGAGCGAGGGTGTCGTCGAGCGTCGCCGCCGGGCCGCCGTCGAGCACGACCGCCTCGATGTCGGCCAGCATCCAGGCGATGGCAAACGGGTGGCTGCCGTTCCAGGCCTCGCCGTCGACGACGACCCGCTCACCCTGCAGCGAGTCGTAGAGGGGGACGCCGGTCAGGTCGTCGTAGATCCCACCGCCCATGGTCAGGACGTAGTCGGCGTCGTGATCGTTGACCAGCTCGGGGGAGAAGAAGGCGAACGGGAAGCTGGGGTCGACCTCGACCTGCTGGGCCTCCGGCCTGGCGAAGCCGAGCCGGTCGAGGAGGGCGGCCGTCTCGCCGACGGCGGCGATGGCGAAGGGTGTGTTGTTGAGCGACGCGATGACCGAGACCGACGGTGGCTCGTCGAACTGCTCCGCCACCCTCGTCGCCACCCGGTCGATCTCGCCGTCGAGGGCGGCGATCTGCGCTTCGGCCCGCTCCTCGACGCCGAAGGCCGAGGCCGCCAGCCGGAG
This sequence comes from Acidimicrobiales bacterium, assembly GCA_028285495.1. Classification (GTDB taxonomy): domain Bacteria; phylum Actinomycetota; class Acidimicrobiia; order Acidimicrobiales; family SZUA-35; genus JAHELU01. The sequence continues at coordinate 52,148 of JANQPB010000002.1, forward strand.
CTGGTCCTGCCAGGCGCCGCTGTAGGGGAGCAGGACCGTCGGCGCCACCGCCGACCAGAGGTCGTAGGCCTCGAGGGTCGCCGGGTGGTCGGTGCCGACGATCACCTGCGGACCGAGGTCGGCGGTCGCCTCGATGGACGGCTCGGACAGGTTGTGGGGGGTCACCTCGAGTCCGAACTCGGCGGCGACGACCGGCCCGCTCACGGTGAAGAACGAGCCGTACACGGCATCGGGCTCGACGCCGAGGCCCCACAGCAGGAACGCCGTGTTCTCGTCGAGGGCGAGGGCCGGGGTGGCCCCGACCGGAACCTCGCTGGTGCCACCCGGGTGCTCGATCGTGATGGTGTCGCCGGCGGTGGTCGAGTCGGCCTCCGGGGGCGTCTCCGTTTCCGTTCCGTCGGTGTCGGCGTCGGTCGAGGAGGCCGCCACATCGTCGTTGCTCGGCGTGGTCTCGTCGGTGCCATCGTCGGTCGGTGCGGATGCCGAGGCCGACGCCGATCCGTCGTCGGCCGCGTCGTCCGAGGTGTCGTCGCCCCCGCAGGATGCGGCCAGGACGACCAGTGCGAGGAGTGGGCCGAGCCAGCGGCGAGGGGATCCGAGCGGGCCGGGGGCCGAGGAGCCCGGGATCGAGCAGTTAAGTATGCCGAACATAACTCTGACAGTCTGTAACTATCGGTTGGGGACCGTCAAGGGCCTTCTCGGCCACAATGGGTTCGTGCCCCGAGAGCGGATCCGCCCCGGCCCGAAGCCGCGGCTCAGTCGACGGCTGATCGCCGAGGCGGCCATCGCCATCGGCTTCGAGCAGCTGACCGTCACCGCCGTGGCCGATCGGCTGGGGGTGTCCCACGCCGCCCTCTACAGTCACGTCCGCGACCGCAACGACCTGGTCCTCGCCGCGGCCGAGCTGATCACCGACGAGCTGGACTGGCCACCGGTCGGTCCGTCGTGGCGGGACCTGCTCCGCAAGGAGGCGGTCCTGATCTGGGCGACCTTCCGCCGCCACTCCGGCCTGTACCGGGCCATCGACCAGACCGGCGAGGTCCCGGTGGCGTTCCGGCACCACCTCGGCGAGCTGTACCGGCACCTGGTCGGGCTCGGGTTCGGGGCGAACGAGGCGCTGCTCGCCATCGACCTGGTCTACGACCTCGCCGCCGACAGCGCCGAGCGCTCCGCCCAGCTCGACCGGCGCGACCCCGATCAACGGCAGCGGCTGGCCGCCGACTGGGGCCGCCCGCTGCCGGGCGAGCTCGGTCAGCTGATGGAGGCGGCGATCAATGCAGACGGGGCCGAGTGGTTCGGCCGCAAGCTCGAGGTCGTGCTGGACGGCATCGCGGTCGCCCTGGCCCCCGACGCGGGTGGCTGACCGACCGTCGCCTGGTGGTTCACCGCCTCGCGGGCTCGCCCCGGCCGATCCGTAGCGCCGTCAGCTCCAGCACCAGGGCCAGTGCGATGGCGACGAGCGCCCAGGCGAACACCTCCTCGGTGTCGAGCGTGGTACGGGCCCGGGCGATCCTGGCCCCGACGCCGTCCGACCCGGCGAGCAGCTCGGCCATGATCGTGAGCCGGATCGACGTGGCGGCGACGTAGGCGGAGGCGGCGATGGCCGGCGACGCGATCGCGGGCAGCGTCAGTCGGGTGAGCCGCCACCAGCCCGACACGTGCAGCCCGGCCGACATCTCGACGAGGTCCGGGTCGATGTCCTGCACCGCCTCGGCGGTGGCCAGCCACACGAGCGGGAGCGTGGCCAGGGCCACCACCCAGGGGGCGGCGTCGCCATCGAGCCCGACCCAGAGCGAGACGAGCACGACCGTGATGATCGGCGGGATACCGGTCAGGACCGCCCGCATCGGCCGGGTCAGCGCCGAGACCGCCGCCGACGAACCGGTGGCCAGGCCGAGCAGCACGCCACCGGCGACGGCGGCGGCCGACCCCCGGGCGCTGCGCCAGATGGTGCGACCGAGCTCGGGCGGCAGCGGTCCGTCGGCCAGCTCACCGAGTCGTCCGAGCGTCTCGACGGGACTCGGGACCAGCACCGTCGGCCGGCCCCGGGCCACCAGGGCCCAGAGCGCGACGACCAGGCCGGCCCCGGTGACGGCGAGGAGGGTCTCCCTGCCCCTCAACCGGCGAAGAACGCGTCGGCCGGGAGCTGACCGGCGAGACCTTCCGGCGAGTCCTCGAACAGGCTGGCCAGCATGAGGTCGACGTCGGCCCTGGCCTCGGCGACGCTGCGGTAGGCGAGGTCGAGCGAGCCGAGCACGTCGGTCACCATCGGCTCGGGCAGGCCGGTCTGCTCGCTGAGCGCCGTCACCACCGCCGGGTCGCCGGACGCCCGGGCGATCGAGGCGGCGGCTGCGGCCTGGATCGCGGCGACGACCTCCGGCGCATCGTCGACCAGCGATCCGGTGGCCACGACGGCGACCTGGGGCAGGCGATTGCCGCCGGTCGATGTCGCCCAGGCCTCCTGGAGGTCGATGATCGGCACGAGGTCGTGCCCGGCCGCCGCGGCCTGGGCGGCGGCCGCCGAGGCGACGTGCTCGGGGAGCACGGCGTTGGTCACCTCGCCGGCCGCCGCCGCGGCGACGAGGTCGGGCAGCGAGGTGCCGTACCGGAGGTCGAGGCCGTCGACGTCGACGCCGTTGTCGGCCGCCAGCTGACGGAAGGTGACGTCGGCGATGTCGCCGGGGAAGGGCAGGTGCACGGTTACACCGTCGAGGTCCTCCCACGTGGTCCCGGCCGGACCGAGCACCTGCAGCAGCTGGGCGTCGACGATCCCGATCATGCGAACGTCGATCTCGCGGTTGAACAGGATCGCCGCCACGTTGGCCGGCATGACGGCGACGTCGAGCTCACCGGCGGCGAAGCCGGTGCGGAGCTGATCCGGGTTGGTGATGGGGACGGTCGTGGCCGCGGCCAGCCCGTCGAGCTCGGGCGCCTCGGCCACGCCGCCGAGCGTGGCGATCTGGACGATCCCGAACGGCACGCCGACCGTCAGCTCGACGATCCCGCCAGCCGGTTCGCTCGCACTGGCGGAGGAGGCGGCCGGCTCGCTCGCACTGGCGGAGGAGCTGGCCGGCTCGCTCGCACTCGGGCCCGTGGCCCTGCTCGATGCTGCGTCCGATGCCGAATCGGAGCCAGACGCCGTCGAGTCGTCGTCGCCGCAGGCGGCCAGCGCCAGCACCAGCACCAGGAGGGGGATCCATCGATGGAAAGCTCGTCCGGGTGGGGATGATTGCATGCAATATATGCTAGTCTTACTTAACATTAACTCCCAAGCGTTCTTCCGATGACGAGCTCGATGAGGCCCGGATGAGCCAACGATGGCGCCACTACGACCGCATGGCGAGCCATCTCGCGCCGTCAGCCGAGCTGCTCCTGTCCCGCATCGAGCCGGCGGACGGCACCGTCATCGACGTGGGGAGCGGGTCCGGCAACGGACTTCGGGCTGCCGTCGCCGCCGGTCGGCCGGTCATCGGCGTCGACCTCGCCGCCGAGCAGCTCGAGGCGGCCAGGGCCGTCGGTGCCCCGCTCGTTCGAGGTGACGTGAGCGCGCTCCCGGTCCGCACCGGCTCCGTCGCCGGGGTCGTGTCGAACTTCGCCATCATCTTCGCCGCCGACGGGCCAGCCGCCTTCGCCGAGGTGGCCAGGAGCCTTCGCACCGGCGGGCGGTTCGCCTTCACCGCCTGGATCGACGACGGTTGGCCGCAACCGGCCCGAGAGGTCCTGGCCGGCCACCTCGACCGGCGACCGCCACCGTTCCCGACCGCACTCGGCGCGCCGGCCACCGCCCGGGCTGTGCTGGCCGAGGCCGGGTTCGGGCGGGTCGAGGCCGAGCACGGCGCGTTGGCCTGGATCTTCGCCGACGTCGATGCGGCGGTCGACGAGTTGAGCCAGGCGGCCGGCGGACTCCGGTCGCTCCGCCGCGAGCTGGAGCGGAGGGGGCGGTGGGCCGAGGCCGCGGCCGACCTCCGGGCGGTCATCGAGCCCCGATGCGTGCCGAACGAGGACGGCGGCACCGGCGTTCGGGTGCTCGATCGCTACGTGCGGTACGTCGCCGAGGTCGGGTAGCGCCGGTGCGGGGCCGGGTCTGGGCCAACGGCCTCGTCGCCGGCATCGGCGAGCACCGAACGGCGCCGCTCGACTTGACGATCGACGGGTCGGGGATCGTGGCCATCGTCGGACCGTCCGGCGTCGGCAAGACCACGATCCTGCGCACCCTCAGCGGCCTCATCGAGCCGGTCGCCGGCCGTATCGGCTTCGAGCCGGACGCCCCGACCCTGTGCTTCCAGCAGGCCGGTCTCCTCCGGTGGCGGAGCGCCGTTGGGAACGTCACGTTCGGGCTCGGCCGACGCCCCCGGCCCGCCGACGTCGAGCAGGCGGTCTCGCTCCTCGCCCGGCTCGGGCTCGACGGCCTGGCCGGTCGCCGGCCAGGCGAGCTGTCTGGGGGTCAGCAGCGCCGGGTTGCGATCGCCCGGTCGATGCTGGCGACCCGCACGACCCTCCTGGTCGACGAGCCGTTCGCTCACCTCGACGACGACAGCGGCGAGCTCGTCGTCCGGGCCCTCCGCGACCTCGCCGACGACGGCGTCGCGATCGGTGTGGCCCTGCACGCGGAGGACGACGCCGCCCGGATCGCCGACACCATCGTCCCCGTTGCCCTACCGTGAGCGGGACCGATGACCGAGTCTGCGCTGGCGGCCACGATCGCTCGATTGATCATCTCGACCGAGATCGCGCCGGGGTCACACGTGACCGCCGCCGGCCTGGCCGATCGGCTCGGGGTCTCCCGGACCCCCGTTCGCGAGGCGATGCGAGAGCTGACCGCACTCGGCCTCGTCGTCATCCACGACCGACGTGGCGCCTTCGTCATCGACCCGGACGACGTGCCAGCCGCCGAGATGGTCGACCTGATCGCCACCCGCCGCCGCATCGAGCCGTGGGTGCTCGGCCTCGCCGCCGAGCGCCGGACCGACGACGACCTGGTCGTCATCGAACGGGCGCTGATGGCGGGGGAGCGGGCGATGGCCGACCGTGACGTCGGCGGCCTCAACATCGCCCACCACGAGCTGCTGCGCTCGATGACCGCAGCGGCCCACAACGCCGCGGCCGATATCGCCCTCGCCCCCCTGCACTACCGCACCTGTCTCGTCTTCGCCCGGGTCGCGCCCATCGTGTTGCCGTCCGGCTGGCCCCGCCACGCCGAGATCCGCGACGCCATCCGGGCCGGCGACGCCGAGCGGGCCGAGGCCGTCCAGCGCGACCACCTCGACGAGATCATCGGCAGCCTCGCTTCGAGCGGCGGTCAGTAGAGGTTCTCGCGGTAGTCCTTGTCGATGCTGCGCTCCAGCATGCCGGCGTTGACGGCCCGGCGAGCCGCCTTGGCCGCCAGCCCCGGGTCGTCGTTTCGCTTGACGTGGTCGACCCACACCCGGGTCGCCTTCGGCAGCATGGCGGGATCGGCGTGTCGGGTGACGTCCCACAGGCCGGCGTCGGCGATCGCCGGTTCGCGGCGGAGCTCGACGTGCTCGGCGGTGAGCAGGATGGCCGCGGTCGGGACCTTGCCGTTCACGGCCAAGGGTGTGCGGACCGCCTCGTCGGCGGTCACCCCGGCCCGGCCCCGGACCTCGACGACCTCGTCACGTCCGGGAATCATCGCCAGCAGGCCGATCGCATCGCGCTCGATGAGGTTGTGCATCGTGTCGGTTCGACGATTGCCCGGCCGGTCGGCGATGGCGAGCGTGTGCTCGTCGACCACCCGCGCCACCAGGCCGGGGGGATCGCCTTTCGGGCTGGCGTCGGCGTGGCCGCCGGCGTCGACCGACGACAGCGCCACGAACGGGCACGCCTCGAAGAAGCGGGTCACCTCGGGCCGGGCGAGGCCGACCCCCTCGGCCTCGGCCCCACCGCCTCCGGCCACGCCGTCACCGGCGTCGGCGTCCGGACCCGGCTCGGCCCAGAACCTGGAGCGGATCAGCGCCTTGGCGCAGTGGAGGAACGCCTCTTCCAGCTGCAGGGTCGGCGTGCCGGCCGTCCGCAGCCGTCCGTTCAACCGGAGGGTCTCCCGGTAGCCGGGGACGAACGACAGGACGCCGATCGCCGCTCCGTCCCGCCCGTCGAGCTCGACGGACCCTGGCAGCGCGACCTCGGCTCGGTCGGTCGGCCGGAGCACGCCGGGCTCGCCACCGACGGCGACCGAGCGGATCGACCCGTCGTCCGCAGCCAGCCCGAGCACGGCGAACGGCGACACCGACAGCAGACGGTGGCAGTGCTCGTCCAGGTACGAGATCGACTTCAGGTGGGACCCGGCCGGCCGCTCGCCGACGCAGGACTCGAGCGCATCGACGTCGCTCATCAGCTCGACAGGCATGGACCGTTGCCTCCTCCTCGCACGTGTAAAGGAAGCCTAATAGGGTGGCGGTCCATGAGCACGTCGATCGAAACGGACTACCTCGTCGTCGGGGCCGGCGCCGCCGGCATGTCGATCGTCGACGAGTTGCTGACCAACGGCGACCCCGAGACCGACATCGTCCTGGTCGACCGCCGCCACCGGCCGGGCGGGCACTGGCAGGACGCCTACCCGTTCGTGCGGCTGCATCAGCCGTCGGTCTACTACGGCGTCAACTCGCGGCGGCTCGGCCACGACCGCATCGACACCTCCGGGCCGAACGCCGGCTTCTACGAGCGGGCGTCGGCCGACGAGATCTGCGACTACTACCAGCGGGTGCTCGACGAGCGGTTCCTCGACTCCGGCCGGGTCACGTTCCTCGGGATGCACGACTACCGGGGCCGAGACGGCGACGACCACCTGGTCGTCTCGCAGCTCAGCGGCCGGCCGACGCCGATCCGGGCTCGGCGCCGGCTCGTCGACGCCACCTATGTCGAGTCGATCATCCCGTCCCGCCACACACCGTCGTTCGCCGTCGACCCGGCCGCCCGCCTGCTCGCGCCGAACCAGCTCGTCCACTACGCCGACGGCGGCGACGACTTCACCGTGCTCGGGGCGGGCAAGACGGCGATGGACACCTGCGTCTGGCTGTTGGAGCTCGGCGTCGACCCGGACCGGATCCGCTGGGTCCGGCCCCGGGACGGCTGGTTCGTCGACCGCACCTACACCCAGCCGCTCGACCTCGCCGCCAACATGATCAGCTACCAGGCGGCGATGATGGAGTCGGCCGCCAGCGCCGCGTCCGGACTCGACCTGGCACTGCGCATGGAGGAGCGGGGGATGATGTTCCGGCTCGACCCGTCGGTCGAACCCGAGGTCTCCCGGGGGGCGACGGTCTCCCGCTACGAGCTCGACCTCCTCCGCCGCATCGAGCGGGTGGTCCGTCAGGGCAACGTGTCGGCGATCGGCCCTGACCGGATCCAGCTGACCGCCGGCTCCCTGCCGACCGGGCCGGACGTCGTGCACGTCGACTGCACCGCCCCCGGCCTGGCCAACGCCGCGCCGCAGCCGATCTTCGCCGGCGACACGATCCGGGTGCAGATGACCACGCTCGGCGTGTCGCCGTGGAGCGCAGCGCTGCTCGGGTTCGTCGAGACCCTCGACCTGGCCGACGCCGAGCGGAACCGGCTCTGCCCTCCGATTCCCCGCCCCGGCCTCATCGCCCGCCAGTTGGAGATCCTGGCCATCGGACTCGGCATCGAGCCGGCGCGGCGGGCCAACGCCGAGCTGACCGGCTGGAACGCGGCGGCTCGGCTGAACCCGGGCCGCTCGGTCGCCGACCACCTCGACGAGCCGGACGTGCAGGCCGCCATGGCGACGATCATGGCCAACTTCGAGCCGGCGGTGGCCAACGCCGCCGCCCGGTCGGCCGCGGCCTGAGCCGGGCCGGGCACGGCCGACCCGATCGCCGGCGTCGCCGGTCGCCGATCGCCGGGAGCGCGCTCAGTCGGGATCGGCTCCGTGGCCGAGGCGGACGAGGGCGGCGTCGACCCAGCGCGACTTCTCGGCCACGTACCGGTCCCGCTCGGTTGCGTGGCGGGCGGCGAGGTCGGTCTTGAGCCGCTCGTACTCGGCGGCGAGGTGCCGGTCGCGGCGCAGTGCGTCGCGGAAGGCCAGGAAGCGGCGGACCTCGGGCGAGTCGACCGTGAGGACGTGGAGGTGGTGGGTCCGCCTGCCGGCCTCGACCCGCCTGAGGAAGTGGTGGGCGTCCCGCCCGACGGGGCCGTCGGGTCGATGCTCGTAGCCCAGCTCCTCCAGTGCCGGGAGCCGGTCGAGGAAGGCCGCGACCGAGTCGACGACGATCAGGATGTCGATCGTCGGCTTCGCCGCCAGCCCGGGAACGGCGGTGCTCCCGACGTGCTCGATCGAGTCCGCCACGCCGTCGAGGGCGGCCATCAGCGCATCCCGCTCGCGCCGGAAGCGCTCCGGCCAGGTCACCGAGTAGGCGACGACCTCGACGGTTCGGTCCGGGCGCCGGCCCACGCCGTCAGTCTGCCACGCCGTGCCGGGTCGGGACGGGGCAGGTCGGTCACCAACGCGGGCCATCGCCCCAGCCACGGTCGCGGGCGACGAGGTCCAGGATCCCCGCGATGACCGCCGGGCCCTCCAGGGCGTTGGTGCAGGCTACGACGACCCTGGCCCCGTCGACCGAGGCGACGACCTCGGCCGAGAACCCCAGGTTGCGGCCGTTGTGCCAGAACCACTGCGGGTCGTCCGGCCGATCGAGGAACCAGCCGGTGCCGACGTGCCGGTCGATCCCGTCATCGGCCGGGGCGGACGACGAGTGCTCGAGCATCCGGGGCAGCACCGACGACAACCGGCCGGCGGTGAGCTCGGCCACCAACCGGGCCAGGTCACCCGCGGTCGACCACAGCCCGGCCGCTGCGGTTTCGGGGTGGCGCCGCCAACCGCCGTCGAGCGGCTGGCCGTCGACCGAGCCCGGGCTGATCGTCGCACCGCCGGGCCACCCCGGTGGCTCGATCGAGAAGCCGGTCCGGTCGAGCCCGAGCGGGCGCACCAGCAGCCGGAGGGCCAGGTCGGCCAACGCCTCGCCGGTCGCCTCGACGAGGACGTGCTCGAGCGCGGCGTAGCCGCCACCCGAGTAACGGAACGACCGGTCGGCGGTGAGCGCAACCGGCTCGCTGTTGCCTTCGCCCCGGAGGACGCCGGCCAGGTCGGGCACGGGCTCGTCGGCGCCGTAACCGAGGAAGCCGCTGACCGAGGCGCCGGCGCTGTGGGTCAGCAGGTCCCGTGGCGTGACGGGTCCCGCCGCGGCGTCGATCTCGACCACCGGTCTGAGGACGTCATCGATCGGGTCATCGAGATCGACCGAACCGGCGTCGGCGGCCAGGAAGGCGGTGATGGCCGCCACCGGCTTGGACACCGAGCCGACCTGGAGCACGGTGTCGATGTCGAGCGGCGGTCCGCCCGGCGCTCGACCCCAACCGCGGGCCACCACCGTCTGGCCACCGTCGACGACGACCAGGGCGACGCCAGGGGTCCCGGTGGTTGCGAGCAGGCCGTCCGGCCCGGCGAGCTCGCCGGTCAACGCCTCGACCAGCGGATCCGATGCGGTGCGGCCGATGTCCCCGCGGTCCTCCCCCTCGGATCGTCGCCCCGACACGTCGACGAACCTACCGCCGGGACCGGACGGAGTCCGCGTCGGGGAGTCGGTTGGCCGCGGCAGAACCCCGGTCCCACCGGCCGGCGCGGGACACGCATCCCGCTCCGTCGGCCCACCCGGGCCGATCGATCGGGAGGCCGAGCGCCTCGCCATCGCCCCGGACCTCGCAGCCGGCCGAGCCGGCCACGCCCGGTGGACGGGCTCGGCCGCCAGCCCTCGCCCCGCCCGTTCGACTTGCCACCCGGACCGCATCATGGGACGCTGATCCGCTATGCGGTCCAGAGCTCGCCGGCGACGGTCACGGGGTCGCGTCGCCCGCACGCCGGTACGGCTCGGCGTCGTGGCCAGTGCGGTCGTCCTGGCGCTCGCCGGCGCCGGCTGCTCGGCGGCCGACGAGCCCTCGGCGGCGGGCGACGCCGGACCGGCCGCCTCGCCCTCGGCCGCGTCCTCGACCACCTCGGACGACGCAGGTGCGTCGGCGGGGGACAGCCAGCCCGAACCGACCTCGACCACCGGTCAGCCGGTCTCGGGACCGAGCGCGGCCGAGCGGGCGGCCGAGGCCGACGGCATCGTCCCCCTCGACTGCGCCGACCAGCTCCCGGCCTACGTCGAGAACCGCATCCCGGGCGGGCCGACCAGCGAGCGGCTCAGCTGCTGGGCCCTGCCGACCGTCGAGGACCCGACCGACCCCGGCAGCCGAGCCATCGACGTCACCTTCTACACCTGGTCGCCGAACGACCCCGAACGGCGCCGCCCCGACCCGATCGTCTACCTCCCCGGTGGGCCCCGCGGCAGCGCCTTCAACTCGCTCGTCCCGTTCACGACGACCAACATCCA
>JANQPB010000015.1 GCA_028285495.1 Acidimicrobiales bacterium
CGAGGTGACCGAGGGGACCGACCCCAACGACGCCAACGACTTCACCGACACCGACAACGACGGCGTACCCGACGCCGTCGAACGCCGAAACGGCACGGATCCTACAGACGACGACTCCGACGACGACGGCGTCTCGGACGGCACCGAGCTCGCCGAAGGATCAAATCCCAACGACTCGAGTTCGTTTGCCGACACCGACGGCGACGGCGTCCCCAACAGCATCGAGACCAGTCAGGGAACGGACCCCAACGATGCCAACGACTTCCCGGACGCCGATGGCGACGGTGTCTCCGACTACGCCATCGCCCAAGGAGCAAGCCCGCGTCCTCGCCATTGCGGGTTCGACTACACGGGCAACTACGGCGTCGACCAGACCCGTCAGGCCATCGCCCGGCTGTATCTCGCCCTGTTCCGCCGGACCCCAGACACAAGCGGTCTCGACTACTGGGCCGATTTGGCCGCCGGCGGTGCGTCGATGGACGAGATCCGACGCTGGTTCGTCGAAAGTGCCGAGTTCACCAACCGGTACGGGCCGCTGTCCGACAGCCTGTTCGTCGCTCAAGTCTACGACAACGTTCTCTGTCGAAGTGTCGAGGCCGGCGCGACGAACTATTGGGGCGACCTCCTCGACGGACCATCTCTCAACCGCCAAGCGATGATCGGGCTCATCTTCGACAGCCCCGAGTACGCCGCCCGAGCTTCGTAGCCAGACAACGTCAGCGTGGCTCCGACCTGCGACGGTCGGCGGCCCGGGGCGTCGACGTACCGCCGAGCCGAGCGCGACCGTCGGAGCGGTTGCCATGTCTTGCCGAACTGGCGGGAGGTGGCAGTCGCTCTCGGCCACGCCCACTGGCGTGCTCGGCAACGCCGCCGACACGTGTGAACCGAGGGTGCGACACGCCCTCAGCACGACGTCCACCGTCGCCGTCGATCCGGGGCTCGGTCCCGGGAACGAGACCGAGCCTGGCTCCGCGTCGGCCCGCCGGGTCGAGAGCGGCTCAGGAGGGATGGTCCTCGACCAACGGCGATGGGCAGACGAACCTGGACAGCCACTCCGGATAGCCGTACGAGTGCTCCGACGACAGCAACAATCGATCCGGGGGCGGCGCCGGGCTGACCAGGGCCGCCCACGCCGCTCGGAGCAGATCGCCAGGGCGGCCGTCGGATTCACCGAACGCGGCGAAGGCAAACGTCCACGCCGTCCTGTCGTCGGTCGACACCGCGGCGATCTCGACGTCGCAGCCCTGACCGGTCATGGCCCGAGTTGCGTCGGTGAGCGCCACCTCCCGGCCGTCCCGCCCGAAACGGCGCTTGATCACCTTCTTGTCGACGTCGACCCAGGCCACCTGGTCACCGGGGCAGATCCGTCCGTCGGCCGGGCTCCATCGCTCCCACTGCTCCAGCCGGCCAACCAACCGGTGGTCGGCGACGAAGGGCACCGGAGGGCGGGCGCGGAGCTTGAGCTCCAGAGTCGATCCGTCGCGCCGCTTCACGCCGACATCGACCTGACCGTCGAGGCGGTACGTGTCGCTCCGCTCCTCGACCAGGCCGCCCGTGCCCGCGATGAACCAGTTCAGCACCTGGGCCGGAGGTCGACCTTCGAAGAACCACCGCACCTCGCTCGTGCGATCGACCGTGACCTCCGGTCTCCCATGCTCCCGTGTGGGCTGGAGAGCTCCCTCAGCCCGCCGAGATCCAGGCATGTCGGCTCGCGCTCCCTCCGCTGGCTTCGGTGGACGGCAACACCTTGACGGCTCGATTCGAACCTGACGCACGACGACCGAGAGGGCAAGGGCCGAAGGTCGGTTCGTCGTGACCGCAGAGCCCAGGCTGGCCGAGCGGGCGCCGTCACTCGCACGAGACGCACTCGTAGGTGGCGACGAGCACGGTGTCTCCCGGTGCTGCGATCCACCGGTGCGTGGCGTGGCCTCCCGCCGTCCATGCGTCGAGCACCCAGCTCTGGCCGTCGATGGTGACCGACTCGGGGGCGGCGATCGTGTACTCGGCCCCGGCCGTGACGTCCACCGGCCCGGTGACCGGAGTGTCATCGAGACGCAGCGGCACGCCGGCCGGCTCCGAGCGGAGCTCGAGCCGGGCCGCCGGCATCTCGACGTCCGGCGGGGTCAGCCCGGATGCGGCGATCACCTGACGGGCACCGACGTTGCCGAACCAGCCGTTGGACACGAGCACGGCGTCCCGCCCGCTGCCCCAGAAGTCGGGGAGAACCTGGGCGCTGTCGCCGAGCCCGGTCGCCGCCTGGGGGACGTCGACCCGCCGCAGGGCGATCCCACTCCCGTCGCTCTCGTTCAGCAGCGCGAAGTCGGCGCCGGGATCCGACGGGGCGAGGCCGCTCGCCTGCTGCACGACGAAGACGTCCTCACGCCCGTCGCCGTCGAGATCCGGCAGCGCCAGATCCCGGCCCGCCGCCACCGGAATCCGGTGATCGATCCTCGGGAACCGGCCGCTGCGACCCAACCGCACCTGGAGCTCGGTGTCGGTCAGCACCAGCACATCGGGCGACCCGTCGGCGTCCAGATCGGTCACTGCGACCGAGCGGGCGACCGTGGTCTTCGGGATGCCGCCCGACACGCGAGCGAAGGTGCCGTCACCCCGGTTGCGGAACAGGTGGAGGACGAACTGGCGGCACACGATGAGGTCGGTGTCGCCGTCGGCGTCGACGTCCGCAGCGATGGTGCAGTTCACCTGCCGTTGCCCGTTTGCGACACCGACACCGACCTCGCGGAGGTAGCCGTCGTCGTTGCGGAGATAGCGATTGGTCGACCGGGCCGAGCCGGTGTTCACCGCCGAGATGAACACGTCGTCGTCGCCGTCGAGGTCGGCGTCGAGCGTCACGGGATAGCGGGACCGGTCCATCGTCGCCGTCGGGTCGAGGCGGGTGGAACCACCGTTGACGAACGTGCCGTCGTCCTGCTGCAGCCACAGCCCTTCGGTCTTCTCACAGGCGCCGATGCAGGCACCGACCGCCTCGTACAGGTCGAGTCGACCGTCGAGGTCGAAGTCGCCGACGGCGCACCCGTGATTGTCCTTGTGGGGCAGATCCGGGTCGGTCGGCGATCGGTCGGTCAGCAGGTCGCCCTCCGACCAGTCCGTTGCGTGATCCTCTGCGAACGTGCCGTTGGCGAGTCCGAAGTAGACGTCCCAGGGACCGTCGTAGTGGTTCGACCAGACGACGTCGAGATGCCCGTCGGCGTCGAGATCGGCCACGCACGGCTTGCCGAACGTGTGACCGAGCCCGTCGGCGCTGTCGACCCCGAGTCCGAGTGCGTCGACGTAGTCGGCGAAGCCGAGCCCGGTCCCACCCGGCAGCGTCGTTGCCGTGGTCGACGTCGGCGGTGCGGTCGTCGTGGTCGTCACGGGCGACAGCGGGGCGACCGTGACCTCGGTCCACTCGTTCCGCCACTTGTTGCGGACACGACTGCCGATGGCGACGGTGTAGGTCCCGGGCGCGAGGCCGTCGAACACGATCGGGCCGGTTCCGCGGGTCTGCGTGATCGTCGACCAGGACTCGCTGCCCATCCGGATGCGGTACCGGTACTTGGAGGCGAGCGGGACCGGATCCCACGACGCCGTCAGGGACCCGACGCCGGGTACCACGGAGACGGTCGGCGCCGTGCGCACGCCGGGCACGACGACGGGGTCGGCGGGGACCTCGGCGTCGGCGTCCGGCAACGGCGAACCGACCAGCGCCAGCACGCAGGCGACGGCGACGACGACAGCGACCATCGGGCCGCTCCTCCGTGATTGACCGACCATGAGCCTCCCCCGAGCCGTGCGCGACCGTGCTCCCGCCGTCGGATGCCGTCGCTGAAACCCACCTGGTCCCGAACGATACTCCCCGGGCAACGCCCGGCCCCCATGCTCGACGTCGCCTGAGTCGGATCGCCCAGCCAGTGTGCTCGAGCAGGCCAAGCGGCCGAAGGCCGGCCCGAGGCGGAACCGGGGTGACCGGGATCAGGACGAGCCGGGCTCGATGGCCCGATGGGCCACCACGGCGGCGATCGCATAGATGGCGGCGCCGATACCAAGGCCGACGGTTCGCTGCTCGAACAGGTCGAGGGCGACCCAGCCGATGATCGGACCGCTCGCCGCCCCGAGGTCGTTGGCGGTGACGTAGCGGGCGAGCGCCCGCGAGCCCTGGCGGCCGGTGAACCCGAGCAAGGCGGCGGCCAGGGCCGTGCCCGAGGTGAAGAACGCGAGGACGGCGGCGATGAGCACCGGGAGCGACGACGACAGCGCGGCGACGGCCAGGGCGAGCGCGCCGAGGCAGAACGCCCCCGTGCCGGCGACCCGAACGCCGAGATGATCGGAGAGCGAGCCGAGCCGAGCCGCCGCCCCGGTCTCGAGCACGAACCTGACGGCGAGGATCGCTCCGGTCAGTGAGGCGGCCGACAGCCAGCCCCCGGCGTCGATCTGCTCGTCGAGCACCGCTCCGAGGGTGGCCATCACCAGCCCAGGCCCGACCATGCCATGGGCGAACCCGAGGACGCCGGCGACGAGGTGACGATCGCCCGCAGTGCTCTCGACCACCGGCCGCGGTCCGACCGGCGCGAATCCGGCGAACGAGAGGGGGATCGCCAACGCCGAGAGCCCGGCCAGGAGGAGCAGCGCCGGGCCGAAGCCGAGGCGGTCGACCAGCAGCGCGCCGCCGAAGAGACCGCCGACCGAACCGGCCCGCGAGATCCCGCCTAGCCGGCCCGCGGCGTGCCCGGCCCGTTCCCCCGGCGTCACGGCCATCACGCTCAGAATTCCGAGGTGGCGGATGAACGACCAGCACAGACCCCAGACCAGGCGAGCCAGCACGAACAGGGCGAAACCCGGGGTGGTGGCATAGACCGCCGTCGTCGCCGCGCCCAGGGTGACCGCAGCGACGAAGAACGAGCGGTGGTCGCCGACGCCCTGCAGGCGATGGGCCAACTCGTTCGTACCCAGGCGGATCCAGCGGTTGGCCGAGAGGATGATGCCGACCTCGATCGGTCGGAGACCGAGCTCGTCGAAGAACACGGGCAACGTCGAGTAGAGGGCCTGGTCACCGAGCAGGGAGAATGCGGTTGCTGCCCCGATCAGCCAGACGGTGGATCTCGGCGCGACGGACGGCATCGCTGGTGCGCTCCTCGAGCGGCCAGGTGCCCGGTCGGCCGCCGAGGGCACGCTACTGCACGAGGCCCGGGCGCGAGCACGAGTTCCCGCCTCACGAGGAGCGACGACGATCGTGTCGGTTGCCTGTTGCCGACCACGTGTGCGCTTGCTAGGCAGTCGCTGAGGCCCGTGCCGTGCCGTGGATGAGGAGGCCGACCGGTGGACTACGACTTCGATCGACTGCTCGATCCCGCTCCCCTGGCCCTGGAGATGGGCTACCGCCGGCTCGAGTCCGGCGTCATCGACATCGCCGTTCGCACGGACCTGCACGGGTGCACCGGAGCCATGCTGGAGTGGTGGTTCGGGTCGCGACCGGGCGATCGGGAGTACCGCTGGTGGCATCCACTCGATCACGTCTCGTCAAGCTGGGATGGTGGCGAGGCAGGCGCCGCAGTCGGGTCGACGCACGTCGTCCGGGAGCGGATGACCGACCTGCCGGCCCAGGATCTGCTGATCCAGTTCCGCGATCCGACCGAAGCGTTCGACGAGCGGAAGCTCCGGGCAGCGCGAGCGTCCGGCGCCGTCTCGGGTCTCGTCTATGGTCACGCCGCACCACAGGACCTCGCTCAGTACACCCCCGACGGCGCGCTCGTCGGGACGAGGTTGATCCATCTCTGCCGAGACACGGGTTGGGGGGCGGTGTTGCGCAGCCGGTTCCTGTTCGGCTTCGACCTGCCCGAATTGGGGCTCACCCCGAAGCAACTCGGAGACATGATCCCCGAGGGCGTCGGCCCCAACCTCCTCCAGCACTGCTACGACGAGTTCACGTTCCTGTCGCGGGTGCTCCCGGCGATCCATACCGCCGAGCACCTCGACCGGGGCGCCATCGAGCGGCCCTGGTAGCGGGACCCTCGTCCCCGAGCCACGAGGTCGGTCGAGTATCGAGCCGGCGGTGACCGCTGGAACGACGAGCTCCCGGGGAGTCGGCTCCTGTCACCGTCCAGCGTTGTCCATCGCCGACCGGGCTAGGTTCGAGCGGGATGGCGACGATCGGTCTGGTGACGTGCCTGGCGTACCCCGAGGTCACGGCCGACGATCGGTTGCTGGTCGCCGCGCTGGAACGTCGAGGCCACGGGGCGGTCGCCGTTCCCTGGAACGGCGCCCGGCGGGCCGCCGTCGATGCCGATCTGCTGCTGCTTCGCTCGGCCTGGGACGTCTGGCGCGACGAGGTGACCCACCGCCGCTACCTGTCGTGGCTCGACTGGGTCGAGGCCGAGGGGATCGAGCTGTGGAACCCGCCGTCGACGGCTCGGTGGAGTCTCGACAAGCGCTACGTCGTCGGTCTGGCCGCTGGCTCCGTTCGGGTGCCCCGGACCGTCGAGGTCACCGCCGGCCAGCTGGCGAAGACGATGGCCGACGTTGGCTGGAGCGAGGCCGTCCTCAAGCCCGCTGTCGGCGGGAGCGGCGACGGTGTCGAGCTGATCGACGGCGCCCGAGCCCGACAGCTCGACGAGACCGGGCTGACACCGGCGTGGACGCCATGGATGGTCCAGGAGTTCGTGCCCGAGATCAGATCCCGGGGCGAGACGAGCATCGCCGTGATCGACGGTGAGGTGAGCCACGCGGTCCAGAAGCGACCCGGGCCGGGCGAGTACCGGTCCAACAGCGCCTTCGGCGTCACCGTCACCCGGATCGAGGCCGACCGCCTCCCGATGCCGGAGGTGGAGGCGCTCCTGTCGGTCGCACCACGGCCGCTGCTCTACGCCAGGATCGACCTCGTGATCGGTGACGAGATCTCGCTCATCGAGATCGAGACCGTCGACCCGGCGCTGTGGTTCTCGACATCGGTCGAGGCGGCCGACCGGCTCGCCGCGGCCGTGGAGGCTCGCCTGCCCTGACCTCCGCCGACGGGCCCGTGGCGTCGTCGATCGCCACGCGGTCGGCCGCGGCGGTCGGCACCGCCGGGTCCCGGAACCGGCGGCGTGGAGCGGGGCTCGACGTTGGTCGACGGACCCGGATCAGCCGGCTGCGGCGAACGCGTCGTTGGCCGACGCGATCGCGGCCGACGCCGTGTCGAAGCTCAGCGACGAGAAGTACTCGTAGACGTACACGTTGCCGTTCTGGACCGCCGGAATGGCGTTCCAGATCTCGCTGCCGATCAGGTTGCCGAGCAGTTCGGCGGAGGCCTCCCGCTCCTCGGGCGTGTAGCCCGACGTGTGGACGAACAGGTGGTCGGCGTCGATGGACGGCAACAGCTCCTCGGAGATGTCGAGAGTGAAGCCGGTCCCGACCAGCTCGAAGAGGTTCGCCCCCGGCTCGAAGCCGCAGAAGTCGTACAGCCAGCGGGTGTCGGCCTGTGGCGTGACCGGACCGTCGAAGGCGGTGACGGCGCCGTTCAGCTGCGGGTGGGTGCCGTTGATCCCCAGCATGACAACGGTCTCGTCGCCGATGGCCTCCCTCAGCGGGGCGCAGGCGTCGACCAGCTCCTGGGTCTTGGCCGTGACCACCGACGTCATCTCGGCCTCGTCGGTCCCCAACGCGATCCCCAGCTCGCGGGCGAGGGTCTGGAAGTAGGCGACCGGGTCGCCGCTCGGCACCAGCGTCGGCGCGATCTCCGACAGCAGCGCGTAGTGATCGTCGGCGTCGGCGCCGCTCCAGAAGATCTCGCCGTAGGCGAGGATCAGATCGGGCCGGAGGGCGGCGACCGCCTCGAAGTTGGTCTGGTAGGTGGCCTCGTTCAGGAACTCGGCATCGGCGCTGACGTCGCTCCAGTTGGGCAGACCGACCGAGTCGGCGTAGTACTCGGCCCCGACCCAGTTCAGGTCCAACTCGATCGCCGTCGGCAGCATCGACGCATCCGAGTAGATCCGCTGCGGATCGGCCGGGATCTCGACCTCACCGAACCGGTGCTTCACCAGCAGCGTGTCGCCCCGGTCCTCGATCAGCTCGAACATCGTCGGTGCCGGATCCAGGGCGGGAAATCCGGTGACCTCGAACGAATCGTCGATCGACAGGTCGGCCATGGACTCGGCCGGCTCCGACCCGGACGCCGACGTATCCTCGCTCGCATCCTCGGCCGGCTCCGACCCGGACGCCGACGCATCCTCGCTCGCATCCTCGGCCGGCTCCGACGCCGCCGTCGGGGCCGAGTCGCCGCCGGAGGCCGCGGTGTCCGCCTCGTCGTCATCGCCACAGGCCGCAGCGATCAGGGCCATGGCAACCAGGGCCGCCATCGAGCGCCGGAGCAACGAGGCCGTGGCCCGGTTCGCATCTGGCCGAGTGATCATGTGCCGCTCCTTCGGTGGGTGTCAGCGTGTCGCCAGGCGGCGACTCGTACGCTCGGCCTACTCCGACACGACGGTCGGGTCGGCCTCGAGCAGGAACTCCTCGATCTCGTCGAGCACGGCCAGGCTGTGGAGATACGACGTGCCGGCGGCGGTGTCGACCGAGTACACCTGGCCGGCCTGGACGGCCGGCAGCTCCTCCCACAGCGGGGTCTCGACCACCGCTTCGCCCCGCGCCTCGTACAGGATCACGTCGGCCTGGAACTCCTCGAGGATCAGCTCGGGCGACACGTCGACGTAGATGTCATCGGACTGGGCCACCGGCGGCATCGCGATGCCGAGATCGTTCGGGATGGCCGAGGTCGGGTTCGGGTTGGAGATCGAGTGGATCGAGATGCCACCCTCCCACGGGCTGGCGATGACCAGCACCGACAGGTCCTCCGGGAGCTGGGGCTTCAACTCGTCGATGCGGGCGAGGTACGCCTCCCGCTGGGCCTCGAACTCGTCTGTGTAGCCGACCAGCTCGGCAACGGCCCGGTGGAAGTCGTCCCTGGTCTTGTTCTCGTTCAAGGCGACCGTCGGCGCGATCTCCTGGAGCACCTCGACGTCGACGTTGTGATACCACTCGCCGGTGTGGGCGTAGGCCAGGATCAGGTCTGGCTCCAGCTCGGTGATGACCTCGACGTTGAGCTCGGAGAACCCGCCGACCGAGGTGACCCCGCTGACGTCGTAGGCGGCGGCGGTCGGGGGATTGAACTCGCCCCCGCCCTGATCGGTCATCCCGACCAGCGGCGCCCCGAGGGCCAGGAGCGGCTCGGCATGGCTGAACTCGTTGAAAGCGACGATCCGCTGCGGCTCGACCGGCACCTCGACCGTGCGACCGAGGTCGTCGGTGAATGGCACGGTGGCGACGGCGCCCTCGTCGGCCGGCGCCGAGGCAGAAGCCGACGCGGACGCCGATGCATCCTCGCTCGGCTCGGATGCCGATGCGGACGCGGACGCGGACGCCGATGCGGAGGACTCCTCGGCCGGCGCCGAGGACGACGAGCTGGCGCTCCCCGAAGCCGAGGTGGCCTCATCGTCGTCGTCGCCGCAGGCCACGACGACGAGGGCGAACGCGACGAGTGCGACCAGGAGCCGCCTCGCCGTGACCCGCAAGGGTGATCCGGTGACCGATCGAGCAACCATGTGCATCCACTCCGCGCCGAACTGACAAGTCATCGATCAGTGAAGCGAAGCGGGCGGGCGGCGGGCGGCCAATCCTGGTTCTCAGCGGCCAATGTCGGGCGATAGCCATGCGACTGGTCATGTGTTAGGCAAACCTAATAGAATCACCATCCATGGACGGGCGCCGCGGCCACCCCTGCGTCGATGGCGCAGCTCTCCGGGTATCGCTGCCCCCGCACCGCTTCCCGGGCACGCCCGAGCGCCCGGTCGCCGAGCGCCACCGGCTGTTGTGGTCCGTCGAAGGCGCCGTGTGGATCGAGGTCGACGGCTCCCCTGCCATCGTCGGACCCCGCAGCGCGCTGTGGGTGCCCGCTCACCAGCGTCTGACCGACATCGGCGACGGACCGCTGATCCGGGCGACCTTCGAGCCGGACGACTGGTCCGGGCTGCCGACCGCACCGATGCTGGTCGCCCTCGACGACGTGCTGGCGGCCAGCCTGACCAACTTCCCCGAGCTCGGCCACGGTCCCGTCGCCGACGCCGTCATCGACGTCATCGCCGACCGCATCGGCCAGGCCATGTCTCGTCGACCGAGCCAGCCGCCGTTCCCCATGGACCCGTCGGCGCGCCGGGTGGCCGAGGCCATTGCCGCCGACCCGGCCGACCGTCGCAGCCTCGACGCCTGGGCCGAGGCCGAGGCGACGAGCACCCGGACGCTCCGCCGGCGCTTCCTGTGCGAGACGGGCCTGACCTTCAGCGCATGGTCGTCGGCCGTCAGGATGCAGCACGCCCGGGCACTCCTGGCCGACGGCGTGACGCCATCGATCGCGGCGAGCCGGTGCGGCTACCGCACCAGCAAGGCCCTCAAACAGGCCCTGCGAGCGGCGGAGACCGACGGCGTGACCCTCCCCGGCTCCGACGGTGACACCGGTCCCGCCGGCGATCCTCCGGCCGGCACCGGACGACCGGGTGAGCGGCCGATCCTGCCGACGGGGCCGACCGGGTCGACGGCCGGTGGTCGACCGCGGGCCGGTCACGCCGGGCCCCTGATCCGTCGCCGGCGGCGAACCCGGGTGTTCACCGATGCGCTTGGTCGGGACGTCTCGGTGCCCCGCAACCCCACCCGGGTCGCGGCGCTGCACGACTTCACGATCGGCGAGCCGCTGCTGGCGATCGGCGCCACCGTCGTGGCCATGGCCGGAGACCGCGACGAGCGGGGCTGGCACGCTCCGATCGCCGATCGACACGACCTCGATGCGGTGGTCATGACCGGTGCGGGCGACTCCCCCGACCTCGACACGCTGCGCGACCTCGAGCCCGATCTGATCATCGCCTATGCATGGGACGGGCGCACCCTGCCCGGCGTCGACATCGAACGGCTCCAACACATCGCGCCCACCGTCGCCTTCGACGAATCGCAGCCTCGGAGCGCCCACCTGTGCGACCTCGCCGCCCTGGTGAATCGGAGCGACGAGCTCGACCGCCAACGCCGGGACTATGCGGCTGCGGTGACCGCGCTGGCCGACCGGCTCCCGACCGTCGCTCGCCGGCGCCTGTACGCCTCCCTGGTGGTCGAGGACGCGGTGATGAGCTTCCACTCGCGGGTCAACCCGAACCCGATCGCCCGAGCCCTGCGGAATCTCGAGCTGCCCGTCTCCCCCGTCACGGACCGGGCCAAGCTCTACGTCCAGCTCGACGATGCCGGCCAACTCACCGCGCTCGACGAGCCCGACGTGCTGCTCATCGAGTCACGAAGCAACAACCCGACCGCCGTCCAACGCTGGAGCGAGCTCCAGGCCGTCGCCGCCGGCCGGGTGTTCGAGGTCGAGACACCGGCCGGGATCTCCTATCGCTCCGGTCTCGGCGCGCTCGACGCCATCGGGTCAGCGCTGCTCGGCATCGCCGACGCCGCCTGATCGCCGGCGGCCACCCGGGCAGGTGGCGGACCTCCCCCGGGCTCCAACGGGTGCTCGGGCTGGTGGCGACCGGCGACCTCGCCCCCAACCTTCCATCGCCCTCGTGGCCAAGGACTTCGGCTACCTGGAGGCGCTGGCCACCGACGTCGACGCCGAGACGCCGCCGGCCGGGGCGGCGGCTGCCGTCTTCCGGGTGGGGGCGGCCGGACCCCAAGCCGACCTCGACATCGCCGGCATCGCCGACCGCTACCCGACCGCCGCCGACGACCGGGCCTGGCCGGCAGGTGCGGCGCCGAGCTGACAACATGGCGGGGTGAGGGTCTCCAGCCCCGACAAGCTCCTGTTCCCGGCCGACGGCATCACCAAGGCCGACGTCGTGGCCCACTACCAGCGGGTCGGCGAGGCGATGGTCGACCTCGTGGCCGGGCGTCCTCTCACCCTGCAGCGCTTTCCCCGTGGCATCGAGGCCAAGGGATTCATGCAGAAGAACGCGGCCGACCACTTCCCGCCCTCGATCCGCCGCCTCCCGGTCCCGAAGCGGGGAGGCGGCGAGACGATCTACCCCGTCGTCGACCGGGCCGACGATCTCGCCTACCTGGCCAACCAGAACACGATCACGTTCCACATGTGGACGTCGTCGGCCGACCATCCCGGTCGACCGGACTGGCTCGTCATCGACCTCGACCCCGAAGCCGGCGATGCGGACGCAGCCAGGGCCGCAACCAGTACGGTCGGCGACGTGCTCCGCTCGTTCGAGCTCGACGGCCTGCCGCTGGCCACCGGTTCGAAGGGCTTCCACGTGTGGGTGCCGCTGGCCTCGATCGACGGGGGGTTCGGCACGGTCGCCCTCGCCTCCCGAGCCCTGGCCGGGCTGGCGGTCGCCGCCGCCCCGGACGACCTCACCACCGAGTTCCTCAAGCGCAACCGGAAGGGTCGGGTGTTCGTCGACTGGCTCCGCAACGGGCCGACGGCCACCGTCGTCGTGCCCTACTCCCTCCGACCGCGACCGGGGGCGCCGGTGGCGACCCCGGTCGCCTGGGACGAGTTGGCCACCACCGATCCGGACGGCTGGCGGATCGACACGATCGGCGACCACGAGCCACCGCCGATGCCGGCGCCCCAGAACCTGCCCGTCGAGGCCATCGAGCGGGCGGCGAGAGCGGCGGGCGTCGACCTCGACACCCCCCACGACCGGTTCGGGCGGGACCGCTCCGGTCCCTGACCGCCGAGCGACCGTCGCGGCGCGACGGACGGCCTCACCGGGTGGCCGCAGTCGCCGCCAGCCGTGGCGCCGACACGCCGAATCGCTGCCGCAGCTCGTCGAGCGGGGTGTCCAGCTCGTCCTCCCACACCGTGAAGTGGAGGTTGTCGCTCGCCCGACCGAGCACCCAGCCGTCGACCAGGGCATCCATCGCCTTGGTGGTCGACCCCGGGCTGACGAACGCCAGGTGGGCGGTCGTGACCGCCACCCGCATGGCGTGATAGGGGAAGCGGAGCTGGGCGAAGTGGAACCCGGCCTGGGCCAGCTCGCCCAGCGGCTTGGAGCTGAACCCGGTCATGACGTGCAGGAAGTCGTGGATCTGGAAGCCCCGGACGATGGCGTAGCTCAGGTCGTCCGGAAGGCGGTCGAGGGTGCCGGACGACTGCAGCTGCTCGTTGAACGCCCGGTAGTTGCGGGCGAGGTTCTCCTCGAGGCCGTTGTCGACGATGAAGCGGCGATAGCCGTCGCCGAGGGTGCCGGGGGTGCAGCGCTCGAGGTCGGCCACGGCCAGCGGCTCGGCCAGGAACCGACGGTCGAGGAAGTCGCGGGACCCGGGAATGGACAACAGCTCCCGATGGTAGGCCTCGATCACCTCGGCCGGTGCCGCCTCCCACCAGTCGTGGAAGAGGAGGTAGACGCCGTAGTCGAAGGGGCGGTCGACGGCGGTGAGGAACTTCTCGGCGAAGTCTCGATCGACGATGGGCTCGGTCATGGATCAGCTCCCGGATCACTCGTTCCGGGACCACCCTAATCGATTAATTGAACGCGTTCAAACAATCGTGCCGATCGCCTTCTTCACCGCCCGGTCGAGGGCCAGACAGGTCTCGACGACCTGGGCCCTGGCCGCCGCCACGATGGCGGGCCCGGCCTCTGGTCGGGTGCGGGGATAGCCGCTGGCCAGCTCCATCAGCCCAATCGTCGGCTCGACGACCAGCACCTCGGCGCCGGCCCGGCGGAGGCGGGCGACCTCCCGCCGAAGCTGCCGCCGGGCCCGCAAGCGGATCGGGCCCCGCCCTGGCCGGGTCATCGGCGAGGCGATCAGCACCAGATCGGGTGGGTCGTCGAGCAGGAGATCGGCGTGTGTGGCCGAGGCCACCGCCCCGTCGACGAATCGCTCGCCGTCGATCTCCTTCGGCTGGAACAGGCCGGGCACCGCCGAGGTCGCCTCGACCGCATCGCTGAGGTCGATGTCGGTCCGGTCACGCCCGAAGACGACGACCCGCCCGTCGCCGAGCCGCACGCTCGGCATCCAGAGGTTGGGTGGCCAGGCGTCGAGGCTCCCGGTCGGGAAGCGACGAAGCGGCCAGGTCGGGAAGGCACCGGCGGGGACCAGACCGATCAGCCCGACGGCGCCGCCGCGCCGGATCATGCCAGGCGACTGCGGCCGGAGGAGTCGTGACACCCGCCTGGTCTCGCCCATCGAGTGGCGCATCTCGGTCCGCTGCCGGTCGGACATCGGCTCGGTGATCGAGGCCAGCACGGCCTCGGCGTCGTTGCCGGCGAGAACCGAGGCGGCGATGGCACCACCGGCGGAGGTGCCGATGACGCGATCGGCATCGGCCAGGCCGCAACCCGTCGCCTCGACGATCCCCTCGATGACCCCGAGGTGATAGGCCCAACCGATCGAGCCGCCGGCGCCGAGGACGAGCCCGACGGTCATGGCGCCAGCCCGTTCGGACGTCGCTGCTCGTGGCCGATCATCCACTCACTCTAGCCGCTTCTCGATACGTTTCGGATCGTTTATCGAGACGGGGGGCGGGCCTCACGGCGAGTCGGCCGCCAGACGAGACGGATACTCCCCTCGGAGTAGCGGCGAACTCACCTCGGCCGATGGCAGCGGCGGCCGGTCGACGGACGATCGACCCATGCCACGACCGATCTGGAATCGCTTCAGCCTCCCGCAGCTGGTCGTCCTGACCCTCGCCACGATCGCCCCACTCGTGATCGCCGGCGTCGTCGGCGCGAGGCTGGCCGGGCTCGTCACCACGGCCACGATGCTCGACGTCGCCATCGCCGCCGGCGAGAACCCGGGCATGGTCACGTTCGGCGCCATGTTCCTGGCCTCGCCCGTCCAGTGGCTGACCGGTCGGAGCCAGGTCCGGGTCCGCAAGTACCTCGGGATCGCGTTCGCGCTCCTGGCGATCAGCAACGGCGCCATGTTCGGCGTCGAGCGCGGCGTGGCCGCCGCCATCGGCGCACCGTTCCTCATCGCCGGCTCGATCGCGCTGGCCATCACCATGCCGCTGTTGCTCACGAGCTCGCGCCTCGCCATGCGACGCCTCGGCCTGCGACGCTGGCGCCTCCTGCACCGGGGCACGTACCTCGTCGCCGCCGCCCTCCTGCTGCACGTCGTCCTGATCCCCGACATCGGGATCGGGTTCGCCATGATCTCGGCCGGATTCGCCGCCCGGCTCCCACCGGTCCGCCGGCGGCTCGAGCGACCCGACTCACGCCGCCGGCGTCGGGGAGCGACCGACGGCCGAACCGGTGGCGATCAGGCGACGTCGCCCGGGTCGTGGATGCGACCGGCCGTGGCCAGGTCGAAGTAGTCGCGCCAGACGGCGATGCGACCATCGACGACCTCGAACACGCCGACGACCGGCAGCTCGCGCCAGCCGTGGTCGAGGCGATGACGGTCGAGCCGCTCGACGAACACGGTCGACCCGGCGGCGGCCTGCCGGAGCAGCTGGAACTCGTTCTCGTGGATCGGGGCGAAGAACGGTTCGAGCACCTCCCGGACGCCGCCGTGGCCATCGACCGAGCCCATGGGGATGTTGGTGTACTCGACGTCGTCGGCCAGGAGGGCAAGGGCCGCATCCCAGTCCATGGCCTCGAAGGCGGTCAGGAACGCCTGGACCACCTCGGCAGGATCGTGCTCGCTCATCGTTGACTCCTTCGGCCGCCGGTCGATCGGAATCACCGACCTCCGACTTGTAGTGATCACTGCAAACTAGTTGCAGCGACCACTACAATCAAGGCCCCGAACCGATGGCGTCGATGTCGGCCGCAACGGATCGGGCCAGCGTCCGGAGCCGAGTGCGGTAGGCGTCGACCGACGGCCCATCGGCCCGGAACCCCTGCGGCGCCAGCCGGAGCAGCTCGATCCAGACGTTGCGCTGGTCCACCACCGCCCGTGAACGACCCGGCACCTCCCGGCGCAGGTGGGCGGCCAGAGCGGCCCACAGCCGATTGACCTCCTCGCCGACGGCCTCGGCCAGGGCGGCCTCCTTGCGCCCGACCAGCTCGTCGATGTGGGGCGAGGCCGCCATCCGCTCCCACAGGTCGCCCTCGTAGCGCTGGAGCAGACCGTCGAGCCGCTCGACGGTGGCGACCGGCCGGGCCAGCGCATCGAGCGCACGGTCGACGTGCTCGGCGAACAGCTTGACGAAGGCCGATGCGAAGATGTGGTCCTTGTCCCGGAAGTACTGGTAGAGGGCCGGACGGGAGACGTCGGCTGCGGCCGCGATGTTCGCCATCGACGTGCCGGCGTAGCCCCGCTGTGAGAACTCCTCGATGGCCGCGGCGAGGATCGACGAGATGCGGGCATCGCCACGGCTGGTCCGCTCGGGCGTCGACAGGAGCTCGGAGGCCACGGGACCACCTTGACACATCTGAGCGAATGTGTCAGGTTTTGTTTGCTGACACGATTCAAGAGATGTGTCAGGTCTGAACGTCCCCTTCCCGCCCACTTGACGACGGAGCTCGCCGTGACCCGACTGGCCTACCAGATCCCCAACTTCACCTACCCCGACAGCACCCCGGCCGACATCTTCCCGACCGTGGTCGCCCAGGCCAAGGCGGCCGAGGCGGCCGGCTTCGACCGGGTGATGGTGATGGACCACTTCTACCAGCTGCCCGGGCTGGGCGCCCACGACGAGCCGATGGTCGAGGCCTACACACTGCTGGCGGCCCTGGCCCAGCACACCGAGACCGTTCGGCTCTCGACCCTGGTGACCGGCAACACCTACCGCCACCCAACCCTGCTGGCCAAGACGATCACCGCCCTCGACCACGTCTCGGGCGGCCGGGCGACCCTCGGCATCGGCGCCGGTTGGTTCGAGCTCGAGCACGACTCGCTCGGCTATGAGTTCGGCACGTTCACCGACCGGTTCGAGAAGCTGGAGGAGGCCCTGCAGATCATCATCCCCATGCTGCGGGGCGAGAAGGTCAGCCTCGACGGGAAGCGCTACATGGTCGCCGACGCCATCAACTCCCCCGCACCCGTGTCCCGCATCCCGATCATGATCGGCGGCTCGGGCGAGAAGAAGACCCTGCGGATGGTGGCCCAGTACGCCGACGAGTCCAACCTCGCCAGCGGCACGGCCGACGAGATCCCCCGCAAGCTCGACGCCCTCGCCGCCCACTGCGAGCGGCTCGGACGGGACCGGTCGGAGATCAAGGTCACCAAGCTGACGATGTGCCTGGTCGCCCCGACGATGGAGGAGGCCGAAGCCGATCTGCGGGCCATCGCCGGCGCCAAGGGCTGGAACGACGAGGTGATGGAGATGGCCAAGGGCATCCTCATCTACGGCGACCCCGACACGGTCGGGGAGGCCCTCCAGGCCACGATGGACACCGGCATCGACGGCTTGACCATCAACCTGCCCGGCAACGGGCACAACACCGACCGGATCGGCCTGCTTGGCGAGATCGCCCTGAAGGCGACCGCCTCGGCCGCCTGAGTCGGCCGGGCGACCCCTCGACGAGGCCGACCGGAGCGGCCGGGCGGGGCGGCGCTACATGGCCGAGCGCTCGCGCTCGCGCTGCCGCTGCTCCCGCTTCGCCTTCTCCTGCTTCTTCCGCTCCTTCTCGGCCTGGGCCGCCATCCAGGCCTGGAGGGTCGGGACCATGTGGTCGAGGTCCGGCCAGGTCGTCTGCAGATCCCAGCTGAACGTCGAGCGGTCGAGTACGAGGTCGAGCATCGCACCGCTCATGTCGACGCCCGGCAGCTTGGCCCCCGCCAGCTCGGCCCCGACGAGGTTGGCCCCACGGAGGCTGGCGGTCGACAGATCGGCGCCCCGCAGCACGGCCTTGGTCAGGTCGGCGCCGTCGAGCTTGACCCCGGTCAGGTTGGCGTTGCGCAGGTTCGTGCCCGTCAGCTTGGCCCTGGTCAGATCGGCGCCGGAGAGGTCGGCCTTCATCGCCTTGGCGCCGGAGAAGTCGGCCTGGCGCATGTCGGCCATGTGGAAGTTCGACCTGGTCAGGTCGGCCTTGCGCAGGTTGGTCTCGGTGAAGCTGCCCTGGCGGAAGTCGGCGTGATCGAGGAAGGCCATGTAGAGCCTGGCCTGGTCGAAGCGGGCCCGCCTGGCGTCGACCCGGTGGAACTCGGCCCGCCTGGCGTCGGCCCGCCGCAGGTCGGCACCGACCATCGAGGCCTCGTTGAGGTTGGCCTCGTAGAGCACCGTCCAGTACAGGCTGGCCCCGGTCAGATCGGCCCCGATGAGGAAGGTCTCGATCATCGTCGCCTGGTTGAGGGAGGCGTGGGCCAGGTCGGAACCGCTGAGGATCGCCATGCGGAAGTCCATCCGCGAGAGATCGAGCCCCGCCAGCCGAGCCCGGGGCATCGTGGTCCGGTAGAACGACCGCCGGATCGGCCGGTCGGCCAGCCGGCGCGGAACGGGCGACCGGCCCTGGACGGGCTGGAGATCGGAGGCAGCGTTCACGGCGCACCGTCGACCGATGGCGGGCGTCGGTCCATGGGGTGAGCCTAGTCGCGTGGCGCTGGATGGTCATGCGGCCACAGGGGATCCGGGGCGGACGAGCCCGTCACCGACCGGGATCGGAACGGTGTCGAGGGTTGTGTGCGATGACAACGCTGCCGGGTGACCCGGGGTCGGACCCCCGGGCGACGGCGGTCACGTCAGCTCGACGGTCGCCTCGCCGACGATGTCGGCCACCGAGTTGCCGATCACCACGTCGAAGCAGCCGGGCTCGACCACCCACCCGGCCTCGGTTCGCCGCTCGACCGTCCGGAACTGCGGCAGGGTGGCCGCATGGGCGTCCCGCAACGCCGGCCATGCCGGCTGCCCGGGATCCCAATAGGCGAACGACCGCTCGTCGAGGCTCAAGGTCACGGTCGTCGACCGCCCGGGATCGAGCGTCACCTTGGCGAAGGCCTTCAGCTCGACGTCGGGTCGAACGAGGCGCCCGCCGTGCGGGCGGACGTAGCACTGGACGACGTGGTGGCCAGGCCGGTCGCCGACGTTGGTGACGGGGACCGCCACGGTGACCGGCTCGCCAGCCGGCACCGTCGTTGCCGACAGCGTCGGCTGACCGACCTCGAAGCTGGTGTACGACAGGCCGTGCCCGAACGGCCAGGTGACGGGGAGCTTGCGGCTCTCGTACCAGCGATACCCCATGAACAGGCCTTCGGCGTAGGGGACCTGGCCGTTGTCGCCCGGGAACGCGCCATGGGACGGCGTGTGCTCGATGCGCTCGGGGAAGGTCGTCGGCAGCCGACCGCCTGGGTCGGCGGCACCGGTCAGGATGTCGACGAGCGCATCGCCCATCTCCTGGCCACCGAGCCACGACTGGAGGATGGCCGGGGCCCGATCCCGCCACGGCATCGTCACCGGGGCCCCGGTGTTGACCACGACCACGGTGCGGGGGTTGACGGCCAGGACGGCCTCGACCAGTCGATCCTGGTCGCCTGGCAGCCCGAGGAGGGTCCGGTCCTCGCCCTCGGTCTCCCAGTCGTCGTTGGTGCCGACCACGACGATCGCCGCATCGGCTGCGGCCGCCGCAGCGACCGCCCGGTCGATGGCGTCGTCGGGAAACGGCGACCGGACGCGGAGCTCGGCGCCGCCGATGTTCCGGCGACGGTCGGCGATCTCGAGCACCAGCTCGTTGGGCCGACCGGCCTCGAGATGCAGCTCGACCACCGGCAGCCGGGACCCGAAGCCGAAGAAGGCCGAGTCGGGCCGGGGCGGGTCCACGGTGCCGTCGACGACGACCTCGCCGTCGACGAGGAGCCGCGACCGGGAGACCTGGGTCAGGCGGAACCCGTGCACGCCGGAGATCGACGGGGTGAAGGTCGTGGTGGCCCGGATCGAGTAGGCGTCCGGCTCGACGCCGGGAAGCGGCTCGGTGCCGTAGAGGAGACGACCCGTGTCGCGGTTGGCGGTGGCGACCGGCTCGCCCGCCCAGTCCGGGTTGTCGAACAGTTCGACGTGCACGCCCTGCGAGCCGTCCGGGGCGACGATGGCCGGCCCGGCCAACAGCGGAGCCCTGGCGTCGATGTCGCAGCCGGGCTCGTGCACGATCTCGATCGCGCCACCGAGGCGGGCGGACAGGGCCGCGAGCGGACTGGTGCGATGGAACGGCCGGAGGTTGGCCGAGCCGCCGCCCATGATCTGGGCCCGGCCGGCATTCGGCCCGATGACGGCGAGGGTGTCGATCGTCGCCGGGTCGAGAGGGAGCACCGGCCGGCCCCCGGTCGGCGGCTCGGTGCCGTCGGCGCCACCGGTCGGCGGCTCGGTGCCGTCGGCGCCACCGGTCGGTGGCTCGTTGCGGTAGAGGACCATGGCCTCGGCTGCAGCCCGGCGGGCCAGCGCCCGATGGTCCGGGTCGTCGATCGATCGCTCGGGCGCGGGCTCGTCGTCCCAGGCCCCGACCGCCTCGAACGCCGACAGCAACCGCCCGGCCAGCTCGTCGAGCGTCGTCTCGTCGACCCGGCCCTCGTCGACCGCCCGACCGAGCACCGAGCCGTAGGCCCGATCGCCGACCGGCATCTCGATCGTCAGCCCGGCCTGGGCCGACGCAACCGTGTCGGCGGCCGACGCCCAGTCGGTGGTCACGAACCCCTCGAACCCCCACTCGTCCCGCAGCAGGTCGGTCAGCAGCCACCGCTGCTCGGTGCACCAGCGGTCGTTGACCCGGTTGTAGGCCGTCATGATCCCGAGCGTGCCGCCCTCGGTCACCGCCAGCTCGAACGGCACCAGGTACAGCTCCCGCAGGGCCCGCTCGTCGATGATCGAGTTGCTGGTGTAGCGGTCGGTCTCGCACTCGTTGCCCACGAAGTGCTTGACCGTGGTGATCACGCCCTGCGACTGCACGCCCCGGATGTAGGCCGCGGCCAGCTTGCCCGACAGCAGCGGGTCCTCGGAGAAGCACTCGAAGTTGCGGCCGGCGAGCGGCGACCGGTGCAGGTTGACCGTCGGGGCCAGCAGGACGCGGGCCGCCTTGGTCCTGGTCTCCCGGCCGAGCAGCACCCCGAGCTCCTCGACCAGCTCGGTGTTCCAGGTGGCGCCGAGGGCCGAGCCGCACGGCAGGCACGTGGCCATCGCGTCGCCGGACCCGAGGAACGACGTGCCCCTGGCCCCGTTCGGCCCGTCGGTCACCGCCCAGTCGCCGATGCCAAGCCGCTCGACGCCGGGCATGGCGAACACGCCCGAGCCGGCCGTCAACCGTGCCTTTCCTCCCGGGTCAGCTGCGGCAGCACCTCCTGGGTGCGCGGTCCGAAGTCGGGGGTCGTGCTCATGGCGCTCCTGCCTGGTCGTCGTTGTCGCCGGTCGGCTGCGAATCGGACCCTCCGGGGTCGACGGGCGGGGCCGGATCCTCGGCCGGGCCGGCGGTGCGGAACCCGAGGTTGGCCGACGGCGAGTCGGCCGGGCTCATCGACCGGGCCGCGCACCGGTAGCGATGGCAGTACGAGTCGTGGCACAGGTAGGAGCCGCCCCGGATCACCCGGCCGGGCCCGTCGGCCGGGCCCGTCGGGTCCAGACGGGGCGAGCGGGCGTACCAGCCGGCGTCGAAGTGGTCGCCACACCACTCCCACACGTTGCCGACCACCTGCCACAGCCCGTACCCGTTCGGCTGGTAGCTCCGGACCGGGGCGGTGGTCAGCCAACCGTCGTCGCCGGTGTTCACCTCGGGGAACGGGCCCTGCCAGATGTTGCAGCGCCAGGCCCCGTGGTCGTCGAGCAGGTCATCGCCCCACGGGTAGCGGGCCCCGACCAGCCCGCCGCGGGCCGCCAGCTCCCACTCGGCCTCGGTCGGCAGGCGACGTCCGACCCAGGCCGCATAGGTCGCGGCGTCGTTCCAGCTCACGTGCACCACCGGGTGGTCGCCCAGGCCGTCGAGACCGGATCGGGGCCCGGCCGGGTGGCGCCAGTCGGTCCCCCGGACGTCGCGCCACCAGGGGGCGCCGGCTGCGGTCCCGAGCACGTCGCCGGGGTCGGCCGCCACCGCCAGGTGGAACACCGGCGAGCTGCCCCGATGCTCGGCCTCGGTGCGGTGACCGGTGGCGGCGACGAACGCGGCGAAGGCGTCGTTGGTCACCGTCGTGGTGTCGATCGAGAAGGCGCCGACGGCCACCTCGTGGACGGGGTCCTCGCCGTCCGGTCGTCTGGCGTCACCGCTGGCGTCGCCCATGGCGAACACCGAGGCCGGGATGGTCACCGTCTCGATCGGGTTGGTGGCGCCGACGCTCATTCCGGCTGGCTGGCCAGCCAGCGGATCCGGGGCAGCTCGGGCTGGGCTGCGACCTCGACGTCCTCACAACCGGCCGGCACGGGCTGCGAGTGGTGGGGGGCGTCGCCGAGCCGGGACTGCTCGCGCCACATCGCCGCCTTCAGCTCCTCGCGGATCTCGGCGTAGGCCGGGTCGTCGTACACGTTGATCACCTCGTCCGGGTCGGCCTCGAGGTCGTAGAGCTCCCAGTCGGGCGGGTAGGTGAAGAACGAGGTGAACGGCAGACCGAAGCCGTCGTTGTAGTAGTAGATCAGCTTGTGGCGATCGGTCCGGTAGCCGTAGTGGGCCGGGGCCTTGTGGATGATGTCGTCGTTCTCCCAGTACCGGTAGTAGAGGGCGGCGGGACGCTCGGGCACCGGGGCCTCGTCGACCAGCTCGGGCCAGAAGCTGCGGCCCTGCATCCTGGGGTGATGGTCGACCCCGGCGGCGTCGAGGATCGTCTGGGCGACGTCGACGTTGGTCACGATCCCGTCGAAGGTGCGCCCGCCCGGGACCCTGCGGGGATACGACACGAGCAGCGGCATCCGCAGCGATTCCTCGAACATCAGCCGCTTGTCGAACCAGCCGTGCTCGCCGAGGAAGAAGCCCTGGTCCGAGGCGTACAGCATCAGCGTGTCGTCGAGGTCACCCCGGTTGCGCAACCAGTCGGTCAGCCGGCCGACGTTCTCGTCGACCGACTCGACGCAGGCCAGGTAGTCCCGCAGGTACCGCTGCAGCTTCCACACCGCCTCGGCCTCGTGGTCGAGCCCCGGGGGCGGCGCTTCCTTGAGGTCCTCGAGGCTGAGGTGGTCGGCCACCCGCATGGCGGTCCGGCGGATCGACGGCGACCGGGTGGCGTAGTCGTCCCAGAACGTCGCCGGGATCGGGCGGGTGACGTCGTGCCGCTCCCGATGCTCGGGCTTCGGCTCCCACGGGCGGTGTGGCGCCTTGTGCCACACGAGCACGCACCAGGGGTCGTCGCCCTCGAGCGACTCGACCCACTCGATGGCCAGGTCGGTGATGAGGTCGGTGGCGTAGCCCTCGATCGTGCGGCGGCCGGCGGCCGAGAGGAAGGTCGGGTTCCAGTAGTCGCCCTGGCCCGGCACCACCTCCCAGTGGTCGAAGCCATGCGGGTCGTGGCCCTCGCCGTGGCCCATGTGCCACTTGCCGATCATCGCCGTGCGGTAGCCGGCCTCGGCCAGCAGCGAGATGAACGTCGGCTGGGACGCGTCGACCGGCGTGAACAGGGTGTAGACGCCGTTGACGTGGCTGTAGGCGCCCGTCAGCAGCGACGCCCGCGACGGCGAGCACAGCGAGTTGGTGGCGAAGCAGTTGTCGAACCGCCAGCCGGTCCTGGCCAGCTCGTCGATCCGGGGGGTGGTGTTGATGACCGAGCCGTAGGCGCCGATGGCGTTGGCGGCGTGGTCGTCGGTCAGGACGAAGACGACGTTTGGTCGACGCATGACTGCTCCGGTTCGGGTCGGGCCGGCTCAGGCCGCGGGGACGTGGATGACCTCCATCACGTGCCCGTCCGGGTCGGTGAAGGCGAGGAGGTCGGCACCCCGGAAGTCCTGCACGTTGCCGTCGGAGGCGCCGAGGCGCACCAGGGCCTCCTTGACCGTCTCGAAGGCCTCCGGCGAGTCGATGCGCATGGTGTAGTGGTCGAGGCGGAGGTCCTGCTGGAGCAGCACGGCCGGTGTGCCGGCCGGGGCCGGGCTGATCGAGCCCGACTCGACGACCTGGAGCTGCACGCCCCCGAGGTCGAAGAAGGCGAGACGGCCGACCGGCGAGTCCATCGGGAACCCGGGGTCGGGGTCGAGGTCGAAGGCCTCCTTGTAGAACGCCAGGAACCGGTCGAGGTCGTTGGTGGCGGTGGCGAGGTGATGGACGGCGGACACGTGGGCCATGGGTGCTCCGATCGGCTCCGGGATGCGGGTGCGGGCGTTGCGGGGGCGCAGCGACACCCCATCGACGGGTCGATCACGACCCGTGCGGCCCCGAGCGTAGACCCCGACCGTCCGATCCACCGTCCTGTCGACCACGGCCGAGCCCAGGGGCGGCGCATGAACCTCGTCGATCCGGGCGCCGAGGTCGACCGCCCTCAGCCCCGGACCTGGGGCGCGACCTCGCCGATCAGGCGCTCGGTGGCGGCCGCCACCTCGGGGTCCTCCGACACCACGGAGGCACCGGACACGTTGAAGTGACCGATGCCGAGCTCGGCCAGTCGTCCGAGTCCGTCGACGCAGCGGTCGACCGACCCGAAGATGGCGAAGGCCTCGAGGAACTCGTCGGTCAGGACCTCGGTCTGGGCGCCGTCGTCCGTCGCGTGGCGGTTCATGTCGTAGGCGGCGTGGACCGCCTCGAAGACCTCGGCCTGGGTGTCGTCCGCCGGTGCGGTGACGGTGCCGTGCATGGCCGAGAAGCGGGCGAAGAGACTGGCCGAACCGCGACCGATGGCCCTGGCCCGCTCGACGTCGTCGTGGCAGACGACGTTCACGTAGGCCCCGAACGACAGCTCGGACGGATTCCGGCCGGCCTCATGGGCCGCCTGCCTGGCGGTCTCGATTCCCCACGACACCCGGGCCGGATCGGCGCCGAGGGCGAACAGGACCCGATCGGCCTGGCGGGCTGCGGCGGCGATGACCCGGGGCCCGGTGGCGGCGACGTCGACCGGTACCGGGGCCACCCGGTCGGCCCAGGCGATCGTGCTCGACACGGGCCGGTCGGCCAGGCCGAGCCCGTCGACCGGCGGGGCGATGTGGTCGGGTGTGGCCAGTTCGGCGAGATCGACCTCGCCGGCCCGCACGTAGGAAGCCAGGTGGCGGAGGTAGCGCTCGAACCAGTCGAGCCGGGCCGGTGCGAGACCGATGTGGGCCAGAGCCGAGTCGCCCCGCCCGATGCCGAGCCGGAACCGCCCGCCCGACAGGTGCTGGACGGTGAGGGCCGAGCTGGCGGTGACGGCGGCATGACGGGTCACGACGTTGGTCACCGACGTCATCAGGCCGAGTCGCTCGGTTGCGCTGGCCGCCAGCGCGAGGAACACGTAGGGGTCGGGGGCCAGGTTCTGCGAGTCGACGGTGGCCAAACCATCCCAGCCCTGCTCCTCCATCCGGGCCGCCAGGGCCGCAGCCCGCCGCGGACCGGCCGCAGCCCCCGTCGTCCAGAACTCCGCACCCATGGTCACCCCTTCACATCGATCGCCGACCGGATCGTCGTCGCAGGCGATGCCGTCGAACGCTCCGGCCGTTCAGGCGGTGGGGCGGGAATCCGCCCGACGACGTCGGAGGCCCCTGAGACCGTCGACGACCCCGACGACGACGGCGAGCGGGGCGAGCAACCACAGCGCCAGCCCTCGGTAGGGAACCGCCGCCGCCTCGGTCGAGTCGCCGTACCACGACGGCGCCTCGGAGGCTGCAGCGTTGCGACGGCCGGCAGCGGCACGACGACGGGTCCGCGACGACGACTCGCTGCGGCGTCCGACGGCCGTTGGCCCTCGCCGACCGGCTGCTGCGCCAACACGCGAGCCCGTGGTGACCGCCGGTGGCGGCGGCACCGCGACCGTATGGGGAGGGCTGCTGTGGAGCATGTGATCAACCCTAGACGCCGGAGTATTCCGTTGTGAAGCCCGCCGGCTCGATCGCAATCAGGCCTCAATGCTGGGTGGAACGACCCAGGCGAATTCGACCCGAGTCCGCGGGCAGGTCGACGGAAGCGCCCGTCCGTCTCCCATCGCCGGAGAAACGCTCGAACAGTGACTCGCAGCACGTGTGGACGGTCTGTTTGTCACCCGGTGTCGACCGGTGGACGGCGATCGACCCGGTCACGCTTTGATCGTACGGGCTGCGACTCGTCACAGCTGCTCGACCGCCACGACGAGCCGGAGCGATCGTCCACGGACAGAACATCGACCCCCGTTGGCCCGCCCATGGAGACGATTCTCGTCGAGCGATGGTGCCGCTTCTCCGCCCGGCGGGCCCTCAGGCGCTCAGCGCCGGGACCCGTTCGGCCTCGTCGTCCGTGTGGTCGGCGGTCGCCGTCGACCCTGCCGAGCCCGGCGTGGCGGAGGCAATCGGTCGCGCGGACTCCGGAGGATGGGCCACGCCCCGGGCGATGGCGTTGCGCCACACCGATGTGGCCACGGCCTCGACGTCGCCGCCGTCCGCCGCGATCATCCGCGAGATCATGCTCGGCGCCCCGAAGGTCCAGAAGAGGCCGGCCTCCAGCACCTTGGCCCGACCGTCCGGGCCGACCCGCACGTCGAACAGCGAGTAGTCCCGGCAGCCGAGCGCCAGGTGGGCGGCCCTGGCCACGGCCGCCACCTCG
Organism: Acidimicrobiales bacterium; assembly: GCA_028285495.1. GTDB lineage: Bacteria > Actinomycetota > Acidimicrobiia > Acidimicrobiales > SZUA-35 > JAHELU01. Next base: position 26,499 of record JANQPB010000015.1, read on the forward strand.
TCGTCGAGGTCCGGCGTGACGTCGGCCGGGCAGACCATCGGCACGCCGTCGCTGGTCGACTGGGACCGAGGATTGCCGTCGTCGCCGAGGTCGAGCTTGTGATCGAGCTCCCGGATCGGCCGCTCGGCGCTCACGACGTACTCGATCATCGCCGGGACCCGCAGCTCGTCACCGGTGTCGACGACCGCAACCCGGAGCTCACGGCCGGGTACGTACTCCTCGATCAACACGCCGGCGTCGAAGGCCGCCGCCTCCGCCACCGCCCGGTCGAGGTCGGCCGGATCGTCGACGAGGGTCAGCCCGCGGGAGTTGTCCTCCCGGTTCGGCTTGACGATCGCCGGGTAGACGACCCCGGCCGGATCCCCGGCATCGAACGTGGCCGGGACCGCCACCCCGGCGCCGGCCAAGACCTGCTTCGTCAGCAGCTTGTCGGTGGCGAGCGCGGTGACCTCCGCCCGGGACCCGACGACGGGGACCCGCAGGACGTCCTCGAACAGCGAGCGGTAGGAGGTCATGCCGAGCGGGTCGAACATGTACGGAACCACGAGGTCGACCCGACCGAGCTCGCCGAGCAGGCACCCGAGGTCGACCGGAGCAGACAGCCGATCGAGCGACGGACCGTGCTGCCATTCGCCGTTCGGGTGGGCGACGGCGAAGCGGTGGGTCATCGATGCCGGCAGCAGGGCCGCCCTGGCGTAGACGAACGACAGCTCGTGATAGAAGCTCGATGTGGCCGAGCCGACGAGGTGCAGCACCGTCGGCATCGCTCGGTTCGGGGCGGTGGTCGGGACAGACACGTGTTGCTCGTTCCTGTTGCATCGGCGGCGACGGGCGAACGGCTCGCCCGTCTGCCCGGCCCCATACCCGGTCGGTCAGCCGACGAAACCCGGAGCCGGGTCCGGCGGCGGGTCGGGGGTTCAACGACGGCCTGGGTGGGTACGCCGAGGCCATGACCATTGCTGCACTCGTCTTCGGATCGCTCGGCACGCTGACCGAGACCTCCGAGCTCCACCGCCAGGCCTTCAACGAGACGTTCGCCGATGAGGGCCTCGACTGGTCCTGGGACGACGCCACGTACCGCTCGCTGCTCGATCATGTCGGCGGGGCCAACCGCATCCTCGTCTACGGCGGCCAGCGGCGCGACGGCGACGCCCCCACGTCGGCCCGGGCCGTCGAGATCCACGCCAGGAAGACCGCCCGCTACGCCGAGCTCGTCCGCTCGACCGACCTCCAGCTCCGCCCCGGCGTCGAGCGGCTCATCGGCGAGGCCCGTTCGGCCGGCCTGCGGCTCGGCCTGGCCACCGGCACCTCGATGGCCAACATCGACGCCAGTCTGACGGCGACCGGCACCCGCCTGTCGCTCGACGACTTCGACGCCTACACCGTCCGCCACATGATCGAGCGGCCGAAGCCCGCTCCCGACGCCCACCGCCGTTGCGTCGAGCTGCTGGGGGCGTCGCCGGAAGCGGCGCTGGCCGTCGAGGACTCGACCGATGGGGTGGCCTCGGCCAGGGGGGCCGGACTGTTCGTCGTGGCCACGCCGGGCGAGCTCGTCCGGGCCCAGGACTTCTCCTCGGCACCCGTCGTGCTGAGCGATCTCGGCGAGCCGGGGCGGGTCGGCCGGCGGCTCGACGACGGCCAGGAGCCGGAGGGCGGCGTGGCCACGCTCGACTGGCTCGTCGAGGCCGTCGGCCTCGCACCGCGAGCGGCTGCGAGATGAGACCGGTCGAACCGGGCGTCGACCTCCGCGACGCCGACGACGACACGGTCGCCGCCATCGCCGAGGCGGCGATGAGCGTCGGTTGGGTCGCGGTCCGCAACCAGTGCCTGACCCCCGACGACCTGGAGCGCTTCGTCGCCCGCCTCGGGCCGCTCCGATTCACCCCCGGCGAGGAGCCGCTCGACGGCCAGCGTTTCGTCTTCGAGGTGACCAACCGCAATCGGACGACGCGACCGACGAGCGTCTACCACTCCGACACGTCGTACGTGCCCGAGCCACCGGCCTTCACCGCGCTGTCGGCGGTCGAGGTCCCCGAGTCGGGCGGCGAGACCGTGGTGCTCGACCAGTACGCAGCCAACGAGGTCGCCCCGGCCGGTCTGCTCGATGCGCTTCGGGGTGTCGAGCTGTTCCACGTCCCGACCCGGGTCGGTGATCCCGACCGGGCCGGCCGAGGAGCTTGGCACCCGGTGCGCCGGGCGCACCCTTGGACCGGCCGGACGGCGCTCTACCTGAGCGCCCGGGAGCGACTCGTCGCAGCTCGGCGTCACGGTGTCGAGCTGCCCGAGCGTGAGGCGGCCGACCTCATCGATCGTCTCCACGACCACGCCGTCACCGCCGTCGCCCCGAGCCGACATCGCTGGCGATCCGGCGATGTGCTCATCGTCGACAACCGCTGCACGCTGCACGCCGCCGACCACTCGGCGGTCGATGGTGTGCGGACGCTGCACCGGGTCATGTGCGGCGACCGGGCGGCGTCGTCCGGGCGGGGCGGCTGACGAGCCGGACGGGTCGGGCCGGTCCCGCCATGGGACGGCCGACGCCTCGATCAGCGCCTGGACCGCCGGGTGGCCAGACGGGCCGGCGCCAGCGCCGCCTTCCGCGGCCGCTGCTCGGGGTAGAAGCGACGGAACAGCGGCCGGATCCGATCCTCGACCGTGGTGAGGTCCCGATTCTGGGCGACCCACTCCCGCTGGAAGAACAGGTAGCCGGCCCACAGCGACGCCAGCGTGGTGATGGCGAACACGATGCAGCCGGCGGCGAAGATGATCAGGTCGCTCATCGCTCGCCCTCCACGCCCGATCGCTCGCCGGTGAGGATGAGCGTGCCGAGCGAGTGGATGGCCGGAACCCAGATGCCGACGAACAGCCCCTCCTCGCGCGACCCGGTGAACCACAGGGTGACGGACAGCACCAGTGAGCCGAAGGCGGCCAGCAGGAATGCCGCCTTGATGCGGTGGAACGAGCTGATGGGGGCCCGGCCGACAGCCGGTTGTCGGGTGGTGGTCATGCGAACCTCCGAGGTTGGCGGGATCGAGCGAGCGGGGGTCCGCCCGGGATCGTCCCCTTCCCGGATCGCCCGCCGATGAAACGTCGACGTTTCGCCGACCGATCCGGCGGGGTACGGACCAACAGGGCAGGTCCCCACGGACGGAGCGTCGCCATCCGACACCGTCCACCCCAGACTCCGCACCCCGACCAGAAGAGCAAACGCCGTGAACACGTCCCTCCTCAACCAGTCGATCGCCCGGGCCAGAGCCGCCGTCAACGGCGACTTCGTCTCGACGGCCCGGGTCGTCGATCACCTCCTCGATCTCCGGAACCTCGCCGGGTCAGACGAGGCGCTGGTCGAGCTGATCGATCGGAGCCTCGCCTCGATCCCCGGGCGTTCCGTCGCCGGCAACGCCTGGTGGCTCGCCACGTTGGACACCATCGAGCGCCTCGCCACCTCGGCCGACGATCCGTCGCCGATGCCGGCCTGACGATGCCGATCAACCGCCCGTTCGAGACGGCCTCGACCTTCGTCGGCCCGGCCCTCGGGCTCGTTCGCGACCAGGTCCTCCGTTCGACGACCGACCTGTTCTCCCACGCCGACGATCCGCTGGCCGACACCGAGCGGTACGCCGGTGACCCTGGGCTGCTCGGGCCCGACTCGGTCTCGTGGCCGGTCATCGCCGACGTCGCCGCCTTCGTCGGCGGCATCCGGGCGCTGCTGGTCCAGACCGCACACCCCGAGGTCGTGGCCGGCGTCATGGACCACTCGTCGTTCCGGACCGACACGCTCGGGCGGCTGTCGAGGACGTCGGCCTGGGTGACGGCGACCACCTTCGGCGCCACGCCCGAGGCCGAGGCGCTGGTCGGCGTGGTTCGCTCGGCCCATGGCCGGGTGCGGGGGCGATCGGCGAGGGGACGGAAGTACAACGCGGCCGACCCGGCGCTGGCGGCCTGGGTCCACAACGCCCTGACCGACTCCTTCCTCACCGCCTACCAGGTGTACGGCGCCGGCACCCTGTCGGCCGACGACGCCGATCGCTTCGTGGCCGAGCAGGCGAGGATCGGACGGCTGCTGAAGGCCGAACCCCTCCCCGAGACGGCGAGCGGGCTGCGGTCGTGGATCGTCGAGCACCCCGACATCGAGGCCTCCGAGGCCCAGGCCGATGCGGTCGCCTTCCTGGCCGACCCACCCTTCCCACTCGCCGTGCGGCCGGCGTACCGCGCCCTCTACTGGGCGGCGGCGGCCACCCTGCCGCCGACCCTGCAGGAGCAGTTGGACCTGCGACCCCCGGTGGGCAGCATCGCCAACGGTCGCCTGGCGATCCGCTTCCTGCGATGGTCGCTCGGGACCTCGCCGACGCTCGATCGGGCCATGGCCCGGTCGAAGGCGACCGTCGAGCCGGCGACGAGCGACGCCGCCTGACGGCAACCGGGACGGCAACCGCTGGACCGGCGACCCGACTGCGGCGAAGCTGGTGGCACGACAACGGAAGGGGTTGCACACATGGGCGCGGACACACTGCTTCGACAGGCGGTCGTCGGGACGGTGGCGGCGGTCATCGCCGTTGCCATCGTCTTCCTCATCGGCGACGCGATCAGCGGGCCGCTCCTCGCGGCGCAGCCCGGTAGCGACGTCAGCGAGGAGGTTCCGCTCGGCGGGGCCCTCTTCAGCACCGTGATCGGCGGTGTCGTCGGCGTCGTCCTCGCCCTGATCGCCGCCCGCACCGCCCGGCCGGCCCAGGTCTTCGTGACGATCTGCGTGGTCCTGCTCGTGCTCTACGGCGTCGTGGCGTTCGCCGCCGCCGACGGTGTCGCCACCGGCATCTGGCTCAACATCATGCACCTGGCGGCGGCGATCCCGATCGTGGGCAGCCTGGCCGGCTGGCTGCAGACGCGCCAGCAGGTGCCTGCGGTCTAACCGCGCCGCACGGGATCACCGATCGGGTCGTCGACCGTTGTCGTCGACCGCGGCCAGCCGTGCCACCAGGTGACGCCGCTCGACCTCGTTGGTGCAGAGCTCCAGCGCCCGCCGGTACGACCGGCGGGCCAGGTCGGCGTCGCCGGACCGGGCGGCGAGCTCGCCACGCACGGCCCCGAGGCGGTGGCTGCTCGCCAACCGCTCGTCCAGCCCGTCGAGCAGGGCGAGGCCGGCGGCCGGCCCATCGGCCTCGGCGACGGCGACCGCCCGGTTGAGACGAACGACGGCCGAGCCGGTGAGGCGTTCGAGCGCGGCGTAGTCGTCGGCGATGGCGGGCCAGTCGGTCGAGGCGGCGTCGGCCGCTCGGGCGTGCCGGGCGGCGATGCTGGCCTGGAGTCGGAGCTCCTCGGCGTAACCGCTGCCGGGTTCGAGGCCGTCGACCAGTCGAAGCCCCACCCGTAGCTCGTCGGCGTGCCACTGCGAGCGATCCTGCTCGGCGAGGGTCACGAGCCGCCCGTCGTGCTGCCTGGCGTCGCGCCTGGCGTGCTGAAGGGTCAGCAGGGCCAGCATCGAACGGGCCTCGGCCGCCTCGGGCACCAGCTGGTGGAGGATCACCGCCAGCCGGACCGCGTCGCCGGCGAGGTCGGCCCGGAGGAGGTCGGGGCCGTCGCTCGGCGTGTAGCCGGCGGTGAAGGCCAGATAGATGGTGCGGCACACGGCCTCGAGGCGCGAGCGGAGCTCGTCGCCGATGGGTGCGCCAAGGGGGATGCCGGCGATGGCGATCTTCTTCTTGGCCCGGGTCAACCGAGCCGCCATCGTCGCCCGGGGAACGAGGAACAGTCGGGCGATCTGGTCCGTCTGGGTCCCGATGACGAGGCGGAGGGCCAGCGCCGAGCGCGACGCCACGGGCAGGGCCGGGTGGCAGCACAGCAGGATGAGGTGCAGGCGATCGTCGCCGAGGTCATCGACCCCGACGTCCGGGGGATCCCAGTCGGCGCGAACCGCCAGCAGGGGGGCCTTGCGCCCGGCGATGGCCTCGGCCCGGATGCGACCGACGATCTGACGGGAGGCCGTGGTGTGGAGCCACCCCGCCGGGTTGTCGGGGACGCCGTCACGAGGCCAACGGTCGGCGGCCCTGGCGAAGGCCTCGCTCAGGGCGTCCTCGGCCAGGTCGAGGCGCCGGGTCCGTGAGACCAGCAGCGACAGCAGCCGGCCCCACTCGACCCGGTAGACCTCCTCGAGGATCCGCTCAGGGGGCGTCGAGGGCGGGACGGATCTCGATGTCATAGGCGGGAAGGATCCGACACAGCTCGATCACGGTATCGAGGTCGGGGGCATCGAGCAGGTAGTACCCACCGATGTGCTCGGCCGCCTCGGCGAAGGGGCCGTCGGTGACGGTCAACTCGTCGCTGCGGGTGCGCAGCGTCGTGGCCATCGAGCCGTCGCCGAGCGCCTCACCGCTCACGATCTCCACCCCGGACCGGGCGGCGCACGCCTCGTCGAAGGCGACGTGCTTGGCCATGCCCGCCTCCTGCTCCTCGGGCGTCAGCTCCTCCCAGGCCGGCATCTCGCCGTAGCCGGCCAGCAACACGAAGTACTTCACATCAAACTCCTCACGCTCAGGGGTCTCAGAGCCCCGGGGTCCGTCGACAACACCTGCCGACACCACCGTGACGCGCCGGACGGCACGAAATCGACAACCTCGGAAGAAATCTCGCCGACGGCCGGTCGGCGGCCCGCAGACGGCACGACCGTCGACGATCTGGGAACGACCCCTGGATCCTGGATCCTGCCCGCTGATCGGCAGCTCGCTCCGACGACGAGCGACCAGCCAGGGCGAAGGGTCGAGCCACCGGCAACCTCATCGTCACCGGGACGACGGTACCCGGATCGGTGACGCCGGTGTGACTCGAGGCAGGTAGCAAGAGAATCATGGAGGACGTGCCACACTACCGGGATGCCCATATCAACGTTCACGTGTGGCAGGAAGGCGAGGACCTGGAACTGAGGGCACGAGTCCGTTTCACGGGAGTCTCTTCGCCGGACAAGGTGTTGTACGGCAGGACCGAAATCTCCGGCTACTTCGACCGTGCTTTGGTCGAGATTGAGGGCCACCTACGTCGGTGATCCTTGAGGACCGCGACGCCAAGGTGACGGCCAACACCGATGATTAGCTGAGGGCCACACCAAGGAGATTTGCCGTGAACCAGTCTCGGGCGCCATATTCGCTCATCGAGACGAGTTCCACGATACGACTGGCGCTACTGGGAGGTCTGTCGCTCTCGGTCGGAGACGAGCCCATTGCACTACCGACGTCGGCCGGTCGGCTCGTCGCCTACGTGGCTCTGGCCAGCCCCGATCGGGTGCTCCGCGAGCAGGTCGCTGGCGAGCTCTGGCCCGAAGCCTCCGAGACTCGCGCACTGGCCAATCTCCGGTCGACCCTGTGGCGGGTTCGCAAGGTCTGCGAAGGCCTCGTCGCCTCGAGCGATCGGGCGCTGCGGCTCGCCGACCATGTCTGGCTCGACACCCGGGACGAACTCGAGCTCGTCGGCTCCGCCGTCGATGTCCGTACTCGTCTCGCCCACGCCATGAGTCCACTGCTACCGGGCTGGTATGACGACTGGGTGATACATGAGAGGGAACGGCTTCGCCAACGCGGCCTTCATGCAGTTGAAGCGGCCAGCCGGTCACTGATCGACCTCGGATCGCATGTTGACGCACTCGACTTGGCCTATCGAGCTATCGCTGCTGAACCACTTCGTGAAACCCCACATCAGCTTGTAATCGAGTGCCATCTCTCCCAGGGGAACCTCGTAGAAGCGCGGAGACACTTCGACTCCTACGTGCACATGCTCGACCTCGAAATGGGTGTCGCTCCGTCGGAGAAGATGGCACAACTTCTTGACGAGGCGGTGACGCTGCAACGACGGCGGCGCGACATGCGTGGAGCACGATCGATGCATGACATCAGCAGCGATGATGCCTCCCTGGCAAGGCCAGATTCTCCCCTGGGACGGACCGGTCGAGGCTGAAGACGGGCGATCGATACCATCGGCCGCTCGGTTCCCCGAGATCAGGGAGTCCCTCGCTGAGGACTTCGTCGAGGTCAGCGATGAGGAACTCGAGGCCTGGGTCTCGGCTCATCTCGATGGGCTGTCGGCCGAGGAGCTGGAGAGCATCCTGGGTTGGCTCAAGCAAGCCGGTCGGACGGTGCGGCGCGTTGCTCCTGGTGTGGTCAGGGGTCTGGTGTCTGGTGCTGGAACCGGTGCGGCAGCTGGCCCCTATGGCGCTCTCATCGGCGCTGGACTCGGGGCGATAACGGGCGGCATCTCGGCCTCGGGCAGCCGCCGCCACCCGGGCCGACCGGGCCAGAGCCCGAGTCGCAGGCAGCAGGGGCGGTCGAGCCGGACCCCGACCCGTGGTGTCGGGCAGCCGATGCCTCCCGGCGTCGCGGTGTCCCAAATCCTCCAGCTGCTCTCACAGCCCCAGGTCGTGCAGGCGTTGGCCGCGCTCGGCCTCGGTTCGGCCGGACGCGAGTCGGTCGAGCTCTTCGATGTCCCACTCGAGTCCGTCGCGGTCCTCGGCTACCTCAACGAGTTGACCGAGGCTGCGTTGATCGAGCTCGAGGGCGAGGGGCGATGGTGATCTCTGCCGAGGACTTGGCCTCGCTGGCGGCACGCTCGCCCGCGACCTCGAACTCCAGTCGTCAGGACCTGTTGCTCCGCTTGCTGTCGTCGATGCAGACCCAGGCTGATGACCGCAGTCAGCTCGATCGGTACGCGCAGGACGAACGACGTCGAGCTCGCGTCGCTCGTCGACGCCTCCTGCTGGCCCAGCATCGCGAACTCGCCTACCGCAACGAGACGCTTGCGGAGATCTTCGGGGCTTGCCCCAGCTGTTGGGGCGAGCTCCCGAGTTGCCGCTCGTGTCGGGGCGAAGGCTTCGCCGGCTGGACGATGCCCGACGAGGAAGCTCTGCGGGCGCTGGTGGCCCCGGCCTTGGATCGGCTGAAGAACGAAGCCAAGCCGGTCTCGACCAACGCTTCGCATCCAACCGCCGCCACCGCGGCCAACGACCGCCTGCCAACTAGACCAGAACCGAGGACCGACCGTGACCATGATGAATGACGAGCTTGACGTATCCGATCTCGACTTCTTCCTTGACGACGATGACGACGACATGTTGCTCGAGGATGAGGACGACCTCTGGGACGATGACGACGATGACGACGACTTCATCGACGCATGGGTCGACGACGACGACGATGACGACATCGAACGGCGCGGGCGTCGGCGCCGTCGGCGCCGTCGTCGCCGGCGGCGTGGGACCCAAACGGCACGAGGTCGCGGCTACTACAGGAAGCCCCTCACCAAGCGTCCGGTGGATCAGGAACAGCTCGAACGGGCGACGAGGAGCATCGCCGCCGACGTCCGACGGAACGCGGCCGCCATCAAGAAGATCGACCGCCGGGTCGCGACGACGCAGTCGAGGTTGGACCAGCAGAACGACGTCAACCGTCGCCAGAACAAGAAGATCAAGTCCGTCGAACAGCAGGTCGCTCAGTCGGCCCAGACCAGCTTGCTCATGTCGCTTCTTCAGGACGACAAGGTCGAGTACGAGATCACGTCCGTCACCGGAGACGGACTCAAGGTCGGCAACAAGGTCGAGCTCGAAGCTGATCGCGACAACTTCTCGCTGCTCCTACCTCTCCTGATGGGAGGCGGCCTCACCGGTTCGAGCTCCGGCGCCGGCGGCATGAACGATCCCACGACGATGATGGCCCTGGTGCTGGCCATGGACAAGTAGGCCTGGCCACCAAGCCAGCAGAACAGGGACGACGATGTTGATTCCAGTGTTGATGGCGAAGAGGTTTGCGGACGACCGAGACCTCGATGCAGACGACGCCCGCAAGACGATGCTCGTCGCAGCCCTTGCCGGCCGAAACCAGCCGCCCATCGTCCCGGTCCTCGTGGCCCGGACCATGGCGCGAAACCTCGAACCAGAAGCGCAGCCGAACGACGACACCAACGGCGACGAGACCAACGGTGACGAGACCAACGGCGACGACACCGACGGCGACGACACCAACGGCGACGACGATCTCGGGCGGGAGGCGCTGACGACGGCCGCCGTGGACACGGGCCGGGCGCATCGAACCACCGAGCAGACGGCCGCCATCGAGGACTTCTTCGGGATCGAGGCACTTGGCGCCCAGTTGCAGGAGCTCCTGCACACCACCGAGGGACTGCTGGCCGACCTCCTCGAGGCTCTGGCCAGCCGGCGCTCGGATGCAGGGACCCGATCCCGGCTCGCCGAGATCGCCGAGCAGGCGGTTGGTGAAGCTCAGACGCTCGTGGACATGTTCGACGACGACGCCGAGACCAGCGACGACGGTCCGGACCAGCACTGGCAGGCGCTCGCTGCCTTCCAGGCACGAGTCGTCGAAGACCTCACCGAAGCCAGGGCCGCACTCGAACCCGAGAGATCCTGACCGATGGACCCGGCGCTTCGAGAGTTGCTTCGTGACGCCGACGGGGACAGGGAACTCGCCTTGATGCTCCGGCTCGGTCGCGGCCCGATTCCGCCCCAGCTCCGACTCGTCACCGAGTTCGGCGAGGTCGTGACCGCACGACTGCGTGCCCGCGACGTGCGTACCGTCTACGAACACCCGACGGTGCAGAGCATGAAGGCCCCCCGAGGGGTCTCCTTCGACCGGAGTGGTGCCAGTCGAAGCCGGCTCGGGACGCGCCCATCCGCCGGCGACCAGCGGCGCCCACCCACACTGAGGCAGACGGGGGCGGGGGTGGTCGTCGGGGTCATCGACTATGGGTGTGAGATCACGCACCCAGATTTTCGGAACGCTGACGGCTCGACCCGACTAGGCGCGCTCTGGGACCAGGCAGGCAGCGGGCCCGGCCCTGCGCCTTGGGGGTACGGACGCGTTCATCGGGCCGCCGAGATCAACCGTGCGCTCCGGACCGGTGACCCCGGTCGCACTCTCGGCTACCGCTTTCCACGGCAAGCACGGGGATGGCATGGGACGCACGTTCTTGCGATCGCCGGGGGCAACGGTCGAGGCGGCGGGCCGACTGGCATGGCTCCCGATGCCGAGCTGGTCTTCGTCCACCTCTCACAGCCGCAACGCCCCGATCTGCACTCGCTCGGCGATTCCGTCCGCTTGCTGGAGGCGCTCGACTTCATCTTCCGGTACGCCGACCAGCAACCTTGTGTGGTCAGCCTCAGCATCGGTTCCCATGGCGGTCCGCACGACGGAACCACGTTGGCCGAGCGGGGTTTCGACGCAGCTGTTGCTGCGGCGCCGGGGCGGGCCATCTGCCAGAGTGCGGGCAACTACCGGAACAGTCGGCATCACGCCCGACGACGGCTCAGCGCCGGCGAGACCTGGGCGCTCACGTGGGAGACCGCGCACGACCCCCGCCGAGGTGACGAACTCGAGGTGTGGTACCCAGGCTCCGACGAACTCGGTGTCGAGCTCACCGCACCTGATCGGAGTAGCCAGACCCGAGTCGGCCTCGGAGGCGAGGAGAGCATTCAGATCCGGAACCGGGTCGTCGGCCGTCTGTACCACCGCAGTCACGATCCGAACAACGGCGACCACCACATCGACATCTTCCTCTATCGCGATGCGCCCCACGGCGAGTGGCAGGTCAGGCTGACCGGCAGGCGAGTCCAGGATGGTCGAGTCCAGGTCTGGGCGGAGCGGAAGGGCGCGGCCGTGCAATCCCGGCTCGAAGGACCAGGCACGACGCGGCGTGGGACGGTCGGCACCATCGCCACCGGTCGAGGATCGCTGGTGGTTGGCGCCTACGACAGTCATCACCCAGCCAGCGGTCCGGCACCGTTCTCGAGCATGGGTCCCACGCGGGACGGCCGGGCCAAGCCCGACGTCGTGGCGCCCGGAGTCGAGGTACTCGCCGCAAGCTCGAACTGGCGAACCGGGAACAACAACGAGCGCAAGTCGGGGACCAGCATGGCCGCCCCGATGGTCGCAGGTCTGGTGGCCTGCATGTTCGAAGCGTCCCCCGGGCTGTCGATGAACGACATTCGTCGCCTGATCACGACCAACGCACAAGCCGGCCGCGCCGGCCAGCAGCGAATCGGACGGGGTCGTGTCCGCCCCGAGCGTTCGGTGAGCGCCGCAGCCAATATGCGCTCGACGACGATCAGGCGCCGTCCGGAGAACACCTCGACGGAGCCGGAGACGGAGCGCCTTCTCCACATCCCAACGACGACGGTGCCTCCGGATGGGCTGGCGGCGTGGCAGGATCTCATCCGGTTCGTCCTCCCCCGTCCTGCCGCGGCCGTGCTCCGACGCACGACCACGGGAGCTCGACCACACCCGATCGGCGCTGGGTGGGGTCCGATCAACCTCGATTTCTACGGGGTCGAGGTCCAGCGGCTACCCCCGAGCGTGACCGCAGCTTGGCTGCTCCAGCACATGCGCCTCAATCTCAACCAGTTCCTGGACACCACCAACACCCGGTTCGGGCCGTACAACTCGGCGAGCTGGCGTGTCTGGACGTCTCCACGACCGGTCGGAGCGGCCGTGCACATCGACTTCTCACCGTTCGGACTGAACGTCGACGACGGGACCGTCGTGTGTTCGCAGTCGGAGACGGACAACTGGATCTTCTCCACGATCTGGACGCCGCGTGACGGCAACCACCCGGTCTCGGGCAATCGGATGTTCGGCTTCAGCCAGCGCGGCGGGTCCCTGGTCTTCTTCACCATGGGGGCCGATCGACTCACGACCGCACTCGACTGGTCAGCCGAGCGGGCCCTCGGTCTGCCGTTCCGGGCAGCGGATGCGCTGTGGCGGAGCTTTCAGGCCCGGCTCGTCGGCGACATCCGCCGGCGGGGCGGCGCCGCCCATGGTCTCCAGCCGCTGAGCAATCGATACAGCTGGCCAGTCGTCAGGCGCCTCCACGCCGGGCCGTCGCCGAGGTCCGCGACCATCCGGTTGCCGTAGACGAGGCAGGTCAGGGACCGACACGGAAGCAGGAGCCGTTCGATGAGCACTCGTCTGCCAACGCCAATCGTCCTGGTCCCAGGAATCATGGGCACTCGCCTGGTCGATCGACACGGTGCTGCCGTCTGGGATCCGGACCCCCAGAGTGCCACTCGCTCGTTCCTGCGTGCTGTTCGGCATCTTCCCAGGCTCTTCGACCTGACGACGACGCTCGAACCCAACCCAACGGCTCCGCCCGAGGCCAGAGATCTGCTCGCGCAGCGTGGTGTGGTCAACGGAGGACACCTGGTCTGGGCGGCGTACGACAACCTCGTACGCGGGCTCACGAGCCGCTACCTGCACGAGACGTGCCCAGGAGGCGTCCGGCTCTATGTCGCCGGCTATGACTGGCGTCAGAGCAACCGGCGTTCAGCTGGCCGTCATCTCCGGCAGGTCATCGGCACCGCACGAGCTCAGACCGGATCGGCCGACGTCATCGTCGTCGCACACAGCATGGGCGGCCTCGTCGCCCGAGCCTTCGGATCGGCTCTCGCCAGAAGCGGACACCGAGGAGCCCACCCGGTCCGAGGCTGTGTGCTCACCGGCAGTCCCACCCATGGCGCGCCTGCGATGTACCGGGTCCTGCGCCAGTCGTACGTCGGTCTCGACGATCTCGCCGACTTCGCTGTCCGAGATGACACGGAGGACGACGATGCCGAAGGACTGTGGTTGGGCCGCCGGTTCGCAGAGCTGGCCCGTCGGCTGCCGTCGACCTTCGAGCTGTTGCCCGGTCGTGTGTGGTGCGACCGCCATCCCGACTGGGTCCGGTTTCGGCGCTCATCGGGTCGGCTGACGGATGCCTCCGACCCCGACCTGCTCTACGCGGATCGGATCGTCGGAGTCAACGGCAGGATGGGCATGCTGCGAGCCCGCCGCCGGTTCGATCAGACCGTCGGCAACTACCTCCTCCCCAATACCTACGTGGTCTTTGGCAGCCGGCTGGAAACCGAATCGCACTACCTGGTGTTGGCCAACGGGCGCCTCCGCCAAGCCGGTACCCGGAGGCAGAACCGAGGCGACACCAGGGTCCCCGCCTACTCGGGAGCGGCCGAGGGGATGCCCCGGCAACGCCGACCCAAGGCCCAGCACGACCTGGGCGCCATCGGGCACGGCGCCGTCGCCAACAGTGCGCCAGCCGTCGCGCGGATCATTCACTCCGTTGCCGAGCTCTGCCGCCATCAGTCACTCCCCGCTTGGAGCGGCGAGATGGTCGGCTAGCTGAGCGTTCGGCGTTGCCGCCGCCGATCACTCAGGACGCACCGTTGAGGGCGTCGATGACGAGCTCGGAGAACAGCGCGGAGCTGTGCTGCTGTTGGGCGGTCACCAGGCGACCGTCGCGGATGGCGAAGGGCTCGAGTGGGCCCGCGGCCTCGAAGGTCGTCTTCGGGTTCTTCCTGGCTTCGGTCTCGATGGTGTCGTCGTTGACCTCCATACCGGCCGCGGCGTTGACCATCGCTTCCTCGCTGTCGGGGAAGCCAGTCCACGTCTTGCCGTCCGCCAGCAGGGTGCCGTCGCTGAGGGTCGTCCACAGCAGGAGGCAGGTGCCATGGCAGAGCAGGCCGACGACCTTGCCCTGCTCGTAGAAGTCGGCGATCAGGCGATGGAGCTGCTCGTCGTCCTTGAACGTCACCAGCGGACCGCCGCCACCGGCGACACACACGGCGTCATAGGAGGCAACGTCGACCTGGTCGATGGACGGGGTATCAGCCAGGAGGCGGCCGAACTGGGCATGATGGCGAAAGCCGATCGTGACCAGGTCGTTCGGGTACGCCGTGGCCGGGTCCTCGGGGTCCGAGAATCCGTCGAAACGCACCGGACCGCCCTTCGGCGAGGCGACGTCGACCTCGTAGCCAGCGGTGATGAAGTCGAAGAAGGGTCGGGTGAGCTCCTCGGCGAAGAAACCGACCGGGAAGCCCTTCAGCGTGGCCGGGTTGGACACGAGGTACAGGATCCGCTTCGGCGGCTGGGCGAGAGGGGCGTTGCGACGGATGACGGTGTTCTGGGGGGAGGTCATGCCCTCGAGTGTCGCCGCATCGAGCGACCCCTCGAGTGGCCGAACGTGTCATTCGACCTGCTGAGCACGTCAACCTGCCCGCCTGGCCTCCTCTCGCCACGCCCCTGGCGTCGTGCCGGTCCATCGGTGGAATGCACGGAACAACGAGCTCGGGTCACCGAAGCCCAGGAGGAAACCGACCTCGGTCGGTGTGAGGTCGGTGGAGGCGAAGTAGTGGCGGGCGAGTCGCTCGCGGGTCCGGTTGAGCACCTCGAGCCAGGTCGTTCCCTCGGCGGCCAGACGACGCTGGAGCGTACGGGTGCCGACGCCGAGCTCCCTCGCCACGTCGGCCATGCCGGTCCGACCGCTCGGGAGGAACTCGAACAGGGCCTGCTCGACCTCGTCGCTCATCGAGCGGCCGGCATCGGCCTCGACCATGTTGCGCCGCAGGGTCGGCTCGAACGTCTGCCAGATCTCGTCGTTGTGGGTGAGGAACGGGCGTGTGGTGTCGGCGGCGTCGAAGACGAGGTCGTATCCGTCCCCGCTCACGAGTCGACAGCCGAAGAAGTCGGCGCACCCGCCGAGCTCGTCGGTCGCTCCGGCCACCACGACCCGCCTCGGGACGACGTGGTGGCGAGTCGCTCGTCTGGCCAACGAAACGAGAAACGCCAGTTGGGACAGTCCCAGCGCCCGGACGACATCGGGGCGGTACTTGCAACGGAAGCGGACCTTCGTCGATCTGTCGTCCGACGACGCGGTCAGACTGAACGGGCCGACCAGCTCCATGTACGCAGCGAGGCGACGCAGTGCGGTGTGGAGGTCCGGCGAACAGACCGCGGCGAAATAGGCAGGGTCGAACAACTCGACCGACAGGATCGAGCCGGCCCGGACGGCCACCGTCGGGCTCCCGGCTTCTTCCTCGGCCGCCTGATGCAGGGCGTAGAAGGCATCGAGCGAGATGTGGGAGCCGTCGCCGGCGAACAGCCCGGCCGGTTGGCCAGCGCGCCGCAGCACCGCCCGCTCATCCAGACCGAGGTCGCGCAACACGACTCGCCAGGCCGTACCGACGTACACCGATTGCACAGCAGGTGGCCTCCTCGGTCCGAGCGTCGATCTTCGCCGTCAGCTCACCGACCGTGCCAAGTCGTGGCTGCCTGCGGTGTCTCGTGAACGTCGCTCGACTGCACGGCGTCGTGACGGCTCCGGGCAAGATGCGCGACTCGCGTGCGCGCTGACGTTCAGCGGAGCAGGGACCACTCGTCACGTGCCGCAGCAGTCACCGACGCGGACCCGTTGCCACCAACGACTCTCACATCCAGACCGGGACCCCGGCGCCGCGTGAAGTTCTCCCAGGTCGTCCCATCGGCGAACTCCAAGCCGAGACGAAACGCTGCCGTCCCAAACGGCAACGCACGTAGACCGAGCCGAAACCGCTCGGGTTCGAAGCACTACCCGCCTGCGCGGTCTGACGTCCTCAAGCCTGCTCCGTTGTCGGTGTCGGCTGGTCGTCGGCTTCGATGAATCGGTCGAACCAGGCGAGGATCGGTTCGGGGTTGGTGCCGATCCACTCGTAGGCGGCGAGCCGGTTGGCAGCTCGTGTCCGCCGCTTGGGGACCTCGATCCACAGGAGCTCCTTCTCGCCCGGCAGGTCGTCGTAGACGCCCTTGACGAAGTCCTCGTCGAGGTAGCCGTCGTTGCGGTTCTGGATGACGAGGGTGGGGACGTCGACATCCTCCACATGGGGCCGCCAGCTGTCGGTGTAGTAGTCGATGTCGGTGTTGGCTTCGATGTAGGCGTCGACCCGGCTCTGCAGGAAGCCCGGCATGTTCATGCCGCTGAGGAAGTGTGGGTAGTCGAGGGGCTGGACGGACACCATGCAGCGGATGGCGGGGTTGCCCTTGAGTCCATCATCGGGACGTCCGAAGGCGGACACGCTGGCGCCCTGGCCCATGCAGATGCTCATCAGGCCGATCGATGCCTGGCCGTAGGTGGGGTGGCTGGTGATGAAGTCGACGGCGGCGATGACGTCTTTGGCTTCTTCGGGGCCGTAGGTGACGAACCCGTCCTTGGCCTCGTCGCTCTCGCCGTGGTTGCGGAAGTCGTAGACCAGGACCGTGTAGCCGGCGGCGTGGAAGTAGTTGGCCTGGCGGAGGAACTCGACGTCGTTGGGGATGGGGCGCAGGAGGGGGTTCTTGCCTTCTCGGGTGTAGCCGGCTCGGGAGCAGAAGAGGCCGAAGTGGCTCTGGATGATGACCCGGTCGGTGTCTCCGGGGATGAGCCAGCCTCGAAGGGTCACGCCGTCGCTCGCCTCGAAGCTGACGTCCTCGTAGGCCAATCCGTACTGAGAGGGGTCGTCGAACAGCGGCGCATTGGGGCCTGTCTTGACCAGGGTGTTGGCGAGGAGTCGTCCGATCATGTTGCGTCTCGTCTTCGTCTCTGGCGCCGGAGGCCGGCGGATGAGTGCTTGTGAAGAAATATACTAGACCGTAGAGTATAGAAATGCCAACGACGGCCGCGAAGTCAACCCCCCTCTCGACACCGCGGGCAGAGCGCACCCGGGCGACGATCCTGGAGGCAGCGGGGCGGCGCTTCGGCGCCGACGGCTACGGGCAGGTCTCGATGGACAACGTCGCGGCCGAGGCTGGCGTCACCAAGGCAACGGTGTACGCCCACTTCGGTTCAAAAGAAGCACTGTTCGAGACGCTGATCAGCGACGTGATCTCACGATCACACGGCGCACCGCTCCCCCCGGCCGAGACCCTCGAAGAGGTCAGCGAGGCCATGTTCGAGTGGTCCCGGAATCGCCTCGACTGGCTGCTGGGCGATGACACCATCGGGCTGATGCGGGCTGCCTCCGCCGAGGGCATCCGCCGACCCGACTGGGCCCACAACCTGTTGGCCGGGTTCGACTTCGGCGCCATGGAACGATGGCTGGCCGATCTCGATGCCGCCGGCGTGCTGCACGTGGAGACGCCTTCGACGGCGGCCGCGCTGTTCACCGCGCTGACCAAAGGAGCGCTGTTCTACCCAGTGCTGGTTGCCAGCCAGCCCATCGCTCCAAGGTCCGACCGGGAGGTCGTGATCCGTGAAGCCGTCCGTGTCTTCGTCGCGGCCCACGCCCCCGACCAGTAGCCTTCGCAAACGTCCGCACGGCCACCGGAACCAGTTGGAGCTGTACCGCAGCCAGCCACGACAACCAGCACCGCCAGAAGGGCGAGGGGACCGACGCGGTGGCGACAGCCAGAGAGGCCCTGCACTCGAACCGTCTCCGGTTCGTGCAACCCGACGGAGCCAACGCAGCGATGAAGCTCGTGCTCGACCGTCGCGACAGCCGATTTGCCATCAGGCTCCAGGCCGTCGGTCGACTTCATCGCCACTTTGCTGCGCGCCCCCGGGATGAATCGAACATCCGACGCACGGTTTAGGAAACCGACGCTCTATCCACTGAGCTACGGGGGCTGGCGATGGAACGGGCGGTTCCACCACGTCGGCATGCTAGCGCCGGGCCGGCGTCTCGACGGGACCCGAGCCGCCGGCCGTCGGAACCGGATCAGCGGGGCCAGGCGATGGGGAACAGGGGGTGGTCCATCGGCGCCCCGTCCTCCAGCTCGTCGGCCAACCCAGGGAAGTCGGGCGACGTCGGCCACGGCCGCACGGCGTGCCTGGCCTCGGCGCTCAGGTAGCGGAACGACACGACCCGCCTCCGGTGGCCGAACGGGAAGCCGGGCGCCGAGTGCACCGACTGGAAGCTGAAGAACAGCACGTCGCCGGGGCTCAGCTGCCACTGGCGGATGTCGTACGTCGAGCGATCGCCCTCGATGTCGGGGATCTCGGCCAACGAACCCTCCGGGAACCACTTGGCCCGCTGGTCGAGGAACGTCCGCGGCAGCCGCCACGGACCCAGGTGCGAACCGGCCCAGAACTCCGGCGAGCCGCCCTTCGGCACCTCGTCGATCGGCACCCAGGCGCTGATCCCCCGACCGGTCACGTTGTAGTACGGCTGATCCTGGTGCCAGGGGGTCCGCTGGGTGGTGCCGGCCTCCTTGACCAGCGCGTGATCGTGATAGAAGCGAGCGCTCATCGAGTCCATCAGCGTGGCCGCCGCCTCCGGGAGCGCCGAGCGGAGCGCCACCTGTCCGATCTCCTCGACGTCCTGCCACCGACAGAAATCTTCGATGAAGCAGCCGGGGTCGTCACCGGCGCTGGCGACGTTGGCCCGCCCGCTCGGCTCGGCCAGAACCCGGTCGACGCCGGCCTCCAGCGCCGCCAGTTCAGCGGGTGAGACGATGCCCCTCACGACGACGACGCCGTCGCGGGCATAGGCCTCCACTGCGGCGTCGTCGACCATGGCCACGGTTGTACTTGTTTGGTTCTGGCCTCGCCAATTCACGTGTGAATTGTCCACCACTTCGCAATGAAGTACGCGGTCAACGACGATGATTGTCCCGAAGGATCAACATCTCGGACATCAACTGTCACACATCGAGGCGGTTTTGGCATTGTCGCCCGGCTCAGGGGTCCGTGTCGAAACGGGTACGTCAACAGGCGCGGATCTCGATGGCCATGGCCCGGTTGGGCATACTCGGGCGGGTGGATCGGCTGACCCTCGACGAGCTCGACGAGCGCTGGGTCGACGTCGAGCGCGCGGTCGACGCCACCCCCGGTGTCGACCGCTGGTGCAGCGGCCCCGACTGGCAGCTCCCGGTCGGCCAAGGCTTCGCCCCAGACGCCCCTCGCCTGCTGCTGGCCGACGACCGTCTCGGATTCGCCCTCCTCGCCCGCTATCGCGAGGCCGGCACGGATGTGATCGGCGGTGTCGAACCGCTCTGGGGGTTCGCCTCGCCGCTCGTCGGTCCGGACCCCGGCGCCCTCGCCAATGCCGTCGCTGCGGTCCTCGCCGACGACCCGAACTGGACACGCCTCGTCCTGCCGGGCCTCCCCCCGATCCGTCGCCCCAGACGAGCCCGACCGACCGACCGGGGCCGGCGGAACGGGCCGGCATCGGCGGCCGCCCCGGACGGCCCCGCACCGCTCGGCGACGGCGACCGCACGACGCTGCCGCTCGCCGTCGGCCTCTCCTCGCTCGGGCGGGTCGGATTCGGGACCGGCATCACCCGCCGGCTCATCGACCTGACCGGTGGCTTCGACTGCTGGCTCGACCGTCGCTCGCCCAAGTTCCGCCGCAACCTGCGCCGGGCCGTCCGCCGGGCCGACGACCTCGGCGTCGTCATCGAGGACGCGGCCGACGACCCCGCGCTCTTCGATCGGATCCTCGCCATCGAGCACCGGTCCTGGAAGGGTCGGGAGGGCTCGGGCATCACCGGGCCGGGCATGACGGTGATGTACCGGACGATGATCGACCGGCTCCGGGTGCGGGGCCGGCTCCTGGCCAACGTCGCCACGCTCGACGGCGTCGACGTCGGCTACATCGTCGGCGGCGTTCGGGCGAGGCGCTATCGGGGTCTCCAGCTCAGCTACACCGACGACCTCGCATCCGTGCCCGACCTCTCGATCGGCAACGTCCTCCAGGCCAACCACCTCGCCCTGCTGACCGAGCGGGGGCTGGCCGACCACTACGACCTCGGGATGGACTTCGACTACAAGCGCCGCTGGGCCGATCGGGCCGAGCCGTCTGTCGTCCTGGTGGTCCAGCGGTGACGGCGACGGCCCTCCCCACCTGGGCCAACCGGGTGGCCGCCGGGTAGGTTCGGAGGCCATGATCGATATCGGACGGATCGGCATCTGGCAGGGCGTGCTCGACGGGCACCCGACCTCCCTCGTTCGGGAGGTGGTGGCTGAGCTCGACGAGGCCGGCTGGCCCACCCTCTGGATCCCCGAGACCGTCTCCCGTGACCCGTTCGTCTCCGCCGCCGTGCTCCTGGAGGCGTCCTCCACGATGAAGGTGGCGACCGGGATCGCTTCGATCTGGGCCCGCGACGCCATGACCACCAACAACGCCACCCTCACCCTCAA
Source organism: Acidimicrobiales bacterium (assembly GCA_028285495.1). GTDB lineage: Bacteria > Actinomycetota > Acidimicrobiia > Acidimicrobiales > SZUA-35 > JAHELU01. The sequence goes on from JANQPB010000015.1 coordinate 47,403, forward strand.
CGAGGCCTACGACGGCCGCTTCCTGCTCGGCCTCGGGGTCAGCCACCACACCCTGACCGAGTGGGTCCGCAAGCACGACTACTCGAAGCCGCTGTCGACGATGCGGACCTACCTCGAGCGCATGGACAAGTCGTTGTTCCGCGGCGTCGAGCCGGCCGTGAAGCCGAGCCGGGTCCTCGCCGCGCTCGGGCCGAAGATGCTGGCCCTGTCGGCCGAGATGGCCGATGGCGCCCACCCCTACTTCGTCCCGGTCGACCACACGGTCATCGCCCGTGAGGCGATCGGGCCGGACAAGCTGCTGGCAGTCGAGCAGATGGTGGTGCTGGAGACCGACCCGGCCAAGGCAAGGGAGATCGCCCGCCAGCACATGAAGATCTATCTCGACCTCCCCAACTATGCCAACAACCTGATCCGGCTCGGCTACGACGAGGCCGACGTGGCCGGCGCCGCCGACAACGTGGTGGACGCTATTGTGGCCCGGGGCTCACTCGACGACGTGCTCGCTCGGGTGCAGGCCCACCACGATGCCGGCGCCGACCACGTCTGCGTCCAGGTCCTGCAGGAGGACGGCCGGGCCGTCCCCCGTGAGGCCTGGCGGCTGCTCGGACAGGCGCTGCTCGACTGACCGCCGATCGATCGCCCGATCCCACCGAACCGCCCGACCCGCCGCTCGAACCCGCCACCTCGGAGCAACCATGGAACTGACCGGCAGCACGATCTTCCTGCTCTGCCTCGGGTCGCTGCTGCTGGCCCTCATCGCCGTCCTCGTCGACCGGCTGAACTTCCCCCAGCCCCGGTTCCGCTCCCGCCAGGTCCGCCCGAGCGAGTCGACGCCGAGCCGCGACCGGACCGGCGCCCACATCGTCGACGTCGACTCGTTCGACGCCGCCGACGAGCGCCTCCAGGGCTGATCGGAGTCGACCGATGCTCGGGCACGTTCGGGAGATGCGGCGGCGGATCAAGGCCCACAACGTCGTGGTGGCCTCGGCCGGCGTCGCCTTCTACGGGCTGCTGGCACTGGTGCCGACGCTCATCGCCCTGGTCTCGATCTATGGCCTGGTCGCCGATCCCGCCGACATCGAGCAGCAGGTCGCCGACGTCGCCGGCTCGCTCGACGAGGGCACCCGCGACCTGCTGGTCGACCAGCTCCAGGACATCGTCGGGGCCGAAGAGGCCGAGGGGGAGGGCGGCGGCAGCGTCTTCGGCCGCTGGTTCGCCCTCGTCTTCGGTATCGCCCTGGCCCTGTGGTCGTCGTCCGGCGCGGTGCAGAAGCTGATCGGCACCGTGGCGGTGGCCTACGAGGCCGAGGAGGGTCGGGCCGGGTGGAAGGTCCGGGGCATGGCCTACCTCTTCACCGCCGGCGCCATCATCGGCATCGGGCTGATGATCCTGGTCATCGGTGTCATGCCGAACCTGCTCAGCCGGGTCGATCTCGGCGGGGCGGCCGAAGCCGCCATCGCCATCGGGCAGTACCCGGTCCTGGCCATCCTGTTCGCCGGCGCCCTGACGATCCTGTATCGCTACGGACCAGACCGCGACCCCCGAACGCCGTGGCGCAATCCGGGGGCGATCGTCGCCACGTTGCTGTTCCTCGTGTTCGCCATCGCCTTCAGCGTCTACTCGGCCAACGTCGGGGCGATGCCGGCCTCGTACGGTCTGCTCGGCTCGATCGCCGCCCTGATGATCTTCCTGCAGCTGACCACGATCGCCGTGATCGCCGGCGCCGAGACCAACTCGATGATCGAGGACGCCCGGGCCGAAGAGCTCGCCGGCCTGGCCGCCGTTGCCGGTGGCGGTCCCGGCCGAGGTGGTGTGACCGCTGCCGGAGCTGCCGGAGCGGCCGGCGCCGGGTCGTCGACGAACGGCTCGGCCCCGCCCGAGTTGAGTCTGGGCAAGGCCCTGGCCGGGCTGGCCGCGTTGTTCGTGCTCGGCCGGAGCAACGACTGAGGTGGCCACCGGCCGGCTAGCCGCCGGCCACCTCGGGCTCGGCCCGGTCGTCGAGGTCGGCGCAGCGGAGCAGCTCGGCGCAGAGGCCGGCGACATCGGGGGCCTGGGCCACCGGCCCCGGCTCGACGCCGAGCGGCTGGTAGGCCCCCGAGGCCACCCCGAGCACCCGGCCGCCACCGTCGAGCAGCGGACCGCCGGCATACAGCGTCCCGACCGGAGCGGTGTGCTGCAGCCCCTGGCCCGACCGGTCGACGAGCACGCCCGGCACCGCCGTCGCTCCCTGACCACCGAAGCCGCCGAGGGCGAACACGCGGCTACCGACGGCCGAGGCCTGGGCCTGCTCACCGGCGAGGGTGAGGGCCGGGATCGCCTCGGCGACCACCAGCAGGGCCAGATCGCGGTCCTCGTCCCACGACCAGACGTCGGCCTCGACGCGCCGGTCTCCCTTGAGCAGCTCGACGGGCGGTCCCGGCTCGATGGTCGCCGCTCGGACGACGTCGAGGCTGGTGACCAGGGCGGTCCCACCCCGGTGCTCGGCCACGGCGAAGGCCGAGCCGACGGCGACCCGGCCGTCGGCGTCACGGGTCTCGACCAACCACACCGACGGTCCGGCGGTGGCCGGCAACCCGACGACGCCGGTGGCGTCGGCGGCCAGGTCGCCGAGCGGTTCGAGCTCGTCGCGGATCGTGGCCACGGCATCGACCCGCATCTCGTCGAGCGAGCTGGCGGCATCGCTGAACTGCTGGTCGAAGCCCTCGACGAACCGGCCGACGGTCCGCTCGTTCTCGGCCAGCCGGTCGTCGTAGTACGCGTAGAACGCGGCGCCGCTGAAGGCGGCCCCGATCCCGGTCGCCATCAGCATGAAGGCGATCCCGATGACCGTGCGGGGCAGGATGCGATGGCGCAGCTTCTGGCGGCCGGGGCTGAGGGGAACGAAACCGCGCCGGGCCCACTCCCGCATCCGGAGCCGGCGGCCGAGGCGCCCCGCCGGCGGAACCCAGGGCGCGACCCCGCCGACCCGGCGGCGCTTCGTCGGCGTCCGACCGGTCGCCTTCTCCCGTCGATCGGGGCCGGCGTCGATCCTGGTGGGGCGGGTGGTTCGGTTCGTCCGGTCCTCGTCGGTCGTCGTCGGGGCCGCGGTCAGCAGGGTGGCGTCCGTCCTCCGGCGGCTCGCCGACCGTCCGGCTCGGCCTCCGGCCCGCTCGGACGCCGACGTGGCCCGGATCCGGACGGGCCCACCCGGGTCGCCCGTGCGACGGTACGTCGAGCCCTTCCCGGCACCCGGCTCGCGTCGCTGCTCGTGTCGCTCGTCGGCGCCGGGAAGGTCGACGCCCTCTGGCCGGCCGGCCTCGTCGCCCGCCGAGTCGCCGTCTGACCGTGCGCCCGCATCGTCGCCGGCATCGGCGTCCGTTGGGTCGGTCGCATCGTCGGGCTCGGTCGCGTGGTCGACCGATGGGACGGCGCCGTCGGTCTCGGTCGGCTCGACCTCGAACTCGGCATCGGCGTCGGCATCGGCATCGGCATCGGCGAGGCCGGTCTTCAGCTCGGCGTCGGCCTCGGCGAGGTCGGCGTCGTTGTCGGTGTCGGTTGGCTTGGTGGAGGGCATCGTCGTGCTCCGGCGGCGGGTCGGGGTCAGGGTCGGGACGTCGTCGACGAGCTCGTGTCGTCGGTCCCGGAGGTCGGGGCGGTGGACGCAGACGAGGTGGTCGGCGCAGCGCCGTCGCTGGCGGTCGTCGTCGAGGTCGACGGCGGGCCGATGTCGGGGGCGTCGGCACCGTCGGCATCGGCGGGCGGTGGGGTGGTCGGCACCGTCGGCGTCGGCACGACCGGGAGTGGGGCGCTGCGGTACTCACACGACACGCCGCCGCAGTCGCCGGGTAGCAGCGGCAGCGACCGCCGTGGTGCCGCCTCGGTCTCGGCTCGCCAGCGGAACGGCTCCAACTCCTCGACCGACTGGGCGATCGGTACGATCTCGGCCGGCTCCGGGAACTCGATCGTGTCGAGTCCGTCGTGGGCTGCGGTCATGATCCGATTCCAGGCGATCGCCGGGTGGGAGCCGCCGGTGACGTTGCCGACACCGTTGATGTTGCGGAGCGACGCCAGCCGGTCGGCATGCCCCATCCACACGGCCGTGGCGTACTGGGCGGTGTAGCCGACGAACCAGGCCGCCCGGTAGGCCTGGGCCGTCCCCGTCTTGCCTGCGGCCGGACGGCCGATGTCGGCCCGGCGCCCGGTGCCCTGCTCGATGACCCCGACGAGCACGTCGGTGACGTTGTCGGCGGTGATCTCGCTGACCACCCGTTCGCCCGGCCTGGCCCGGTTGTCGATCAGCACGTTGCCGTCGCCGTCGACGACCCGGAGGATCCCGGTCGGTTCCACCCGGACGCCGCGGTTGGCGAAGGTGCCGTAGGCCGAGGCCATCTCGACCGGCGACGACTCGGCCGCCCCGAGGGCCAGGGACGCACCGTAGACGCCATCCGGGTCGAGGCGCTCCAGGCCGAGTCGGCGGGCCAGCTCGACGGTCTCGTCGAGGCCGACGTCGAGCACCAGTTGGGCGTAGACCGTGTTGACCGAGGCGTGGGTGGCGGCCCGCAGCGACATCTCGCCACGACCCCGGTAGTCGTAGTTCGACACCGTGCACTGGTTGCCGGTGCAGCCCGGCACCACCCAGGTACCCGGCGCCGGGTAGTCGGTGTCCGGTCCGAGGCCCATCTCGAAGGCCCGGGCCAGCACCAGCGTCTTGAACGAGCTGCCCGGTTGGAACCCGGTGCTGCCGCCGGTGGCCAGGTTGACCTGGCTGGCCTCGTGGTCTCGGCCCCCGACCATGGCGACCACGTGCCCGGTGGTCGGGTCGATCGTTGCCGCCGCCATCTCGACCGGATACTCGGTGCCGTCCAGGCGATCGTCGACCGCCGTCTCCGCCGCGGCCTGCAGGCGGGGCTCGATCGTGGTCTCGATCGTGAGACCGCCGTTGTAGACGAGGTCGGGCCCGAGCCGCTCGAGCAGCTCGGCCTCGACATAGTCGACGAAGTAGGGGTAGTGGATGGCCCCCTTGGCCGGTCGTGGCACCAGCAGGGTGACCGGCCCACCGGGCGGGCCGGCGTCATCGGCCGACCACAGCCGACGCCTGGCCTCCCGGTCGTACTCGTCCTCGTCGAGGTAGCCCTGATCGAGCATGGCCTGCAGCACCAGCCGGCGTCGCTCGTCGGCCGCCTCCCGGTCGACGTACGGCGACAGCCGGGACGGGGCCTTGACCACACCGGCCAGCGTTGCCGCCTCGGACACGTCGAGCTCGGCCACCGGCTTGTCGAAGTAGATCTCGGCGGCGGCCCCGATCCCGTAGGCGCCCGACCCGTAGTACGACGAGGTGAGATAGCCGAAGAGGATCTCGTCCTTGGTCATCCGCTTCTCGAGCTCGATGGCCAGCAGCGCCTCCTCGACCTTGCGCTCGATGGTCTGCTCGCGGGTCAGGTAGAGGTTCTTGACCAGCTGCTGGGTGATCGTCGAACCGCCCTGGGCAACGCCGCCGACCTCGAGGTTGGTCCTGGCCGCCCTGGCGATGCCCTCGTAGTCGACGCCGTCGTGCTCCCAGAACCGCCGGTCCTCGATCGCCACCACGGCGTCGATCAGCACCTGGGGCACGTCGTCCGCGTCGATCTCCTTGCTCTGGTCGAAGCCCCGGAACAGCGCGATCTGGCGACCGGAGGCGTCGTAGACGAGCGACGGCTCGGCCGTCACCGTGTCCCGTTCCTCCGGGAGGTCGCCGACGGGGAGCGGACCGCGGATGAGGGTGGTGACGGCCACCGCGCCGGCGACCGGCGGCAGGACGACAGCCGTCAGGGCAAGGGCTGCGAGCAGGCGCAGCCCGCCGAGCAACGTCGGGTAGACGCGACCCGGGCGATCGAGTGGCGACCGGGGATCAGCCATCGAGGTCGGCCTCGGGGTCTGGTCCGGTCGGCGGGTCGTTCGCCGGGCCGGGCGACGGCACGGCCGGCTGGTCCGAGTCGGGGTCGGGGCCGCCGTCCGGCTGGGGGTCGGGCTCGGGAACCGGGCGGCAACCGGGCAGGACGAAGGTCGACTCGATCGTGCCGAGGCGAGCGGTCAGCGAGCCTCCGGCCCCGGGCGCGGAGGCGTCGACCGACGGCGTCGGCACGCAGCGGAGCTGCACCAGCGCCACCCCGCTGGCGTCGGTCAGCAGCGGCTGGGCGCTCAGCACCTCGACCTGGGCGGTCGACTCGACGGTGATCGGCGCTCCGACCAGCGGGTTGGTGACGACGAGGCCGTCGGCGTCGACCGACCGCCAGCCGGCGACCAGCGCGACGGGGCTGGCCAGGCCCTCGTAGAGGGGTCCGCCGTCGACGAGCTCGATGACCGGCGTCGGGTCGATGCCCCACAACGAGAAGTCGAAGGTCGCGAGCTCGTCTTCGGCCACGAACCGGACCTCGGACCGACCCATCGTCAGCAGGCCCGGCAACCAGGCCCGGACCCGATAGCGGCCGCCGGCCAGGGGGGCGATGGCCCAACCGCCGTCGTCGCCCGTGATGGCGTCCATGGTGGCGACACCCTGGTCGCCGTGGCGCTCGATACGGACGACGGCTCCGGACACCGGTCCGTCGGGTCCGACGACGGTTCCGATCAGCCTGGCCTCTCCCCCGGCCAGCGTCGGCTCGTCGATCTCCGGCGGCTCGGCCCCGAGGCCGAGCACCACCGGCTGAGCGGGGGCGGAGCTATCGGGCGCCGCCGGTCGACGATAGGGCGACGGCTCGATGGCGGTGCTGGCGACGTCGAGGTCGACGCCGCCGAGCCGGAGCGGGGTCGTCTCCTCGCCGGACCGGTAGGCATCGACGACCGACGCCCGGTTGGTCCACATGAGTCCGAGGGCCACGACGAGGAGGCCGGCCAGGACGGCCTTGACCATACGCACGCCGATCCCGTCGGCCGAAAACGACAGAGGCTGAGCCTTTCGGCCCAGCCTCGTTAGTTCGTGGTGACCAGCTCCGGCCGCAATCGACGGCGGGCGCGGTCAGCGACGATCTACTCGGGGACGTCGATGAAGATGCACTCGCCGGGGCACTCCTCGGCGGACTCGATGACCCGCTCGAGGCCGCCCTCGGGGATCCGGGCCATGCCCTCGGCGCCGGCCGGGTTGGCCTCGCCGTCGAACAGCTTCTCGGTGCCGAAGTTCTCGGCCGATTCCTTGACGTAGTACAGCCCGTCGTCCATGCCGAAGAACACGTCGGGCGCGATCTCGGCGCAGAGACCGTCACCGGTGCAGAGATCCTGATCGATCCAGACCTTCAGATCAGACATGATGTGTGTGTACTCCTTGTGACGGGACGGCTGGGGGACCCGATCCCGGAGGGGCCGGCTCGATTCGATCCCGATCGATGGTCTGAATCGCGCCGAGCGAGGTGATCGCTGTCGCCAGTGTATCGGCCACGGGCGGCCAACCCGAAGCCCGAGCAGCGGGTTCGGCGGCCATCGCCGACGAGCCGGCTGATACGGTTCGCGAGGTGAGCGCACCCCCCGAACCGACCGGCTCAGCGGCCGGCTCTCCCGACCCCGAGGCGTTTCCCGGCCACTATGCCCGAACCAGGCGATTCTCCGTCGGGGTTCCTCGCAACGTGACCGTGCTCGACGCCGACCGGGTGCTCTTCCTCCGGTCGCGCAGCGGGCGCGATCCGGTGCTGTGCCTGTGGTCGCTCGATAGGTCCGGCGAGGAACGCCTGCTGGTCGATCCGGCCGGGATCGGCGTCGACGAGAGCGACCTGCCGGCGGCCGAGCGGGCCAGGCGCGAGCGGGCCAGGGAGTCCGCCGGCGGCATCGTCGGCTTTGCCACCGATCGAAGCGGTCGCCTGGCCTGCTTCGCCCTGGCCGGGGCGCTGTACGTGGTCGACCTGGCCAGCGGGGAGGTGTCGGCGCCGCCGGCCCGCAGCCCGGTGTTCGACCCACGGCCGAGCCCGGACGGCGCCAACGTCGCCTACGTCTCCGGCGACGACCTGCGGGTGGTCGAGTTGGCCAACGGCGACGATCGGGCACTGGTCGCCGCCGAGGCCGAGACCGTCTCCTGGGGTCGGGCCGACTTCATCGCCGCCGAGGAGATGCAGCGCAGCCGGGGCTACTGGTGGAGTCCGGACTCGACTCGGCTGCTGGTCACCCGGGTCGACGAGTCTCAGGTCCGGACGTGGTGGATCGCCGATCCGGCCCATCCGGACCGGGAGCCGACCGCCGTTCGCTACCCGGCCGCCGGCACGGCGAACGCCTCGGTCGAACTGCATCTCGTCGACCTCGACGGCTCGACCAGGCCGGTGGCGTGGAGCGACGACGACCGCTTCGAGTACCTGGCCAACGTCGTGTGGTCGGGCGAGCACCCGCCGCTGGTGGTGCGCCAGACGAGGAGCCAGCGGGAGGTGTCGATCGCCTCGCTCGATCTCGACGGGCTCACCCTCACCGAGCGGCGCCTCGTGACCGACGACGTGTGGGTCGAGCTGATCGCCAGCTCACCGACGCCGTGCGAGCGGGGCCTGTTGACGGTCGAGGACCTGTCGCCGACCGCCACCGATCCCGATCCGGCCGGGCCGGGTCACCGGGCCCTCGTGCTCGACGGCCGGCCGCTGACCGGGCCGGAGGTGCAGGTGCGCTCGATCGTCGGTGTTGTCGGTGGACGGGCGGTGGTGACCGCATGGACGGTCCCGACCGAGATCCACGTGCTGGCCGTCGACCTCGACGGCGGGCCACCGGTCGCACTGACCGACCAACCCGGCGTGCACGGTGCCGCCATCGGCGGGAGCGACGGCCAGGACGTGCTCGTCGCGCTGACCAGCACGACGCCCGAGGCCATGGGTGCCAGGGTCACGCTGCGGGCGCTCGGCCCGGACGGATCGCTGGGTGAGTCGCTGGCCGTCGTGGCCGATCACTCGCTCCCGTCGCCGATCGTCGCCGCCCCGGCGTTCTGCCGGCTCGGGGCCGACCGCCTCGAGTCGGCGGTGTTCTTCCCGACCGGCTACGAGGGCGCCGGTCCGTTGCCGGTCCTGCTCGATCCCTACGGCGGCCCCCACGCCCAGCGGGTTCTGAAGACCCACGCCCCCCACCTCGTGTCGCAGTGGTTCGCCGACCAGGGCTTCGTGGTGGTCGTCACCGACGGGCGGGGCACGCCGGGGCGAGGTCCGGCCTGGGAGCGCCAGGTGTGGGGCGACCTGGCCGAGCCGGTGCTGACGGACCAGATCGAGGCGCTCGATGCCGCCGCCGAGGAGTTCGAGATCCTCGACCTCGAGCGGGTGGCGATCCGAGGCTGGTCGTTCGGCGGGTACCTGGCGGCGCTGGCGGCGCTGCGCCGCCCCGACCGGATCCACGCGGCGATCGCCGGGGCCCCGGTGACCACGTGGCGGCTGTACGACACGCACTACACCGAGCGCTATCTCGGTCGGCCCGATCTGCAGCCGATCCACTACGAGCAGACCGACCTGCTGGCCGAGGCCCACCGGCTGACCAGACCGCTGCTGCTGATCCACGGGCTGGCCGACGACAACGTCGTGGCCGCCCACACCCTCCAGCTCAGCTCGGCGCTGCTGGCCGCCGGCGCACCACACCGGGTGCTGCCCCTGTCTGGCGTGACCCACATGACCCCGCAGGAGGTGGTGGCCGAGAACCTGCTGTGGCTGCAGCTCGAGTTCCTGCGCGAGACGGTGGGGCGGCCGCCGGGCCCATGATCGACGACCTCGCCAGGCTCACGCCGGATCTCGCCTCGCTCGGCTGGGACGCCGAGCTCGCCACCTGGGCGGCCGAGGCCATGGCCGGCGCTGACCACGAGCCTGCCGACGCCGTGCCGGGCCGGATCGCCCAGGTGAGCCGTGGCTACAGCCTGGTCTTCACCGGCGCCGACGCCGTGCTCGCCGCCTCAGCGTCGATCCGGAGCCAGGCCGAGGTCGATCCCGCCACCGGCGACTTCGCCGTCGTGGTCGACGACGGCCCGGGTGACGGCGCCGACGACGGGCCGGTGTTGGCCGCCATCGCCCCAAGGCGGTCGGCGTTGATGCGGCGTGCCGCGGGGCGGGTCCCCGAGCCGCAGGTGCTCGCCGCCAACATCGATGACGTCTTCGTGATGCACGGCCTCGACCGCGATCTCAACATCCGGCGCATCGAGCGCCAGCTCGTCGTCGCCTGGCAGTCCGGGGCCGAGCCGATCGTGGTGCTGACCAAGGCCGATGCCAGCGAGGACGTCGAGGCCGCCGTCGCCTCGGTCCGGGAGGTGGCCCCCGGGGTCGAGGTACTAGCCGTGTCGACGGTCTCGGGGCGCGGGCTCGATCGGATCGCGGAGCGGGTGGCTCCCGGGCGGACCGTCGCCATGCTCGGGCTGAGCGGCATCGGGAAGTCGACGCTGGTCAACGCGCTGACCGACGGCATCGTGCAGCGGACCGGCGAGGTCCGGGCCAGCGACGGGCGTGGCCGGCACACGACCGTGACCCGCGACCTGATCCCCGTGCCGGACGGCGGGTTCATGATCGACACGCCGGGCATCCGGGAGATCGGTCTGTGGCAGGCCTACGAGGGGCTCGACCGGACGTTTCCCGAGATCGCCGGCGAGGTGCCGCAGTGCCGCTTCGCCGACTGTGAGCACCGGTCGGAACCGGGTTGCGCCGTCCAGGCGGCCGTGGCCGACGGGCTGATCCCGCAGCGCCGACTCGAGCACTGGCGAGACCTGCAGGCTGAGCTGGCGCTGCAGGAGGAGCAGTTGGAGGAGTTCGCCAGGCGGTCGGAGTCGCGGGATCGGGCGGAGGCGGAACGTCGACGGGACGACGAGCGCTCCAACACCCGTCGGCGCTCCCGGTCGGATCAGCGACGCAAGCGCCGTGGCGGCGGTCGCCGATGAGCATTCTGGTCGTGGGCCTCCGCAGATCGACGACGACCGTGGGCCATACTCGTGGAGTGACCAACAGGCTTCGACCAGGCGGCGCCGACCGGCTCCCGCTGCCCGGGCAGCGGCTCGTCGTCGCCGTGGCAGCCGTCGTCCTGGCCCTCGGGGTCGCTGGCTGCGGCCGATCGGCTCCCGAGGGGGCGGTGGCCGACTCCACGGACGGCGCCGAGCCGGTGGCCGCCGGGATCCGTGTGGTCAGCGATCAGACGGTGGTCCCGCCGTCGTCGACCACCCTGCCGCCGGTAACCGAGACGACGACCACGACCGTGCCGACCTCGACGGCGCCAGCCGGGACCTACATCATCGAGCCGGGCGACACCCTGTCGGTGATCGCCGAGCGTTTCGGCGTCTCGGTCGATGCGATCTCCGAGGCCAACCAGATCAGCGACGTGAACGCCATCCAGCCCGGCCAGGAGCTCATCATCCCCGGCGCTGGCTGAGCCCGACCGCCGGTCAAGCCATCTGCCGGTAGGCCTCGGCCAAGACGTCGAACGCCAGCTTCCGCTCGCCCTCCTCGGACACGAGGCCCTTGCGGTTGTAGCCGTCCTGGACCTGGGGCAGGACCCGCAACGGCGTGCGGAAGTCCTTGAGGATCCAGGGCGAGAGCCCGGCGCAGTCGGGCTGGCGGCCGATCATCTCGAGCTGGGCTCGGTACACCGCAGCCTGGAACTCCTCGGTCCAGATCTCGTCCTCGTCACCGCGGAGCCCGTGCTTGGCGCCGGCACCGAGCTCGCTGAACAGGATCGGCTTGCGCCACGGCGTCGTGAACGTGGCCGATGGGATCTCGTCGCGTTCGCCGTAGTACCACCCGAGATACTGGTTGATGGCCACGACGTCGAGGATGGAGCCGAACTCGTCGTCAGCGGTGAAGTCGAGCCCGCCGGTCGGCAGCGTGATCAGGGCGCCGCTCACCAGGCGGGTCGGGTCGAGCTCGCGGACCCGGTCGACGAGCGCAGCGAGGAACTCGTGGCGCCCCTCGCCCGGCAGGGTCTCGTTGGCCACCGACCAGAGGGCAACGGCGGCCCGACTGCGATCTCGGACGACCAGCTCCTCGGCCTGGGCCAGTGCGTTGCCGAGGACCCGGGGGTCATCCCAGGCGATGTTCCAGTAGACGGGCAGCTCACACCAGGCGAGGAGGCCTCGTCGGTCGGCTTCCCTGACCATGTGCTCGTCGTGCTGGTAGTGGGCGAGGCGGACGAAGTTGGCCCCCAGGTCGGCGGCCCAATCGAGCAGGGTGCTGGCGTCCTCGGGGCCGTTGGCCCGCCGTCCACCGGAGGGCCCCTCCCCGTGGATCGAGATGCCCCGAAGGAAGGTCGGCTCGCCGTTGACGAGGATACGGTTGCCGTCGACGGCGACCGTCCTGAAGCCGACGTCGTCGTCGAACGTGTCGACGTCGCCACCGCCGGCCTGGCCGGTCGCACATCGCCAGCGCACTCGGTGGAGCACCGGCCGGCCGGGATGCCAGCGCTCCACGTCGGCCTCGAATCGGGCGGCGAACTCGCCGGGCCGATCGACCACCGGATCGAGCATGACCGTGAGGCCCGAATCGACCAGCTCGAGTGTCACGTCGGCTGTGGTGGCGGCGTCGGTGGTCGGGTCACCGGCGTCGACGGTGGCCCCGGCGACGAGCGAACCGTCGGCATCCATCGTCACCCAGGCGTCTCGAAGGAAGACCCGGGGGACCGTGACGAGGTCGACGCTGCGGTGCAGCCCCCCGAAGTTCCACCAGTCGGAGCGCATCGCCGGCACCCGATCGGGCTCGCGCCGGTTGTTGACCTGGATGACCAGCGAGTGGGTGCCCGGGGTCAAGCGGCCGGTGACCTCGACGGCGAACGGCCCGTAGCCACCGACGTGGCACCCGAGCTCCTCGCCGTCGAGGAAGACCCGTGCGGTGTGATTGGCCGCGCCGACGTGCACGAAGGTGCGGTTGGTCGGATCGGTGGCGGGGTCGACGGCGTCGACCTGCACGGTCGTGCGGTACCAGACGGTCCCCTCGTAGTAGTGGAGTGTCGGATCCTGGGTGTTCCAGTCGCCGGGGACCACCAACTCGTCGGACCAGTCGAAGTCGTATTCGATGCGGTCGCCCTTGTGCCTCGGCTTGTGGTCGCGATAGAAGCCCTGCCGGTTGCGACGGGTCAGGATGTCGACGTAGCCGAGGTCATACGGATCGACGATGAACCGCCATCGGCCGTCGAGGCTGCGCCGTTGGCGACACGGCACGTTCGACAGCAGAACGGTGCCGGACGAGGCCGAGGGATTCAGCAGGTCACGCATCGCGGGAGCGTAGTTGGCCATGGTGGTGGTGATCACCACTACGGTCGGGCCGGTATGAGCGCGTTCGAGCACGATGAGGTCTCGGTGCTGACCAGCGCCGACGGCGAGCCGGTGGCCCTGCACGACTTCGGCGGATCGGCCGAGGGGCCGCCGCTGTTGCTGAGTCACGGCAACGGGCTCAATGCCGGCATGTGGGCGCCTGCGTTGCCGGCGCTGGCGCCGCACTTCCGCCTCTACGGACTGGATCTCCGGGGCCACGGCCGATCCCGACCGACCCGGGAGGACTACTCGGTCGCTCGGGAGGACCTCGCCGGTGACGTGGTCGCCGCAGTCGAGGCGATCGGAGGACCGGTCGCCTTCGCCGGCCATTCGCTCGGCGCAGCGTCGGCGGTGATGGCGGCCAGAGATCATCCGTCGGCGCAGCGGCTGTTCCGGGGCCTGTGGCTGTTCGAGCCAGTCCTGGTACCCGACGACCTCGAGCGGCGGCCGGGCGACGGGCCGAGCGCACTCGTCGAGATGTCCCGTCGTCGGCGCATGGACTTCGACTCGATCGACGACGCCATCACTCGCTTCCGGTCCAAGCCGCCGTATTCGCTGTGCGACCCCCGGTCGGTCGAGGGCTATGTGGAGATCGGCACCTTTCCGACCGAGGGTGGTGTGCGCTTGTCGTGCCGCGGTGAGGACGAGGCGAGAGTCTTCGGCTCGATGGCCACCATCAGCTTCGACCAGCTCGCCACGATCGAGATCCCGGCGCTGGTGGTGTCGGGAGCGGCGATCAACGAGGCCAACGCTCTGCCGCCGAAGCTGGCGCCGCGGATCGCCGATGCGCTCGGCCGCGGCGAGTGGCACGAGGTCGAGGGGTTGAGCCACTTCGGGCCGATGGAGGCGCCCGAGGCGATGGCCCGTTCGATCGTCGAGTTCTTCGAGCGGCTCCCGGTCGAGGTCTAGGTGGTCCACAACCATCCGAGGTGACCCCAGGGCGGGCGGTTGGCGGCTTGGAGCCGCCGGTAGGGCGGTCGCTTCTCGTCGGGGACCGGCGGCAGCCGACCACCGGTCTGTGCGGCGTGCATCCAACGTCGGCACAGTCTGGCGAAGATGACGACCCGCCGCATGATGCTCCGCCGGGTGGGCCGGTACCGATAGACACCCCGAGCCAGGCGCTCGACCCGACCGGCCCGCACCTCCCATCGCAGCGTGTCGGACACGACCTTCGACGGTCGACCGTTGAGGGTGAACCCGTAGCCACCGATGATGGCGACCAACTCGGCGACCGTCATCGAGGGCCGTCGGCGGAGCTCGTCGAGCATCAGGTACCGCAGACCGCGGCCCCACAGCGCCTCGGTCGATGGCTGGTAGGTCGTCCGTGCAGTGAGTTCCATGAATCGAACGATAGTTCGACGCTGTGACAGGCGAGTTCAAGTGGTCACGGCGACTGCTTGATCGTAGATGTGTTGGGCGGTGGCCCAGCCGTGGATGCGTCGGGGTGTGGAGTTGATGCGGGTTTCGATGGCTCGTAGGTCTCGGGGTGTGTAGATGGACAGGTCGGTGTGCTTGCCGACGTAGCGGCGGATGATGCCGTTGCCGTTCTCGTTCGTGGGCCGTTGCCAGGGCGAATGAGGCTCGGCGAAGTAGACGGCGATCCCGCACCGGTCGGTCAGTGTGTGGTGGAGGGCCATCTCTTGTCCCTGGTCCCAGGTCAGGGTGCGCCGCAGGCCGGGTGGGATCCGGTTCAACAGGGCGGTCATGGCCTCCAGGGTCTGCTCGGCATCGCGCCCATCGGGAAGGCCGGCCATCCAGAGGTAGCGGCTGGTGCGGTCGAACACGGTCGCGATCGCGCTGCGACTGGCCTGGGTTCCGATGATGAGGTCGCCTTCGAGATGACCGACCTCGACCCGTTCGTCGGCGATCGCCGGTCGGGACCGGATCGATGGGAGATCTTCGCGCCAGTCCCTGCGGTGCCGAGAACCCCGCCGGTGTCGGAACCGGCGCCGGCGGTGAAGGTGTCGGTGAAGCCCTCGGGGAAGGCCCCGGTCGCAGGGGTCATAGACCGCCTGGTAGATCGTCTCGTGAGACACCGTGACCTCGATCTCGGGGTAGTGGCCCTGGGCCAGCTCGATGGCGATCGTCATCGGTGAGTCCTTGGCCTCCAAGCGGGCCTGGACATGAGCGGCCAGGATCGGGTGGCTCGAACAGCGGCCGTTTCGGTCGGCGCCGACGCAGCGCGGCCGCGTCGTGAGCTCGGAACGCCCGGCAGGTGCCACGGCCACCGTTACGAGCGATCTCAGCACCGATCGTGCATCGGTGACGGCCAAGACGGCGACCAATCGCCACGTTGGACTCTCCACGAGCGATCCCGGCCCGTATCTCCTCGCGCTCAGACAACGTCAACGGGCGAGCTGGCATGCTGGAACCTCCACTGGTCAGGGACTGTGTGTCGACAGCGGCATCATCGCCGCCATCACGCCCTGACCGGTGGAACCACACCCTCAGGTGCAATCACCACCCCTTGAACTCGCCACAGTGGGCGGGGTTCCGCTCGGCGCCGCAGCCGCAGCCGTGGGCGCCGTCGGCGTTCCGTTGCGCCTCGGAGCGACAACCGGCTGAAGTGGAGACCGCAAGGGCCCGTGCCCGCAGTGTCGCTCCGAGGCGAACCACCACGACCCGAAACCCCGACGCCGCGCACACGGCCAACACCTGTCACTCCGAGGCGAACCCCCGCGAGACGGAGCTGCGACTGCGCCCACTACACGCTGTCGCTCCGAGGCGAATCGGCACGGCCCAAACGCCCGAACCGTGCACCCGGCCAACACCTGTCACTCCGAGGCGAACCGGACCGCCCGGCACCAGCCCGCGCAGCGCGGCGCGCATGGCCATCAGTTGTCGCTCCGAGGCGAAACCACCGACGGAACGAACCCCAGGGACCGGCGCCAGCGGGTTGTCGCTCCGAGGCGAATCCACCGACGGAACGAACCCCAGGAATTGGAGTGAGCAGGCTGTCGCTCCGAGGCGAATCGATGTGGCTGTCGGGGGCGGAGGCGGCGTCTCGACGTCGAGCAGCGAGGCGACCGACGTCGGCGAGCGCCTCGCCGTCGACGATCTTGCAGGCCGGGCCGTCAGGGGCCGGGTCGGGTCAGAGCTCGGCCGGACGGCGGTCGGTGGCGAGGGCCCAGACCGTCCACCACCCGGTCGGGTCGAGGCCGGCGCTGCGCAGCCGCTGCTGGGCGTCGTCGACACCACCCTGACCGCACAGTGCAGCCACCAGGCCGAGCAGCAGGCGGCTGATCTGGTCATCGGTCGGTCGCAGCTCGTCCCGGGCCGACGCCAGCGCCTCCTCGGCCCCGGCCGGATCCCCGAGGCGGAACCGCGACGATGCCCTGGCCGACCAGGCCAGACTGCGGTCGAGGTACGTCGACGGCCCGGCCAACACGCTCCGCACCGCCCGCTCGGCGTCCTCATGGCGGCCCTGGATCACGGCCAGCACCGCCGCCACCGCCTCCTCGTAGCGGCCGCTGGCCCCCTCGGCCTCACCCTGCCAGTCGAGCTGGGTCGCCGCCTCGGCCACGGCCCCCCGCTGCAACAACGCCAAGGCGACCGACACGGCCAGATCGGTCTCGCCGACCGCAGCCGGGTTCTCGTGGATGCCGTCGAAGCGGGCGGCCCACCGGATCGCCCGCTCGGGCTCACCCAACCGGGCGGCCGAGGCGCAGTTGGAGATGACGGCCAGCCGGCGGGCGTTCTCGTCGCCGAGCCGCTCGGCGGTGAGGAACGCCCGCTCGAGCAGCGTGGTGCCGTCGTCGATCCGGCCGAGCGACACCATCGCCCGACCCTCCAACGCCATCGACTGGATCACCAGGCTGTGGACCTCGGCCCGCTCGGCCACCGCCTGCGCCTGGCGGGCGAGCTCCTGGGCCTCCCGGGCGTGCCCGCTCCACAACGCCAGCGAGGCCGACAGGTTGAGCATGATCGACTCGCCCCAGGGATCGCCACGGCGGCGGACCTCGGGCAGCACGGTCGCCGCCAACTCCCTGGCCCGATCCCAGTGCCCGAGATGGAACCCGACCCACGCCTGCAGGCCCCGAGTCCAGGCCAGGCCGCCACGGTCGCCCAGCTCGGCGAAGATGTCGGTCGCCTGATTGATCAGATCGTCGGCCGAGTGCACGTCGCCCCGGACGAAGGCATGCCAGGCCAGGCTCTGCAGCGCCCAGGCCTCGGAGCGATTGTCGCCGGCTCGGGCCGCCACCTGGCGAGACGAGTCGAGCGCCTGATGGGCGAGCGAGTCGTCGTTGCGCTCCATCTCGGTGATCCCGAGCAACCGGAGCGCGAGCGCCTGCTCACCGGGGACCGCGAGCACGGCCAACCGGTCGGCCGCCTCGCGGAGCTCGTTTGCCGCTCGATCGAGATCACCGGCCTTGCGGTCGACGTCGCCCCGGACGACGAGCGCCCGGGCCGCCATCACCGGATCACCCTGGATCAACGGCTCCAACCGGTCGAGGTCGGCCCTGGCCCCGCCGAGCTCGTGGACCTCACACCGGGCCTGGGCCCGTCCGAACAGGAAGCCGGCCAGCGTCTCCACCTCGGCCCCGACCGAGGTCGCCAGCTCGACCCCGTGGTCGTACCAGCGGGCGGCCTGGGCCGGCTCGCCCACCTCCTCGGCCCGATCGGCCGCTCGCCGCAACCACACCAGCGCCCGCTCGACCACCCGATCCCGGTCGATCCCCGGGATCAGCGTCAGCTCGTCGACCAGCTGGGCGGCCGAGCGGTAGTGCTCGGCGATGGCGACGATGATCGAGTTTCGAGGGCGGCTCGTCAGGCTGTTCTCGAGGAACGTGGCGATCCCGACGTGACGCCTGGCCCGGGTGGTCTTGGTCAGCGTGCCATAGGCGACGTCGCGGACCAGGTCGGAGCGGAACTCGTAGCGCCCACCGCTGACGGCCAGCAGGTCGAGGTCGACCAGATCGGCGAGCGGCTCCTCGACCGAATCGACCCCACGGACCTCGTGGGCCAGGCTGGTCAGCCCGGCGATCGATCCCGAGCGGCCCAGGACCGAGGCGTCCTCGATCAGGGCCCGCTGGTCGGCCTCGAGCGCATCGAGCCGAGCGGCCACGATGCCTCGCAATGTGCCCGGCAGCTGCCCGATGTCGCCGGCCAGGTCGCCCTCGACCAGACCGCCGCTGGTCAGGACGAGGCTGGCCAGCTCTTCGAGGAAGAACGGGTTCCCGCCCGAGCGCTGGACCAGCGCATCGACCGTGACGTCGGGCAGGTCGGCCCCGATCTCGCGCAGGAGCTGACGCGAGGCCTCCGCCCCGAGCGGGCCGAGACGCAGCACGCCGGTGCCATGGCGGCCATCGACCACCTCCGACCGATCGAGCGAGTCGGCCGACAGCAGGATCATCAGCGGGTAGCGGGCCAGCTCGCCGAGCAGGTGCTCGATCAGCGACCACACGGCATTGGCGGCCCAGTGCATGTCGGTGAGCACCAGCGCCACCGGCCGCCGACGCAGCTCGTGCTCGAGCACGTGCGACACCGCCAGCGACACTTCGGCCCGGTTCCGGTTGCGGTCACCGCCTCGGAGCGGCGTGTCGTGACCGAGGGCGTGGCGCAGCGCCACCATCCACCGGGCGACCTCGGGGTCACCCTGGCCGAAGCGCTGCCCGAGTGCGTTGCCGAGCGCAGCCTCCGTTGCCTCGGGACCGAGCTCGGGGTCGATGTCGTAGAGCTT
The DNA here is from genome assembly GCA_028285495.1 of Acidimicrobiales bacterium. Classification (GTDB taxonomy): domain Bacteria; phylum Actinomycetota; class Acidimicrobiia; order Acidimicrobiales; family SZUA-35; genus JAHELU01. The sequence goes on from JANQPB010000015.1 coordinate 66,257, forward strand.
GCGCAGCACCTCGCCGATCGGCCACCACACGTTGGCCTCGCCGTAGGCGACGCACCGACCCTTGAGGGCGAGGCTGTCGAACCGCTCGGCGAGGCGGACGACCGCCTCGTCGACCAGGCGTGACTTGCCCATGCCGGCCTCGCCGACGACCACCGACAGCTGGGCGGTGCCCAACTCGACGGCCATCGCCGCCTGGGACTCGAGGAAGGCCAGCTCGGGCTCACGACCGACGAAGACCTCGGCCTTGCGGCGGTGGGCGCCGGGGAGCCGGGTGACCTCGACGGCGAACCAGGTGTCGATCGGGCGCTCCCGCCCCCGGGCCGGCAGCGAGCCCACCCGCTGGTAGCGGATGGCGTCACCGGTGGCCTGGCGGGTGGCGTCACCGACCAGGACCTGCCCGGGGTCGGCCATGTCCTGCAGCCGGGAGGCGGTGTTCATCACGTCGCCCATCGCCGTGTAGTCGCCACCCGTGCTGGAGCTGCCGACCAGCACCTCGCCGGTGTTGATCCCGATGCGCAGGCGGACCGCCGGCTCCTGATCGGCGGCGAGGTCGGCGGCCAGATCGTCGATCGTGGCCTGCATCCTGAGACCGGCCCGGACCGCCCGCTCGGCGTCGTCAGAGTGGGCGACGGGGGCACCGAACAGGGCCACGATCTGATCGCCGACGATCTTGTCGACCACACCACCGAAGGCGGTGACCTCGGCGGTCAACAGGTCGAACGCCCGGTCGACGAGGTGCTTGACCTCCTCGGGGTCTCGCCGCTCGGCCAGGCCGGTGAAACCGACGATGTCGGCGAACAGGGCCGTGACGATGCGGCGCTCCTCGTCTGCGGTGGCCTGGGAGGCGCCACAGCTCGGGCAGAAGCGGGCGGTCGACGGAACCTCGGCACCGCACGAGCGGCAAGTCATGCTCACAACCGTACCCGTCACCACCGACATCAAACCCGAACGGGCGATCGATCCCTGTCAGACGATCGGCTCCATCGATCCCGGTCATCGCAGCCCACCCTCAAGGCTGCGATGACCGGGTCCGGGCATCGGGGCCCGGGATCGCCGACGGGGTGTTAGCCCTCACCCCACGGCGGATGGGACTCCTAGAGATACCAGGAATCGGCGCCCACGCGGTGCAACGTTCGGAGATTCTCGGTTCGGGAACGGGCCCGATCGCTCGTCGATCCGAACCGGGCGGTACCGCCGCTAGCGTCGTTGAGGATGAGCGAAGCGACCGACCCAACCTCCGCCGGTACCGACGTCCCCTGGTGGCGCCGTGGCGTCGTCTATCAGGTGTACATCCGCTCCTTCGCCGACGGCGATGGCGACGGGACCGGCGACATCGAGGGCCTCCGGTCCCGTCTGCCGTACCTGCGGGACCTCGGCGTCGACGCCGTCTGGATCAACCCCTGGTACCAGTCGCCCCTGGCCGACGGTGGCTACGACGTGACCGACTACCGGGTGATCGAGCCCCGCTACGGCAACGTCGAGCAGGCCGAGCGCCTGATCGCCGAGGCGAACGGGCTCGGCATCAAGGTCATCGCCGATCTGGTCCCCAACCACTCCTCAGACCAGCACGTCTGGTTCCAGGAGGCCATCGCCGCCGCACCAGGCGATCCGGCCAGGTCGCGCTACCACATCCGTGACGGGCGTGGCCCCGATGGCGCCGAGCCCCCGACCGACTGGGCCAGCGTCTTCGGCGGGCCCGCCTGGACCCGGCTCGACGACGGCCAGTGGTACCTCCACCTCTTCGCTCCCGAGCAACCAGACCTCAACTGGGACCACCCCGAGGTCCGGGACGAGTTCCACGCCGTGCTGCGGTTCTGGCTTGACCGGGGGATCGACGGGTTCCGCATCGACGTGGCCCACGGGCTGGTCAAGGACCCGACGTTCCCCGACCTCGGAGCCGAGACCCAGCAGATCCTCGGCTCGCCCCGGAAGGCCAATCACGCCCACTGGGATCGCGACGGCGTCCACGAGATCGTCCGGGGCTGGCGGGAGATCCTCGACGGCTACGACGACCGGATGATGGTGGCCGAGGCCTGGGTCGCCCCCAACCGCCTATCTCTCTATCTGCGGCCGGACGAGTACCACCAGTCGTTCAACTTCTCGTTCCTCGAGTCCCCCTGGGACGCCGAGCAGTTCGGGACCGTGATCACCGAAGGGGCGGCGGCCGCGGCCGAGGTCGGCTCGACGTCGACCTGGGTGCTGTCCAACCACGACGTCATGCGGGAGACCACCCGCTACGGGCTGCCGAACGACACCAACTGGCGGACCTGGCCGGTCACCGGCCCCGTCGACGCGCTCGACGTCGACCTCGGTCGGCGGCGAGCCAGGGCCGCCGCCCTGCTGTTCCTCGGGCTGCCGGGCTCGGCCTACATCTACCAGGGCGAGGAGCTCGGGCTGCCCGAGGCGTGGGACCTCCCGGCCGAGGTGCTCGACGACCCGGTGTGGGAGCGCTCGGGCCACACCCAGAAGGGCCGCGACGGCTGCCGCGTACCGCTGCCCTGGACGGCCGACGGCCCCTCGCTCGGCTTCGGCGACGGCAAGCCGTGGTTGCCCCAGCCCATCGGCTGGTCCGACCTGGCCGCCGAGGTCCAGGCCGACGACGCCGCATCGTCGCTGTCGCTGTACCGGATGGCGCTCGCGTTGCGTCGCCGGTGGGCTGCGGCCGACGAGGAGCTGGAGGTGCTCGACCTCGGCGCCGACGTCGTCGCCTACCGCCGAGGCAGCGGCATGACGTGTGTGGTCAACATGGGAGACGAGCCGATCGACCTGCCCGAGCACACGGAGATCCTGCTCCGCAGCGACCCTGCCGGCGACGGCCGGCTCGCTCCGGACGACGCCGTCTGGCTCCGATAGCCCGACGGGGTCATCACATCGCCGCCGCCAGACGCCGGCTCTGCCTACCCTGGCGGCCATGACCACCACCCCCATCAGCCAGACCGAGATCTGGCGGAGGCTGGCCGACCACGCCACCGCCATCGAGGGGGCCACCCTGGCCCAGCTGTTCGCCGACGATCCCGGGCGTGCGGCGAGCCTGACCGTGGAGGCCGCCGGCCTCCACGTCGACTTCTCCAAGAACCGGATGACGGTGGAGACCCGCGACCTGCTGGTCGAGCTGGCGGCCACCGCCGACGTCGCCGGGCGTCGCGACGCCATGTTCGCCGGGGCCAGGATCAACACGACCGAGGACCGGTCGGTGCTGCACACGGCGCTGCGGCGACCGAAGGGCGACAGCCTCATCGTCGAGGGGGTCGACGTGGTCGCCGACGTCCACCGGGTGCTCGACAAGATGGCGGCGTTCAGCGACGAGGTCCGGAGAGGACGTTGGGTCGGCGCAACCGGCCGACCGATCGAGGCGGTGGTCAACATCGGCATCGGCGGGTCCGATCTCGGTCCGGCCATGGCCTACCGGGCCCTGCGACCCCACAGCGACCGCGACCGCACCTTCCGATTCGTGTCGAACATCGATCCGACCGACCTCCACGAGGCCCTCGTCGACCTCGACCCGGCGACCACCATGTTCATCGTCGTGTCGAAGACGTTCGGCACGATCGAGACCCTGACCAACGCCCGCTCGGCCAGGGCCTGGCTGACCGGGGCGCTCGGCGAGGAGGCGGTGGCCAAGCACTTCGTGGCGGTGTCGACCAGCGCCGAGCGGGTGGCCGAGTTCGGTATCGACACCACCAACATGTTCGAGTTCTGGGACTGGGTCGGCGGGCGCTACTCGGTGCCATCGGCGGTCGGGCTGTCGCTCATGCTGGCGATCGGACCGGACGGCTTCCACCGGTTCCTCGCCGGCATGCGGGAGATGGACGAGCACTTCCTGTCGGCCCCGCCCGAGCGCAACCTGCCGATGCTGATGGGCCTGCTCGGGGTCTGGTACACCAACTTCTTCGCCGCCCAGTCGACCGCCGTGCTCCCCTACGCCGACCACCTTTCCCGGTTCCCCGCCTACCTGCAGCAGCTCGACATGGAGTCGAACGGCAAGGGAGTCGACCGGGAGGGGCGCACGGTGATCGTCGACTCGGGGCCGATCGTGTGGGGCGAGCCCGGCACCAACGGGCAGCACGCCTTCTACCAGCTGATCCACCAGGGCACCCGGCTGATCCCGGCCGACTTCATCGGCTTCAGCCACGCCACCGACCCGATCGGGGCCCACCACGATCTGCTGATGGCAAACCTGTTCGCCCAGACCGAGGCGCTGGCCTTCGGCCAGGACCACGACGACCCGCAGCGGCGCTTCACCGGCAACCGGCCGACCACCACGATCCTCGGCGATCGACTCGACCCGGAGGCCCTCGGCCGGCTCATCGCCCTCTACGAGCACAAGGTGTTCACCATGGGCACGATCTGGGGGATCAACTCGTTCGACCAGTTCGGCGTCGAGCTCGGCAAGGTGCTGGCCGTCGCCATCGAGCCGGAACTGGCCGGCGACGGCGACCTCGACCATGACGGATCGACCAATGCGCTGATCCGCTGGTACCGGGCGAACCGCCTGGGCTGAGGGCCGCTGCGCCGGAGGAGACGGTTCCTGAGAGCCCGCTGAGAAGGGCGAGACCCCGCATCAGCATCCAGGTGCTACGGTCGACCTCGGGCGGCAGCGTAACCTTCTTACTGCGCCCTCGAGGACCCGGAGGGACCCGATGCACACGATCGAACGAACACGCATCGCCAGCAGGGGCACGGGCCGGATCCGCATGGCCGCCGTCGCCGTCGTGTCCGCCGCGCTGCTCGCTGCGGCCTGCGGCTCGAGCGACGAGGAGACCACCGAGGCCACCGCATCGCCCCTCGCCGAGTTCCTCGGCCAGGGCGACTTCTTCTCCGATCCCGAGGCCGCCCAGGCCCAGTGGCAAGAGGAGGAGCGCCAGCGCGAGGAGGCGATCGCCGTCTGCATGCAGCGTCAGGGCTTCGAGTACACACCGGTCGACTACAGCCAGTTCAACACCTTCACCAGCGACGTCGACGACTGGGGCTCCGAGGAGTGGGTGGCCGAGTGGGGCTTCGGCATCACCACCCAGCGGTTCTCCCAGCAGCAGGTCGGCCCGAACCTGAAGGGGTGGGACGACTCCCGCTTCGAGGAGATGGACCAGGAGTTCGTCGACCCGAACATGGAGTACCTCGAGTCGCTGTCCGACAGCGAGCGGACGGCCTACGAGGAGGCCCTGTGGGGCCCGCAGGACTTCGGCGCCTTCGAGGACCAGTCGCTCTCCGACGAGGAGATCGAGGCCCAATTCGACGAGGGCTTCGACTGGGAGCCCCAGGGCTGCCAGGGTGAGGCCTACGAGGCCGACCAGACCAACCAGTTCTACCTGGAGTTCGAAGACGAGCTGCAGGAGATGTACCAGCGCATGGAGGCCGACCCCCGTATCGCCGAGCGCACCGCCGAGATCAGCCGATGCGTGTCCGACAAGGGCCTCGAGTACACCGACATGGAATCGCTCTACGAGCGCTGGGAAAGCGACCTGATGGCGATGGACCCCTACGCCAGCGGCTTCGAGCCCGACTTCGGCGTCTCCGAGGAGGAGATGTCCCAGATGAGCGAGCAGGAGCTCGACGAGCTCTTCAGCCAGCCGTTCGACGAGCCCGAGCTGTCCGACGAGGACAAGGCCAGGCTCGGTGAGCTGCAGGCCGAGGAGATCGAGCTGGCCGCCGCCGTGACCGAGTGCGGGGGCGGGTTCGACAACGAGTGGGAACTGATGTCCGACATCCAGGCTGAGTACGAGCAGGAGTTCCTCGACACCTACGCCGACGAGCTCGAGCCGTTCCGGGCCGGCTGAGCACCGGCGCGGGGCAACCGACGACGAGCCACGAGCGGGCGGGGGCAACAGGGCAGTGGGCAGACGGAGCATCCTGGCGATGGTGGCTGCGGTCGCCGTCGTCGCCGCCGGGATCGGCTGGGTGGCCGGGCAACAGATCAAGTCACCCGGGCAGATCGCAGCCGAGCAGGAGCCGCCCGAGCCGTCCCTGATCACGGTGCCGGTCGAGCTGCGGACCCTGTCGCAGAACGTCGTCGTCCGGGGCACCATCCGACTCAGCGACGAGACGCCGCTCCCGGTCAGCTCCACGGTCGGATCGTCGGTCATCACCCGCCTCGTCAAGACCGAGGGTGACACGATCGCGGAGGGCGACGTCCTGATCGAGGTGGCAGGCCGACCGGTCATCGCCCTCCAGGGCCAGCTCCCGGCGTTCCGCAACCTGATACCCGGGCTCGAGGGCCCCGACGTCCAGCAGTTGGAGGAGGCACTGGTCCGGCTCGGCCACGACCCCGGCACCGTCGACGGCTCCTACACCACCGAGACGTCCGCCGCCGTGGCCGAGCTGTACCGGGACGGTGGCTACCCCGCCCCCGAGCCCGACGCCAGCCTGCAGGGCGCCGTCGACGGGGCCGAGGCCGAGGTCGAGGCAACCGAGGCGGCGCTGGCCCAGGCCCGCTCGGCCCTGGCCGACGCCGGCGGCACGGTGACCGACCTGGAGCGCCGCCAGCTCGACCTGGCGATCGACCAGGCCGAGGCCAACCTCGACGCGACCAGGGCCGCCGCCGATCAGACCAAGGCCGAGGCGGCCCAGGTCGTCGCCGACGCCGAGCGGGCGCTGACCGACGCAAGGGACTCGGGGGACGCCGAGGCCATCAGCGCCGCCGAGCGGGTGGTTGCCGATGCCAAGGCGGCCCAGAGCCGCACCAACACCGAGCAGGACCTGGCGATCACCGGTGCCGAGCTGGCGGTGGCCGAGGCCGAGCAGGCCAAGGCCGAGCGGCTGCGGTCGCCCGACCTCAGCGACCTCCAGACCGCGGTCAACGAGGCCAACACCGCCCTGTCCGAGGCCAGGGCGTCGCTGGCCGACGCCCGAGCCGACGTGGGGACCTGGATCCCGACCTCGGAGGTCGTGTTCCTCTCGTCGGTCCCCCGTCAGGTCTCGTCGCTCGGGGTCGAGGTCGGCGATGAGCCGACCGGGTCGGTCATGACGATCTCGGGGGCCGAGACGATCATCGACTCGGGCGTGTCGGCTGCCGACCGGTCGCTGATCGAGGTCGGCGCCCAGGCCGTCCTGGAGGACGACGAGCTCGGCCTGGCGATCGATGCGGTGATCAGCTTCGTCGCCGACAACCCGGGTGGTCCGGGGCTGTCCGAGGACCGCTACGCCCTCCGGCTCGAGCCGGTCGGCGAGATCCCGGACGAGGCGATCGGCCTGAACCTCCGCATCCAGATCCCGATCACGTCGAGCGGCGGCGACGTGTTGGCGGTCCCGCTGGCCGCGCTGTCGGCCGGACCGGACGGCACCGCCCGGTTGGAGGTGGAGCGGCGGGTCGGCGAGACCGAGCTGGTCGAGGTCACCACCGGGCTCCGGGCCGAGGGCTTCGTGCAGGTCGAGCCGCTTCCCGGCGTGGAGTTGGAGGCGGGCGACCGGGTGGTCGTCGGCCGCGATCTGGAGCTGCCGACGAGCGGCGACTCGTCGGACGGCGACGGCGAGGACGACGGGGACGACTCGTGAGCCCGAGCCGGACGACGGGCCGATGAGCCCCGTCGTCGAGCTCGATGGGGTCGGGCGGGTGTTCCCCGGACCACCCGAGGTCGAGGCGTTGCGAGATGCCGACCTGGTCGTGGAGACGGGCGACTACCTGGCCCTGGTCGGACCGTCCGGCTCGGGCAAGTCGACGCTGCTCCACCTGCTCGGCCTGCTCGATCGGCCGACGTCGGGCACCTACCGGCTCAACGGCATCGACACCGGTGTCCTCTCGGAGCCCGAGCGGGCCGGTCTCCGGGCCTCGGAGATCGGCTTCGTGTTCCAGGCCTTCCACCTGCTCGGTCAGCGCTCGAACGTGGAGAACGTGATGCTGGCCGACGTCTACCGGCCCGGCGGGCGGCGCCGGCGGCGCCAGCGGGCGATCGAGGCACTCGAATCGGTCGGGCTCGGCCACCGTCTCGAGGGCAACCCGACCACGCTGTCCGGTGGTGAGCGTCAGCGGGTTGCGGTCGCCAGGGCCCTCGTGTCCGAGCCGAGCATCGTGCTGGCCGACGAGCCGACCGGCAACCTCGACTCCCGCACCAGCGCGGCCGTGATGGAGCTGTTCGACGAGCTGCACGGTCGCGGGCTGACGATCGTGGTCATCACCCACGACGACGACGTGGCCGGTCGGGCCAGGCGGCGGATGCGGATCCAGGACGGCAATCTGACCGCCATCGGCGCGGGGGCGGCGTGAGCGACCGGGTTCCCGACGACGTCCCGACCGGCCCTCCGCCGCTGCTGCCCGACTCCCCTCCCGAACCGGCGGCGCCGGGACCCGGCCAGGAAACGGCGGTCGTGGCCGGCGACCTCGGCGGCCCCGTGTCGCGCTCGGTCTTCTCGTGGCGCGATCTCGGCGGCGAGGTCGCGCTGGCGCTCACCGCCCGCCCGGCCCGCACCCTGTTGACCGCGCTCGGCACGATCCTCGGCGTTGCCGCACTCGTGGCCACCATCGGGCTGGCCCGCACGGCCGGCAACCAGATCGTGACCCGGGTCAGCGAGCTCGAGGCCACCGAGGTCGTGGTCTCGCCCGAACGGCGAGGCGGGTTCGGCGGCGGGAACCGCAACACCGGCAGCGCCATCCCCTGGGACGCCGAATCGCGCCTGACCCGGCTCAACGGCGTGGTGGCGGCCGGCACCCGGACCTCGGTGAACGTCGGCGAGCGGCTGGCCCGCTCGGTCCCCGTGATCGACCCGCTCGGGCAGACCGAGTACCAGATCCCGGTCATCGCCGCCAGCCCCGGACTGTTCGAGGCGGCACGGGCCCAGCTGCTGACCGGGCGGACCTTCGACGGGGGGCACAGCGAGCGAGGCGACCCGGTTGCCGTGCTGGGACCGGCGGCGGCCCAGCGCCTCAACGTGGTCCGGGTCGACAACACGCCGTCGATCTTCATCGGCGAGGAGCCGCTGGCCGTCATCGGCATCCTGGCCGACACCGCCCGGCAGCCCGACCTCCTGAGCGCCATCATCATCCCCGACTCGTTGGCCCGGGCCCGGTTCGGGGCCGAGGGGGTCGAGGAGGTCCAGATCGAGGTCGCGCCGGGGGCGGCCCCGCTGATCGCCGCCCAGGCGCCGGTTGCCCTGGCCCCCAACACACCCGAGCTGCTGCGGGCCGCCGCCCCACCCGAGCCGGAGCGACTCCAGCGAGGGGTCGAGAGCGACCTGAACTCCCTGTTCCTCGTGCTCGGCGGGATCTCGCTCATCGTCGGCGCCATCGGCATCGCCAACGTGACGCTGGTGTCGGTGTTGGAGCGGACCGGTGAGATCGGGCTTCGACGGGCCCTCGGAGCGAGGCGAAGCCACATCGCCGCACAGTTCCTGACCGAGTCGGTTGCCCTGGGTGCGTTCGCCGGGATCCTCGGCGCCAGCGCTGGCGTGTTGAGCGTGGTTGCGGTGTCGGCCAGCCGGCAGTGGTCCCCGGTGCTCGATCCGTGGCTGCCGCTGGTGGCGCCGGCGCTCGGCGCCGTGATCGGGTTGGTGGCGGGGACCTATCCGGCGTGGAAGGCGGCGAGCACCGAGCCGATCGCGGCGCTGCGAGGCTCGGCCTAGCGCGTCGCGCGTGGCCCGAGGCCGGACCGGCGTCGCACCGTCGGTCGGACCACCCGACCGCTCACAGCTTCCCGTCGTCGAGGAGGGCCAGGACCTCGCTCGCCCGCTGGCGGGTCTCGTCGAGATCCCTGAGGCGGTCGAGGTTGGCCAGCTGGCGGGCCAGCCGATGGTTACCGGCGAGGGCGTGCCGGTTGCGGGCCAGGAAGTCCCAGTAGAGCGACGTGAACGGGCAGGCCGTGTCACCGGTCCGCTTCTTCGGGTCGAATCGGCAGCCCTTGCAGAAGTCGCTCATCCGGTTGATGTAGGCGCCCCCCGAGGCGTAGGGCTTGGTCGCCATCCGCCCGCCGTCGGCGTGCAGGGCCATGCCGATCACGTTCGGCAGCATGACCCACTCGGCCCCGTCGACGAAGTTGGCCCACATCCACTCGGTCATGGCCAACGGGTCGACGCCGGTGGTGAGAGCGAGGTTGCCGAGGACCATCAGCCGCTCGATGTGGTGGGTCCAGCCGTGCTGGTCGAGGCGATCGACGACCGAGCCGACGCAGCGCATGTCGGTCGGGGCGTCGCCGGTGAAGGCCGGCGGGACGGGGCGGGTGGCGTCGAGGCCGTTCTCGTTGCGATAGTCGGGCATCCAGAGCCAGTAGAGACCCCACACGTACTCCCGCCAGCCCATGACCTGGCGGATGAAGCCCTCGGCGCTGTTGATGGGGACCCGACCGGCCCGGTAGGCGTCGGCCGCGGCCTCGACGACCTCACCCGGGTCGAGGAGGCCGAGGTTGAGGGCGGGGCTGAGGGTCGAGTGGGCCAGCTTGGCCTCGTCGGCCAGCATGGCGTCCTCGTGTGGCCCGAAGACGGGGAGGCCGTGCTCGACGAACTCGTCCAGCCGGGCCAGGGCCTGGGCTCGGCTGACCGGCCACCAGCCGACCGGCGGCTGGCCCCAGGTCTCGACGTGGTCGTCGGCGCGAAGCCGGTCGAGCACGGCGGTGTCGATCTCGTCGAGCTCGAACGGGGTGAGGGGCGGCCAGGAGCGACCGTCGGCCGGGGGCGGCTCCCGGTTCTCGTCGTCGTAGTTCCAGCGCCCACCGGCGGGCTCGCCGTCCGGCTCGATGAGAACGCCGAGCCGGCGTCGCTGCCAGCGGTAGAAGTCCTCCATCACGAGGCGGTTGCGACCGTCGGCCCAGCCGGCGAACTCGTCTGGTGAGCAGAGGAACTGGACGTTGGGGACGGTGGTGACCCCGTGGCGCTCGAGCAGGACCCGACCGTCCCAGCTCATCGGGCTCATGGCGATGACCTCGGCGGGCCGGTGCTCATTCCGGTGGGCGGCCAGGCCGTCGGCCAGGCTCGGGGCTCGACGGTGGTCGACCTCGAAGCCTTCGTCCCGCAGCTCGGCGACCAGGTGGTCGATGGCCGAGAGCACGAGGTGGGCCCGCTGGACGTGCCAGCGCTTCGAGGCGAGCTTGGCCCGACTCTCGACCAGGAGCACCCGGCAGTCGCCCGGCTCGCGATCGGCGAGCGGGCCGACGTCGCGGTTGAGCTGGTCGCCGAGCAGCCAGATGGTCGGTCGCTCGTCGGCGGTTCCGGTCATCGGCGGGTCACGGCCTGCTCGGGGCTCGGAGCTCGGGTCACGGCCGCGGACGGTAGTCGGCAGCGACCGCCAGCGACGGACCGGGCCGCTTGCGGACCGCCCCCGGCGGCGGCTCAGAACCCGTAGTGCTCCTTGTAGTCCGCCATCGAGGCCTCGATCACCGAGCGGGCGTGGTCGACGCCATAGATCTGCTCGATGGAGACCCGCACCTCCCTGCCCCGAACCAGCTTGTAGGTCGAGAAATAGTGGTGCAGGCGCTCGATCATGGCCACGGGGATGTCCTCGATATCGCGGGCCTCGGCCCAGACGTCGTCGTTGGCCAGGACGGCGACGATCTTGTCGTCGGCCTCGGTGTCGTCGACCATCTGGAGGCCGCCGACCACCCGGGCGGTCAGCAGGATCTCCGACTTCTGGATCGAGCGCTCGGAGATCACGCAGATGTCGAGCGGATCGCCGTCGCCATGGTCGGCCGCCGGCGACAGGTCGGCGACCCGCTTGGCACAGTAGGTCTGGGGGACGAAACCGTACAGGGCGGGCAGCACGGCGGAGCTGGCCTGGGGCCGGTCGACCCGGAGGTACCCGTTGGTCTTGTCGATCTCGTACTTGATGAGGTCGTACGGGGTCATCTCGACGAAGCACGTGACGAGCTCGGGTGCGTTCTCGCCGGCGTCGAGGCCGTGCCACGGGTGCGCACGCCACTGGTGGAGGGGGTTCAGTCGGGTCATGGGATGCTCTCCGCAGCGTAGCTCCCTCGGGGAGGCGGCCTGCGCTCGTGCGATGGGCAGTAGTTTGGGGTGATGGCCCTCGTTCGTTGGATCACCGAGATGGGTATGGGCGTCGACGTGCACGGCGGCGACTACACGAAGGCGGCGGAACGGGCGGTGTCCGATGCGCTGCGGCACTCCAGCCTGAACTTCTTCGCCGCCGCGGGGAAGAAGCGGGAGGACATGCAGATCGAGGTGCGGATCGGGGTGGCCGAGCCGTCGCAGATCGACGTGGAGCGGATCAAGGCCCAGGTGCCGTACGGGACGGTGACGGTGACGCCGATGGTCGGCGGGCTCGACGTGCCGGCCGACCGGACCGACGACGTCCTGGTCATCGCCAACGCTGCGATCCTCGTGGCGTTCCCCGAGGAGTAGGTCGCCCGGCGTTCACCCGATGGTCGGCCGGTGGCCACGGTCTGGTGGAAAGGGTGCCGGACCGATCGGGTAGGTTCGGTTGATGGCCTCCGACTCCGCCCGACCGTCGATCCTCGTGACCAATGACGACGGGATCGACTCCGTCGGCCTGCACGTGCTGGCCCGGGCGCTGACGTCGCTCGGCGACGTGACCGTCGTGGCCCCGGACCAGGAGTACTCGGGGGCGGGGGCGGCGATCGGCGCATTGCACGTGATGCAGCCCGAGGCCCACGAGGCGAGCATCGAGGGGATCGAGACGTCGTGGTCGGTGACCGGGCCGCCCGGGCTGTGTGTGATGTTCGCCCGGTTGGGGGCGTTCGGGCCGCTGCCGGATCTGATCGTGTCGGGCATCAACCCGGGGGCCAACGTCGGCCGATCGGTGTACCACTCGGGGACGATCGGGGCGTGCCTGACCGGGCGCAACGGAGCGATCCCGGGGCTGGCGGTGTCGCAGTCGGTGACCGACTTCGGGGTCGAGGGCCAGGCCTGGGACGAGATGCTGGCCGGCCTGCGGTGGGAGACGGCGGCCTCGGTGGCCGTCGACGTGGCCGCGGCGATGCTGTCCGACCCTCCGGCCGACACCGGCGTGTTGAATCTCAACGTGCCCAACCTGCCCCTGTCGGAGCTGACCGGCTGGCGCTGGACGGAGGTCGGCCAGACCCCGCCCCGGGCCATGTCAAAGGCGGTGCTCGAGCCGAAGCACGGCCACGATGGCGCGTACAAGGTGAGCCTGAGCTGGGGCGACGAGCACACCCAGCCCGAGGGCACCGACACGTGGGCCATCCAGAGCGACGTGGTGTCCGTGAGCTGGCTGAGCCGGATCGAGTCGCTCGGATGGTCGACACCCGAGGTCGACGCTGCGCTCGATCGCCTGGTCGACGGCTCGTCCCGCTGAGCAGCGCGACGACCGAGCCGGCGGCGTGCCGAGCACCTGGCTCGCCTCCCCGACGCCGTTGTCGGGGGACGACGAGCCGACGGCTGGGCGATCGCCCTGGGGTCGATCGGCCGGTCCCTCAACGGACCGACCGACCCGCCGCTCAGCCGCCGGCGTTTTCGTACAGCCCGAACAACACCCGCTTCTGGGCCTCGATCTCTTCCGTGCGACGCCGGATCGCCTCCCGCTCCTCGGGAGTGCGCAGCTCGTCCTCCATCAGCTCGACCTGGAGCTTCAGGCGGCGCAGCTGGAGACGGTTCGCCCGCAGGCTGTTGAGCATCGCAACGGACAGGAACAGGAGCAGGAGACCGAAGCCGCCGATGGTGATGCCGAGGATCATCGACGCCCCCGTTCACGCTGGTGCTGCAACCGGGCGTTGATCAGCTCGAACTCGGCGACGAGCCGCCTCGTCTCATCGAGGTTCTCCCGCTGGTTCGAGATGACGGCGATCGAGATCATGCACAGGAAGATGCCGAACGTCGCCAGCGCTGCGACCACGACGGCGATCTGGACGATCACGGGCCACCCCCGATCCCGGGGAAACCACCGATTCGACTGTCAACTGCGATCCGACTCATGAGAACCCCTCCTCGGTCGTCGATGCTCCGATTCCTTCTGCTCGTACCGGCTCGGTTTGCTCCTTCAGCGCTCGAGTAGCTTGTGCAATCTTGACTCAGGGACGACACCGATGCTGCAAAACGCGCACCCGTTCTCGAAGAATTGTGCGTTTCAACACATTAGTTGCTGCACCAACTTGCACACAATGGCTCCACTAGCGAAAAACGACGAAAATCGCGTCCGATCGGCGCAACTGTGGATTCGGAGCGCTAGTGTGGCGCAGGGCAAGAATGCGATTGCTCGTCAACGCTGACGGACGTCGAGGTGAGGATGGCCCGAACCAACCAGTTCACCGAAGCTCTCTTGGCGGCGGATCCGGTCGAGCTCAAGCAAGCCATCGAACGGTGCGCCGAACGGGAGGGGGCTCCGCATCGAACCACCTTCAACCGCTGGTTGACGGGGACCGTCCCGCCGCGGGGCGAGTTCGTCCAGCTCCTGGCCGACGAACTCGGGGACCCCACCATCTACCAGTCGTGGGTCGCGGTGAAGGCCGGGCGGACGACGTCCCCGGTCGACGAGGTCGTCGGGAGCTTCGAGGGCCTGAGCGAGGAACAGCAGGCCGAGGTCCTCAGTCACCTCGACCTCCGTCGGGCGGATGAGGCCGGTGCCGACGAGGAGGCCATCGTGGCCAGCTTCGCCGCCCTGGGTGGCATCGAAGCGAAAGACGCCGTCTTCCACCAAATCCGCGGCCAGTACCTCACGACGTTGCCCCGCAAGCGGTCGAGGCCGGTCTACACCATCGAGCTGGTGGAACCCGCTGCGATCGATCCAGAGAACGACGACCACTTCCTGATCAAGTTGAGCCTGACGTGGACCGGCGCCATCCCGCCGAGGGCCAACATCCAGGTCGTCGCCGAGCAGAAGCAGTTAGGCAAAGCGTACGACGATGCCAATTGCATCTTCCGGGAGATCGTGATGCTCGACCGCATGCGACTCCAGCAGATCCTCGGTGCCGGGCGAGCACCGGTGTTGAACATCAACCGAGTCGACGGTGACGCGCCGATCGGCCAGCACTACACCGCTGAGCACGTCGAAGGCGGCATGTATGCCTTTGCCAACGAGGAGGAGGACAACGCCCGGGTGCGGCTGACCCTGACCTACCCCCACCCTCGCGGACGTCCCGTCTACTACATCAACCTCGGGAACTACCAGGTCCCCGATGTCGTCGATATCGTTCTGACGCTGAGCAGCGAGCGGGCGTCCGAGCCGAGGGCCTTCCCCTACATGCCGCCCGGGCGGCGGCGGGCGTGGTCATCCAGCGTCACACCAGACGAGCTCACGGTGACCCTTGGCACCGGCGACACGGTCTTCGGAGACGGAGACGGCGTCGTCCTGTCGTGGACCGAGCAGCCACTATGAGCGAACCCGGGACATGCCGGGCTGATAGCCCTGCGGAGTACTGGCCAGAGGTCCCCGGGGATGGGTGACGTCCGATGGGGGACCCACGACGAGTTCACCGACCTCTACGAGGTGTTCCTCAAGCGAGCCTACTCGGCCGTGTCCGGGGCACAGGCGGTCCACCACACCCAGTGTCGTCTCGTTCGGTCGATCCGCGACGCCATCGGCAACCGCGACTCGACTCGCGTCCTCGACTGCGCTGCGGGGACCGGGTTCCCCGGACTCGCCCTCGCAGCGAAGGCGGGCGCCGGCGTGTCGATCCACTGCTCCGATGGTGACCCGGCGATGGTTGCCATCCTCGAGAAGCGAGCCGGCGACTTCGGGGTCAACCCGGCCGATCTCGCGCCGCCGCGATGGCTCGGGCAGAGCGTGCCCGATGGGATCTCACCGATGATCCTGGACTGGTCACACCTCGGCAACCTGGAGGGGCGGTACGACTACGTCCTGTGCCGGGGGAACTCACTGGCCTATGCCGACACCTGGACGGGTGGGCAGCGGGTTGCGTCCGACCTGGCCCTGCAGGGCTATCTCGAGAAGATGGCCGACAAGGTCAGGCCAGGGGGGTTCCTGCACGTCGACGCCCCGTGGGAGCTGGGCCTGACGGCCACCACGTACCGCGACCACGAGTCCGAGGACGGCTCGACGTGGGAGCAGGTCACGGTCGAGCGGGACCGGCGTGAGTGGTGGCTGTCGTTCAAGCCCGCCGGCGGCGGACCGAGGATCCAGTTCAAGCGCTACTCGTCGCTCCTCACGATTCACCGCGTGGCCGACATCCTCGATCGGCTCGGCTTCGGCCACACCAGGCCCTTCCAGATGGAGGGCGAGCGCTCGGTCTTCGGGACCATCATCGCCCGGCGTCCGCCCAACCGGGACTACGCGTAGCGCGCCGGGCGCTGGCCGGCGACCCCGGCTGCTGTCGAGAGCGATCCACGGCAGCGGCCCGAACGCCGGTTCCGCCTCGAATGCGTTGGCCAGCTAGCGTCTGAAGACGCTGCTTGCTCGCCTCCCCGCCTGGAGATCGAGCTGAGCGCAGCCGGCAAGGCGGCCGAGGGATGAGCCAACCGGACGAGCCCCACCACGAAGAGTTCGTCAGCCTGTACGAGCTGTACCTCCATATTGCCTACCACCTTCTCGGACGCCCGCAGCTGGCCCGGACGGTCGCCGCCGCCCTTCGAGATCGTGACGTGTCGACCGTCCTCGACTGCGCGGCCGGCACCGGTTTCCCGAGCCTCGACCTGGCGTCGGACGGCAGCGGCTCATTGGTCGTCCATTGCTGCGACGCCGACCCGAGGATGCTCGCCGTCCTGTGCGATCACGCGGGGCGGCTCGGGGTCGACCTGGGGTCGCTCATGCCGCCGACGCAGACCGACGGCGATCGCGAACCCGGGCTCGAGTCACTGGTCCTGAACTGGCGCGACCTCGGCCAGATCGACATGGTCTACGACCTCGTGATGTGCCGCGGCAACTCGCTGGTCTACGCCAACACCTGGGGCGGAGGCGACGAGGTCGCGCCGCTCGACACGATCAAGGCCTACCTGTCCCACATGGCCGACCGAGTTCGCGATGGGGGGTTCCTCCTCGTGGACGCTCCGTGGCAACTCGCCATGGGAACGACGACTCACGGGCTCATCGGCGGATGGTCGTGCACCGAGGAGGTTCACCCGGACCACGCCGACGAGACCGACCGCAGGGAGTGGTGGGTGCACTTCCGGCAAGAGGGCCGCGAGCGTCCGCTGTCGTTCCGGCGCTACTCCTCGGCATTGACGGTGCGGTTGATCCAAGGTGCCCTGCTCGAGATGGGTTTCGAGGAGACCACTCCAATCCGCCTGGAGGGTGAGCGAACGGCGCTCGGCACGATCATCGCTCGGAAGACTGGCTGACGACAGACCCGAGACGATACCGATGTGATATCATGTTGGTATGACTTCGGTGGAGAAGGTCAATCCGCAGGTTTCCGGTGCAACCACGGGGAGGACGGTCGAGCCCAGGGTGGCGCAGACGTTGCCCGGGATGGTCGGTGTGCTGATCGGCGCCGTCGGTGTCGGGCTGGGGATCCTGGCGATCGTGCTGATGGCCGTTGCCTCGCCGATCTTCTTCCTCCTGCTGATCGTCGCGGTGCTCGTGCTGGTGGCCAGCATCCCCGGGCACTACCTCGTGCAGCCGAACCAGGAGTTGATCCTCATCCTCTTCGGGCGCTACCGGGGCACGGTGTCGAAGCCCGGGTGGCACTGGGCCAACCCGTTCACCAAGCTCGAATCCCGCAAGATCAGCACCCGGGTCCACAACTTCACGACCTCGGTCTCCAAGGTCAACGATGCCGAGGGCAACCCGATCGAGATCGCCGCCGTGGTGGTGTGGCGGGTCGTCGACTCGTCCCGGGCCGTGTTCGACGTCGACGACTTCGAGGACTTCGTGTTCGTCCAGAGCGAGACCGCCATCCGCCACCTCGGCATGCAGTACCCCTACGACGACTTCCAGGGCGACCGCATCTCGCTGCGGGCCAACCCAGACGAGGTCGCCGACACCCTCCACGCCGAGGTCCAGGAGCGACTCGACGCAGCCGGCGTCGAGGTGGTCGAGACCCGGCTCAGCCACCTCGCCTACGCCACCGAGATCGCCGAGGCCATGCTCCGCCGCCAGCAGGCCGAGGCCGTCGTCGCCGCCAGGCGCACGATCGTCGACGGCGCCGTCGGCATGGTCGAGGATGCCCTCGAGATGCTCAGCGACCGGGACGTCGTCGAGCTCGATGAGGAGCGCAAGGCGACCATGGTCTCCAACCTCCTGGTGGTCCTGACCTCCGAGAACCAGACCACCCCCGTCGTCAACACCGGCTCGATCTACTGATCGACGGCGGCTCCGGGCTCTGACGCGACCCGATGGCGCCGAAGCGCAAGAACTACCCGCTCCGGCTCGATCCCGCCGTCCACGCCGCCATCGAGCGGTGGGCGGCCGACGAGCTCCGCAGCGTCAACGCCCAGATCGAGTTCCTGCTCCGGGACTCGCTGCGGCGAGCCGGGCGGCTCCGCAACGACAGCGACGCCGGGGCCGACGATCCGCCGGGCGCGTCGAGCGAGCCAGACGGCGACGGACCGGATCGGCGGGACTGAACGGAGCGGCCGGACCTCAGGCCCGGAGCTCTCGCTCGAACATGACCTTGGCCCGCTCGTAGGAGCGGGTGGCGGCGGCCTCGTGGTACGCACCGCCGTACACGCCGAAGCCGTGGTCGGCCCCGTCGTGGATCTCGGCTTCGCCCTTGTCGAGCGCGTTGGCGGCGTCGATCAGCTCGGTGTTGGCCGACGCCGGTTGCATCGTGTCCTCGGAGCCGAACGCGAGGTAGAGCGAACCGGTGTACGACGGCACGCCGAGATGGGGCGAGTCGGGATCCTCGGTGGTGCAGAACGACGGGTGGAGACCGACGCCGACCCGGAACTGGTCGCCCCGGTCCCGGGTGGTGCACAGCACCGACCGGGCGCCGATGCAGTAGCCGATGCAGCCCATCGGCCCGCTCCCTGCGGCCGGGTCGGACGGGAGCCAGTCGAGCAGCGCGCCGAGGTCGTCGGCCACCTGGTCCTCGGTGGTGCCGAGCACCAGGCCGAACATCCGTTGGATCTCGTCGTCGCTCCGGTCCTTCATCTGGTACCAGGGCTCCTCCCGGTGGTAGCGGTCATGGGAGACCACGTAGTACCCCCACTCGGCGATCCGGGCCATGGTGTCCTTCGAGCCCTGGTCGAGCCCCGGGCCGTGGTGGAACGACACCACCACCGGGAACGGGCCATCGCCCTCGGGTCGGACCACGTGGACGCCCATGTCACCGGTTGGCGTGCTGATCGTCTCGGTCTGGCTGTGCATGCCGCAACTCTCGCCGATCGCTCGCCGCCGCGCCAGCGACTCGACGAGCGGTCAGCGACGGTAGGTCGGACCCTTGTAGCCCGGCTTGAAGCCGCCGCCGAGTAACAGCTCCTGCAGGTCGGGCCGCTCCGACGCCGGCCCACCGTTGATCTTCTGGATCTCCAGCGACCGGACCCGGCGGTTCTCGACCAGGCGGCGGAGCTCGCCGACCCAGGCCCCGTCGTCGGCCGCCGCCTCGAACGCCACCAGGCTCCGCCCGCCCCGATGCAGATGGACCAGCGGCACCCCGTCGTGTTGGACCAGGTAGGCGCCGGCGGTGCGGGCCGGGTGGCCACCGTCGACCTCGGGCCACGGCAGCGCCGCCCCGTAGGGCTGCCCCGGGTCGACCGCGGCCAAGGTGAGCAGCGCAGACCGAGCGTCGCCATCGTCGTCGAGTTCCTCGATCTCCGTGCCGGTCTTCCGCAGGTCCCGCAGCCGGTCGACCGCACCCGGCAGGGCGAACTGGGCCGCCCCCAGACCGGTCACGAAGTAGCCCCGGCGGACCTGACCCCGCTCCTCCATCTCCTTCAGGATCGGGTAGACCCCGGCGAACCCACCCTCGGCCCCCTCGGCCAGCGCCATCTCCCTGGTCAGCACCCCGTAGCGCTCCAGGAACTGCAGGGCCCGGGAGGTCGCAGCCTCCGTCGCGGTGATCCGCGGCCCGGAACGCAACTCGTCGACCAGCGCCCACCGACCCGTGCCGGCCGCCGGGCCGAGGCGCGACAGCGATCGCAGGTTGGGCCGGCGGGCCCGCCCACTCCCCCGGCGGCTCGTGGCCGGCGCAGGCCCGCCGCCCGACACGAGCGCCCGCAGCGGGGTCAGCGAGTCGTTGGTCACCTCGCCAGACCACACGAGGTCCCACAGCGCCGCCAGCACCGCTCGGTCGTCGTAGTCGGCCCCGGCGGCCTGGGCGGCGGCGACCAGCTCGGGCCAGAACGACGCCCCCCGCTCGGCCAGGTGGGCCCGCAGGGCATCGTGGATCTCACCCCCCGGCCGGTCACCGCCGTCTGCCCCTCCGGGGCCGTCGTCAGCCCCTCCGGTGCCGTCGTCAGCCCCTCCGGTGCCGTCGTCCGCGGCCGGCACCAGCGCCGCCACCTGGTCTCGCCAGACCAGCCGCACCCGGCCGTCGCCGGCGCCGAGCGGCCCGGCACCGACCCAGACCACCTCACCGGCGGTCAGCAAGGTGTCGAGGTCGCTCGGCTGATAGCCCGCGACCCGGGCCGGGAGGATGTCGCCCTCGAGCGCCGATGCCGGCAACGCCGCGCCCTGCAGCGTGGTCAACACCTCACCGAGGCCGTCGACCCCGTGCAGCCGGGAGCCGACGTGCTGCCACGACGGCACGAACCTCGCCAACACCTCGGGCTCGACCGGCTCGACCTCCGACCGGAGGGCGGCCAGCGACCGGCGCCGAAGCAGCCGCAGCACCTCGGCGTGACACCACTCGCGTTCGACCCCGTCCGGCCGGAACTCGCCCCGGACCACGCGACCCTGACGCTCCAGCTCCTCCAGGGCCTCGACCGCCCGGTGGGGCTCGACCCCGAGCGCCGCCACCACCTCGGCCGTCAGGAACGGTCCGTTGGTCCTGGCGAAGCGCGACACCAGATCCGACAGCGGATCGTCGACCGACTCGGTGAACGCCGCCGGCAGCCCCGGCGGCAGGGCCACCCCCAGGGCGTCGCGGAGGCGGGAGGCGTCGTCGGCGGCCGCCACGAGGCCGACCCCGCCGACCCCGCCGACCCCACCGGCGGCGGGGCGGAAGTCGCCGATGGCGATGAGCCGGCGCTCGGTGACCAGCTGCTCGACGACCGACGGCACGTCGAGCTCGGGGATCGTCCGCTCGGCGATCTCGGCCTCCGACAGCGGTCCGAGCCAGCGCACCAGGTCCTCGACGTGGTCGATCGTCTTGGCCCGCCAGTCGGGAGCGAGGCGCTGCAGCTCGGCCTCGAGATCGGCCAGCACGTCGGGGTCGAGCAGCTCCCGCAGCTCCTCGGCCCCCAGGAGGTCGCGCAGCAGCTCGCGGTCGAGCGACAGGGCCGCAGCCCGACGCTCGGCCAGCGGGGCGTCGCCCTCGTACATGTACTGGGCGATCCACCCGAAGACCAGCGACTGGGCGAACGGCGACGCCGTCGGCGTGTCGACGGGCACGACCTTGATCTTGCGGCTCCGCAGCTCGGTGAGGACCTGGCGGAGCGCCGGCACGTCGAACACGTCGTTGACGCACTCGCGACTCGTCTCGAGCAGGATCGGGAAGCTCGGGTACTTGGCCGCCACCGCCAGGAGGTCGGCCGCCTTCTGTCGCTGCTGCCACAGCGGGGTGCGCCGGTCGGGCCGGCGCCTGGGCAGCAGCAAGGCCCTGGCCGCACACTCGCGGAACCGGGCGGCGAACATCGCCGAGCGGGGCAGCTGGGTGACCAGCAGCTCGTCGAGCTCGTCGGGGTCGAGGATCAGCTCGTCGGTCGGCAGCTGGTCGATGGCCTCGGGCAGGCGGATGACGATCCCGTCGTCGGACCACATCAGCTCGACGTCCCACCCGAGCCGCTCCTCCAACCGGTGCTGCAGGGCCATCCCCCACGGGGCGTGGACCTGGGCCCCGAACGGGCTGAGCACGCAGATACGCCAGTCGCCGATGTCGTCACGGAAGCGCTCGACCAGGATCGTGCGGTCGTCGGGCAGCCGCCCGGTCGCCTCCCGCTGCTCACCCAGGAACTGCAGCAGGTTGGCGGCGGCCAGCTCGTCGAGCCCGTGACGGTCCCGCAGCCGGGCCAGTGCGTCGTCGTGGTCGGCGGCCGAGATCTCCCGGACGAACGCCCCCATCGCCCGACCGAGCTCCAGCGGCCTCCCCGGGCCGTCGCCGTGCCAGAACGGCATCTTGCCCGGCTGACCGGGCGCCGGCGTGACCACCACCCGCTCGTGGGTGATGTCCTGGATCTTCCACGTCGACGCCCCGAGGAGGAACGTCTCGCCCGGGCGGGACTCGTAGACCATCTCCTCGTCGAGCTCGCCGACCCGGGTGCCGTCCGGGAGGAACACCCCGTAGAGGCCGCGGTCGGGGATCGTGCCGCCGCTGGTCACCGCCAGCCGCTGGGCCCCCGGCCGGCCCCGGACGACCCCCTCGACCCGATCCCAGATGATCCGGGGCCGCAGCTCGGCGAACTCATCCGACGGGTAGCGTCCAGCCAGCAGGTCGAGCACGTTGTGGAGCGCATCGTCGGACAGCTCGGCGTAGTTGGCCGCGCCCCGCATGACCTCGGCCAACTCGTCGACCGGCCAGTCGTCCAACGCGCAGGCGGCGACGATCTGCTGGGCCAGCACGTCGAGCGGGTTGCGGGGGTAGCGGGTCTCCTCGATCAGCCCAGACTGCATCCGCTCGACGACCACGGCGGCCTCGACCAGGTCGGCCCGGTGCTTGGGGAAGAACTTGGCCCGGCTCGGCGCCCCCACCTGGTGGCCGGCCCGACCGACCCGCTGGAGGCCCCGGCTGACCGCTCCGGGCGACTCGACCTGGACCACCAGATCGACCGCCCCCATGTCGATGCCGAGCTCCAGCGACGACGTGGCCACCAGGCCCTTGAGGTCGCCCCGCTTGAGCCGATCCTCGATCGTCAGCCGCTGCTCCCGGCTGAGCGACCCGTGGTGGGCCAGCACCAGTTCCTCGCCCGGGTCCTCCGGTGAGGTCCCATCCGCCTCGGCGCCACGGGACTCGCCCTCCAGGTACAGCTCGTTGAGCCGGGTGGCCAGGCGCTCGGCCAGGCGGCGGGCGTTGACGAACACGATCGTCGACCGGTTCTCCTCGACCAGCTCGAGGAGCCGGGGATGCATCGACGGCCAGATCGACTTCCGGGCCGGGGCCGCCGCCGGATCGAAGGCCTCCCCCTCCTCCGGGACGATCTCCTCGCCGAGGCGGCCCATGTCCTCGACCGGGACGACGACCTCGACCTCCAGCTGCTTCGAGATGCCGGCGTCGACGATCGTGACCGGCCGGGGCCGCAGGAACCCGGTGTCTTCATCGCGCTGGTAGCCGCCGAGGAACCGGGCGATCTCCTCGAGCGGGCGCTGGGTCGCCGACAACCCGATCCGCTGGGGTGGACGCTCCCGGCCATCGGCTTCCCGGCAGAGCCGTTCGAGCCGCTCGAGGGTGATGGCCAGGTGGGCCCCCCGCTTGGTGGCGGCCAGGGCGTGGATCTCGTCGATGATCACGGTCTCGACCCCGACCAGCGTCTCCCGCACCTGCGACGTGAGCATCAGGTACAGCGACTCGGGCGTGGTGATCAGCAGGTCGGGCGGCTGCTTGGCCAGGCGCCGCCGCTCCTCGGGTGAGGTGTCACCGGTGCGCAGCGCCACCGCGGGCTCGTGGAACGGCTCGCCCATCCGCTGCGCCGCCAGCCGCACCCCCTGCAGCGGGGCCCGGAGGTTCTTCTCGACGTCGACCGCGAGGGCCCGGAGCGGCGAGATGTAGAGGATGCGGGTGCGGCGGTTCCTGTCGTCCGGTGGTGGGGTGCGGCCGAGCTGGTCGAGCCCCCAGAAGAAGGCGGTGAGCGTCTTGCCCGAACCGGTCGGGGCCAGGATCAGCGTGTGGTCGCCGGCCGCGATCCGGGGCCAGCCCTTGGTCTGGGGTGGCGTCGGCTCCGGGAAGGTGGTGCGGAACCAGGCAGCCGCGGCCGGGGAGAAGGCGTCGAGCACCTCGTCCGTTCCTGCCTCAGCCGTCGTTGCCATCCTCCAAGCCTACGGAGGGTGGGTGACAGCGGGGCCAGCCGGGCCGCTCGACCGGGTCGAGCCCGGGCGGCCCCACCCGCTCAGCTGCGAGCCAGGGCGGCGACCAGGTGGTCCTCGAAGGTCAGGCCCCGATGGTCCCGGGGGCGACCGTCGACCACGGTGACCGGGCCCGGCCGGCACGGCCTGGCATCGACGTCCGCCAGGTCGATCGTCGGGGTCCGGACCACCTTGTCGCCGACGGCGAAGGGGGACGGGCGAGCGCCCGGGTCCGACGGTCCGGGCCGCGGTGTCGACGGCGGTGACTCGGGAGCCGTGGCCAACAGCAGGTCGAAGGCCCGCCGCAGCGCGATGAAGCCCGCCGCCGACCCCCGGGGGTTGGCGTCGGGATGCAGCTCTTTCGCCCGGGCCCGGAAGGCCCGACGCAGTTCGTCCTTGCTGGCGTGCCGCTCCACCCCGAGGGTGGCGGCCGCGGTGCGTCCATCCATGGACCCGTCCTCCGTGACGGTCGTGCCTGCCGGCGCCGTCTCGGGCACCGACGTTCGGTTGTCGGCGCCGTCCTGGCGCCGGTGGCGATCCTCGCCACCCCGTGTATCGGCAGCCGGCGCCCCGCCCCTTGAGCGACGGTCAGCGCTGGAAGTGCTGGTAGTCGGCGAGGGTGCGGAAGTCGCCGCCCCACGTCCAACCGGCGGCGGCGAACGCTCGGGTGACGACGTCGCCGGGGCGGATCATCCCCGGGTGGTAGACCGACCGGTCGACGTAGGCCGAGCCGGCCGGCGGCAACACCGTCGAGCCGGACACGTAGGGGTTCTCGATCGGGTTGAGGTCGATCGCCATCCCCCAGGCGTGACGGGAGAACCGGGTGCCGCCGGTGACGGGCCGGCAGTTGAAGGCGCTGGTGTTGTCGGCCGCCATCGACTCGTCGTCACCGGCCCGGCCGTCGCCGCCGACGAACTCGTCGACCGGGCGCATCGAAGCGATCGGGAACCGGGCGGCGTACAGCTCGGCGAAGATCGTGAGGACCTCGTCGACCACGGCCTGGTGCACCACCAGCACCCCCCGGGCGTGGCCGCCGTCGGCGGCGACGTGGTCGAGGGTCAGCGCCCGCAGCCGCTCCGGCCCGACCGGGCAACCCGAGCGCCACGAGGCGGCCACGTCGTCGGCCGACACCGCGGCGACGACCGGTGAGAACGGCGGCAAATCGCGAAGCTCGGTTGCCGTCCGGCGCCGGAGCTCGGTCGACTCGGAGAACAGCAGCACGAGATGATGGCGATCGAGTCCACCGGCCAACTCGCCCCGCCAGTACGCGACCCCGTCCGGGTCGCCGGGACGACCGAGCACGTTGTCGTAGACGACGTCGACGAACGCCGCGTCGTCCTCGACCCCGAACCGCCGCTGGTACTCGCGGCCGGCCAGGAAGCTGTCGGCGACGACGGCGAGCGGGACCCCCTCGACCCGGCGGGCCACCCAGTAGCCGTAGCCCCCGGCATCGGGCTCACGGCCGAGCGCCGACCGGTAGAGCCGCCGGATCTCGCCCTCTTCCGGCCGGACGACCGCCCCGACCTCGGCCGCCGCCGGGCCGTCGTCGACGGCGGCGCCAAGCACGAGGCCGAGCGCGGCGGCCAACACCAGCGAGCGGGCAGCGGCGGCTGCGGCGGACACGCTCGCACCGTAGCCGACCCCTTGTCGCCCCTCGGGCCCCATGGAAGACTCGGGGCGACCGATCGGCGGAGGGAGTCGAGCGTGCGGGCCGAGCAGATCCTCTTCCCCCTCATCCGGTTCGTCGGCGAGCGCCCACGACTGGCCGCACTGCTGCTGGCCCGCGACCGCTGGGGCAACCCGCTGTCGCCCGAGGCGTTCGCCGACCCCTACGCCTTCACCGAGCTGGCCCAGAACGACGGTGACGTCGTCTACCGGCGCCTGTACCAGCAGTGGTTCGTGCACGGCTACGACGAGATCCGCGAGGCCCTGGCCAGCGATGCCCTCGACACGTCGTCGCAGGTCGAGACCCTCCTCGTCACCCGCCCCTACAACCGGCTCGGCCCCCACAGCCGGTTCTTCCTCCGCCACCTGCTCCCGCTCACCGACCCGCCGCTCCATCCCCGCCTCCGATCGCTGGTCCACCGGGCCTTCACCCCCCGCCGGGTGGCCGAGCTGGAGCCGGCCGTCGAGCGGCTGACCGCCGAGCTGCTCGACGCACTCCCCCGGCACGGCCCGATCGACGTCCGAAACGGGTTCACCGTCCCGCTCCCCATCAACGTCATCGCCGCCCTGTTGGGCATCCCGGCCGAGCACTGGGGTGACGTGCGACGCTGGACCGGCGAGGTCGTCCGGCTCCTCGACCCGCTGATGCGGTTCGACCCGGCGACGGTCGATCGGGCCGTCGAGTCCCTCAACGACCTCTACGCCGACCTGGCGGCCGAGCGTCGCCGCCGGCCGACCGACGATCTCCTGACCGCCCTGGTCGAGGTCGAGGACGAGTCGGGCGGCGACCGGCTCACCGGCGAGGAGCTGGTGGCCATGGTCATGACCCTGATGGGCGCCGGGTTCGAGACCACCTCGGGCCTGCTCGGCTCCTCGATCGTGCACCTGGCCGACCACCCCGACCAGCGCCGGCTCCTCCGGGAGCAACCCGACCTGTGGCCGAACGCCGTCGAGGAGCTGCTGCGCTTCGACACCCCGGTCAAGGTCCTGCCCCGAGGCACGACCGCGCCGATCGAGCTCGGCGGCGAGCACATCCCGGCCGGGTCGAACCTCATCCTCTCGCTGATGAACGGCCACCGGGACCCCGACCAGTACGACGACCCCTACGAGCTGCGCCTCGACCGGCCCGACCCTCGACCGATCGCCTTCGGTCACGGCGCCCACTACTGCATCGGGGCGGCGCTGGCCCGGATGGAGGCCAGGATCGGCCTGCGGGCGCTGCTCGACCGCTACGGCGACTACACGATCGAGCGGTTGGCGTGGCGACCATCGATGAACCTCCGCAACCAGACCGAGCTCGTGATCCGGGCCTGACGGCCGCGGCCACTCAGCCGGCGACGATCAACAGGATCCCGACCACCGTCAGGGCGATGCCGGGCAGCTGATCCCGCGTCCGCTGCTCGCCCCACAGGTGGATGGCCAGCAACACCGACAGCACCGACTCGATCTGGCCGACGGCCTTGACGAAGGCGACCAGCGTCAGCGAGAAGGCCCAGAACCACCCGAGGCTCCCGCCGAAGCTGGTCAGCCCGATGGCGGCCAAGCGGGGCAGGTGGGCCGGCACCTGGCCGAGCGCCGCCCGCTCCCGGGCCAGCAGCCAGGCCGTCAACGCCGCCACCTCCATCCAGGTCACGTGGAACAGGGTCGTCGCCGCGAAACCGAAGGTGCCGTCGACGTTGGGGTTGAGCCGACCGAGCTCCTCGGTTGCCTCGTTGATGCCGAAGCTGGCCGCCACCAGCAGCGCCGCCGACCCGAGGGCGAGCGCCGTGCCCCGGTTGGCGGTCAGCAGCGCCGAGGCCGACGGGAGGGCCGAGCCCGGTGCCGGAGCCGACGGCTCACGGTCGGAGGAGACCAGGCCGATCAGGATCACCCCGAGGACGCTGACCGCGATCCCGACCCAGCCGAGCGGGCTCGGCTCCTGGGCGAAGAACACGAAACCGACCACCGCGGCCAGCACCGCCTCGGTCTTGTGAAGCACGATCGCCTGGGCGAACGTGCCGGAGCCGAACGAGGCGATCAGGGCCACGTTGCCGAGGATCTGTCCCGCCCCGCCGATGGCGCTCAGGGCGAAGAAGCGGTGGGACAGCGCGGGGGCCCCGTCGGCCCCGAGCCGGTAGAGCAGCAGCACCAGCAGGGTGGCGAAGGGCAGGTTGAAGGCGAAGCGCGACCAGCTGAGCAGTGTGGCCGGCAACACGCCGGACAGGCTGCGTGAGAGACCGTTGCGGGCCGTCTGCAGGACCCCGGCACCGAGGGAGACGAGCACCCACACGGCGGCGACGGTACCAGCGGATGGCCCACGTCCTAGCCTCCATGTCATGACCAGACCGTTCCGCTTCGGCGTGCAGACCAAGATGGCCTCCTCGGGGTCCGAGTGGCGGGAGCTGATCCGCCGGATCGAGGGCCTCGGGTACGACACGGTGACCATGCCGGACCACTTCGACGACCAGCTGTCGCCGTCGGTTGCGTTGATGTCGGCGGCCGAGGCGTCCGAGCGGCTCAAGGTCGGCACGCTCGTCTGGTGCAACGACTACCGCCACCCGGTGATGCTGGCCAAGGAGACGGCCACCCTCGACCTGCTGAGCGACGGCCGCCTCGAGCTCGGCATCGGCGCCGGCTGGATGAAGACCGACTACGAGCAGGCCGGCCTCCCCTACGACCGGGCCGGGATCCGGATCGAGCGGATGGTGGAGGCGATCGAGATCCTCAAGGGCCTGTTCGCCGACGGTCCGTTCTCGTTCGAGGGTGACCACTACACGATCGACGGCCTCGATGGCACGCCGAAGCCGGTCCAGCGCCCGCACCCGCCGTTCCTCATCGGCGGCGGCGGGCCCCGGTTCCTGCGGCTGGCCGGCCGCCACGCCGACATCGTCGGCATCAACCTCAACATGGCCGCCGGGGCCATCACCCCCGAGATCGGGTCGGACGCGACGGCCGAGCGCTACGAGGAGAAGCTCGGCTGGATCCGGGACGGCGCCGGCGACCGCTTCGACGACCTCGAGCTGCAGGTGCGGGTGTTCATGGCCATCGTGACCGACGACCGGCAGGGCACGGCCGAGGCGATGGCCGGCGGGCTGGGGCTGACCCCCGAGCAGGGCCTGGCCTCGCCGTATGCGCTCGTCGGCACCACCGCCCAGATCGCCGAGGACCTGCGGGAGCGGCGGGAGCGCCACGGCTGCAACTACGTGGTGATCGGCCAGGAGATCGTCGACGAGTTCGCCCCGGTGGTGGCCGAGCTGGCCGGCACCTGACGACCCCCGGTCGGCACCGCCGGCCGGCGCCCCACCGACCGACCGTCCCGCCGACCGGTTCCCCGCCGAGACACGGTCAGGACACCCGCAGCTCCCGTCTGAGCCGGCGGCCGACGGCGTCGATCGCGGCGGTCACGACCAGCAGGCCGAGCACGGCACCGGTGACGGCGGCGAAGTCCCGGGCCGCCAGGTGATCGTTGATCAGCTGTCCGATCCCGCCGGCCCCGACCACACCGACGACGACCGTCTCCCGCACCACCACCTCCCAGCGGTACAGCGCCAGGGCGACCAGGCGGGCCGAGGCGGCCGGCAACGTGCCGTAGAAGAAGGTGGTCGCCGATCCGGCGCCGAGGGCCCGGAGGGCGGTGGCCGGCCCGTGGTCACGGTCCTCGATCGCCTCGGCGAACAGCCGGCCCAGCACCCCGAGCGTGGCCACACCGAGGGCGACGGCGCCGGGCCAGAGCCCGGGGAACAGCACCAGCACGACCAGGAACGCCCAGACCGGTGCCGGCACGGCCCGGAACAGCAGCAGCGCGACGGCGGCCCCGAGGCGAACCCCCCGTCGGGCCGCAGCGGCGGCCCGGGAGCGGACGACGGCCGGGCCGACCGGTCGGGCCGCAAGCGGGCCCAGCACGATGGCCCCGCCGACGGCGACGAGCAGGGCCAGGACCGACATCGCCGCGGTGTCGACCGAGGCCAGAACCAGCTCGCTCCAGCCTTCGGGCCCGGCCCGGGGTGGTACGAGGCGACCGGCGAGATCGGCGCCGAGATCGCGGCTGCGGGCGGACCAGAGGCGACGAGGATCGAGCCCGACCCAGATCCAGGCCATCGGCACCAGGGCCAGGACCAGGACGAGCGATGCGTGCCCGGCCCGGGGGCGGCGGCTCCGGCGGACGATCGAGGACCAGGCCTCGACGGCACCGCTGAGCACCATCAGGGCCAGGACGAGCGTCCAGATCTCCCGGTACCGGAGCGACTCGAAGCTGAGGTCGAGCTGGAAGCCGAGCCCACCGGCCCCGACCACCCCGAGCACCGCAGCGGACCGCACGCTGCACTCGAAGCGGTAGAACCCGTACGACAACAGCTCACCCCGGATCGCCGGCAACACGCCGTAGGCCAGGGCGGTCAGTCGTCCGGCGCCGCTGGCCCGCAGCAGCAGGTACGGACCGCGGTCGGCCTCGTCGATCGTCTCGGCGAAGACCTTGGCCGTGACGGCGCCGAACGGCAGCCCGATGGCCAGCACGGGGACGAGCGGGTCGAACCCGAGGACCTGGATGAGCAGCAGCGCCCACAGCACCTCGTGGACGGCGCGGGGCACGACCAGGGCCAGCCGGACCACACGGGGCAGCATCCCGGAGGGGAACAGCAGGTCCGACAGGGCGATGGCGGCGACGACCCCGATGACCAGCGACAGCGCCGTGCCCAGGATCGCGTAGGCGGCGGTGACGGCGGCCGCGTCGATGGTGAGGGCGACGAAGTCGCGGTCGAGCGCCGGCTCGGCCACCGCCGCCCAGAACCGGGCGAACGCCGGCCATCCGGACGGGTTGACGATCCGGTCGAGCCCGGCCCGAGCGGCCGACCACACCAAGGCGGCCAGGACGCCGACGACGATCGCCCGGCGGGGGGTCATCGGAGCGTCGTCTCACCCGTCGGCGCCGGCCCGGCCGCCACCTGGCCCGACCTCACCGGTACAGGTCGGTGAGCTCGTCGTCGGTGACCTCACCCGCCGGCCGGTCGAAGGTGACCCGACCGTCCCGCAGCCCGATCATCCGGTCGACGTGGCGCCTGGCCAGTTGCGGGTCGTGGGCGCTGACCACGACGGTGCGGGGCTGCCCGTCGACGCCACGGGCATCGGGCGAGGTCAGCAGCCCCATGACCCGGTCGCTGAACGCCGGATCGACCGACGAGGTCGGCTCGTCGGCCAGCAGCAGGTCCGGCCGCTGCCGGAGGACCCGGGCCACCGCCACCCGCTGCCGCTCACCCCCGGAGAGGTCGCCGGTCCTGGCGTCGACCCGGTCGCCGAGGCCGACGGCGTCGAGCACGCCGACCACCCCCTCGCGACCCGCCGGCCGGACCAGCGACGCCAGGGCCGGGAGCGTCGACCACCGGCCGAGCCGACCGGCGTTGACGTTGTGGACCACCCGCAGGGCCAGCGCCAGCTCGAGGTGCTGGCCGACGAGTCCGACCCGGGACCGGTGGCGACGCAGACGCCGCCCGGTGAGGGTCGAGAGATCGGTGCCGAACACCGCCACCTCGCCACCGGTCGGACGGACGAGCCCGGCCGTCAGCGCCAGCAGCGTCGTCTTGCCGGCGCCGCTCGGACCGACCAGCGCCACCCGCTCGCCGACGCCGATCCGCGACGAGATCTCGTCGACGGCGACCACGGTCCCGTGCCGAACCGACACGCCTCCGAGCTCGACCGCCACCGCCCCCGAGCTCGGAGGCGGTGGCGGTCTGGTGGCGCGACCGTGCAACTCGGGGTCGTCCGGACCCATCACCGGGACGGCGCCGACTCAGCGGCTCACCGGATCAGGCCGGCGTCGCGACCGGCGGCCTCGATGGCTGCGTAGTTGCCGCTCTCGGTCACGATGAACGAGCCGGCACCGAACAGGTCGAGGATCTCCGCCTGGCCGGCGTCGTCGGCATCGAGCGCGGTCAGCGCCCCGGTCAACCGGTCGGTGAAGCCGTCGCCGAACCGCTGGTCCAGCTCGGGCCGGGCCACCCAGTGGTAGTCGAAGTAGGTCGGGGTCCGGAACACCTCGACGACCCGGTCGGTGTCGACGACGCCCTCGGTCACCCGGTCGTCCCAGACCTGGGAATTGAGGGCCCCGACCTCGTAGGTGCCGGCCTGGACCAGCTCGATGGTGGCGTCGTGGGAGCCCGAGAACCCCGGGTTGCCCTCGAAGTCGGCCTGCGGGTCGACGCCGGCGTCGGCCAGGAACGACTGGGGCATCAGCCGACCCGACGTCGACGACTCCGAGCCGAACGTGAACGAGCGCCCGATCAGGGCCTCGAGGCCGGCGACGTCGTCGATCGGGTCGATCCCGGCGTCGATCGAGGCGATGAAGACCGACGTGAACCGCTCGTCGATGTCGCGCTGGGCGATGGCCTCCGCCCCCTCGACCTCCAGCCGGGCCTGCACCCCGGTCAGCCCACCGAACCAGACGGCGTCGAGATCGCCGACCCGGAAGGCGCTGACCGCCCCCTGGTAGTCGGTGACCGGCACGTACTCGACGGTGACGTCCAGCTCGTCGCCGAGGTAGTCCGACAGCAGGCCGTAGGTCCGCTGCAGCCGCTCGGGCTCCTGATCGGGGATGGCGCCGATGCGGAGGACCTCGGTGGTGGTCGCGCCGCCCGCTGCGGCCTCGTCGCCGTCGTCACCGTCGCCGCAGGCTGCGGCGACCAGCGCCAAGGCCAGCAGGAGCGCGAAAAACGAGGCTCGTCGAGCCCCGTCTGATGATCGGCGTCTGGCGCCGGGTGGTTGGTTCAGCGCTCGCCGACCGGCGAACCTCGGGGTCGATGTCATGGTCGACCTCCCTGGGGGAGGCGGATCCGGTGATGCATGGTTGCTCCTCGGTCGGCCCGGCCCGCGGCCGGGTCACGGATCGGCAACCCTAGCCAAACGGCCCTCCGGGGCGTCCATTCCGGCGGCGCCTACACTGTGGGTGGTCATGGACATCGAGTACGACGATCTCGAACCGGGTGTTTCCGCCGACGAGCGGCAGCGGGGCGCCCGCCGGGTCATCCAGATCGTCATCGGGGTCCTGCTGGTGGCCGCCGGCATCGTCATGCTGGTCATCCCCGGGCCGGGCATCGTGACGATCCTCGTCGGGCTCAACCTGATCAAGCCAGACAATTCGCTCGTCCGCTACATCCGCCGCCGGGTCCCGGGGATCCCGGAGGACGGCACCGTGCCGATGCGCTTCGTCGTCGTCGGAGCGGTCTTCCTCATCGGCGGGACGGCGATCGGCATCCTCTACGGGGCCGACCTGACCAATTGGGCGCTCGAGCTGGTCGGGATCCGGTAGCCGCGTGGGCATGCGGATCGGGATCGACGCCGGCGGCACGTTCACCGATGCGGTGCTCTACGAGCCCCGCCGCGGCGTCGTGGCCACAGCGAAGGCCCGCACCCGGTCCGACCCCGCCACCGGGGTCGGTGAGGCGATCGACCAGCTGCTGGCCGGGTTGCCCCCCGGCGACCGGACCGAGCCAGACCCGATCTCGCTCGTCTCGCTGTCGACCACGCTGGCCACCAACGCCCTGGTCGAGGGCATCGACCGACCGGTTGCGCTCGTGTTCATCGGCTTCACCGAGGCCGAGCTCGATCGCAGCGGGCTCCGTCGAGCGCTGGCCGGCGGACCGGTCATCCTGGCCGACGGCGGCCACGACCCGAACGGGGTCGAGCGGCAGCCGCTCGACGTGGCCTCGGTCCTGGAGGCGGCGGCGGACCTCGACGTCGGCGCCTTCGCCGTCACCGCCCAGTTCAGCGTCCGCAACCCGGCCCACGAGATCGCAGTCCGCGACGCCCTGGCCCCGCTCGGCAAGCCGATCGCCTGCGGGCACGAGCTGACGTCCGGCCTCGACGGTCCCCGCCGGGCCCTCACGTGTGTGCTGAACGCCGGCCTGACCGGCCTGGTGGCCAACCTGTGCCGGGCCACCAGGCAGGTACTCGACGAGCGGTCGGTCGAGGCGCCGCTGATGATCGTGAAGGGCGACGGATCGTTGGTCGACGCCTCGGTGGCCATCGAGCGGCCGATCGAGACGATCCTGTCCGGCCCGGCCTCCAGCCTGATCGGGGCCGCCCACCTGCTCGGTGCCGGCAAGCCGTTCGGGCCGCCCGACCTGGTGGTGGCCGACATCGGCGGCACCACCACCGACGTCGGGCTGATCCGCAACGGCCGCCCGGTGGTCAGCGACGAGGGGGCGACCGTCGGCGGGCACCGCACGATGGTCGAGGCGGTCGACGTGTTCACCACCGGCCTCGGGGGCGACTCGGAGGTCACGATCGACACCCGCTCGTCGACGGCGCGGCTGATCATCGGACCTCGCCGGCTCACGCCGCTGGCGGTGCTGGCCGGCGACGAGCCCGACCTGGTGCTCGACACGCTGCGGTCCCGCACCGGCCCCTACCGCCCGAGCGACACCACGTTCGCCCGGGCGGTCCCGATCACCGACGGCACCGCCACCGGCCCCATCGGCGTGCGGGAGCAGCGGATCCTCGACCGTCTCGGCCGCTGGGCCGCGCTGGATCGGGTGGCCACCACCAACCTGGAGGCCTCGACGCTGCGCGGCCTCGTCGGGCGTGGCCTGGTGGCGCTCGCCGGTTTCACGCCGACCGACGCCGCCCACGTGCTCGGCCATCAGAGCGACGGGGTGGGCGAGGCGTCCGAGCTGGCGGCCGAGCTGATCGCCACCAGCGCCGACCACCGCGGTCACGAGCTGCGGGCCGACGGGCGGGCGCTGTCCCAGTGGGTGCTCGACGCGGTGATACGGCGCTCGGCCGAGGTCGTGCTCGACGCCACGCTGACCCGCGACGGGCTGCCGGCCGGCACCGTCGACTCACCCCTCGTCCGCCAGGCCCTCGACCACCGGGCCGCCGCCCAGCTCCGCTCGGCCATGACCGGCGGCGACGACGGCGAGCCGGACGACGGCTCCAACTCGGGTGCGCCGGCCACGCCGGCGACCGTCGTGTCGCTCGGGCCGAGCGCCCCGCTGGTCGGGCTCGGGGCCGGCGCCGCCACCTACCACCCGGGCGCAGCCGACCTGCTGGGGGCCAAGCACCTGATCCCCGACAACGGCGCCGTGGCCAGCGCCGTCGGGGCCGCGGTGTGCGAGATCCGGGTCACCGAGCGGGCGACGATCACCCAGCCGACCAGGGGCCAGTACCGCGTCCACCTGCCGGGGGCCGGCGACGATCTCGGCGACGTCGAGCCGGCCGTCGAGCGGGCGTCCGAGCTGCTGTCCGAGCGGGTCAGGACCCGGGCCGACCGGTCCGGGGCGGCGGCGGTGACCATCGACGTCGACGTCGAGCGCCGGACGGCCGAGGTCGGGGGCAGGATCCTGCTGATCGAGGCCACGGTCACCGTCACCGGGGTCGGCCCGCCGCGAGAGGCCGGCGTCGAGCTGTCTCGCTAGCACCTCGGTCCTCCAGGCGCCCCGCACTCGGGCCCGGGCGCGGCACCGGCCGCCCCGGAGGGCGGCCGGTGGGCGAGCGGAGGGAGGGTGGCTCGCCAGAGGGGGTACCGGTCTCGGGCTGATCAGCTGTCGGCGCCCTCCAGCTCGTCGGCCTCGTCGGCCTCGAACTCGTCGTCGTGGTCGTCGTCATGGTGGTCGTCGTCCCACTCGCCCTCGAACAGCTCCTCGGGGAGGTGCTGCTCGCAGGTCTCGTAGGCGGCGTCCAGCTCACCCCAGTCGAAGGACTCGGCGGTCACGTCACCATCGGTGGCGACGGTGATCTCGCCGCCCTGCTGGGTCACGGTGACCGAGCCGTCCCCGTCGCCGAAGCCGACGATGGTGGAGCTGTCGCCGTCCTCCAGGAAGACGACGGCGCCGGCGGCCAGCTCCGCCTCGTCGAGGTCGTCGAGGTCACCCTCGAACTCCTCGACGGCGACGCCGTTGTCGGCCAGGCACTGGTCGTAGGCCTCGAACGCCTCGTTCTCGAGCTCGAACTGCTCGAGCACCTCGGCCGGCAGGAGCTCGTCGCACTCGCTCAGGGCGGCCTCGATGGCCTCCCACTCCGCATCGGTCGGTTCGAGCTCGATGACGTCGTCGTCGATGTCGTCGAGCTCACCCTCGTAGGGGGCGATGACCTCGTCGACGCAGGCCCAGTGGGCCTCGAAGTCGGCATCGTCGAGGCCGGCCCCGTCGATGACGGCGTCGATCCCGACGGCCTTGGCGGCCGGGGCGGGGGCGACCTGGTCGACGGCCGAGCCGGCGTCGACGGTCGGCTGGGCCCCGACGCCGGCGGTGACCAGCACCAGGGCGCCGACGGCCGCCCCGACCCCGAGCACGGCTCCGGCCAGTCCGGCCCGGGCGGTACGACCACCGGACGACCGGCCCCGGTCTCCGCCTGGCCGCTCCGGGTCGATCGTCGGTCCTGCGCTGTCCATCTGATGCTCCTGTCGGTTGGTGATCCGGCCATCCGGATCGCTGATGGACTGCACGATGAGGGCTCGACCTGAAGGAGCCCTGAGATCGCCTGAGAACCCTCTCAGCTTCGGGGGCGGCCGCTTTGGCACACTGGAGCCATGCGCGTGCTGCTCGTCGAGGACGAGATGACCCTGGCCGACTCGGTCAGCCGCGGCCTCGAGGCCGAGGGGATGACCGTCGACCACGTGGCCGACGGACTCGACGGGCTGTGGCGGGCCCGGGAGGCGGTCTACGACGCGATCGTGCTCGACATCATGCTGCCGGGCATGAACGGCTACGAGGTGTGCCGGACCCTGCGCCGGGAGGAGGTGTGGACGCCGATCCTGATGCTGACGGCCAAGGACGGCGAGTACGACGAGGCCGACGCCTTCGACCTCGGCGCCGACGACTACCTGCGCAAGCCCTTCTCCCACGTCGTGCTGGTGGCCCGGCTGCGCTCGCTGGCCAGGCGGTCCCGCCCGACACCGACCGCCAACCTGACCGTCGACGACCTCGTGGTCGACCCGGCCGGGATGACGTGCACCCGCCGTGGCACCAGGATCGACCTGACACCCCGCGAGTTCTCGGTGCTGACCGCACTGCTGCGCCGGGCCCCCGACGTGGTGGCCAAGCAGGACCTGCTCGACGCCGTCTGGGGCATCGACTTCGAGGGCGACCCCAACATCGTCGAGGTCTACGTCGGTTACCTGCGGCGCAAGATCGACCGCCCCTTCGGCACCGAGACCGTCCGCACGGTCCGGGGCGTCGGCTACCAGATCGCCGGGCGGTCGTGAACCGCCTGTCGATCCGGGCTCGGCTCACCCTGGCGATCGCCCTCCTGACCGCCGTCGTCGGCGGGCTGGCCGTGTTCACCGGGCTCCGGGCGTTCGAGAACCAGATCCGCGATCGGGCGGTCGATCAGCGCCTCGACGAGCTGGCCGGCCTGACCGGGTCGGATCTGCTCGTCACCGGGGCCGACGACCTCGGCGAGGCCGTCGATCTCGACGACCTCGACCTGGACGAGCTCGACCTGGACGAGCTCGACGAGCTGGACGCCCAGCTGATCGAGGAGGGCTTCGTGTTCGAGGAGCTCAGCGTCGACAGCCTGATCGAGGGCCTGCGGTTCACGCTGTTCGACCTTCGCCAGCTCGGCCTGATCGACCTGGTGTTCGAGGAGTTCGGCGACGGCGACACGCTGGGCGTACTGCTCTACGACGGCACGGTGGTCGCCGTCGACTACGGCCTCGCCACGATCGAGCCGACCGACCCGGGCGAGCTCGACCAGGTGCTGGTGCCCCAGGCCGACCTCGACGAGCTGCTGGCGGTGTCGTTCGTGCAGTTCGATGCGGGGGCCGACTCGGAGCGCTCGGTCGACGGCGTCGTGGTCGGGGTCGACGATCTCGAGCTCGGCCTCCTGGTCGACACCACCGATGAGCTCCTGGCCCTCGACGGCATCCGGAACTCCCTGTGGGCCGCTGCGGCCGCGCTCGTCGTCGTGGCCGCCGGAGCCACCTGGTTCCTGACCGGCCGGGCCCTGCGACCGGTCGGGGCCATCACCGATCGGGTCGATGACATCACGTCCGGCTCGCTCGACGGACGGGTTCCGGAGACCGGGACCGACGACGAGATCGGCGTCCTGGCCCGCACGATGAACCAGATGCTCGGTCGGTTGGAGCGCTCGGACCTCCAACGACGGCAGTTCGTGAGCGATGCCTCCCACGAGCTGCGGACCCCGGTCGCGGTGCTGCGCAGCGAGGCCGAGGTGGCCAGGCGGGCGCCGGCCACCACGACCGTGCCCGACCTGGCCCGGGTCGTGCTGAGCGAGGCCGAACGACTCGAGGGCCTGGTCGAGGACCTGCTGTCCCTGGCCCGGGCCGACGAGCGCAAGCTGGCCGGCGCCCGCACCGCGGCCCCCGTCGAGCTCGACGTCGACGACGTCGTGCTGGCCGAGGCCGGCCGGACCAGGCGGCTCCCCGTCGACTGCCACGAGGTGTCGGCCGGGCGGGTGCTCGGCCGGGCCGACGATCTGGCCAGGGCCGTCGGCCACCTGCTCGACAACGCCGCCCGCCACGGCGAGATGGCGGTGGCGGTCGGCGTCAGGACCGAGGGCGAGCGGGTCCGGATCTGGGTCGACGACGACGGCGCCGGGCTGGCCGAGGGCGACCGCGATCGGGTGTTCGATCGGTTCACCCGGCTCGACGAGGCCAGGACCCGTGACCGGGGCGGCTCCGGCCTCGGCCTGGCCGTCGTGGCCGAGACGGTGGCCGCGATGGGCGGCACGGCGTCGGTCGACGCCAGCCCCCTCGGTGGGGCCCGTTTCGAGCTGGTGCTCCCGGCCGCCGCCGGCTGAGCGCCGGGCCCGGGGCCGGCCCGCTACGACGAGCCGGTCAGCACCTCGGGCAGCGGCCCGGCGCTGAGCAGGGCCAGGCGCTTGGTCGCCCTGGTCATCGCCACGTACAGCGAGCGGAAGCCCTGCGGCTCCTCGTCGAGGATGTCGCCAGGCTCGACGACGACGGCCACGTCGACCTCCAAGCCCTTCACCAGGTTGACCGGCACCACCGTGATCGGGTGGTCGAGACCGTCACGGGGGGCCGAGCCGACGGTCACGCCGTTGGCCTCGAACGCCTCGACGACGTCCCGGTAGCGGGAGCGGGGGGTGACGACGGCGACATTGCCGACCCCGGGCTGCTCGGACTCCTTGACCGCCTGATCGACCACCCGGAAGTGGAGCTTGGCCGGCTCGTCGACCGGCACGTGCTCGGGCGGGTCGCCCTCGGAGCGCACGGCGACCGGGGGCCGCAGGTCCGGGGCGGCGAGGGCCAGCACCTTGGCCGCCTCGTCCATCACCGGTGCCGGGATCCGGTAGCCGACGGTCAGCTCGGCCCGGCGGGGCTCTCGCCGGTCGGGCAGGTGGTCGAGGATCTCGCCCCAGTGGCCATGAGCCCAGGCCCCGGTCGACTGGGCGATGTCGCCGACGATCGTCATCGAGCCGTTGAGCGAGCGGCGGGTCAGCATCCGCAGCTGCAACGGCGACAGGTCCTGGGCCTCGTCGACGACGATGTGGCCGTACGTCCTCGCGTCGTCGGTGGCCCCGCCCCGACGGTTGCGTGGCTTCGGACCGAGGCGCTCCATGGCCTCGTCGAGCACCGGCACGTCGTCGACGGTCCACACCACCGCCGAGGCGTCCTTGCCCTCCTGCCATGGCCGGTACAGCGCCGCCAGCTCGTCGTCGCCGAGTTTCGGACCGGCGGCCCGCAGCAGGGCCCGTGAGCCGTAGAGGTCGTGCAGCAGCTGGGCCGGGGTCAGCACCGGCCACATCCACATCAGGGCCTCCCGCACCTCCGGGTGGTCGGCCAGCTGCTCCCGGGCGACCTCGGCGTCGACCCCGTCGGGATGATGGGCGGCGAGGGCCTCGAACAGGGACTGGACGACGAACTTCCTCGCCGCGTTGTGGGTGCGGTAGCGGCGGCGGGCCTCGTCGACGATGCGGACGGTCTCGGCCATCGGCACCCGGATCCGGCGCACCCCCATACCGACGACCAGGTCGGACCGCAGCGGGCGCTGACGGGTGCGCACGGCCCGCCGGACCAGGTTGACCATGCTCAGGTCGCCCTTGAGCCGGGCCGCCAGGTCCTCGTCTCGTCCGGTGACCCGCACGTCGGACACCAGGTCGGCGAGGACCGCGAGCTCGACCCCGGCCTCGCCGAGCGAGGGCAGGACCTGCTCGATGTAGCCGAGGAACAGCCGGTTCGGCCCGACCACCAGCACACCCTGGCCCTCGAGGGGGAACCGGTGGGCGTAGAGGAGGTAGGCGGCCCGGTGAAGGGCGACCACCGTCTTGCCGGTGCCGGGTCCGCCCTGCACGACGAGCACGCCGGGAAGGGCCGAGCGGATGATCTCGTCCTGCTCGGCCTGGATGGTGCCGATGATGTCGCCGAGACGACCGGTGCGATTCTCCTCGAGGGCGTTGATCAGTGCCCCGGTGCCCCGGAGCTCGCGACCGTTGACCACCACCCGACCGGCCCCGGCGGCGTCGCCGAAGAACTCGTCCTCGAGGTCGAGGACCCGCCGGCCGCGGCTGGTGAAGTGGCGGCGGCGGACCAGTCCCTGGGGATCGCGGCCCGTCGCCCGGTAGAACGACTCGGCGACCGGGGCCCGCCAGTCGACGATCAGGGGCTCCTGGGTGTCGCCGGCGACGGCGATCCGGCCGATGTGGTAGCTGCCGCCCCCGTCCTCCTCGGACTGGTCGATCCGTCCGAAGCACAGCGAGCGCTCGCCCAGATCGAGCTGGCGCAGCCGATTGGCGATGTTCTCGTAGAAGATCTCCCGCTCCCAGCGAGCCTGGTTGGTGCCGCCCCGACCGACCTCGACCATGTCCTTCAGCCGAATCGCCTCGTCGCGGGCCTCGTCGAGGCGCTGATAGGCCAGGTCGACGTGGGCCTGCTCCGCTTCCAGTTCCGGGTGTGTCTCGGCCACCGCGCTCCCGCTCGATCCACAAAAGAAGGGGACATCAAGCCTAACGGTTCGTCAGGTTCTTCTGGCGGGTCGGGCGGCCCCGATCCGCCCGATGTGACGAATCTCCCGGCGACCCGGGCGCGGGCCGGGCTCGGCGGGCGGCTGATACACGTGGTGGGCGGGCGGCCCGGTAGCGTCGGTGGGGTGACCTCAGTCCCTGCGTCCGAGCCGCTGCCGCCCCTGCTGCGGGCTGCGGCCAGCCAACCAGGCGATCGGGTCCCGGTTTGGTTCATGCGCCAGGCCGGGCGATCGTTGCCCGAGTACTTCCCGGTGCGGGGCGAGGGCACCATCCTCGACGCCATCCGTGACGCCGACCGGGCCACCGAGATCACCCTCCAGCCGGTCAGGCGCTACGGCGTCGACGCCGCCATCCTCTTCTCCGACATCGTGACCCCGGTCTGGGCCGCCGGGTTCGGGATCGACATCACGCCCGGGGTCGGGCCGACGTGTGACCGTCCGTTCGCCTCGGCCGCCGATCTCGACCGGCTCCGCCCGCTCGACCCGGACGCCGACCTGGCCTTCCAGACCGAGACCGTGCGGAACCTGGTGGCGGAGC
Organism: Acidimicrobiales bacterium; assembly: GCA_028285495.1. Taxonomy (GTDB): domain Bacteria; phylum Actinomycetota; class Acidimicrobiia; order Acidimicrobiales; family SZUA-35; genus JAHELU01. The sequence goes on from JANQPB010000015.1 coordinate 107,268, forward strand.
TGCCGCCGCAGGTGCCGCTGATCGGGTTCGCCGGGGCGCCGTTCACCCTCGCCGCCTACCTGGTCGAGGGTCGGCCGTCGAAGAACCACGATCGGGTGAAGACGCTGATGGCATCGGAGCCCGAGCTGTGGCACCGGCTCTGCGACCGGTTGGCCGACCTGGCGATCGCGACGCTGCTGGCCCAGGTCGACGCCGGGGCCAGGGCCGTCCAGCTGTTCGACTCGTGGGCCGGCACGCTGCACCCCGAGCACTACCGCCGCTGGGTCGCCCCCCACTCGGTCAAGATCATGGATGCCCTGGGTGACACCGGCGTCCCCCGGTTCCACTTCGGGGTCAACACCGGTGAGCTGCTCGACCAGATGGCCGACGTCGGCGCCGACGTGGTCGGCGTCGATTGGCGGACCCCGATCTCGGTGGCCCGGCAGCGGACCGGCGGCCGGGTGGCGTTGCAGGGCAACCTCGACCCGGCGCTGTGCCAGGGCTCGTTCGAGGTCGTCGAGGCGGAGGTCCGCCGGATCCTGGCCGACAACGACGGGCATCCCGGCCACGTGTTCAACCTCGGCCACGGCGTGCTGCCGACCACCGACCCGGAGATCCTCGGCCGGGTCGTCGAGCTGGTCCACGCCGAGGGCTCCGCCAGGGGGGCGGCGGACCGATGACCGCCAGTGCGGTGATCGTCGGCGGCGGGATCTCGGGGCTGGTCGCGGCCTTCGACCTGGCCAGGGCCGGCTGGTCGGTCACGGTGCACGAGGCGTCCGACCGGTGGGGCGGCCGCATCTTCTCCTCGCCGGTCGGCGACCGACCGGTCGACGGCGGACCCGACGCCTTCCTCGCCCGGGTCGAGCACGGCCACCGCCTCTGCGCCGACCTCGGCATCGACCACCTCCTGACGAGCCCGTCCGCCCCGGTGCCGGCCTACGTCCACACCGACGGTGTGCTGCACGAGCTGCCGGACGGCACGATGTTCGGCGTTCCGACCGACCTCGACGTGCTGAAGGGGTCGGCGCTGATCTCGCCGGCCGGGATCGAACGGGCGGCCGACGACCTGACGCTGCCGTCGGGGGCCGACGCCGTCGGAGGCCTCGACGCCACCGGCGACACGTCGGTCGGGGCGCTGTGCCGGGCCCGGCTCGGCCACGAGGTGACCGACCGGCTGATCGACCCCCTCATCGGTGCCATCAACGCCTCCGACATCGACCGGCTCAGCCTCCGGGCCGCAACGCCGCAGCTCGCCGCCGCCATCGACCAGCACGGCTCGCTGATGCGGGGCATGGCCGACCTGCGGGAACGGACCTCGGCGATCGGCTCGCGGGACCCCGACCGACCGGTCTTCTACGGGCTGCCGGGCGGCACCGCCACGATCGTCGACCGGCTCGTCGAGGAGCTGACCGAGCTCGGGGCCGACCTGCGGCTCCGGTCGCCGTTGGCGGGGCCGGCCGAGCGGGCCGCCGCCACCAACGGGGCCGACGCCGTCCTGCTCGCCGTGCCCGCCTTCGTCGCCGCCCGGCTCATCGGACCGGACGGCGATGCGGCGAACGTCCTCGGCCAGACCGAGTACGCCGATGTCACCCAGGTGGTGGCCGAGCTGCCCGTCAGCGGCATCGACCGGGTGCTCGACGCCTCCGGCATCCTCTTCCCCCGGGTCGACGGCCGGCTGATGACCGCCTGCACCTGGCTGAGCACGAAGTGGGCCCACTACCACCGCGACGAGTCGGTGCTGGTGCGCCTCAGCACCGGCCGCTTCGGCGACGAGCGACACCACGGGATGGGCGACGACGACCTGGTCGCCGCCCTCCTCGGCGAGCTGTCCGACGCGGTCCCGGTGACCGCCGAGCCGATCGCCGTCCGGGTCGGCCGCTGGGACAACGCCTTCCCGCAGTACACGCCGGGCCACCAGGAGCGGGTGGCCCGGGCCAGGGCCGCGGCGAGTGAGGTCGACCCGAGGTACCACCTGATCGGTGCCTCCTACGACGGGATCGGCGTGCCCGCCTGCATCGCCACCGCCCGCTCGACCGCCGCCGCCATCACCGGCGGATGATCCGGTCGCCCGGTCGCCCGGGGGCCGGTGATCCGACCCCCGCGCCGGCGGCTCCCGCCGATCGCTCCCCGTCACGGCCCGCCGTGGCCGCCGGGGCCGTGCTCGCCGGGCTGTGCCTGGCCGCATCCGTGCCGCCGTGGGGTTGGTGGCCCCTCGCGTTCGTCGGGATCGCCGTGCTCGACCGCCTCATCGCCGATCGGCCCTGGCGGTCCCGCCTGCTGCGGGGCTGGCTCGTCGGCGCCGCCTGGTTCTACCCGGCCACCCTGTTCGTCTTGGACCTGACCGCCCCCGGCTACCCCCTGGCCGGGGCGATGCTCGGCGCCTACCTCGGGGTGGCCACCGCCCTGAGCCCCGGTGGGCCCGCCCGCCGGTTCGTCCTGCCCGGCACGGTCGCCCTGCTCGAGGCGGCCCGCTGGTCGTGGCCCTTCGGCGGCGTGCCCCTGGCCCACCTGGCCCTCGGGCAGGTCGACAGCCCCCTGGCGTGGTCGGCCCGGCTCGCCGGCTCGCTGCTGGTCGTGGCCCTGGTGGTGGTCGTCGGCCAGGCCCTGTCGTCCGCCGTCGACCGCTCGTGGCGGCCGGCCGGCGCCGGACTGGGTGTCGCCGTCGCGCTGGTGGCGGCCGGTGCGCTGCACCCCCGGGCCACCGTGGTCGACCCGGCGGTCGAGATCGCCCTTGTCCAGGGCGGTGGGGCCCAGCAGACCCGGGCCTCGACCGACCAGCAGCCCGTCGTGCTCGGCCGTCACCTCGAGGCGTCGCGCACGATCGAGGTCGACGACCTCGATCTGATCTTGTGGCCGGAGAACGTGGTCAACCCCGGCCGGTTCCTGGCCTTCGACGACGCGTACGAGTCGTTGGTCGACCTGGCCCGCCGCTACGACGCCCCGGTGATCGCCGGCTGGTTCACCACCGTCTCCGACACCACCACGGCCAACTACCAGTCGATCATCCTGCCCAACGGCACCGAGCCCGACCGTTACGACAAGGTCCGCCTGGTGCCCTTCGGTGAGTACGTGCCCCTCCGGGGCCTGGTCGAGGCCATCGCCCCCGACTCGGGGATCCCGCGGCGCGAGGTCCAGGCCAGCACGACCGACCCGGTGCTCGACTCGCCGGTCGGGCCGATCGGGGTGTCGATCTCGTGGGAGGGCTTCTTCGACGACCGGGCCAGGGCGGCGGTGGCCGAGGGGGCCGAGCTGCTCACCAACCCGACCAACGGCTCGTCGTACTGGCTCACGCAGGTCCAGACCCAGCAGGTGGCATCGAACCAGCTCCGGGCCATGGAGAACGACCGCTGGGTTCTGCAGGTCGCCCCAACCGGGTTCTCGGCCGTCATCGACCCGGACGGCAACGTGGTCGAACGGACCGGGATCAGCGAGCGGGCCGTCCTGCTCGACACGGTGGAGATGCGGCGGGGCCGGACCCTGGCCAGCCTGGTCGGCCGCTGGCCGATGGTGCTCTACGGGCTCGGTGCGGTCGCCCTCGTCTTGACCGCCGAGGCCAGGAGACGGTCGCCGGCGACCTGAACCGCCGGGCCGACGACTGGGGGGTGCCCCCGATAGTCCCGCCCTCGGCCCGATCGTACGATCGCCCCATGCTCCGAACCATCGCCCTCCTCGCCGGCCTCCTGGTGGCCACGGCGGCCTGTGCCCTCCCGGGGAGCGACGACCCGACGCCGGTCCGCCCGGTCGAGGCGGTCCGACTCATCGACACCCCCGCCCGGTCCCACCTGCTCTCACCCGACGGCCACTGGGTGGCGACCGAGGGCGAGCGCAGCGCCGAGGTCTGCCTCACCCCGACCGACCGGCCCGGCCGGCCCGTGTGCACCGAGGGGGCCGGGGGCAGCGTCGGCCCGATCGCCTGGGCCCCCGATTCCCGTTCCGTCGTCCTGCTGCCAGACGTCCACCGGCGATTCGAGATCGGGCCGGTCGTGGTCCTCGGTCTCGACGGCTCGCGGACCGAGGTGGCGGCACCGGCTCCGTCAGGGGAGCTGTTCGGCTCGCCGACCGATGCCGTGTTCGACGGCACCGACCACATCGTCTACCTCGTCCCCCACGAGGAGCCCGCCCGTCTCGAGGTCAGGCGGGTCGGGGTCGACGGGGCCGATGACGAGCTGCTGGCCACCGTGGGGACCGAGGGTGATGCCCAGCTGGTGCCCGATCCGGGCATGTTGCTCCACGACGGCCAGCTCTACGTCAGCCTGAGCCTCGGCGACGAGGAGCGGGGGGTGTGGCGCTTCGATCTCGACTCGGGTGAGCGGGAGCCGCTCGTGGTCGGCCGGGCCGCCACCGACGAGGACGGCGACTTCACCGGCGAGCGGGTGGTGGCCGTGCGCGACGGGCACGTCCTGACCGTCGATCTGGTGCCCCTGGCCACCGACATCGGCGACGGCGACCACTTCCAGCTCCGCAGCGGCGACGGTGTCCTCACGACCGTGGTCGACCGGGACGGCTTCGACGGGGTCGCCGCCACCCTGTCACCGGACGGCAGCCAGATCGCCGTCGCCTCCTTCCCGACCGATCGGACGATCGAAGCGATGCGGGTCTCGGTGGCCACCGTCGAGTCGGTGCTGGCCGGGGAACCGGCGTGGCACGACCTCGACGACGTCGCCGGACGGCTGTTCCCCGAGCTCGGCAGCGGCGTGCCGAAGCTGACGTGGACCGACGACGACCGGCTCGTCATCGGAACAACCGGGCACGGCATCGTGTCCGTCGAGCTCGGCCCGGTCGAGTAGGCCGGACCGGCTCGGCCGTCGACGCTCACTCGGTCGGGGTCCAGTCGGGCCGACGGCCGCCGAAGCAGAGCAGCCGCTCGAACGCCGTCGCCCCGGCCGGCGCCTCGACCTCGTACCCGAAGAAGCCGGAGTCCGGTCCCCGGTACTCGGGCTGCACCGTGGTCTGCAGGAACGCCAGGGCGGCCCCGGCTGCGGCCTCACCGGTCGGCTCGCCATCGGTGCCGTCGACCGGCTCGGCCGGCGGCCACGGACGGTCGGTGGCGACGGCGAGGTCCCAGCCGTGCACCAGGTACTCGCCGAGCGCCATGGCCAGGACGGCGTCGCCCGGCATCCGGGCCTGCGACATCACGACGAGCTCGGTGGCCACGCCGGCCTCGATCGCCCGCTCGATGTCGGCGGCCGCCGCCTCGACGATCGTCACGGGATCGTCCCCGGGGCCCAGGTCCCAGGCCTCGGGATCGAGCCTCGGCCCCGACCCCGCCGGGTCGGTGAGGGCGGCGGCGAAGAACTGGAGCCAGGCGAGCACGTGGCGGCGAAGGGCGGCCACGTCGTAGCCCTCACACGGTGTCGGCGCGGTCAGGCGGTTGCCGGGGACCTCGACGATACGGGCCAGCTCGGCCAGGACGGGCCCGAACAGGGCACCGGTCGTCGCCGGGTCGGCGAAGACGGCCGGGGCGGCGGCGGGGAAGACCGGGAGCTCGTCGTGGTTCGACGGACGGTCGGTCCGGCGGGACGGGATGTCGGTTGCGTTCATGTCGTGAACGTACGACCGACCCGAACGGCGGAGCTTGAAGATCCACGCCAACCCCGGTTGGTAGGTTGATCGGGGTGGGACCCGACCATGCGAACGACATGCGGGGCATCGTCGATCCGGCGGCGATGCTCGAGGTGGTCGACTTCGATCGGTATCCGGCCGGGCCCGAGCTGGCCGGCGTCGTCGAGTGGTTCTGGTCGGTGGCGTGGGCCCTCCCCGACGGTGAGGTCCACCACCAGGAGGTGCTGAACCATCCCGCGGGCAACGTGAGCATCGGCACCGTCGACGACGCCGGCCGCACCCTCGACCCGGCCGAGGGCCGGGTCTACGGGGTCCAGCGCTCGATCAGCCGGCGTCGGCTCGTCGGACGGGGGTGGACGGTGGCAGCCCGGTCGACGGTCGGTGGGCTCGGCGTGCTGCTCGACGCGCCGGCCAGGGAGGCGGCCGACCGTCAGCTCCCCCTCGACGCCGTGTCCGGGCTCGATGCCGAGCGGCTCGTCGCCGCCGTCGTGGCCGAGACGGCGACGGCGGCGAGGATCGGCCTGCTCCGCCGGGCGCTCGCTGCGGTGGTGGCGCAGCGGGACCCGGCTCGGATGGCCGAGGCGGTTCAGGTGGCGGAGCTCGTCCGCGTGGTCGAGCACGACCGCTCGCTGTGCCGGGTGGAGCAGCTGGCCGGGCTGGTCGGGGTCAGCGTGCGGTCGCTCCAGCGGCTGTTCGACCAGCACGTCGGGGCCAGCCCGTCGTTCGTGATCCGGCGCTGGCGGATCATCGAGGCGGCCGAGGCCGCCCGCCGAGCCGACGGTCGGGCCCCGTCGCCCCGTCCCGGCGGTTTGCCGTCGGCCGACGCCTGGCCCGGATGGGCGGCGGTGGCGGCCGAGCTCGGCTACGCCGACCAGGCCCACCTCACCCGCGACTTCGTCCGCCACCTCGGGGTCCCCCCATCGGTCTACGTGGCCCGCAACCGGGCCCCGGGGGCGACGACGTGAGCGGCTACGCGATCCGCCAGGCCGGAGCGCTCGTCCCGGCTGGGCTCACAACGCTGGCCGAGCGGGCCGCAGCCGAGGGCATCCGCATCGTCGCCCGGGTGACCGAGGCCTGGGGCGACGGGACCGAGCGCTACGACCGACCGGGCGAGGCGCTGCTGGCCGCCGTCGAGGGCGACGGCAACGTCGTCGGGATCGGCGGGATCACCGAGTGCCCCGACGTCGACGGCGCCCTCCGGGTTCGTCGGTTCTACGTCGACCCCGATCATCGGCGCCACGGCCTGGCCCGGGCGCTGGCCCAGCCGCTGCTGGACCGGGCGCTGGCCCACACGTCGATCGTCACCTGCAACGCCGGGGCCTCGGATGCCGCCGCCCCGTTCTGGGAGGCGATGGGCTTCGAACCGATCGAGACCGTGCCGGGGATCACCCACGTCCTCCGTCGATCGGCGCCACCAGCGGCCGATGAACCGGGCGCGGCCTGAGCGACCAGCGAGCCGGCCGGATCGGCGCACCTCTCGGCGGTGTGGCCCGGGAGCACTGGGACGCGTGTTCCACGTCCGCCGACAGCGATCACCGCACGGACGAGCCGGGCGACGGCCGGTCAGCCCGAGGTCCCGTTCCCGGGGATCTCGAGCGCGATCGTGACCGGCCCGTCGTTGACCAGCTCGACGGCCATGTCGGCCCGGAACCGGCCGGTGGCCACCGGAGCGCCGAGCGAGCGGAGGTGCTCGACCACGGCATCGACCAGCGGCTCGGCCTGCTCCGGTCTGGCCGCGGCGACGTACGACGGTCGGTTCCCCTTGGCCGCATCGGCGTAGAGGGTGAACTGGCTGATCACGAGCAGCTCGCCACCGACATCGGCGACCGAGAGGTTCATCTTGTCGTCGGCGTCGGCGAAGATCCGCAGCTTCCACAGCTTCTGGGCCAGCTTGCGGGCCTCGCGGTCGGTGTCGTCGTGGGTGGCGCCGACCAGCACGCACAGGCCGGCGTCGATGGCCCCGACCACCTCGCCGTCGACCGTGACCTGCGCCCTCGACACCCGCTGCACCAACGCCCGCATCGACCCTCCGTCCCTCTTTCCCATGCGGCGCCGACTGGCATCGGCGGTCTTACACCGTACCCTTGACCCCTGGGATCGACCCCCGCCCTCCCCTTCCGGGCGGCACACGAGGAGGCACGGGCATGGCAAGTGAAGCGTCGGCGGACGATCGACCGCTGCGTCTGGCCTACCTCTCCTACCGGTCGAAGCCGACCGTCGGTGGCCAGGGCATCTACACCAGGCACCTGACCAAGGCCCTCGTCGACCTCGGTCACTCGGTCGAGGTGCTCTCCGGCCAGCCGTACCCGGTGCTCGACGAGCGGGTCGGCCTGACCAAGCTCCCGAGCCTCGACATCTTCAACGACCAGTACCCCGGCCGGTTCCCCGCCTACTGGGAGATCAAGGGCCTGCCCGAGGTGCTTGAGCTGGCCACCTTCTCGACCGGCACGTTCCCCGAGCCACTGGCCTTCAGCTACCGGGCCTGGCGCGAGCTGCGGGACCGGGCCGGCGAGTTCGATCTCGTCCACGACAACCAGTGCCTCGGCTACGGGATCCTGGCCGTTGACAGGCTGCTCCCGACGCTGGTCACGCTGCACCACCCGATCACGGTCGACCGTCGCCTCGAGGTCGAGGCCGCGCCCAACTGGCGCAAGCGGCTCAGCATCAGCCGCTGGTACTCGTTCGTGAAGATGCAGGGTCGGGTGGCCAAGCGGATGCCACGGATCGTCGTCGTCTCGGAGAACTCGATCGACGACATCCACCAGGACATGGGCGTGGCCCGCGACCGGATGCGGCTGGTCCACGTCGGCGTCGACCCCGACCTGTTCCGTCCGCTCGACGGCGTCGACCGGATCCCCGGTCGACTGATCACCACCGCGTCGGCCGACGTCGAGCTGAAGGGCCTCAAGTTCCTGCTCGAGGCGATGGCCAAGCTGCGGGCCGAGCGTGACGTGTCGCTGACGGTGATCGGCCGGGCCAAGGAGGGCGGCCCGTCGGCCAAACTGATCGAGCAGCTCGGTCTGGCCGACCACATCCAGTTCGTCACCGGCGTGCCGGACGAGCGGATCGTCGAGCTGTACGCCGAGTCCGAGATCGCCGTCGTCCCGTCGCTGTACGAGGGCTTCTCGCTGCCGGCCGTCGAGGCCATGGCCACCGCAACCCCGCTGGTGGCCACCACCGGCGGCGCGCTGCCGGAGGTCACCGGAGTCGACGGTGAGACGGTGCTGCGGTGCGAGCCGGGCGACCCCGACTCCCTCGCCGTCGCCATCCGCCGTGGCCTCGACGATCCCGACCTGCGGGCCCGGGTCGGAGCCGCCGGTCGGGAACGGGTCAGCCGGCTCTACACCTGGCGCCAGACCGCCATCCGTACGGTCGAGCAGTACCGCGAGGTGCTCGAGATGCGCCGCACCGGTCTCGGACCGGTCGGCTGGTCGCCGCCGGGCGCCGACGGCGGCCGCGACGCCGGGTGATCCGATGCTGACCGTCGACTACGACCGGCTGGCCATCGAGCCGGGCATGCGGGTCCTCGACCTCGGGGCCGGCTTCGGTCGCCACGCCTTCGCCACCGCCCACCGGGGGGCCGACGTGGTGGCCGCCGACCTGGCGATGGACGAGATGGCCGAGACCAAGGACACGTTCGCCGCCATGTACCTCTCGGGCGAGCTGCCCGATGGCCTGTCGACCACCTGCGTGCGGGCCGACGGGCTGCAGCTCCCGTTCGCCGACGGCTCGTTCGACCGGATCATCGCCTCCGAGGTCCTGGAACACGTGCCAGACGATCTCGGCGTGATGGCCGAGCTGTTCCGGGTGCTCCGCCCCGGTGGCCGGCTGGCCGCCACCGTGCCATCCGCAGTGCCGGAGCAGATCTGCTGGTGGCTCAACGATGCCTACCACGCCCCGATCTCCGAGGGCGGCCACGTCCGCATCTACGGCCTGCCCGAGCTCCGGACCAAGCTCACCGCCACCGGGTTCCTGCCCGGCGACACCCACCGGGCCCACGCCCTGCACAGCCCCTACTGGTGGCTCAAGTGCGCCGTCGGGATCGACAACGACGACAACCCGGCGGTGAAGGCCTACCTGAAGCTGCTGACCTGGGACATCGTCGAGGCCCCCCGCCTGACCCGAACGGCCGAGCGGCTCCTCAACCCCGTCCTCGGCAAGAGCCTCGTGATCTACGCCGACCGGCCGACCCGCCCGGCCCTGGTCGGGGCGAGCACCAACGGTTCCGACGGCCACGCCAGCGCCGCCGGGGCCACCGCGGACGCCGGCTGATGGACATCCCGGCCGGGCCCGCCGGGCTGACCGCCGACGACCTTCGCCGGACCGGCGACAGCATCGCCGCGTTGCAGCTGCCGAGCGGGATGATCCAGTGGTTCCCCGACGGCCACGCCGACCCGTGGAACCACGTCGAGGCGGCGATGGCCCTGGCCACGGTCGGGCGGATCGCCGAGGCCGAGGCCGCCTACCAGTGGCTGGTCGACATCCAGCTGCCGGACGGCTCGTGGCACAACTACTACCTGGCCGACGGGATCGAGGACGCCAAGCTCGACTCGAACTGCGTGGCCTACATCGCCACCGGCGTCTGGCACCACCACCTGGTCACCGGCGACGACGAGGTCGCCCGCCGGCTGTGGCCGACGGTCGAGGCGGCGGTCGAGTTCGTGCTCGACCTCCAGACCAGACGGGGCGAGATCATCTGGGCCCGTCACTCGGACGGCCGCCCGTGGAGCTATGCCCTGCTGACCGGCTCGTCGTCGATCGCCCACAGCCTGCAGTGCGCGGTCCATCTGGCCGACCTGCTCGGCCATGACCGGCCCAACTGGGTCGACGGCCGACGGCGGCTGGTCGACGTGATCGCCAACGTGCCGGACGCCTTCGAGCCGAAGGACCGGTGGGCGATGGACTGGTACTACCCGGTCCTGGCCGGCGCCATCACCGGCGACGACGCGGTCAAGCGCCTCGACGACGCCTGGGACACGTTTGTGATGGACGGCAAGGGCGTCCGCTGCGTCAGCGACCGTCCCTGGGTGACGGCGGCCGAGACCTGCGAGTGCGCCATGGCCCTCCTGGCCGCCGGTGAGCGGGATCGGGCCGAGCAGCTGTTCGACTGGGCCCAGGCGCTGCGAGACGACGACGGCGCCTACTTCACCGGGCTGGTGTTCCCCGAGCTGGTCCACTTCCCCGATGGCGAGCGCTCCAGCTACACCGCGGCGGCGGTGATCCTGACCGCCGACGCCCTGGTCGGGACCAACCCCACCAGCACCCTCTTCACCGACCACCGCTGACCGGCGCTCGGCCTCGCCGGACGCGCTGCCGGCGGCCCGCGTGGCCGGCTCCCGACCAACCGCCGAGGGCCGGGCCGACCGTCGCAGCCGCGGGGATCAGGACACCACGCGGAGCACCCGCAGCGAGCCGGTGGCCGAGACCTCGACGAAGCGACCGGAGTCGAGCGCCGGCCGGTAGATCTGCTCGTAGGGCGGCCGGCCGCCGTCGGCCGGGTCGGGGAAGACGTCGTGGATGATCAGCAGGCCGCCGTCGGCCAGCTTCGGCGTCCACCCCGCGTAGTCGGCTCGGGCCGGTTCGACACCGTGGCCACCGTCGATGAACAGCAGCGAGAGCGGGGTCGACCAGTGGCGGGCCACGGTCGGCGAGTCGCCGACCAGCGCGACGACCACGTCGTCGAGACCGGCCTCGTGCACGGTCCGGCGGAACGACGGCAGGGTGTCGAGCAGGCCGAGCTCCGGGTCGACCAGGTCGGGCTCGTGCCACTCCCACCCGGCCTGGTTCTCCTCCGAGCCGCGATGGTGATCGAGGCAGTACAGGACGGTTCCCCGTCGCCTGGCGACGGGTCCGAGGTAGCACGCCGACTTGCCGCAGTAGCTGCCGACCTCGAGCATCGGACCGAGCGCCGGATCGGCCCCGGCGGCGGCCGCGGCCAGCGCCACCCCCTCGTCCGGTGGCATGAAGCCGCGGGCGGCCTCGGCCACCGCCAGCTCCTCGGCGGTGAGGACCGGGTCGGTCGTCACCCGACCGGGACGGGCTCGTCTGCCGCGATCCGCCGGAACAACCGGTCGAGGACGACGAACTTCAGCACCCAGACGACGAAGTACCCGGCCAGGCTCCCGACGGAGATCATGATCGGTCGGTCGAACGCCCGGTCGGCGGCCATGGCCGCCGCGGTCGAGGCGAGGAGGCCGAGGAGGGAGATCGTCCAGAACGGGATCACCTCGGCGCGGATGCTGACCCGGCCGTCGAGCTGCCAGATCCAGTAGCGGCTGAGCAGGTAGGCGGGGACGGCGGCGACGACCGCTGCGAACACGTTGGCCTGCCCACCGCTCCAGCCCCACCAGCGGAGGGCGAGCTGCAACAGCAGTTGATGGTTGACCACGTTGACGCCGGAGGTGACCAGGTAGCGGGTGACCACCGTCGGGTCGCCTCCGACCCAGCCGATCACCCGGGCGGGCACGAGCTTGGCGAGGACGGCATCCACTGCCTGTGAGGGTAGCGGCGACGTCCCGGACCCCGATGTCCGGGACGGTCCCCGGCCCGGAGCGACCCCGACACCACGGGCGGCGGGGGCCGCTGATACTCTGCGGTCTCGGCTCGAGCGGCCCCTCCCCCCTCCCCCCGAACCCGGACGAGCCCGGGACCACGACCATGCGCTCCACCTCATGCTCCATCCCGTGACGTCCACCGGCGCCCGCCGACCGATGATCGCTGCAGTCCTGGCCGTCGTGCTCCTGGTCGCGGCCTGTGGCGGCGCCGACGACGTGGCCCCGAGCGACGACGTGCGCACCGGCACCTCGGTCCGGGTCACCACCACCGAACCCGCAGCCGCCGATGCGGGAACGGGCTCGACCACGGCGGCCGACGAGGCGACCAGCGCCGAGGGCACCGGGAGCACCGGGACCGATGGTGACGAGTCGGGCGGGGGCGACGGCGACGAGACGACGACGAGCTCGACGACCGAGGCGAGCACGACGACCGACGACACGGCGGCCGCGACGGCCGGACCGAACTGGCCCGAGGCCCGCTATCGGCTGGTCGAGGTGGCCTCGGTGGAGTTCCCGACGGTGCTGACCTGGCGCTCCGGCAGCGACGACCTCTGGGTGGCCGAGCGGGAGGGTCGCATCCGCCGGATCACCCGCACCGGCACCGGGGCCGACGCCGATCACGCGCTGGCCGCCGGCGCCGTGCTCGACATCGCCGACCTGGTCACCACCGAGGGTGAGGGCGGGCTCCTCGGCTTGACCTTCTCGACCGACGGCGGCCTGCTCTACGTCAGCTACACCGACAACCGGGGCGACAGCGTGCTGGCCGAGTACCGGATGTCCGGCGACACGGCCGACCCGTCGTCCGCCCGCATCCTCATGCAGATCGAGCAACCGTTCTCGAACCACAACGGGGGGCAGGTCGAGCGAGGCCCGGACGGGCTCCTCTACTGGGCGCTCGGCGACGGCGGCAGCGGCGGCGACCCGCTCGACAGCGGCCAGGACACGTCGACCCTGCTCGGCAACATCCTCCGCCTCGACCCGTTCAACCCAGGGGGCGAGCAGGCCTACGGCGTGCCGGCCGACAACCCGTTCGCCGACGGTGAGCGGGGCCGGCCCGAGATCTGGCTCTATGGGGTCCGCAACCCCTGGCGGTTCTCGTTCGACCGGACCACCGACGACCTGTGGATCGGCGACGTCGGCCAGAACCTGGTCGAGGAGATCACCTACCTGCCGGCGTCAGGCGGGCTCCCGGGCCGGGGCGCCAACCTCGGGTGGCGACTCATGGAGGGCGACCAGCCCTTCGACGGCGGCAGCCCACCGGCCGGCCACGTCGGTCCGATCTACACCTACGGGCGTGATGCCGGCTGCTCGGTGACGGGCGGCTACGTGTACCGGGGGGCGGCGATCCCGGCGCTCGACGGCGTCTACCTGTTCAGCGACTTCTGCTCGGGGGAGATCATCGGCATCGACCGGCTCGGCGACGGCAGCGTGCTGGTCGGCGACGTCGTGACCGACCGAGGGGTCGGCAGCGTCGTGTCGTTCGGTGAGGACGCCGAGGGTGAGGTCTACGTGCTCGGGTCGGGGGGATCGGTCAGCGTGCTCGCCCCCGGCTGAGCCCCGCCGCCTACAGCTTGTACCGGTAGACGTTGGTCTCCCGCAGCTCGAACCCGAGGCGGACGTAGAGCCGGTTGGCGGCCTCGCGGCTCGGCCGCGACGTCAGGTCGACGGTGGTGGCGCCGAGGGCCCCGGCCAGGTCGATGGCGTGCTCGTTCAACGCTGCGCCGACCCCCTTGCCCCGAGCCTCGCCGTCGACGACGACGTCCTCGATCCAGGCCCGGAGGCCCGTCGGGATGGCGAACACGACGAGGGTCAGGCTGCCGAGGATGGCGCCGTCCTCGACGGCCAGGAGGAGGTGGCTGGCCTCGGACGCGGCGATGCCGGCCAGGGTCTCGGCCGACGGGGGCGGGTTCGACGACGACAGCTGCGGGATCAGGCGGGCGAAGGCCGCCGTCACCTCGTCGGTCACGCCGGCTGGGTCGGTCAGCTCGATGATGTCCACGCCCCGAACCTAGCGCCGCCGGTCGCCGGGCCGGTGCCGCGCCGCCCCGCCGTGCTGGCCAGGCCGACCCGGCCCGGGTGTAACGTGGGAGGCAATGGAATACATCCACTGGACGGATGATCGGCCCGACCTCGTCAGCCCGATCATGATCCTGGGCTTCGAGGGCTGGAACGATGCCGGCGACGCCGCCTCGACCGCGACCCGCCACATCCGAGACCGCTTCGGGGGCGAGATCTTCGCCACGATCGACCCCGAGGAGTTCTACGACTTCACCTCGACCCGCCCCGACATCCGTCTCGACGGAGCCAGCCGGGCCATCGAGTGGCCGGAGAACAGCTTCGCCGCCGTCCGCACCGAGAGCGGCCCCGACCTGATCGTGATGTCGGGCGTCGAGCCCCAGCTGAAGTGGCGGACCTACACCGAGCAGATCGTCGCCATGGCCGAAGACTTCGACGTCGAGATGGTGATCTCGCTCGGCGCCCTGATCGCCGACGTCACCCATTCCCGCCCGGCCACCGTCTACTCCGCGGCCTACGACCTCGAGCTGATCGAGCGTCTCGACCTCGAGCCGTCCAGCTACGAGGGCCCGACCGGCATCGTCGGCGTCACCCACGAGGCGCTGCGGGGCTCGGGTCTCGGCTCGATCTCGCTCTGGGGCACCGTCCCGAGCTACGTCCCCCACGTCACCTCGCCGAAGGCGGCACTGTCGCTGGTCAACCGGGTCGGCCAGCTGCTCGACCTGGCGATCCCGTGCACGGCACTCGAGATCGGGGCGGCGGCCTACGAGCGACAGATCTCCGAGCTGGTGTCCGAGGACGAGGAGACCACCGAGTACGTGGCCCGCCTGGAGGACGAGTACGACAAGGGCATGCGGCCCGAGTCGAGCGCCGAGCTCATCGAGGAGCTCGAGCAGTTCCTCCGCGACAGCGAGTAGCGGTCCCGGGCGATCGGGTCTGCGGCCGCCGGCCGGGCGATCAGGCCGCCGGCTCGACCACGATCTTGCCGATGGCCCGACCGGCGCCGATCGCGGCGAGCGCCTCGGGCACCTCGGCCAGTCCGACGGTGCGATCGATGTGCACCGCCACCTCGCCGGCCAGTACCCGCTCGGCCATCGGGGTGAACCGCTCGGGGCCGTCGGCGACCATCAGCAGGCCGATCCGCCGGTCGGTGAGCGGCCGGAGCGCCAGGCCAGCCAGGGTGAGCGGGACGAGCGTCGAGACCGGGCCGCCGACGGCCCGGTACCGGCCGCCGGGCCGGAGGGCCCCGAGGCAGGCCCGGATCGATCGGTCGGCGACGAGGTCGAGGATCACGTCGTAGCGCTCGCCGGTGGCGGCGAAGTCGGTCGTGTGGTGGTCGAGGACGTGATCGGCACCGAGCGAGCGCAGGAAGTCGAGCTTCGTGTGGTTGTCGACCGCGGTGACCTCGGCTCCGGCCGCCGCCGCCACCTGGACGGCGAACGCGCCCGACCCGCCGCCGGCACCGTTGATCAGGATCCGGGTCGCGGGGCCGGCCCCGGCCGTGCCCTGCAGGGCGATGGGGCCGGCCTGGGGGATCGTCGAGGCCTCGGCGAACGTCAAGCCGGCTGGCTTCGGCGCCGCCGCCTCGGCCGGGACGACGGTCAGCTCGCCGAACCCGCCCTTGAGGCCGAGATTGTCGGCATAGATCTCGTCGCCTGGCGCGAAGGCGGTGACGCCGGCGCCGACCGCCTCGACCACGCCGGCGACGTCGGAGCCGAGCACCGGTCTGGCCGGTCGGCGGAGCCCGCCGATGCGGGCGTAGGCGGGCCGCCCCGTCAGGCCCTCCCAGTCGGAGAGGTTGAGCGACGCGGCCAGGACCCGGACCAGCAGCTGGTCGGCGGCCGGTGAGGGCGAAGCGAGCTCGGTGAGCTCCAGGTGCTCGATCCCGCCGTAACGGTGCTGGACGACGGCCCTCACGCCGGGTGCGGGTCGTCGAGGCCGACGGGGGCACCCCCGTCGAGGCTGGACGAGCCGATCGGCGGCAGGAGCCGGAAGACAGCGGCCAGCCGATCGAGCGCCCCGGACGCCTCGACCGCCCGGGGCAGGTCGCCGACGAGGTCGTCCGGGTTGCGTCGGATGGCGAAGAACTCGGCGACCGGCGTCGACAGCGACGCCACCGCCGGGCCGTCGAGGTGCCCGTAGCGGAGGCTGGCCCGGTCGCCGTCGAGGGCGAGCGTGAGCTCATCGGCTGTGGCGTCGTCGTCGCCGATCGTCAGGTGGAAGCGGCCGTCCGGCAGGCCGCCCCGGTAGCGGGCAGCCAGGGTCTGGAGGGCCCACCGAGGGTTGAACCGCCGGTCGGACACCTCGGGGTCGGGCAGCAGCGGGGCACCCCACAGGGCCAGCTCGCCGGCCAGCCGGGCCAGGTCGGCACCGCGGTCGGTCAGCCGGTACAGGGTGGCGGGGGCGGGGCTGCGGACGTCGATGCGCTCGACGGCCGCCGCCTCCTCGAGCTCCCGGAGCCGTTGGGCCAGCATGTCGGTGGAGATCCCCGGGAGCCCGTCGAACAGGTCGGTGAACCGCCGGGGCCCGGGCGAGAGGTCGCGGACGATCAGCAGCGACCAGCGCTGGGCCACCACGTCGAGGGCGGCGGCCAGCCCACAGTGCTGACGGTAGGAACGCCGGGCCATGCCGACACCTTAGCCGCCCGGGGTCGGCAAACAGGTTTACCGGAGTTGCTACTTGGAAAACACTGTGCTTGAGTGTCCCGGGTGGACACCTCGACCGACGCCAGACCCGCTCCCTCTCCCTGGGCGACGTTTGCGGTGTGCGCGGCCGGCGTCTACCTGACCACGCTCGATCTGTCGATCGTCAACGTCGCCTTCCCCGACATCCTCACCGAGTTCGGCATCAGCCGGGTCGACGCCTCCTGGATCGTCACCGTCTACAACATCTTCTACGGCTCGCTGCTGGTCGTGGCCGGGAAGGCGGCCGACGCCCTCGGCCGCCGGCGCCTGTTCCGGGCCGGGGTGGCCCTGTTCGCCCTCGGGTCGCTGGTGGCGGCCGTCGCCCCCGACCTCGGGGTCCTCGTGGTCGGCCGGGCGATCCAGGGCATCGGCGGCGCCGTGCTCACCCCGGCCTCGCTCGGCCTGCTCGTCGCCGCGTTCCCGCCGGAGCGCCGGACCCAGGTGGTGGCCATGTGGGGTG
The DNA here is from genome assembly GCA_028285495.1 of Acidimicrobiales bacterium. GTDB lineage: Bacteria > Actinomycetota > Acidimicrobiia > Acidimicrobiales > SZUA-35 > JAHELU01. The sequence continues at coordinate 124,523 of JANQPB010000015.1, forward strand.
GGATCGGCGCCCTCGGGGTGGCCAGCGGACCGAGCCTCGGTGCCCTGCTGATCGCCCTGGCCGACTGGCGTGCTGCGTTCTGGATCAACCTGCCGATCGGGGCTGCGTTGCTGGCGGTCACCGGGTTGGCCCTCGTCGAGTCCCCCCGGGCCACGCTCAGCAACCGGCCCGACTACCCGGGGGCCGGCCTGGTCACGATCGGTCTGGCCAGCATCGCCCTCGGCCTGTCCCGCTCGGAGGTCTGGGGCCTGACCGACGCCCGCACGATCGGCGCCGTCGTCCTCGGGCTGCTCGTCGCCGCGGCCTTCGTCGGTCGCCAGCGACGCCACCCCGAGCCGATCCTCGATCTGACGCTGTTCGAGAGCCGCCCCTTCTCCGTCGCCAACGTGTCCGGCCTGGCCTTCTTCGGCGGGTTCGCCGCCCTCGGGCTCAACAACGTGCTGTTCCTCCGCCAGGCCTGGGGCTACGACGTGCTGACCGCCGGTCTGCTGAGCGCCCTGGCCCCGCTCACCGTCGCCCTGCTGGCCCCGTTCGCCGGACGGATCGCCGCGGCGCGGGGCTTCCGGCCGCTGGTGGCCGGCGGCCCGCTGCTCGTGGCGGCGATGATGCTCGTGTTCGACCTCGTGTTCGACGCAACCAGACGGCCGTTGGCCTTCGTGCTGCTCGGCGAGCTGGTCGCCGTCGGGATCGCGGCCTTCATCCCGGTCAACGCCGCGGCGGCCGTCGCCGATCTCCCACCGCAGCGGCTGTCGGTCGGCGGCGCGGTCAACAACACCTTTCGCCAGATCGGCTCGGTCCTCGGGGTGGCCACGCTGGTGGCGGTGCTCGGGTCGGCGGCGACGGTCGACGAGCTGGTCGTGGCCCACGGGCGGGGCTGGCTCCTGATCGCCGGGGCGATGGCCCTGGCTGCGCTGGTGAGCCTGGCCCAGCCGAGCCGGGTCGAGCGGGGCGGGCCACCGGCCACCGCACCCGCCGGCCCGCCGACCGGGGCCACGTCCTGACCGGCCGATCGCCGCGCCGCGGCCCGACCGGGCGATGGTCCGGCTAGGAACCGTCCGGTCGACGCCAGACCGGCTCGCGGGGTTCGTCGAAGACCACCCCGTCGTCGCGGCCGGCCAGGGCGGCGAAGGCGTGTGGGCCCCAGAGGCCGTAGTTGGCCAGCGGCGACGGCAGGTCGTCCTCGGCGAACCAGCCGGCGTCGAGGCACTCCTGGGGGTGAGGGGCGAGCGTGCCGCCGGTGGCCCGGCAGAGGAAGACGAGGCTGTAGAGCGGCGTGCGGCTGAAACCGGCCCGGAGACCGTCGAGGATGGCGAGCGGACGAACCACCTCGCAGACGATCCCGGTCTCCTCCCGGACCTCCTTGATCGCCACCTCGGAGGGTGAGTAGCCGACGTCGGCCCAGCCCGTCGGGTACAGCCAGACCCCCGAGTCGGACCGCTGGATCAGCAGCAGCCGGCCGTCGTCGTCGCCGACGACCGCCCCGATCGCCACCTTCGGCGTGACGTAGCCGGGGACGCCGGCGCCGACGTGGCGGAGCCAGTCGGCCCGCAGGTGGTCGGAGCGAACGGCATCGCCATCGGTCCGCTCGTCGGACAACTGGTCGGCGGCGACCCGGATGTCGGCGGCGACGTCGAGGATCTCCTCGTAGCGCTCGGCCTCGAAGTTGTTGGACGTGAACCCGAGCCCGGTGCGGGCGATCGAGGCCAGGGCCTCCGACCACCGGTGCAGGGCCGAGGCGGTGACCGGCCCACCCGGGGTGGCACCCTCGCCGGCGGACCCGGCCCCCGCGCCGGCTGTCGCCGCCGCGTCGCTCCGGCCGGTTCCGTCGGTTCGCTCGGCATCCATCAGCTGATGACCTCGGTCAGCGCCAGCCGAAGCTCGGCCAGCAGGTCGCCGTCGCCGACCTTGGCCCCGTCGGCGTCCTGCAGGTAGAAGGAGTCGACCACTTGGGGCCCGAGGGTCTGGACCTTGGCGCTGCGGATGTCGAGCTGCAGCTCCCGCAGGACCTGGGTCAGCCGGTAGAGGAGCCCGAGCTCGTCGGGGGCGTGGACCTCGACCACGGTGGCGACGTCGGAGATCGTGTCGTCGATCAGCACCTGGCGGCGAGGCGCGGCGGCCGACAGCCACCGGCGGTAGCGAGACTGCTCGCGGGCCTTGCGGGCCACCCGGGCCTGGAGGGCGAGGCGGCCGTCGAGGGCCTTCTCGGCCGTCTCGACCACCCGGCCCCAGTCGACCGTGCCGGACTGCGGGGGTTGGAGCACGAACTGGCAGGCCGCCATCGGGCTCGACCCGCCGGCCGGGTCGGCGTCCTCGGAGTAGGCCGAGGCGTCGAGCACCTCGAGGCCGCACACCGCCAGCACCCCGGCCATCGTGGTGAACAGCCCGACCCGCTCCGGCTCGACCACCGTGAACGTGGTGCCGGTGCCGTCGAGCACCCGCTCGCCGGCGGCCATGAGGTCGGACACCCGGGCGTCGGGGAACTCGGCCGAGACGACCTCGGTCGGGTTGCCGCCCTCGAGCACCCGTGCGGTCCGGTTGACCAGGTCTCGCAGCAGGCCCGCCTTCCACGAGTTCCAGGCCGAGGGACCGGTTGCCTTCGAGTCGGCCTCGGTCAGCGCGGCCAGCAGGTCGAGGAACGGGACCGAATCGACGGCGGCCGCCACGGCCCGGATCGTGCCCGGGTCGGACAGGTCCCGCCGGGTGGCCACGTCGGGCAGCAGCAGGTGGTGGCGGCAGAGATCGACCAGGACGGCGACGTCCTCGGGGGCGTAACCCATGCGCTCGCCGATCTCGCCGATCAGGTCGATGCCGACCTCGGTGTGATCGCCGGGGTAGCCCTTGCCGATGTCGTGCAGCAACGTGCCGACCACGAGCAGGTCGGGGCGGGACACCCGGTCGGTCAGCTCGGCGGCGTTGGCCGCCGCCTCGCACAGGTGCCGGTCGACGGTCCAGGTGTGCATCACGTTGCGCTGGGGGTGGCACAGCACGTTGGCCCACTCGGGCATCAGCCGCTCCATCAGCCCGAACTGGTCGAGATCCTCGACCACCCGGATGGCGGCGCGGCCGGACAGGAACAGCGCGGCGAACAGCCGGCGGGCCTCCCGGGGCCACGGGCGATCGATCTCGGCCCCCGACCGGGCGAGGTCGGCCAGGCTCCCGCGGTCCATCACCAGCCCGGTCTCGGCCGCCAGCACGGCCAGGCGCAGCAGCAGGAGCGGGTCGCTGGCTGGGTCGACCCCGGCCCGGAGGCCGACCAGGCCGTTGCCGATCGTGAGCTGCGAAGTGTCGGTGACCGACGGCGAGGCCACGGTCATCGACACCGACGACCCGGTGATCGACGAGGATGCGACCCGCCCTCGCTCCCACCGGGCCCAGACCTCGTCGCTGGCCCAGGCGATCCGGCGGGCGGCCAGGGCGAGACGAAGCATCAGCTCGTTGCTGTTGGGATCGCCGAGGGCGTCGGCCACGCCGTCCTGGTCGTCGAGGGTCAGCACGTCGCCCCGCCGGCTGGTCAGGCGATGCAGCTCGACCCTGGCCTCGAGCAGCGTGTCGACGTCGCCCTCGAGGTCGACGAGGAAGTCGTCGGCGAAGCCGGGCATGGCCCGGTTGGCCCAGCCCATGGCGTGCACGTCGCGAAGGCCGCCCCGGCCCTCCTTCAGATGGGGCTCGATCTGGAAGGCGGCGTCGCCCCGCTCACGGTGCCGACTCCTGACCGTGCCGGCCAGGTGCTCGAGCATCTCGTCGCGCCGCCCGGCCCACAGCGCCGCGGTCAGCCGGTCGATCTCGGTGTGCAGCGCCGGGTCGCCGGCAACGAGCCGGGTGTCGAGGAAGGCGGTGGCCCACTCGAACTCCTCGTCGAGGAGCTTGGCCGCCTGCTCCGGGGTCACGACGACGTACCCCATCTTCAGGCCCCGGTCCCACACCGGGTACCACAGCGCCTCGGCCACCTGGCCGCCGTCGACACCGGGGCCGTGGACCAGCACCACGTCGATGTCGCTCCGGGGCGCCAGCTCCCGCCGCCCGTAGCCGCCGACGGCCAGCAGGGCGATGCCATCGAGGCTGTCGAGGACCTCGGACGCCAGCTCCTGGAACCAGCGGTCGGTCGCGTCGGCATGGGACTCGACGAACGCCCGCCCCCGCAGCTGCGGAGCGACCAGGAGGGGCGGTCTGGTGGTGCTCATCAGCGAGAGGTTACCCGCGAGGCCAGTCGCCGAGCAGGCCCGGGCGAGCCGCGATGTCGGGGCCCGGTCGGCCGGTCAGCGACCGGCCAGGAGGTCGGGCAGGCGCCGGAAGAACACGGAGCGGGCCAGGATCTCGTCGTAGCCGGCCTCGACCGCCCGCCGGTGCAGGTCGGTGTCGACGTGGGGGCCGAAGCCGATGACCGGAACGCCGTCGATGGCGAAGCCCTCGACGTCGTCGCAGCGATCGAGGTCGACCAGCAGCAACGCCGGGGCCAGGGCCCTGGCCTCCTCGGCCGTCTCGACGAAGACGGCCTGGCCCGAGAAGCGGGACCGGTCGAACAGATTGGGGATGTGGGCGACGATGGTCCCGACCCCGGCCGGATCGGCGTCGGCCCCGGTCACCTCAGACCACCCGTTCCTGACGGCGGCGCCGGAGATGGACGTGGGCCTTGGCCGCGCCCCACCCGATGCCGACGTCGTGCAGGTCGGGCGAGAGGTCGGCGAAGCTGGCCGGAGCGAGGTCGTAGACGTCGTCGGGGAGGAAGCGGACGGCCTGGGCATCGCGCTCCACGGGGCGCACCCCGGCCCGGGACAGGATCTCGTTCGGGTAGCGGATGGCGGCCCGGATGAGGCTGAGCGGGTTGGTCCACTGCTCGTCGATGTCGAGCCGGACCAGCTCACGGACCCGCTCGCCGATGTCGGCGGCGGCGGCACGGCCGGCCTCGGCCACCTCGGCACTCCACCGATCGAGCTGATCGGCCGGGAGGCGTCTGGCGATCGCAGCCGAGACCCACGCCGGGAGGGCCAGCTCGACGCCGTCGGCCAGCGATTCGGCGTAGCTGGCCAGGAGCTCGTCCTCGGAGCGCTCGATGGCCCGATCGTCGCCTGACGGCTCGTCGCCGAGGTCGATCTGGTCGCTCACGCGGTCACCCATCCGTCCAGCGTGCCAGCTCGAGCCAGCGCCAGGGCGCACCCCGGGTGGTTCATCCCCCGAACTCGGCCGCCCGCCGGATCGACAGCTCGATGCGCCGGCGCTTCGGGTCGACCGAGAGGATCTTGACGCCGACCTCGTCGCCGGGAGCGACCACCTCTTCGGGGCTGACCACCCGGTACTCGGCCAGCTCCGACAGGTGGACGAGACCCTCGGCTTCGCCGACGGCAACGAAGGCCCCGAAGTCGACCAGGCGGGTCACCCGGCCGACGACCACGGCACCGACCTCGAGGGCCAGGAGCGGGTCGGGACTCGTCTGGCGCAGCGAGAGGCTGATCCGCTTCTTCTTCGGCTTCACGTCGAGGATCTTCACCTCGACCTGCTGACCGACCGACACGACGTCGGCCGGGCGGTTGACCCGGTGCCAGCTCAGCTCGGAGATGTGGACGAGTCCGCTGACGCCGCCGAGATCGACGAACGCGCCGTAGTCGGCGAGCGAGGCCACGGTGCCGGTCCGGACCTCGCCGGGTGTGAGCGAGTGCAACAGCTCCTGCATCTCCTTGCGCTGGGCCCGGAGCAGGAGCGAGCGGCGGCTGAGGACCAGCTTCTCGCGCCTCGGGTCGACCTCGAGGATGCGCAGCTCGAGGGTCTGGTCGGCGTAGCTCTGGATGTCGGCGACCGGAGTGAGCTCGAGGTGTGACGACGGCACGAAGCCGCGGACGCCGACGTCGACGACGAGGCCCTTCGGCGAGCACGACACGACCCGACCGTTGACGGTCTCGTTCTTGCCGGCCGCCTCGACCATCTTCTCCCAGGCCATGCGCTTGAGGGCCCAGGCCCGGGACAGGACGACGCGGGACTTCGGGTCCTCCCTGGCGAGCTCGGCGCCGAAGGCTCGATCGCCGACCGAGAGCACGGCCGATGGGTCCTCGTCGTGCAGACCGAAGTTGCGGCGATGGATGACGGCGGTCCGCCCGTCGTCGAGGGTCAGCTCGACGGCGTCGGTGGTGACCGAGATGACCGCGCCCTCGACGATCCGGCCGGTCTCGACCACCGGCTTCGGCTGGGGCACGGGCGGGTGGGCCACCGGTCCGGCCGGCGAGGGGGCCGTGTCCCCGACCCGTGGCTCGGGAGCGGGCGCAGCCGACGGCGGCGCCGCAGTCGGGGCGGATGGCGGCGCCGCCCCGGCGGCCTCGGTCGGCCCGGGTGCGACGTCGACCGCTGGCTCGGCCGCGGTCTCGGGGACGGCCTCGGGGACGGCCTCGGGCTCGGCGGGTGCAGCCCCCGACGCCTCAGGCCCAGAGACGACCTCGGACTCGGCGGGTGCAGCCCCCGACGCCTCAGGCCCAGAGACGGCCTCGGACTCGGCGGGCCGCTCGGGGGCCGGTCCCCCGGCCTCGCGATCGGCCGGTTCGGGGGTCTCGGCGGTCGAGGAGCCGGGCTCGCTCACGTCGCCGGCCGGCTCGGTCGACGGGGCGCCGCCGGCGATCTCGTCGGCTCGGGGCTCGGATGTCGGAACCGCCGGCCCCGGCGATTCGGCGGTCTCGGGCTCGGCGGGCTCCGCATCCGGGCCGGAGCCGTCGGCGCCCGCACCGCCGTCGCTCGGACCGCCGGAAACGGGACCACTCATGACACAAGAGTAGGCAGGTCAGAGCGGCTTCGGGCCAACTGTTGCCGATCCGGGCCGGCTGGACGGCTGGGCGGATGCCGAGCGATCAGCCCAGGCCGATGGCGGTGAGCGTCTCGTCCGCCGGGGCCACCATGCCGGTGTAGAACGGCCCGAACTCGGCAAACACCGCCGAGGCCTCGTCGAACCGCATGGTGTACACGACCTCCTTGAGGTCGTCGAGGTGCTGGGCGAACAGCGTCACGCCCCACTCGTAGTCGTCGAGGCCGGTCGAGCCGGTGATCAGCTGCACCAGCCGCCCGGCGAACTTCCGGCCGGACGAGCCGTGCTCGTACATCAGCTCCTTGCGCCGGTCGAAGGGGGTGGTGAACCAGTTGTGCTCGTCGCCCCGACGCTTGCTCATCGGGTAGAAGCACCAGGCGGTCTTGCCATCGGGTGGGAGCTGGGGGTACAGCCGGGCGGCTTTCATCTCGTCCGGCACGCCCGCCGCGTACTCGCTGACCTCGGTGATCGACAGGTAGCTGTCGACCAGTTCGAGCCCGGCCGCCACCAGCTCGGTCTGGAGGGCCCGGAGGCCCCAGACGTCGGCGGCCAAGCCCATCACGGCCAGGTCGGCCTTGTGGCCGAGCATGGCCACCGTGACGACCTGGGTCTCCCGGTCCTTGGCCCGATCGAGGGCGGCCAGGACCTCGGCCCGGTCGGCGAGGGGGGTCGGCCGCAGGAAGAGGTGGATGACGGCGAGGCCGGTGCTGGGGTCGGGAGAGACGCTCACCGGGGTGAGTCTAGCCCCGGCCCTACCCGCCCCCGGAGCCGGCGACGCCGTCCAGGCCGGCAGGTGAGGCGTCGTCGCCGTTGCGTCCAGCGGGGCCGGCGGCGATCAGCGCCGGGGCCGAGCCGGCCCGGCCACGGTCGAACCAGGCCTCCAGCTGGGTCGGCTCCATCGGTCGGCCGAGGTAGAAGCCCTGCCCGAGGTCGCAGCCGAGCGACCGCAGCAGCTCGAGCTCCCGTGGCTCCTCGATGCCCTCGGCCACGGTGGTCGCCTGCATCGTGTGGGCCAGGTCGATCACCCCTCGAACGAGCCGCTCGGCATCGCCAGAGCGGCTGAGGGCATCGACATAGCTCTTGTCGATCTTGATGACGTTGAACGGGACGTCGCGGAGGTGACTGAGCCCGGCGGCACCGGTGCCGAAGTCGTCGACCGCCACCCGCATGCCGAGGTCGCGGAAGGCCTCGAGCTGGGCCCGCATCCAGGCCGGGTCCTCGATCAGGGTCGACTCGGTCAGCTCGAGCGTGATGCGGCCGGGGGCCAGCCCCGAGGCGTCGACGATCTGGGCCAGCCGCCCGGCCTCACCCTCCTCCTCGAGCTGGATGGCCGACACGTTCACGCTGACGCCGAGGTTGCCCGCCCCGGGCACCCGGTCGTCCCAGACCGTCAGTTGGCGGCACGCCTCCCGGAGCACCCAGCGGCCGAGCTCACGGATCTGCCCCGACTTCTCGGCCAACGGGATGAACATGCCGGGCGAGATCGGACCCCGATTGGGATGGTTCCACCGCAGCAGGGCCTCGACCCCTCGCACGGTGCTGCTGGCGATCTCGAGGATCGGTTGGTAGACGACGTGGAGCTGACCGGCCGAGGCCGCCTCCTCCAGGTCAGAGGCCAGCTCGAACCGGGTGGTGGCGTCGGACCGCAGGGCCGGCTCGAAGACCCGGATACCGGTACCGGCGCCGGCGCCGTCGAGCACCGAGGCGGCGGCCAGGGCCGCCTGGTTGAGGACGTCGCTGGCCACGGTGGCCCGGTCGTCGGTGATGTCGATACCGATGGCGGCGCCGAGCCGGCGCGACCGGCCGGCCACCGGGAACGGCTCGTCGAACTGCAACTGGAGGAGTCGGGCCAGCCGGTTGACGTCGTCGGCGTTCGGGGCCTCGACGGCGACCGCCAGCTCCTGACTGCCGACCCGGGCCAGCAGGTCGCTCGACCGCAACCGCGACCGCAGCCGGGTGGCCACCTGGATCAACAGTTCGTCGCCGGCCTCGAAGCCGACCGACTGGTTGATCTCCTTGAGCTCGTCGAGGTCGATGTGGAGCACGCCGAGCACCCGGCCGGGCTCGAGCCCCTGCAGCATCGTCTGCAGCTCGTGGTGGAGGGTCGACCGGGTGGCCAGACCCGTCAGCGAGTCGTACAGCGCCTGGTCCCGCAGGCTGCGCTCCAGGTGGCGGCGCTCGGTCACGTCGACCAGCGTCAGCAGGAACCCGGCCTCGTCGTCGCGATCCGACACGGTCACCTCGGCCACTCGCAGGTCGCCGTGGCGGGTCCTGATCTCCAGGTCGATCGTCTCGTTGCTGATGTGGTCGTCGCCGCCGGCGATCAGCTCGTGGAGGCGGGCGGCCGAGGAGTCGGGCAGGAGGGAGGCGACATCGGTGGCCATCAGGTCCGCGGCCGGGTAGCCGAGGACGGTCTCGACGTTCGGGCTGATGAAGTTGATGGTCAGGTCGGGTTCGAGGACGGCGAACACGTCGCGGGAATTGAGGACCAGGGCCCGGTACCGCTGCTCGGAGAACCCGAGTGACAGCTCGGCCATCTTGCGGCGGTGGATGTCGGTCAGGTTGATGACGAGGCCCCGCACCTCCTCGTCGTCGGTGTGGTCACGCACGAAGGCCGAGAACCACTGGTAGTGCCCGTCGACGTGGCGGAGTCGGGTGTCGACCGGGCGGGTGTCGGCCGGCGCATCCTGGGGTCGGAGCAGGGCGGCGCTGAGCAGGTGGTCGAGCTCCTCGATGTCGTCCGGGTGGACGTGGTCGATCACCCGCCCGCCGACGAACGCCTCCTCCCGCAACCCGAGCAGGCGGTGCAGCGAGGGGCTGATCATCGTGACCGCCCTGGTCTCGGGATCGAGCACGGCCACCACGTCACTCGAGTCCTGGACGAGGGCCCGGAAGCGGCGATCGGCCCGCCGCTGGTGGTTGGCCTCACTCAACTCGTAGGCGACGAGGGCCCGGCTGGTCGCCCCGGTGACCTGGGTCAGCTGCTCGATCTCGACGGTGTTGAGCACCGGCGAGGCCTCGACCAGCAGCACCTCGACGTGGTCGGGCGACTCCCCGACGGGGATGGCCAGCCTGGTGGCGAACCGAAGACCGGGCCGGTCGCTCCGACCCTCCTGACGGACCAGCCGCTCGCTGCGGTGAGCTTCGGCCACCACCGGCTCGACGTCGCTGCCGAGGCGGAGCTCGTGACCCTCGGGGCAGGCCAGCCATCGTCCGCCCTCGGCGCGGACCAGCTCGACCTCGACGTACTGCTTGTTGGCCAGCAGCCGGTCGGCGGCCAGGCCGGACCGCTCCAGGATCGAGGTGGGATCCTTGGCCCGGATGACGTCGGCGAGCGACACCCGGAGCGTGCGCTCGACGACGAGCAGCCGCTCGCGCTCCCGGATCGTGAGGAAGAGGTTGACGCCGGCGGCCACCCCGATGGCGGCGAGGAAGGCGCCGAGATACCAGGCCGGGCGGGGGAAGGCGACGAGGCTGCCGGCGATGGCCGCGAACGACAGCACCAGCCAGGCCGAGCGGATCCGCGTCATCGGCTCCTGCTGGCCGGCGACCGGGGTCTCGAGGTCGGGGGCGCTCGGGTGGTTGACGGCGGCGGCGAGGACGACGGCCCCGAGCGAGGCGGCGGCGACGCCGACCCGGCGGGCCCCACCCTCCCCGGCCGCGGCGGCCAGGAACCCGAGCTCCGACACCACGGTCAGCAGCGCCCCGCTGGCCAGGATGGCGACACTGCCGGTGCGGGAGTCGGAGCCGAGTACGAGCCGCAGCGTCTGGAAGACCAGCGCAAGCGACAGCGGGAGATAGAGGAGTGCAGCGACCAGGGCGACACCGCTCAGGCGCTCGGTCAGCTCGGAGCCGACCCACGCCAACGCACCGAACCCGGTCCACAGGGCGACGAGTGCGGCGTCGAGGTTGGCCCGGGTCTGGGGCGCCATCGTGCGGGCCAGCAGCACGACCTGGAAGCCGGCGATCGTGAAGGCATAGGCCAGCGCCAGCACGCCGTCGCCGATGGTGAGGGGGCCGAGGTCGGGGTCGATGGCCCGATGGATCTCGCTGATGACGGGCCCGACGCCGAAGCCGACGAGACCGACGATCGTCAGCCGCCAGCCCCGCGAGCCGCGGAGTCGACGGACCGACGACACGATGCGGGCCATCGCGACCACGACGACAAGGCCGAGGCCGAGGTCGAAGGCCGGGCTCGGCAGCGCAGCCGACACGAGCGCGACGAGACCGAGCAGGACGAAGAACGACGATCGCTGGTCTTGCCACGGCACCACCGTCCCGTCGGACGATCGGCTCCCGCCGTGAGTGCCATCGGTTCGGACCTGCCCCCGGCCGTGAGCCGATCGGCGGCGGGCGCCTACCGGTTGCGGCGGCGACGCTGACGCCGGTAGGTGGCGGCGACGATCGGTCGGGCCAGCGGCCGGAGGAGCCGGGACCGCCTGACCGGGTTGGTCCAGGCGAAGATCGCCCCGTGGTCCAGTGAGTCGGCGTCCTTGAAGTAGTTGGGAACGACCCCGACCAGACGGACGCCGGGGATGCGGCTGTAGATCTGGATCTCGGGATCGAGGTAGCGGCCCCTGGCGTTGCGGCTGAAGGCGTACTCCTCGGCCGACATCTGGTCGGCATAGCGGTGGTAGCGGGGCAGCCGGCTGCCCCAGAACGCCTGCTCGACCCCGAGCCGGATCGAGGTCTCGGTCAGGTGGGCCATCATCCTGGTGACCGTCGAGCGAGGGGCCCGCCGGCTGACGGACAGATCGACCCCGAACAGGAACCGCCCGCCTGGCTGGTGATTGGTGCACCAGCCCGAATCGGTGGTGTCCTCCCACGAGCGGTGCTCGCCGACGTCGTAGTCGGCCAGGAGCATCGTCGTCGACCCGCCGACCACGAGCCCGTCGTGCTCGGCCACCGCCATGAGCTCGCCGACGTGGTCGAGCCGGCTCTCCAGCTGTCCCCGGGAGGCCGACATGCCGTCGTGCCACTCCTCCTCCTGGATGGCCAGGTAGGCGTCGAGGTCGGCGGCGGCGGCCGGGCGGACGATCATCGCTCCCCCACCTGGGCATCGAGGCGGTCCCGGCGGACACCGCCGACCACCGCCGCCCGAACGGCGACCGTCAGTCCGAGGTCGGCGGCCGGCAGGACCAGCAGCCCCCAGGCCGACACCGGCAACCCGGCCAGCACGGCGGCCACCAGGACCAAGGCGGTCCCGATGGCGCCGACGGTGTTGACGGCCAGCCCGACCCAGAACGTCGGCGAGCGCTGGAGTTGGGCGAGGACCACGTCGAGCCGGGTGCGCCACTGGAACGGGTTGCGCCCGAGCTTCACGCCGACCGACCACGCCATCACCAGCAGGCCGATGGCGAACAGGACCTCGGAGAGCAGCAGGCCGCCGCCGACCCAGGGGCCGACCTCCCGGACCCGATCGATCAGCGGCCCGAGCGGCGACAGCAGGAGCGAGGCGATCGAGAGCGCGACCAGACCCCAGAAAACGACACGGGTCCATCGGCGGCGCGATGGGGCCGACGATGCCCGCAGAGGGGCGGCTGAGGGAGTTGGCAATGCAGAGGGCGGAAGGGCGGCGGGTGGACATCGACTCATGGAGAGCCGGAGGCTGGCAAGGTACTGCACCAGACCACCGCTTGCCAAGTGCGAGGCCGGCGTTGGGGCGATTCCGGGTGCCGGCCGGGGCGAGCGGCGGGTGGTCGGGCGAACGCCCCGCCGGTGCTCAGCGGCGGCCGTCGACCAGCTCGGCCGGGCTGTAGATCGTCGCGGTTGCGCCCCTGGCGAATCCGACGACGGTCAGCCCGGCCCGGCGAGCGGTGGTGACCGCCAGCGCCGAGGGGGCCGAGACGGCGACCAGTGCGGTGTAGCCGCCGACCCACGCCTTCTGCACCATCTCGAACGAGGCCCGGCCGCTGACCACGAGCGCCAGATCGGGGGCCGAGGCCACGGCCGTGGTGGCGGACGGCAGCTTGCCGTCGAGCAGGAGCCGACCCGTGACCTTGTCGACGGCGTTGTGGCGGCCGATGTCCTCGCGGGCCACGAGCAGGCGGCCCGAGCGATCGAAGGCCGCGGCGGCGTGGACGGCGCCGGTTGCGTCGAACAGGGTCTGGGCCGCCCGGAGCTGATCGGGCAGCGCCACGAGCAGCTCGAGGTCCCATGGCTCGTAGGCCGGCAGCACCCGGAGCCGCTCGGTCAGTCCCTCGATGGCCTCCGAACCGCACAGCCCGCAGGAGGCCGAGATCGATCCGAGGCGGGGCGTCGGCGTCGGCGCCCGGCCACCGGTCTCGACCGAGACGACGTTGAACTCGCTCTCGACCGCCGACCCGGTGCCGCAGTAACGGATGCCGGTGATCCAGCCGGGCTCGATCACCCCCTCGGCCAGGAGGAAGCCGGCGGCCAGCTCGAAGTCGTGTCCGGGAGTCCGCATCGTCGAGGCGACCGGATGGTCGTCGAGGCGGATGGTCATCGGCTCCTCGACCACCAGCTCGTCCGGGTCGCGTCCACCGATGCCGCCGTCGAAGCGGCGGGTGAACACCGAGAAGCTGCGGGACCGGACCACCTCTCCAGGATAGAGGTGGGCTGCGTTCCGGTCAGGACCGGTCGAGCGGCGGCGCCTCGCCAGGCCGGGATGCGACCCGGGACCGCGACCCGAGCAGCAGCCCGACACCGAGCGCGATCAGCGTCGGCGCGGCGAGCACGAGGAAGCCGAGCCCGATGTTGGCGTCGCCCGCCGTCGAGTCCACGAGCGACACGACCACGCCGACGGCGGCGAGCAGCCCGACGACCAGGACCCCGACCCCGACCGGACGGCGTCCCGGCGCCGGCCACGAGGTGAAGCTCCAGACGATCATCGCCAGGCCGACGGCGGCCGGCAGTGCGAACATCGCCGGCACGGCCAGCGGCCACGCCTCCGGACCCTCCAACCGGTCCTCGCCGACGAGCGTCGCCACCAGTGCGAACAGAACGAACCCGGCGACGGGGGAGCTGGCGAGCACGGCGATCCCGTAGCCGCGCAGCTCGGGGCGCGAACGGGCCCCCGCCGGTGGCGGGGGCCCGTTCTGCTCGCTCATGGCGGGGACGGTCGACCGGCCCCGATCAGAAGTCGTCGTCGTGGTCGTCGTCGCCGACGGCGTCGGTGACCACGGCCTCGGTGGTGAGGAAGAGCCCGGCGATGGAGGCCGCGTTCTGGACACCCGAGCGGGTGACCTTGGCGGCGTCGATCACGCCGGCGGCCTTGAGGTCGCCGTACTCCATGGTGGCGGCGTTGAGGCCGTCCCAGCCGTCCATGCCCCGGACGCGGTCGACGACCACGCCACCCTCGGCCCCGGCGTTGACGGCGATCTGGTGCAGCGGCTTCTCGAGGGACCGGGCCACGATGCGGGCGCCGGTGGCCTCGTCGCCCGCCAACTTGGAGGCGGCCTCCTCGACCGACGACTGGGCCCGCAACAGGGTGACCCCGCCACCGCAGACGATGCCCTCCTCGATGGCGGCCTTGGTGGTGCTGACCGCGTCCTCGATCCGGTGCTTCTTCTCCTTGAGCTCCACCTCGGTGGCGGCTCCGACACGCAGCACGGCGACGCCGCCGGACAGCTTGGCCAGGCGCTCCTGGAGCTTCTCCCGGTCGTAGTCGGAGTCGGTGTTGTCGATCTCGGCCCGGATCTGGGAGATGCGGCCGTCGACCTCACCCTTCTCGCCGGCGCCGTCGATGATCGTGGTCTCGTCCTTGGTGATCGTGACCTTGGCCGCCTGACCGAGCAGGTCGGTGGTGACGCCCTCGAGCTTCAGGCCGACCTCCTCGGAGATGACCTGGCCGCCGGTGAGGATGGCCATGTCCTGCAGCATCGCCTTGCGACGGTCGCCGAACCCGGGGGCCTTGACCGCAGCGACGTTGAGGGTGCCGCGGATCCGGTTGACCACCAGGGTGGCGAGGGCCTCGCCCTCGACGTCCTCGGCGATGATCAGCAGCGGCTTGCCGGTCTGCATCACGGCCTCGAGCACGGGAACGAGGTCGCGGACGGCGGAGATCTTCGAGCTGACGAGGAGGATGTAGGGGTTGTCGAGGTCGGCCTCCATCCGGTCCTGGTCGGTGACGAAGTAGGGCGAGATGTAGCCCTTGTCGAACCGCATGCCCTCGGTGAAGTCGAGCTCCATGCCGAAGGTGTTGGACTCGTCGACGGTGACGACGCCGTCCTTGCCGACCTTGTCGATCGCCTCGGAGATCAGCTCGCCGATCTGGCGGTCGTTGGCCGAGATGGCCGCGACCTGGGCGATCTGCTCCTTGTCGTCGACCTCGATCGAGGAGGCGACGATGGCGGACACGGCGGCCTCGGCCCCGGCCTCGATGCCCCGCTTGAGCGACATCGGGTTGGCGCCGGCGGCCA
Source organism: Acidimicrobiales bacterium (assembly GCA_028285495.1). Classification (GTDB taxonomy): domain Bacteria; phylum Actinomycetota; class Acidimicrobiia; order Acidimicrobiales; family SZUA-35; genus JAHELU01. The sequence continues at coordinate 139,685 of JANQPB010000015.1, forward strand.
CGTTCTTGAGGCCCTCGGTGACCATGCTGGCGGCCAGCACGGTCGCGGTGGTGGTGCCGTCGCCGGCGACATCGTCGGTCTTCTTGGCCACCTCCTTCACCAGCTCGGCGCCGATGCTCTCGAGCGGGTCGTCGAGCTCGATCTCCTTGGCGATCGAGACGCCGTCGTTGGTGATGGTGGGGGCGCCCCACTTCTTGTCGAGCACGACGTTGCGGCCCTTCGGGCCGAGAGTGGCCCGGACCGCAGAGGCCAGGGTGTTCATCCCGGCTTCGAGCTTGCGGCGGGCATCGTCTTCGAACGAGATTGATTTCGCCATTCGGGAGGGATCCTCCGGTCTCTGGGTGACGGTCTGCGAGTTAGCACTCTAGCGAGGAGAGTGCTAACTACCACGCCGTCGACCCATCCCGTCCCCGGATCAGCAGAACAGCCGATGACGGAGGCGTCACCGGCTGTTCAGGGTTCCCGCCAGGGTCGTTCGAGCCGGAGCCTTCCGCCGCTGACAGGCTCCGACCCTCCAGCAGGACGGACCCGCTGACCCTGCTTCCTTCGGTTGCCCGAGCCGCTTCATGACCGGATTGGGCCCGGCGGCTCACCACATCGCCTGGATTTGGGTCGTGGGCCCCGGAGCCCGAGCCCGGCCTTCGCTGGGTTCGGGGCGACGGCTCGGCCGGATCCGTCGCCGGCCACGGCCGGGTCGTACGGTTGTCCGGTGACCTTCCCTCGGGCCGAGACCCCCCGCTTCGATCACCCCCCGGCGCCCGACCACATGTTCGACCACGGCGACTTCTCCCCGAGCGGCCTGGCCGAGGCCAAGGCGGCGTCGGTCGGGCGTGACGGGTCGGCGCTGCGGGTGAGCGTGGTGCTCCCGGCCCGCAACGAGGAGCAGACGGTCGGCTCGATCGTCGACACCCTGCACCGGCGGCTGGTGGTCGACGAGTCGGTGATCGACGAGCTGCTGGTGATCGACGACGGATCGACCGACGCCACCGCCGCCGTGGCCGCCGAGGCCGGGGCCAAGGTGATCGAGGCCAGCTCGGTGCTGCCCACCCACGGCTCGGGGGGCAAGGGCGAGGCGCTGTGGAAGTCGCTGCGGGCCTCGACCGGCGACGTGGTCGTGTGGTGTGACGCCGACATCCGCAACTTCGACGAGCGCTTCGTCGTCGGTTGCCTCGGCCCGCTGCTGACCCGGCCGGACATCGGGTTCGTCAAGGGCTTCTATCGGCGGCCCCTGAGCGACGAGGGCGAGGGCGGAGGCCGGGTGACCGAGCTGGTCGCCCGGCCCCTGATCGCCACCCTGTTCCCGGAGCTCGGGCACCTCGTGCAGCCGCTGTCCGGCGAGTTCGGCGGGCGGCGGGAGCTCCTGGAGGCGGTGCCCTTCCATCGGGGCTACGCGGTCGACCTCGGGCTGCTGATCGACCTGTCCCGCCGGTTCGGCATCGAGTGCATCGGCCAGGTCGATCTCGGCACCCGGGTCCACCGGAACCGGCCGCTCCGCGAGCTCGGACCGCAGGCCGCGGCGATCACGGCGATGGCGCTGGAGCGGGCCGGCGTGACCGGCGGGCGGCCGGGTGGCGACGGGCCCGGTCGGCTGTCCGATCTGGTGATGGCCCGGCCCGAGTTCGGCGATGCGGTGATCGCGGTCGGCCACCTGCCGCCGATGGCGTCGGTCCCGCGCTGACGATCGGTCCGGCGGCGAGTCGGCTCGCCAACGGGCCGGTCGAGAGCCCGATCTCCACCGGCGACGGCCGGGAAGTAGACTGTGGCGATGGCTACGACAACCAGCGAGCGGCGCCCGTCGGTGGTGATGACCCTGGTCACGCTGGCCGTGGTGGTGCTCGTCGGCCTGCTGGCCCTTCGCTGGATCACCGGTCTGATTCTGGGGTTGATCCAGCTGGCGCTGGTGCTGGTCGCGCTCTATCTCATCGCCAGGGTGGGTTGGTACCTGCTCCGCAAGGGCGGCTCCGGGTCCTGACGGCCCGGGTCCTGGCGGCTCGGACGGTCCCGGTGCCGCAGCGCCCGATCAGCTCGGTTGCGATCGGTCGGCCAGGATCCGTGTGACCTCGGCACCGACGAGGTCGACGGCGGCGTCCATCGACCGTTGCAGGCCGTGCAGCTCGGTCAGCGAGCGAACCTCCAGGTCGTCCGGCGGGGTGGCGTCCCGGTCGGCCTGGCCGACGATCGCCACCGCCGGAGTGCCGGCCTCGACGGCCCAGCGGTGCACCCCGCCGACGACCTTGCCGGCGAACGACTCCTGGTCGAGGAAGCCCTCGCCGGTGATCACGAGGTCGGCGTCGGCTAGGTGCTCGTCGAGGGCGACCCGCTCGGCCAGCATCTCGAAGCCGGATTCGAGGCGGGCTCCGACGGCGACGAGACCCCCGGCCAGCCCGCCGGCGGCGCCGGCGCCGGGCACATCGGCGAGGTCGACGCCGTAGCGCTCGAGGTACTGGTCCTGCAGGAGCTCGAGGCGGCGGGTCAGCAGCTCGACCTGGGCCGGCGTGGCCCCCTTCTGGGGTCCGAAGACGCGGGCGGCGTCGACGAATCGGGTCTCGACGTCGCAGCCGACGACCAGCTCGATGCCGCGGAGTCGGGCGGCGGGCGGCATCGCCTGGAGGGCGCCGAGGCCGCCGTCGGTCGTGGCCGAGCCGCCGACGAGCACGTGCACCGTGCGGGCCCCGAGCTCGATGGCGGTGGCGATGAGGCGTCCGGTGCCGGTGGTGTCGGCCAGCATCGGCTCGTTGCCATCGGCACCGCCGACCAGCACGAGACCGGAGGCGGCGGCCATCTCGATGAACGCGTCGCGGCCGTCGAGCCGCCAGCCGGCCTCGACCGGCTCGCCCAGCGGGCCGGGGACGGTGGTGCGCTTGTTGACCCCGCCGAGCACATCGAGCGAGCCCTCGCCGCCATCGGCCAGGGGAACGGGGATCGGGGTCCAACCGGCCTGGCGGGCGGCGGCGGCCGCGGCCGACGTCAGCTCGGCGCTCGTCGCCGAGCCACGGAACTTGTCGAAGGCGACGACGACCGTGCGGCTCACGAGGGCCATGCTGTCATCGATCGGGTCGCAGTGCGCAGCCGCTCGGGTCGGTCGAGGCGGTGGCCGGGCATCGTTGGCGCCGGGCGGGAGACCGGCCCGGGATCGGGCTCAGGGGATGGGGATGACGTCGTCGTTGCCGATGACCACGATGACCGCTGCGTCCTGGGTGTCGTCGACCGGGGGGACCGTCGGGTCGAGGGGGCGGACGAGGGTGTCGAGGCCGGGGCCGAAGACCGCCGCCACGGCCAGCGCCTCGGGCTCGTACCCCTCGACGTGATAGATCGCCGACGGACCGCTGGCGTTGGCGTTCTTCGGGGCGCCCGTCAGGTAGCTGGCGGCCTGGAGCAGCTCGGTGCCACGGGCCGCGATGCCCTGGGTGCCGGCGCCGTTGAGCACGAGGACCCGGACCTCGGCCGGCGGGCGGACGGTGGTGAGGGGATCGGCCATGGCATCGGTGCTGGTCGGTGCGGCCGGGTCGCTGGTCGCGGGATCGGTGGCCGCAACCGTTGTCGGGGTCCCGGTCGCCTGGCCGGCGACGCCACCGTCGGTGGTTGTGTCGTCGCTGGTCGGGTCGTCGGTGGCGGCCGGGTCGGTCGCAGCGTCGTCGGCGGTCTGGTCGACGGCCGTGGTCTCACCGTCGGCGCCGGGCACGACCTCGTCCTCCGAGGTGGGGGCCTCACCGAGCCCCTGGGCGAACAGCACGCCGCCGATGATCAGCGCCACGAGGATCACCATCGCGCCACGGAAGATGTCGGTGCCGCCGAGCCGGGTCGCCGCCGGGGCGACGTCACGCTCGTCCGCGGCCTGACGCTGATCGGGGACCACTCGCATGTGTACGGTTCCAGTCGTGGGAGGGGGGTGCCGGTGGACGACCATCCGCCGTCGACCGGCGACGGGCTGAGGCGGCGACCTCCATCGCAACGCTAGCGCCGCCGGACCCCGGAGGCGGGCAATGGTCGCCAAACGGCGAGGTCGGTGTTGCCGCTGGCCCGTAGACTCGGGCCTACTGCCCGGGTAGCTCAGTTGGTAGAGCGCCGCTCTTGTAAAGCGATGGTCGCAGGTTCAAATCCTGTCCCGGGCTCGTTGTGATGTCGCGAGACGTCTGCAGGCCCGAGCCCTCAGTGGTTCGGGTCTTGCGGGTTTTGGGGTCGGTAGTTGCGGGTGGGGTCGAGGGTGAGATGGCGGAGGAGTTTGTCCGGTGTCGGTTGCGATGCTGCGGATGTCGCGGTCGATGATGGGGAGGGGTGATGTTGGTGCCTGTGTGGGCTCGGCCGATGCCGATGTGGTGCATGCGTCCCGCGCAGCGGAGAAAGACCGACCCGGATTGGTCGATGCGGTCGTGGCGGATGCGGTAGTGGGGCCCGGCCCCTGAGCCCGGTGGGTCCGATCTTGGGCAGACGCTGGTCGGCGGCTGCGGGGGTGGTTCGCATGGGGGCTCGGTGTGGCCGACGGTGATAGTTGTGGTCGACGAAGCCATTGAGCCGGGTCTGGAGCTGGTCGAGCGACGCCAGGAGGGTCTGGACGCACCCCGGGTAGGGTCCGAAGGCTCTATGCGACTGGTTCTCATTCTCAACAACATGAGATTCATGCGCCATCTGTCGAGAAGCTTGTCGAGACCAATCCTCTTCCTCGGACCTCTGCTGCTGCTGGTCTTCGCAGTGGCCGGATGCGGAAGCAGCTCATCCGAGGAAGGAACGAGCGACACACCGACGACGGTCGTGGAGACCACACCCACTACCGCTGCTGACGACGACCATGACCACGACGGCCACGACCACGACAACGACGACGACGGCCACGACCACGATGGCGACGGCCACGACCACGACGACGAGGACTCCGAGGAATCGAGCGGTGAAACGGTTCGGGCTGGTGAGTTGACACGGGGACGTCTCGTGGCTGCCTCAGCAACGCTCCCCGAGGTCTACGTTGTGGACCTCGACACGTTCAAGGTGTCGACCCTGCCCGTCGCGGCTCCGAACGCCATCCTCCAGGGCACAGGGGGGATGAGTCCCTACAGTTGGATGGTGCATTACGCCGACGATCGCGTTGAGATCGTGGACGTCGGGATCGACTTCGTCCGCCACGGAGCCCACTACCACATCGACGACTCGGATCCGGAACTCACCACCTTCTCGATGACCGGCCCGAACCCCGCCCACATCGTGGAGCATGGCGGTTTGGTGGCTGTGTTCTTCGACGGCAGCGGCGAAGTCCGCCTGGTGGCCGAAGACCAGTTGACCTCCGGAGGAGATGTCGACGTCGAGAGCGTGATGGCGAACATGCCCCACCACGGCGTTGCCCTCAACTTCCATGACCACTTGCTCGTCACCACGGCCGAGACCGTCGATGAAAGGGCGGTTCCCAACGGCGTCGTCGCCTTCGCCCACGACGATCCGGGCACGACGGAGTATGAGAGCGAAGCCTGCACCAACCTGCACGGAGAGGCCCCTCTCGACCACTACATCGCCTATGGCTGCGACGAGGGTGTTCTCATCCTTCACCACACGCACGTCCCAACAAGTGGGTTCTCGTCGGTCATGGTCCCCTACCCCGATGACTCGGGTCCTCGGCCGTTCTTCCTCAAGTCCCACACGGATGCGCCAGTGATCGTCGGAATCTCGGGACAAGGACTGGTGGCCGTCGATCCGTTTGCACCCGCCGCGATCGGCCACAGTCTGCCTTCCGCTCCAAAGGAGTTCGCGTTCGAGGACGGCCAGCATCTCCTTGTTCTCGCCGCGGACGGGGACTTGTATCGGGTATCCCTCGACGACTTCTCCGTGGAGGGAGAACCCTTGCCACTCGTCCCCCCGTTCGATGAAGACGACACCGCTAACGTTCACGTCGCTGCGAACCGGTTGTATGCACTCGACAGCCGCGACGAATCGGTCGTGGCCGTCGACCTCGAGGCCTGGGAGATTCTCGACGCCGGAATTGTGCTTCCGTCGGCCCCGAATACCTTCGCATTCCGTGCGGTGTCTGCCGTTTCGCCAGACTGGCAGAGCTGAGTCGAGTCGGGTCGGGTCGTCGAAAGGACGCCGATGGCTGGTGATGTCACCGCTCAGGTGCGCGAGTACTTCGGTCGTGCTGCGGCTGGTTGGGGGCGCTGGGCCGACGCCGTGGAGCGAGACGACGCTGCCCGCTACATCGAAGCGTCGGCGGTGGAGGCGGGTGATTGCGTCCTCGAGATCGGGGCCGGGGCTGGCGAGCAGACCCTTGTGCTGGCCGAGCACGTGGGACCGCAAGGAGTGGTCGTCGCAACCGATCTTTGCCCTGAGATGGTCGATGTTGCCGCTCGTCGGGTCACAGAGGCTGGGTTCGACAACGTCGAGTTCGTCGCCGGGAGCGTCGATGTCATCGAGCTCGAGGAGGCGAGCTTCGATGCCTGCATCTCCGGGTTCACGTGGGAGTTCCTTGCCGACCCGATCGGCGCAGCGGTCAGGGTCAAGAGGCTGCTCACGCAACGAGGACGGTTCGCCGCCTCGACGTGGGCTCCGCTGCCCGGCGTTCCCATGAGGACGATCGCCTCGACGGTGATCCTGTCCGAGCTGGGGCTACCGCCACCCGCTGAGCCCGCAGGTGTCGACCTCGCCGACCCCCGCGAGTTCGAACGTGCCCTCAGCCAGGCCGGCTTCGAGGACGTGACCGTCACCGAATCGCCCGTGGTCATGCGCTGGGCAACTCCGGACGCCTACGCGCGGTGGATGCGCGAGATCGCCCCTCACTTCGACGACCTGATCAACGCTCACGATCCGAACAGGACCGAGCAGATATGGGATGCGGTCGCGCACGCAGCGGCGGACCACCTCGTCGACGACGGAACCGTGCGCATGGTGAACGAGGCGTTCCTGGGCGCCGGAGCGCGACCGGGCTGACGACCGGCGAAGCGCCATCGCCGGGGCATCTCGGGTCACCATCGACCCTGAACGCGGTCGTCCGTCCGAGACCTGGAGTGGCAGTGCCGTCCCTGGACGACCGTCGGTCCGCATCAGCTACGGTCCCGAGCATGGAGTCCGACTACGACGCACGGGCGGAGTTGCACGAGGTGCACATGCCTCCGGTCTGGGAGCGGTTGCGCAGCGTGATCGGTGATGCCTTCGGCGACATCGGCCCCGATGGCGTGATCGTCGACATCGGCGCCGGCAGCGGCCTCGGCGCAGCGATGGTGGCCAGCGTCACCGGCGCCGAGATCATCGCCCTCGAGCCGAACCCCACCATGCGGGCGATGCTGGTCGCACGCCTGGACACCGCCGGCGTGCTCGACCGAGTCACCGTGTTGCCGGATGCAGTCCCCGATGGGCTCGAGGATCTCCCCCGACAGGTTGACGGCATCATCGCCGCGCACATGCTCGGCCACCTGACCGACGCGACGCGAGCCAGCCTCCTCGACTGGGTCGCAGCCAGCCTGGCTTCCGGGCGATCCGCGTTGCTGACCGTCAGCGCTGACGCCGAGGCCGAGGGCGAAGCGCCAGCTGTCGAGGAACGATCCGTTGGTCGCCTCGTCTACCGGGTCACCCACCAGCCGTCGACGCCGGGCCGCTACGAGGGGCTCTTCGAGGTCATCGACGACCAGCAGCGCGTGGTTCGCTCGCTGCAGGACGCCACCTCGTGGGAGTCCGTGACCGTCGACGACGTCCGTGCCGCCCTCGCCGGTCAAGCCGTCGAGGTCACCGAGCCACAAACTGGGGTCGCAATCGTGACGAAGCCCGCCGCCAGTTGACCCATACCGGTGTTGCGCCACACACAACAGGCAACCACCCGCGTGCACAGCCGACCGAGCTGCTCACCGGTCGTGCAACGAGAATAGGAACCATTACTATTTCCAGTGATGGCTGCAGCATTCCCCCGAACCTACGACGAGTGGCGGCGGTGCATCACCGTCGACTGCGGGATCGCACTGACCGCCCCGTTCATCGACGAGCGCCTGCGGGCGCTCCGAGATCCGAGCGACGCGCACACCGACCAGTTCATCGAGCAGTACGGCGAGCGCTACCTCGCCCTGGTGATCGAGTGGTTCGAGCACGCCCGATCCGAGCCCGAGCCGGCGTGACCCAGGACACGGCCCGACGAACCGACACCCCTCCAGCCCGCGTCGGGATCATCACGGTCTCCGACCGTGCGAGCACCGGCGACTACGAGGATCGGGGCGGCCCGGCGATACGGAGCTACCTGGACCGGGTGGTCACCTCCGACTGGACCTCGGAGGCCCGGCTGGTTCCCGATGAGCAGCGCCAGGTCGAGGAGGCCATCAGATCGCTCGCCGCCGGCGGCTGTTGCCTGATCCTCACCACCGGGGGCACCGGGCCCGCCGTTCGTGACGTCACGCCGGAGGCCACCGAGGCGGTCTGTTCGAAGCTGCTGCCCGGCTTCGGGGAGGAGATGCGACGGGCGTCGCTCCTGGCCGTACCGACGGCGATTCTCTCCCGCCAGACCGCCGGCGTCTGCGACGGGGCGCTGGTCATCAACCTGCCCGGCCAACCGAAGGCCATCGCTGAGTGCCTCGACGCCGTCTTCGCGGCCGTCCCCTACTGCGTCGACCTGATCGGCGGGCCCTACCTCACCACCGACGTCGAACACGTCGATGCCTTCCGGCCCGCGTCCGCCATCCGCCCACCCGACGACACGCCTCGAACCCCCGTGACCCACTCGGCCAAGTCCGCTCCGTAGGGCGACGATCCTCCACGCCATCGGCCCGGAGTGGCCGAGCCCTCCCCGATACCGACCTCGTCCGACCAACGAAAGGACCAACCCATGGCCAGTTCCCTCGAAGCGACGACCCTCGGCGACGCCGCATTCGTGATCCGCCCCCTTCCCGAGGTGGTCTTCCGCGCCGGGGCGATCGCCGAGACGCCAGCACGGGTTCGCCAACTCGATGGGCGTCGGGTCCTGGTCGTCACCGACCCCGGCGTCGCCGCTGCCGGGCTGAGCGACCGGCTGACGGAGCTCATCAACGCTGATGGTCTCGACGTCAGCGTGTTCGACGGAGTCGAGCCCAACCCGACGCTGGCCAACGTCACCAGCGGCAGCGAGGCGGCCGGCGGCAGCGACGGCCTCGTGATCGTCGCGCTCGGCGGCGGATCGTCGATGGACTGCGCCAAGGCCATTGCGATGGACCTCGTCAACGAGGGGCCCATCCGCGGCTACTGCATCGCCGCGTCGCTCGGCGAGACCGGGACGATCGACCCGGCCACCGCCGCCCCGCAGCACCAACCGACCAGCGCAGTGCCGCTCATCGCCATCCCGACGACCTCGGGTACCGCATCGGAGACCAACGGCTCCGGAGTGCTCACCGACGAGTCGGAGAACCGCAAGATCTTCATCTCCAACCCCCTGGTCCGGCCTGCGGTCTCGCTGCTCGACGCCGAGCTGACGCTCGGCCTCCCGCCCTACCCCACCGCTACCTGCGGCATGGACGCGCTCACCCACGCCACCGAGGCGTTCACCTCCAACCGGGTCACCCCGTACAGCGACGCCATCGCCCTCCAGGCGATCCGGCTCGTCGGCCAGTGGCTGCCGACCGCCGTCAACGACGGCGCCAACCTCGAGGCCCGGGCCCAACTCCTCCTGGGATCACACCTCGCCGGCGTCGCCTTCGGGATCGCCGGACTCGGGATGTGCCATGCGCTCGGTCATCCACTGTCGGCCGTCCTCCATCAGGCCCATGGGCAGACCCTCACCACGATGCTGCCGCACGTCATGGGCTTCAACATGCCCGAGCGCACCAGCCGGTACGCGGCCGTGGCCGAGGCCCTCGGCGCCGCCGATGCGTCGGATGACGAGGCGACCAACGCCCGGGCCGCGATCGGGGCGGTGGAGGCGATGGCCGAACGGGTCGGCATCGCCCGGTCGATCAGCGAGATGGGCGGCAGCTCCGATCACCTCCCCGAACTGGTCCACCAGGCCATGTCCGACGTGACCATGCTCGCCAACCCCCGACCGGCCAGCAGCGACGACGTCCGCGCCCTCTACCTGGCTGCGTTCTGACCTCCGATCCCGACGACGTCCGTCGGCCCACGGTCCCCTGCGGCCGGCCAAACAAACGCGTCCTGCTGCTCCTAGTCGAGGTGAACCCAGGCTCGCATCCTAAATGAGAATAGGAATCATTCCCATTATGGACTAGGGTCCCCTGCATGTCTCTCCTGGACGCCTGGGACAACCAGCAGGCGCGATACATCGCCGCCCGCGAGCAGCGTTTCGACGCCCTGCTCACCGTCATCGAGTGGATCGCCGCCGAGGGCGAGAACCGCCATCCTGTCGTCGTCGATCTCGGTGCCGGTCCGGCGGCGATCGGTCGACGCCTCCTCCGGCGGCTACCGACGGCGTCCTACGTCGGCATCGACCTCGATCCGGTCCTGTTGCATCTCGGCCGCCGCATCGCTGAAGACTTCGATCCCGGCCGTCTGCACATGGTCGATGGCGACGTCACCGACCCTGCGTGGCTCGACAGCGTCGGCGTCCGGTCGGTCGACGTCGTGTGTTCGTCGACCGCGCTCCACTGGCTGCCGCCGGACGATCTTCGCCGGTGTCTCCGCAACGCCTACCAGGCGCTTCGACCGGGTGGCGTCCTCCTCAACGCCGACCATCTCGGCTTCGACGAGCAGGCACCGTCGCTGACCCGGCTCGCCGAGTGGGTTGCCGCTCGCGACGAGCGGGCGGCGGCGGACCGCGGCGCCCTGAGCTGGGACGACTGGTGGACCAGGGCCCGAGCCGACGACGAGCTGACGTCGCAGATCGAACAGCGAGACCGGATCCTCGGCTCGTCCGCCGTCGCCGACGAGACCGAGGACCATGACGACGTGCCCGAGCCGAGGCCCCCGCTCCGGGAGTTCCTCGAGCTGGCTCGGAGCACCGGCTTCTCGGAGGTCGAGACCGTCTGGCAACGCTTCGACGACCGGATCGTGCTCGCCGTCAAACCGGGGCCGCAGACCCCGTGACCGCCCAGCTCGAACGCGCGCCGGCCCGGGCCCCGGCCGATGGCGGGAGCGGTTGGAGCTGGAGTCGCCGTCCTGCGCTCGTCGCCCTGGCGATCGGCGCGCTCGTCTCGGTTGTCGTGGCCATCGGCCTCGGCCCGGTCGGGGTCGCCCCGCTGACGGTCATCCAGATCATCGGACACCACACGATCGGTGTACCCGGCGACGTCACCTGGGCCCGGACCGACGATGCGATCATCTGGGAGGTCCGCCTACCGCGTGTCCTGCTCGGCGCCATCGTCGGCGCGTCACTCGGGGTCGTCGGCACCGCACTCCAGGCGCTGGTCCGCAACCCGCTGGCCGAGCCCTACATCCTCGGTGTCAGCTCCGGCGCGTCGACGGGAGCCGCAGCGGCGATCCTGTTCGGCGTCGGCGCAGGGCTTGGTGCGCACTCCGTGTCGCTCATGGCCTTCTTCGGAGCACTCGGCGCCCTGGCCTTCGTGCTTGCGCTCGCCCGATCGACCGGCCGGATCACCCCCTCGCGCATGCTGGTCGCCGGCGTGGCGGTCAGCTACCTGCTGAGCGCCACCACCAGCCTGCTCATCCTGTTCGCCGAGAGCGCCGAAGGCGCCCGAGCCGTGATGTTCTGGCTGCTCGGCTCCCTGGCCAACGCCGACTGGTCGACGCTCCCCGTCGGCTACGTCGGCATGACCGCCGGCATGGGATTGGTCTTCTGGTGGCGGCGCCGTCTCGACCTGCTCGCACTCGGCGACGAGACGGCAATGGCCAGTGGCGTCGATCCGGGCCGCACACGACTGGTCCTCGTGATCGTGGTTGCGCTCTGCGTCGGGCTCGCCGTGTCGCTCTCCGGCGGGATCGGATTCGTCGGTCTGGCCGGCCCCCACATCGCCCGTCGACTCGTCGGCCCCATCCACCGCCATCTCGTCCCCGCCGCGGCCGCGCTCGGCGCGCTGATGCTCGTCTGGGCCGACGTCGTGGCCCGGATGGCCCTCCAGCCTCGCGAGCTCCCGATCGGCGTCGTCACCGGAGTCCTCGGCGCACCCGTGCTCATCGCCCTGGTCCGCAAGCTCCCCCACAACACCTGAGCGCGACCGTGCTCACGAAAGGAACCACGTGAACCCGTCACCTCTCCTGCGGCAAGCTCTCGCCCTGCTCACCGTGTTCGTCCTCCTGGCCGCGGCCTGTGGCGACAGCGACGACACCGACTCGGCGACGCCGGCGACCGGGCAGGCGTCCGAAGAGGACCCGCAGGGACCCCAAACCGGTGCGGACGCATCCGGGTTCCCCCTGACCTTCACCAACTGCGGCCAGGACTTCACCATCGACTCGCCCCCACAACGAGTCATGTTGATGGAAGCTGCGGCGCCCTCGCTGCTGTTCGCAGCCGGCGCCATGGACCGGGTGATCGCCCGCATCGAGGACTTCCCGGCCGAGTACTACAGCGCAGACGAGCTGGCGCTCCTCGACGAGATCCCGGCGCTGATCGCCGAAGCCACCTCGACCGGCGGCGTCGAGGTCTCGGTCGAGGAGATCATCAGCTTCGAACCCGATCTCGTCGTCGGCTACGACACGGCAACGATCACCCACGACTCCCTGGCCGACGTCGGCATCCAGCTCTACGTCATGCCGCCGTTCTGCGACGACCCACCGACGCCGTCGTTCGAGAGCATCGTCGAGGAGGTCCGCTTCTACGGAACGCTCTTCGGCACGAGCGAGGTCGCCGAGGCCAACGCCGCGGCACTCGAGTCCGCCGTCGCCGCCGCCGCCGACGCGCCGGTCGCCGATGGCAAGACCGCCGCGGCGCTCTATGTGAGCTCCGACGGCAGCGCCATCTACGCCTACTCCTCGCTCGGCATGGTCCATCCGCTGATGGTCGCCCTCGGCATGGAGAACGTCTTCGAGGAGCTCAGCGAGCGGGTGCCCGAGGTGTCGATCGAGGAGGTCATCGGCCGCAACCCGGAGATCCTCGTCCTCTTGTACGACGACACCGGCCTGAGCCCGGAGGAGATCAGCGCACTCGTCACCGACCTGCCCGGTGCCGACAGCATCACCGCCGTGTCCGACGGCGCGGTCTATCCCCTGCTGTTCAACTTCGCCGAGCCACCGACACCGCTCGTCGTCGACGGCCTGTCCGAGCTCGGTGACCAGATCGCCGAGTGACCCTGATGCTGGCCGCCACCGACCTCCACCTCCGGTTGGGGGCCGCCGACGTCCTGTCCGGTGCGCACCTGTCGACGCGCCCCGCACAGGTGGTCGGCCTCATCGGACCGAACGGGAGCGGCAAATCGTCGCTCCTGCGGTGTCTCTACGGCATGCTCCGCCCGAGTCGAGGTGCGGTGCTCATCGACGATGCCGCCATCGGCTCCTTGCCGCAGCGGGCGGTCGCTCGCTCGATCGCCGTCGTGGCCCAAGACGCGGCAACGGACGGGATCGAGATCACGGTCGGCGAGTTCGTCCTGCTCGGTCGTCACGTCCACCGGGGCGACCATCAGGGCTTCACCGACGACGACCGCCTGATTGCCCTCGACGCGCTCGATCTCGTGAGCCTGACCGGGTTCGCCGACCGCAACCTCGGTGAGCTGTCAGGCGGTGAGCGCCAGCGAGCGATGATCGCCCGCTGCATCGCCCAGCGGAGCCCGGTCGTCCTACTGGACGAGCCGACCAATCACCTCGACATCCGCTACCAGCACGAGATCCTGGCCCTCGTGCGACGTCTCGGACTGGAGACGATCGTGGTGCTCCACGACCTCAACCTGGCCAGCCGCTACTGCGACCACCTTGCCCTGCTCGACGGAGGACGAATCGTCCATCAGGGAACCCCGGACGACGTCCTCCGGAGCGAGGTGCTCGAACCCGTCTACGGCATCGAAGTCCGTCGGCTCGCCGACGGCCGACACTCCTACCTCGCCTTCGGGCCCGTCGGATGAGGCTCGACGAACGATGACCACCACCCCCGATCACCCCGTCGACGACAGCAGACCGCGGGTCCTGGTCTGCCGCGGCTGCTGCTGCGGCTCGGAGCAAAAACACCCGGACGTCGACCACGACGAACAGATCGCCGAGATCTCGTCGGTCGCTCGAACCCGCGTCGTCGATTGCGTCGACGAGTGCACCTACTCCAACGTCGTGGTCGTTCGTCCCAGGCCCGGTGAGTCCGTCTGGTTTGGCAGGCTCAACAGCGCCGTCCTCACCCGCGAGCTCCGCAACTGGCTGGACGCAGGTGCGCCGCGACCGCTGCCCCCGATCCTCGACGTGTTCTCGTTCGAACCTCGCAGCCGTGCTGCCACCGAGTGAATCGCCGCGAGGGTTCGCTACAGGGTCTGGTCACACGGCGGCATCGGCGGGGTCGGCGGCGAGGTCGCAGCCGGCACACGTTCCGAACACATCCACCCGATGCGCGCCCGCTCGGAATCCGGCTCGGCCGAGCGCTTCGATGAGACCCGTTTCCAGCCGGTTCTCCGCCGTGGTCGGTAGACGGAAGTCTTCGACCACGCCACAGACCGTGCAGATCATGTGATGGTGATGTCCGATGATGTCCTCGGAGAGCTCGTACCGGCTGAGATCACCGCCGCCGGGGACTCGTCTCACGACGCCGATGCTCTCCAGGTCGACCAGGTTCCGGTAGGCCGAGCTCTGGGCCAAGCCAGGGCTCAACGACAGCAGCTCGGCCATCGTGGTCGGTCGACCAGCTCGCACCAGTGACTCGACGAGCACCCGTCGACCCGGCGTGTAGGACTGACCGGACCCGCGGAGCCGAGCTGCGATCAACGTGTGGGCGTCGTCGCTCATGGGCACACCCGTGCCCTTGCGAGGAGCATCGAGCTACCGGAGCGACGCACCAAAGCCTCAGGACGACGACGGATCCATGGGCGCCAGTCCGAGCCGGACGATGCCACCGTCGGCTCGGCCGACGAGGAGGCTCGCATCGTTGATCCAGCCCAGTCTGCTGACCGGCGAGTCGGACGCCAGCCTGGCCACCGGCGACAGCTGCTCGCCCTTCCTCGTCGGGGCGGGCCAGACGATGGTCCGGCCGTCGCCTCCTCCGGTGGCTATCGAGCGCCCAGACGGACTCCAAGCCAGGGCCTCGATGTGATTGTCATGGCCGGAGGCCACCGCCGGGCTCGTCCCCTTTGGTCCCCTGCCACTGAAGTCCCAGACGCTCAGCTCGTCGAGGCAAGCGAGCGCGAGCCAGTGGCTGTCGTGACAGAAGGCCAACCGCTCGATCTTCGACGGGTAGCCGGCGATGGTGAGGTCCTTGCCGCTCCACAGCTTCCAGATCTGGACCATTGCGTCCTGCGCCCCGGCGCACGCCCACTTGCCGTCCGGCGATGTGGCCAACGTGAGCAGGGAACCCTTCCAGTCGAATCGCCGACGTCGACCTGCTCGCTTGCCGACGACATCGTGCCAACCGACACCTCCGTAGGCCGACACCCCGACCCGCGAACCGTCGGCCGACCAGGCAACGCCCGTGACCGTCGAGCGCTGGTCGTCGAAATCGTGGAGCGAGGCTCCCGAGTGGTCGGTGACGAGGAGCCGCCGACCGGCGCCGATGGCGAGGACGGGCGCCGCCGGTGACCAGGCCAGCCCGGTCACCCAGTCGGACAGTTGGACGACCCCGAGCGGGCTCCCGGCACGGTCGTAGATACGAACCCGGCCATCCTGGCCTCCGACGGCAACGCTCGTGCCGTCGGCCGACCACGCACTGCTCAACACACCCATCTCGTGTCGCGCCAACGGGGTGGCAGAGCCGTCGTCGGTCGAGACGAGCGCAGCCTCGCCGCCGAGCGACCCGACGACCGCCTGGTCGCCGTCCGGGTGAACGGCGATGGCGTGCACGTAGTCGTCGAGGTCGAGGCGCCACAGCGCCGCCGGTGTCGCCGTCGTGGTGGTGTCGGTCATACCAGGCAGGACCGGAGGCTGCTCTCGAGCTCGTCGCGGTCGAGGTTGCGGCCGATGAACACCAGCCGGTTTCGCCGGCTCTCCTCGTCTGGCCACGTGCCCTGCGGCTGGCCGTCGAGCAGCATGTGGACGCCCTGGAACACATACCGCTCATCCATCCCGGCGACCGACAGGATCCCCTTCGACCGGAAGATGTCGGTTCCCTTGGTCATCAGCAGGTTGCTGAGCCACTCGTTCAACCGGTCGAGGTCGAGATCGCCCTCGATCTCGAATCCGACCGAGGTCACGCTCAGGTCGTGCTGGTGCTCGGCCTCGGGGTCGAGGAACTCGGGGTCATCGGCAAGCACCCGGTCGAGTGAGAACGCCCCGACCTCCAGGATGGCGTCGAGATCGACCTTGCCGTGCTGGGTGCGAACGATGGGGGCCAGCGCGTTGATCTCACGGATCCTTGTCTCGACCTCGGCCAGTTGCGCCTCGTCGGCCAGATCGGTCTTGTTCAGCACCACCCGATCGGCGAAGGCGAGCTGCTCGATCGCCTCGTTCTCCACCCCTTCGGGCTTCTCGTCGTCAAGGTGCGGGATCAGGTGCTTGGCGTCGACAACGGTCACGATGGCGTCGAGCCGAAGCTGAGCCGACATCTCGTCGTCGACGAAGAACGTCTGGGCGACCGGCGCCGGGTCGGCCAGCCCCGTTGTCTCGATCAGGATCTGATCGAACCGGTCCTTTCGCCGCATCAGGTTGCCGAGGATCCGGATGAGATCGCCTCGCACGGTGCAGCAGATGCAGCCGTTGTTCATCTCGAAGATCTCTTCCTCGGCGTCGAGCACGATGGCATCGTCGATCCCCACCTCGCCGAACTCGTTCTCGATCACGGCGATCCGCTTGCCGTGCTGCTCGGTCAGGATGTGGTTCAGCAAGGTGGTCTTGCCGGCACCGAGGAAGCCAGTCAGAACCGTCACGGGAACGCGATCGTCAGTCATACCCAAACTATAATGGTTCTCATTCTTGAGTAGTGCAGAGACGATGACGATTCGTCGTTGAGCCCGAGGAGAGCGGAACTCATGGTGTTGCCCGGCATGGGACCACGGCGCGATCCGGAAGCGGTCGCCCGCATTCGAGCGTGGGTGCGCAGGGAGATCGAGGACGACGAGACGACGGTCCTCGTCACCGAGCTGGCCTGCACCGAGCCCGGATGTCCACCGCTCGAAACCGTCATCGGGCTGCTCAGCGATGGCGACCAGGTCCACCACAAGCTCCACAAGCCTCTTGCCGAGGTCACCAAAGCCGACGTCGAGGGCCTCCTCCGCTCAACCTGAACTCCTCCAGTGCAGCGCTTGGTATCACCTCATACTCGGCGCTCAGCTGGTGGGGTGATCGAGCAGTCGAGACAACGGCCCGCCTGGCTCGGCGAGGAGCTCGTCGTAGGTGCCGATGGCGGTGACCTCACCGTGCTCGAGCACCACAACGTGATCAGCGGTGCGGATCGTCGATGGCCGGTGGGCGATCAGCAGCGTGGTGCGACCTTCGGCCGTAGTCGCCAACGCCTCGTTGATCGCTCGTTCGGTCTCGGTGTCGAGGTTCGAGACGGCCTCGTCCTGAAGCGCGAGCGGACGGTCGGCGAGCAGGGCACGTGCGATGGCGATGCGTTGGCGCTGCCCGCCGGACAGCCCGGTGCCGAGCTCGCCGAGCCTCGTATCGCCACCGTCCAGCAACGCATGCACGAAGTCGTGTGCGTGCGCCGCGACAAGCACGCGCTGGACGTCGCCGTCGGCTGCGTCGGGATGGGCGAGCCGCACGTTGTCGTTGACGGACCGGCGGAACAGGTGGGTGTCTTGCGGGACGACCGCCAGCAGGTTACGGACTTCAGCGGACGGCAGGTCTCGGAGGTCGACACCGTCGATGGTGATGCGGCCATCGTCCGGGTCGACGTGGCGTTGCAGCAGTGCGGCGCAGGTGGACTTGCCGGCCCCTGAGTGGCCGACCAGCGCCACTCGTTCGCCGGGCGGGATCTCGAAGGACACACCTCGCAGCGCCGGTGACGGCGCGCCGGGGTAGGTGAAGGTGACGTTCTCGAAGCGAACGGCGCCGGTGGCGGCCGGTGTCCGGGCGGGCATGGCTGGCTCGGTGATGTCGGGTTGCTGGTCGAGCAGTCGGCCGATGCGCTCGAACGCAGCGGCGATGTTGGCGAGCTCCTGGGCCAGCCGCGACACGGCGATGACGGGGCCGAACGATGCGGCGGCGACGACGATGGCGGCGGGGTAGAGCGCCGGTTCCAGTCGTCCCTGCTCAACGAGGATGCCGGCGACCAGCACCGTCAGGAGCACGCCGATTGCCAGCAGACCGTCCGTTGCCGCCTGCTCCCGGCCCGCACGGCGACCGTGGCGGGCGTTGGCCCTCGCCAGTTGGTCCTGGCGCTCGTCCAGACGGCGGAGCACCTCGGCCTCGGCCCCGAGCGCAGCGATCTCGCGAACGCCCTGCAGCGCATCGACGACGTCGGCGGACAGCTGACCGACGCCGCCGCGGATCCTGTCGGCGTCCTCGTTGGCCTGCGCAAGGAGCCAGCCTGGCACGGTGGCGACGGCGAGCAGGACCGGCAGCAGGACGAGGGGCAGGAGCGGGTGCATCAGCCCGAGCCCGACGAGTGCTGCGCCCGGGACCAGGACCGCGACGACCGCTGGCGGGACGATGTGGGAGGTGAACAGCTCGAGCGTCTCCATGTCACCCATGGCGCTTGAGGCGACGTCACCGGAGCGGGACCGGTGGGTGTGGACGGGGGCCAGCGAGCGGATCTTGCGGAAGGTCGTCAGCCGCCGTTCGGCGAGCATCCGGTACGACATCTGGTGGGTCCAGAGGTTGTGCAACCCGGCCAACAGCGCAGCGGGCACGGAGAGCGCGAGGATGATCCAGACCAGCGGCCAGAGCTCATCGGCCGTGGCGCCGGACGCCGCCCGCCCGATCAGGTAGGCGCCCGCCGCTGCCGCCGCCACCTGCAGAACCCGACTCAGCACGTCGGCAACGACGGCGCCGGCGAACAGCGCCCGGTAGGGCCGCAGCAGCCCGACCAGCGGCCGAACGGCACGCAACGTGCGGGCGCTGGCGGCGAACACGCCGACGTGCGCGTCCCGGGTTCGCGTGGGCGCTTCAGTGCCCTCGGTGGCCACGGTCACACCTCCTGGGCCGACACGAGTTGGCGGTACGGGCCGTTGGCAGCCGACAGTTCGGCGTGGGTGCCGGCCTCGACGACCCGACCGCCGTCGAGCACGACGATCCGGTCGGCATCGACGACGGTCGACAGGCGGTGGGCGATCACCAGCACGGTGCGGTCGGCGGTCAGCTCGTCGAGCGCCGCCTGGATCGCGGCCTCGTTGGCGACGTCGACGCTGGCCGTCGCCTCGTC
This sequence comes from Acidimicrobiales bacterium, assembly GCA_028285495.1. Classification (GTDB taxonomy): domain Bacteria; phylum Actinomycetota; class Acidimicrobiia; order Acidimicrobiales; family SZUA-35; genus JAHELU01. The sequence goes on from JANQPB010000015.1 coordinate 158,943, forward strand.
GAGGATCAGGATCGGTGCGTCCTGCAGGAGCGCACGAGCGATCGCCAGGCGCTGCCGCTCGCCGCCGGAGAGCCGGGCGCCGCGTTCGCCGACGACCGTGTTCAGGCCGTCTGCCTGCTTCGCAACGAACTCGTCCAGGCACGCGGCCGAGAGCGCTGCCCGCAGCTGCGCCTCGGTCGCATCGGGGCGAGCCAACAGCATGTTGGCTCGAATCGTGCCGTGGAACGCCAGCGCGTCCTGCGACACCACCGCCGTCATGGCCCGGACCGTGGCCACCGGCAGGTCCCGCAGGTCGCAGCCACCCATCCGGATGACGCCCGCCTGTGGGTCGTAGAAGCGCAGCAGCAGATTGACGAGCGTCGACTTCCCGGCCCCCGACCGACCGACCACGGCCACCGTCTCGCCGCCGTCCACCTGCAGGCTCAGCCCGTCGAGCGCGGGTGGATCGTCGGGGCGGTAGGCGAAGGTCACGGCCTCGAACGAGATGGTCGCATCGAGCGCCGGCGGCGCCGGCCCGTCGGCCGACGAGATGATTGACGGCCGCTCGTCGAGTATCCCCAGCATCTTTCGGGCCGGGTCGATCGAGGTCATCGCAACGTGGTAGGCCAGGCTCAGCTCGTTGACCGGCCGGAGGCACTCGCCGACGAGCAGCAGCACCAGGAACACCCTCGCCGGCGTCGTGCCGCCTCCCGCCAGGTCGAGCGCGGCCACCGCCAACGCCAACCCGTTGCCGATCGCCGTCAGCCACCCGATGATCCCCCACACGACACCTCCGGTGCGCGAGAAGGCGATGTTGTCGTCGCGGACCGTGATGATGCGCTCGTACAGGTCATCCTCGGTCCGACCGTCGGCCCCGTAGGCCTTCAGCACGGTCATGCCCTGCATCGCATCGACCAACTCGGACGACAGGTCGGCGTAGCGCTCGTTGGCGACGGTCAGACGCCGGTTGAGGCGTCGCATCTCCCAATGCGGCAGGACGACCAGCAACATCATCGTCGCGACGATCACCAGCGCAACGGGTGGCGAGATGACGGCGACGACGGCGAGCGCAGTGAGCGTCGTGAGTCCAGCGACGACGGCCTGGGCGGCGAAGCGCCGGTAGTACACGTCGAGCCGCTGCACCCCCTCGACCAGCGTGACGTCCAGCTCGCCGGCGCGACGTTCGGCCAGCCACGCCGGGCCCAACTCGAACGCTTTGGCCAGCAGGCGTCGTCTGAGGTCCGCCGTGACCCGGACGGAGGCTTCCGCACTCGCGCCTTCGCGCGCGGCGATCAGCACGGCCCGGATGCCGACCAGCGCCGCTGCCGCTGCGACGAGGGGGGCGACGTCCGAGAGGGGCCGACCGGCGAACGCACGATCGACGGCGATCGCCGTGACAACGCCAACCGCGAGATAGGTGGCAGAGACCCCGAGACCGAGCGCAACCACCCGACCGAGCGCGGAGCGCTGCGCCGCGCCAAGGGCGAGCAGCCGGCGATGGACCTCGAGGTCACCCATGGCGCGGACGCTTACACGCGTACTTGAGCAAGTACTAAACTATAGTGAGGCCGAGACCTTGACGTCTACGAGCGGTACTGAGCACCGATACCAGGTTTCGTGGCCTGCTGCGGCCACGGCTGGACGGTCACAGAGTCAAGTACGTGCTCATGTCCTCAACAGTTGGTACCGTGCGGGGATGCCCGAATGGGAACGGTTCCCATTCGCTGGCCAGCGTCACGGATCCAACCGTGGACTCCCCCACGAGGCGGCTTCATGCGACTCCGACAGACGTCCAGCACATCGAGCCGCGACGCGTCGCACGTCGACCCGACGCGGCCCGACGTCGACCGCGACGCGGCCGGCCGGTCGGCGGGCGACGCAGCCGAGACGGTCATGGCGACACGGCCGACGGCGGCGCTCGGCTCGACCCACGGAGTGTTACCCGGTGCGGCGGTGCCCGTCGTGTCGGTCATGCTCGCACTGGCGCTTCCGGTCGCCATCGTGGTGGCCACCGGCATCGGCGCCGTCGGCATCCCGACCGACGAGGTGTGGGAGGTCGTCTCGACCCGGCTGGTCGGTGATTCTCCTGACGTCGCACCCGAGGTCGAGCAGATCATCTGGACGATTCGGCTCCCCCGGGTGCTCCTGGCGGCCATCGTCGGCGCCGGGCTCGCGCTGGCCGGGGTGTGCCTGCAAGCTGTGGTGCGGAACCCGCTCGCCGACCCCTACATCCTCGGTGCGGCCTCCGGCGCATCGGCGGCCGCAGTCGCCGTCATCGTGCTCGGCTCGTCGGCCGTCTTCGGTCTCGGGCTGTCGACGGCAGCCTTCCTCGGGGCCCTCGGGTCACTGTTGCTCACGCTGGCGCTCGGTCAGCGGGCCGGGCAGGTCTCGTCGACCCGCTTGATCCTCGCCGGCGTCGCCGTTGGCTACGTCTTCTCGGCCGTCACGAGTTTCCTGCAGCTGCAGGCCGAGCCGAACCAGCTGCGTGGAGTGATCTTCTGGCTGCTCGGGAGCTTCGCCAGTGCGGAGTGGCCGGATCTCGTCATTCCGGCCGCAGCCCTGTTCCTGGTCGGCGGGTTGCTGACGGTGCAGGGGCCGAAGATGAACGCCCTGGTGATGGGGGACGACACGGCTGCATCGCTCGGCATACGCGTCGGCCGCTACCGCGTTTGGCTCCTGATCCTGGCCTCGCTGGTCACCGGCGCCTGTATCTCCGTCGCCGGCGGGATCGGATTCGTCGGACTGATGATCCCGCACGCCGCTCGGCTCGCCGTCGGGCCCGACCACCGTCGGCTGCTCCCCGTCGCCGTCCTCGCAGGTGCGGTGTTCCTCGTATTCGTCGACGTCGTCGCCCGCAGGGTGGCGGCACCGGCGGAGCTCCCGATCGGCATCTTCACCGCCGCCATCGGTGGGCCCGCGTTCCTCGCCATCATGTCCCGCAACAACACCTGGGCCTCCGGTCAATGACCGGCGCCGAAGTTCGCGACGTCGACGTGGTCGTCGGCGGGACGGCCATCGTGCGATCGATCGCGCTCGAGCTCGTCGGTGGGGAGTTCCTCGCACTGGTCGGCCCGAACGGGAGCGGCAAGTCCACGCTCCTGCGCACCCTCTACCGGGCCCTGCGCCCCAACTCCGGTCAGGTCCTGGTCGACGGCACTGACGTGTGGCGACTGCGCTCGGTCGACGTCGCACGCACCATCGCCGTCGTCGCCCAGGAGCGGCCCGCCGACTTCGACTTCACGGTCGCCGACGTCGTTCGCATGGGTCGAACCCCGTATCTCGGACGCATGGCGCGCATCGGTGCGTCCGACGACCGGATCTGTGCCGACGCGCTGGAGCGCACCGGCGCCGCTCATCTGGCTTCCCGCGTGCTCCACACCCTGTCAGGCGGGGAGAAGCAGCGGGTGCTGATCGCCCGCGCCCTCGCCCAGGACCCGTCGATCCTCATCCTCGACGAGCCGACCAATCACCTCGACATCGCGGCCCAGCTGGAGATCCTCGGTCTCGTCGCCTCCCTCGACGGGGTGACCGTGATCGCCGCCCTCCACGAGCTCAACCACGCCGCGGCCTACGCCGACCGGGTAGCCGTCCTCAAGGCCGGATCGCTGGTCGGTTGCGGAGCCCCGAGCCACGTGCTCACCCCCGCGTTGATCGAGGAGGTGTTCGGCGTGCGGGCGTCCATCGGCACGCATCCCGACAACGGACGCACCCAGTTCTCCTTCAGTCCCCTGCAAACAGAAAGCAACCCACCATGACTCGAACCCGACTGATCGCAACCATTGCGCTCCCGATACTCCTCGTCGTTGCCGCCTGCGGCAGCGACTCGGACGACGATGCCACCGACACCGGCTCGCCGTCGGCGTCGGCGTCCGAGCCCGCTGAGGCGGCCGCCGCCGACCTGTCCACGTCATATCCGCTCACGATCGAGACCTGCGGGGTCAGCTCGACGCTCGACGGCCCGCCCGAGAGCATCCTCGTGTACTACTCGTTCGAGGAGCCGCTGCTCCTGTGGGGCCTGGGTGATGCGATCGACCTCTTTGTCAGCTTCGGCGCCGACTCGGCCTACCCGGGCGTGAACGACATGTACGCAGATCTCGAGATCACGACCGAGCAACCCGGTCGGGAGGCGCTCATCGCCATGGCCCCGGACCTGATCCTCACCGCATCGGACTTCGCGTTCAACGAGGAAGCGGGATTCCTCAGCCGTGAGGACGTGCACGACCTCGGGATCGCCACCTGGCTCCCCCAGAGCATGTGCGCGCAGGACAAGGCGGATCCGCCAGCCGACGAGGCCGAGGCCCTCCGGAACCGTGACTACGACCAGGTCGTCGACGACCTCTTGGAGCTCGGCGAGATCGTCGATCGCCAGGCGGAAGCCATTGCGCTCACGGATGAGATGAACGCCAAGATGGCCGAGGTCGAGGCTCGCGTGCCCGACGGCGATCCGGTGCCGGTCGCCCTTCTCTCCGCCAGCGCCGATCTCTCCGAGATCTGGGGCGTCTATACCGGCGGGGTGAACGAGGACCTCATCCGGCGTGCCGGCGGGGTCAACCCGTTCCGCAACGAGGACACCGGCCAGTTCGAGAGCCTGTCGGTCGAGGAGCTCACCGTGACGCCGCTCGACGCGGTCCTGACCGACCTCCCGCTCGACCCGGGCGCCGACGAGGCGCTGCTCGCCCAGTTCCCGACCTGGCCGGCGTCCGAGACCGGATCCTATGCCTACATCCCGTCGATTCTCGGCGGCCCCGGTATGCCGTGGGCGGCCGAACAGCTCGTCGAACTGCTCTACCCCGACGCCAGCTAATCACTCGAAGCTGACTCCCTGGGCGCTTCGCTCCATCCTGGCTCGGTGGGACGCAGCGCCCAGTGTCTCGCCAGCGACGGCGCTGACCTGCCGACGCGGCTGGCGATCGCCGTTGGGTCAGCTCGGCGACGAGGTGTAGGCGGCATCGAAGGGTGCGGGCTGACGACGGCCGCGGCCGTCGTGGCGTGCTGACTCGGCCACGTGCTCGGCGTACCAGAAGGCCGCATCGGCGAGGCGGGCGAAGTGCCGGTCGGCGAGCTCATACCGCACGTTCACGCCATCCTTCGTCGCCTTCAGGACCCCGGCTCGCCGCATCCGATTGAGATGCTGCGAGGTGGCCGACAAGCTGAGGTTCCCGAGCTCTGCGAGTTCGCTCACCGCCAGCGGGCTCTCGTGCAACAGTGCATGAACGATGCGCAGGCGCGATGCACTGGCCAATAGCGCCAGGGTGTCGACGGCGACCGCTACGTGATCGTCAGGTACAAGTCGCTCATCCATGGCCACCACTGTACTGCTCCCCCAGACCCCGGTCCCGACCGCCGCGAGCGGAGAGACCGAGCTCCCAAGAGCTGACCGCTGTGCTTGTCAGCCGACCCCTCGGCGACGGCTGGCGCAGGAGGCAGCCGCTCGTCCTCCGCCGGCGGAATGCATCGGTGATGCACACCAGAATCCCGTCGTGAGGACTGCTCCCCACGGGACTCGGAGAGGGTGGGGAGGGTCCGGTGCGGAACCACCGACCCTTCTTGGACTACTCACCCGAGATCCGACGACTGCTCTACTCCACCAACGCCATCGAGTCGTTGAACGCCCGGTTCCGGCGGGCGACCCGAGCCAGGGGCCACTTCCCCAACGAACAGGCCGCCACGAAGTGTCTCTACCTTGTCGTCCGATCCCTCGACCCGACCGGGTCAGGACAAGAACGCTGGACGAACCGATGGAAGCCAGCCCTCAACGCCTTCGCCATCACCTTCGAAGGGAGACCCTTCTAGGATCCAGACCCGCAACCAACAAGAAGTGATGCCAGACCAGTGACACCAACCACCTGACACTCCCTTCACTGGGCGGATGTTCGCAGATGAAGCTGAGTGACGCATGCTGCTGCATGCCTTCAGCCGCCTGCCTGGGCAATGGGGACCATGGGAGGCGACATCACTACTCTCTCGTCCGGGGGCCAGCTCGAAGTGGCTGAAGTTGGTGCCCAGGTGGGAGCCCGGTCGTGTTTGCCAAAGGTGCGGGTGCCGTGGGCACGTGGGTTAGCGCAGCACTGTCTCGACCCACTGTTCAGTCCAGACCTCACGACTGTCTTCGATGTCATCGGCTGCCATCGTGAGTGGAGCGCTCGGCACGTCGCTGTGTGCCACAAAGATCTCGGGAAGATCGACGGTCTCGTTCGCCGGGTAGACGAACATCGTCAAGGGGAGCTCTGCCTGAAACTCCGGTGATGTAAGGAAGTCGATCAACTCTTGGGCTGCTTCGAGCTGCTCTGTACCGGCCAAGATACCCGCGAACTCGACCACGGCGAAGCATGTGGAAACCACCACCCCAGTCGGTGCCTCATCTACCACTGAATCTGCGAACAGAACCTCAACTGGCGGGCTTGAGGCGTATGACACCACGATCGGGCGCTCTCCTCCAGATCGAGTGAATTCGCTCTGGTAGGCCTCGGTCCATCCGGACACGACGAGCACGCCGTTGGCCCGCAGCTGTTCCCAGTAGCCAATCCAGCCGCCCTCGCCAAATGCAGCGATGGTTGCAAGAAGAAAGGCAAGACCGGGCGACGACTGCTCGGGGTGTTGGACTACCAGAAGGTCGCTATAGGCCGGGTCGATCAAGTCGTCCAAACTCGAGGGTGGCTCGAGTTCGTTCTCAGCGAACCACTCGCGGTCAAAGTTGATGCAAACGTCGCCTCGATTCACTGGGGTCAGCCGGTACTGAGGGTCGAGCACCAGATCAACGTCGAGGTCGCCTGAGGTCGTGGGCTGGTAGGCCGTGAAGAGGTTTGCGCCGAGGCTTCGGGTGATCAGTGTGTTCTGAATACCCCACACGACGTCGGCCGCTGGCTCATCGGCAGTCAGGATCAGCTGAGACACCAGTTGTCCGGCATCCCCGGCAGTGGACACCTCGAGCTCGACACCGGACATTGCTTCAAAGCTCGCCTCGGACTCCTCGGTCATCACGAAGCTGTCGTAGGCGACGAGACGCAGTGGCTCATCTTGCGGCCCTTCGCCGCATGCTGCAACTGCAACACAGACAGCCGCAACTGTCAGAAACCTGCGAATTCTCACGCTTCCTCCGCCGGTGCTAACCGGATCAGGTTCAGTGGGTCAACGGCACGTCAGCCGCAATCTCAGCTCGGTCGCGTCCAAGCTCCCCAGGTGCACAGAAGACCCTAGACCTTGGCCACCGACCGACGCAAGCGTTCAGTCAGATGGTGCCGCGGAAGCTCGGCGCCCTCAGGCGGCGTGCCATCTCGCGCGAATATGCGGCGCATGGTTTGGACGCCGGAAAGCCCTCGCGTCGGGACGCTCTCAAGGCCGATGTCGGTGAACGGAGCTAGAGGGTCTGTCAGAGACGCTATCTCCGGCAGCCTCAACCAGCGCTCGTAGCGCCAGCAAGGGGTAGCCGTCGCCTTCCCCTTGCTGGCGCCCCTCAAGTGCTCGGGCGCGCTATGCCGCCGGCCCCTCGAGTCGCCATCGGGTGCAGTAGCCAAAGGCTCAAGGTCGTCGCAGACCGGCAGCCGGCTCCAATCTTGTCGAAGACCATGCGGCAAATGCCTGAGGTCCTGACACAGACATCGGAGTCCTCCCCCTGGGGTGATCCTAGCCGAATGGGATCGACTCAGCGTTCGTGGGATAGCGATCAACCCATCTCAGAAACGTCACCACGTTCTCATCAAGCGGGCCAGGGTTCAGCGGGCGTAACCGCAATCGCGAGAAGATCGGTTGATCCTCAGCGAGAGTCGTTCTTGCATCGCTCAGAGCGCTCATGAAGATGGATCGGGCCGCGGGCTCGGCGCCGGGAATATCCCTCCTCACCCAGTAGCTTACGTGAACCTTTGACATCGCCCGCTCCACCGGCGTATTGGTGACCAAACCGATTACGATCGGTTCGCCGGGCCGACCGGGCATAATCCGCGTGCAATAGGTATTTGGCCCGACTATGTGGGCAGAAAGGGCCGTGCCATCAGCCGCCAGTTGATACCCGAATTCGATATCGATCTCGTTGAAGCGCAACCCCTCCATCTTGGGTCGAAACGGCGGCGTAGCGTGTACATGCACTAGATGGTCGAGATCCAGGGCGTTCGCCACCTGAACGTAGCAAGGTTGAGGTATGAGGCCGAGCGTGGTCGAGAAGCTGAAGAAATCGCTGTCGTTCACTCCGAACGGGGTAGGTACGGGGAATGTCGGTCGAGTTCCATTGAATACCCACACCAGTCCTGCCGATTCGACGCAAGGATAGCTAAAGGTCCGGACGCACCCGGGATCAGATTCATCATTCCTAACGCTACCATCGACAGCGTAACGCCAGCCGTGAAAGGCGCACTGCAGAGTCTCCCCACAGACTGCTCCGCCACCAAGGTGTGCTCCGAAGTGCTGACACCTGGGAGCAAGTGCCGAGATCACTCCGGCCGTCGACCTCCACAACACGAGATCCTCGCTGAACAAGGGCAACGTAGCAAGTTCGCCCCGGCCAACCTCGGCCGATTCGGCGATAGCGAACCAAGACTCGAACCGGGCAACATCCGTTGGTGTCATAGGGCCACCCTGCACAGGTGCGGCCAGTTCTTTCCGGTGACGTACAGGGCGCCCGATTCCCACACGGCAACGGCGCTCAGGTGATCGAGGCCGTTGGGCGGTCCAGGCTGGAACCCTTCAAAGTCGATCGTCCAGAGAGCGCCGCCACTACACCTGCTGATGGCCAGTAGGGCGGCCTCGTGCGGCACGGTTGCAAAGAGCAGATTGCGCTCCGAATCGAAGTCGAGGGCCGACAGACCTAGCTCTGGATCGACTAGCTCGTCTGCGAGCGTCACCTCAATTACTTCACCCGTGGGCTCGAGCTCTCTATCTCTGACTGTGATCCGATTCGACCCGTTCGTTGTGAAGAAGGTGCCACTGTGACAATCGTACGTGATGCCCCAGATCGACTCTCGGCATATGGTTGCAGAAACCGTCTTGAGCGTGCTTGGGTCGATATGAACCCAGCAGGCCCCATCCCAAGTTGCGATTACAGCTAGATCGCCGGCCAAGGTGATGTCCTCATAATGAGCGTCTATGGTGGCCGGTCGAAGTTCAACATCACGGCCGGTTAGCGGATCGATCATGGCGATAGCTGAGCAGCCCCGCGGGCCTGAACTCTCGAGCAGTAGTCGACCACAACGAACTATACCCTGAGTGTAGCGCAACGACTGTCGAGATAATGTGTCAACCGAGCGCGGCTCGTGTTTGGGTATTACAGCCAGACCGTTCATGAACTAATGTCCGATTCTAGCGATGTAGCGGCATGGGCCCGAAGTAGATCTAGTGCCGACGCAAACGAGGTCGTCGACAGCGCCAAGCGGCCGTCCGGGCCAACGACTAAGTAGGCGGGAATGGCCACGAGTTCGAGAACCTCACTCACTGATGTGCTGTTCTCAGCCACCAGTAGCTCAGCTTCGGCAACGCCTTCCATAGACACCGCAACGAACTTCGCTCGGTTCGCCATGGCGTCTGCGGCTGCGCTGAATTGGGGTCGGTCTTCTAGACACTTTGGGCAGGCTTCCGAGAAGACACCGATCAGTCCCCAATGGCCGGACAGGCGGCGCAAGAGGGTCTCCCTTTGGCCTTTACGATCGACTAAGGCAAGATCCGGTAGCGGCCGGCCAGCGACCACCTTCGACGATTGCACGTCGCCGTCCACAACTCCGCCCTGCATTCTGCTCAACTCAAGCGTTGCCACACGACGTAGCGAGCCAAAGGCAACGAGGATCGATACGCACGCAAGAAGGCTTGAAGTCGCGGCGATTATGATAGCTACGGTCTGAGTCAATCTAGTTCACCTCACGGGCCTTCGGGGTCTTGGATAGGGAGTGTCTGCCGACTTCGGCCAGTTCCTCGACGTTGGCGGCCACCGCGGCGGTAAGTAGAGAGAGATTGAAGATCGCCACCGTCAACCATCCAACGTGAAGCGCCGGCTGGCTAGCGTTGACTAGTAGTCCAGATGAAGCCAGCGCGATCAGGGTCACATTGCGAACTAGTGAGTAACTCGTGATGATCATGTCCGAACCCATGCACGCGCATGAAAGCTGCTTTCCTTCGGCGCGTTGTTGTGTCAGCACCACCGAGTAGATCACCAAAAGAGCGAGTGTGGCGGAATAGCCAACTCGGTTGGGCGCCCGGAAGGGGGAGAGGAGTAGGGAGGCGACCGAGATCTCAAGAAGTGCTATTCCGAGAGAGCTTCCTGGCGGCCACCGGAGGATCCGCAGTTCCTGTAGCTTCGCCCCGAAGCCGCGAAGGTCGACGAGCTTGGTGTATGCGGAGTACCCAAGTACGAGAGCGAGTGTGATTCTCAGGTACAGATCAAGTCGAGTCACTGGAAGATCCGATCATTCCTCGGTCGAGGGCTACTAGTACTCTGCCGACGAGCAGGTCGCGTGGGACAGGGCCCCAGGCACGCGAGTCGAAGCTGATATCGCTGTCGCCCTGCAGGAAGACCATGCCATCTCCGACCGACACGCTGATATCACTGCCTTGGTTGTGAGCCGATTCGGCGACGAGACGGCTGACGGAGCTGTTGCGAAAGACGAGCTGATCGCCTGGTAGGCCTACCAGCCTCTTGACGACAAGGGTGCCCGGCCCTTTGAGCCCCGGATCCTTCGCAATCACGACGGCCCTCCGGCTGTACAATCGGTTCGTCCGGAGGCCGATAAGTCTCGCCCCGTGCCCATAGGTTGGGCTCATGGAGAATCCGCTGACGGTGACAAGCGTCAGTGTGCGGTGGACCAGAAGTCCCGCGGCGATCAGCATGCCCAGCGCCGGAAGCATGAGTCGGTGTGTCACTGGTACAGCTCGGCTTGTTCGATGAATGCGTGCCGGTACCAATCCGACCCCGCAAGTAGTTCCTGATGACTTCCCTCGTCCACGATGGCACCCCGGTCCATCACGACTATCCGGTCGGCGCAACGAACGAGGCTGAAGCGATGAGAGACCACCAGCAACGTAGCTTTGCCCGAGAGGTCGCAGATGGTGTCAATGATCTCGCGCTCAGAGGCAGGGTCTACGGACGAGAGTGGTTCATCGAGAATCAGGAGGGGAGGGTCGCTATAGAGTGCTCGGGCAAGAGCGACTCGTTGCCACTCGCCGCCGCTGAGCTGCGCTCCAGTTGCGAACGAGTCGGCCAGAGAGTCGGTGAAGCGTCGACTGATGAGGGCGTCGAAGCCGCCAGGCAGCCGATGAGCTACCGGATCCAACCCTACGCGCTTGGCCACGTCGACTACTTTTGTAGGTGATAGACCGCGGCCGAGAGCGATGTTCTCGCCCAGAGTGAGTTCGAACTCGGCGAAGTCTTGGAACAGCACTGCGGCGTGGTTTGGGGTCTCTGCTTGGCTGTCGCCGACCTCGACACCGTTGTGCAAGATCGCTCCGTGTGATGGCTTGGCGAGTCCCGCGGCGAGCTTGGCGAGCGTAGACTTCCCCGCGCCGTTTGGTCCAACGACTGCCACGAACTCGCCTGCCTCGAGGTGGAGCGAGATGGCGACCGCGGATGGGGATATGCGGCCGGGGTATGTGTAGGAGACTCGTTCCATCGTAACGTCGGTCGGTCTGCGTGGGTGGGCCTCTGGGGTGCTGACGGTCATCGCTCGCCGGCGCTGGCTGCGGTCGAGAAAGAGCGAGAATCTGTGTAGCGCGAGGCGTAGATCGAACGCCTCACTAATGGCCGCCCCCGTGGTGCCGGCGATGCTCACTAAGGCTCCGGTCAGATAGACCATCTCGGCGACCGACAGTCGTTCGGCGGCGACGCCGTTGGCAAGCTGGACCCCCGCTAGAGCTAGGGCGGCGGCCGATACTCCCGCGGCTGCGAGGCCGCTTCTCAAATAGTGTCGCTCGTAGCCGTCTTCGGTCCTGTTCGTCCGCGACCACATCACAGTCGCGCGCTCAGCGAAGTAGTGAGATCGTTGGTAGAGGACCATTTCGCGATGAGTAGCGTGATTTCGCAGTAGTTCCTTGTATGAGAAACGCTCGCGTTCGGCCTCAATAGTATTGAGTATGAACTCGTTTCGACGTCTCGAGATGCGGGATGCAGCCCAGGACTGTGCGGCGATGATCAATGTGAGACTCAGGCCAGTGCGCGCATCTAGTAGAAGGCCCGACCCGGTGAATATCGCCAACGTCAGTAGTCGCTCGGTCACTCCCGAGAGAGATACGAGAGCGTCGCTGGCTGCTTGCACTCCTTCCTCTTGGGCGAGGACTATCTCATCCTGAGCCTGGGGTGAGTCGAGGGTATCGACCCAGTCGACCGCCTCTGCCGTCTGGATCAAGGCGATCATCCCGAGGGCGTTGAGCCGTCGGCGGCACCACCCAGTCAAGTACTGTCTTAGACGAGACGCGGCCTCGATGACACCGGCGAGGCCGGCGAGACCTGCGAGCCAGTAATAGATGCTTGCGCTGCCACTTGAGGCGGCCGAAACGGCCCGAGCGACGGCGTAGGCCGAGAGAACCGGGACCAACGCCATCAGTGACGATAATCCGACCCCGATCGTTGGGCGTAGGCGCCCGGTGGCAGCGATCGTGTGCTGTAACCACTGTCTGAAGAGGTAGAGCAGACGCAGTCTTCCCGGACGGGAGCGACCCGCCGGCTGCCGCGTGTCCGGCGAGTCGCTCAGGTCCGAGTAACGCAACCGCATGGTAACGGTCGACGGCCTTTGCTGATCGCGATCGATAGCGGGGGGCGACGTCGGATGGAGTAGCGTGAACGGGCTAGCAGGGACCCGAGTAGCTGCAGGACGTACATCCGCCGCCGATGGGTGCGCAATACTTGTAGAGCCCGACATGCGGGTAGGAGATGCAGTAGCAGAACCTGGGGATCTGGCCCTCTGCCTCCATTCTGTTTCTGATCGCCTTGTCGGCCAAGCGGTCGGCAAGACGAGCTATGCGGCCTTGTCCTTGGGCAATGGTCTTCATGTCAGCTGTTCTCCAGTTCGTCAAGTCTCGATGGAGCCGTGTCGCTCGCATCCTCTAGATACCTGAGCATTGCGAGAATGGACTGGGGTGAACAACGCCCTCTAGCGGGTCAAGATCTCCGTCTCGACGCCGCAGTAGCCGGAAGTTGCAGTGCTTTGTCGTCTTTTGGGCCATCGGCACCGGCGCCGGTGCTGCGAGGCCGCTTCCCGGTGGGAAGTGCCGACCTCCACAGCCGCGGCTTCACGGCTGAGAGTTGAGCAGACCCCACTTGGCAGCGGCTATTGCTGCCATACGATGATCGTCCAGGTTGAGGCTCCGGCAGAGTAGGCCAAATCGGCGTTGAACCTGCCTGCGGGAGTATCCCAAGCGCTCGCCAGCGGCTTCGATGGACATCGTCGCTGCCAGGGCAAGCAAGTCCTGTTCCTCCGGGGTGAGTGGCCGAGGCGGCGACTCAAGTCGCTGTGCCAGCTCGAGGCCGTGGCCGTCGGGGAGGATGCAGCATCCGGTGCTCGCAGCGATCGCAAGCATGGCCTGCTCCGTAGGGACACCCTGAGCTTTGATCATCGCATCGGCGCCGGAGGTTATGAGTCGACGAGTGTCATCAGGAGTCGCAGTCTCGACTGCAACGATCAGTCTTGGCCTTCGTAGCGCTCCCTTGGCTTGTTCTCGCGCCGTGTCGAGGTCCTTGGGGAGCACTATGACGGAATCTACGCCAGCAACGGGAAGGGGGCTCCCCGTTTCCCAGTAGTGGACTACTGCTCCGGCGCTTCGAAGTGCTTCGCTGAACTCGGAGGCTTGCTCAACAGGCGGGCCGAAGCCTAGGAGAATCGTAAGCAAGTCGGGCCCTCTCTAGATGGCGGCGGCGAGAACCTGGAAGTCGACGATGACGCAATTGGAGTATAGGTCGGTGTATTTGATTGGAGGGGGTCGGCGCCGGTGGGGAGGTTCAACCTGAGGTTGTGGATCGGTCATCTGTTCGGGGGCGCGGCGTCCCTTCCTCGTTGAACGAAGCGAGAGGCAACACGCCGACGTTGCGGCGTTGGCTGGAATGCACGCCGATGTTGAGAGTAGTGGCTGATAGACCAGCGGACGAGGAGATGTGTTTGACTCTGGATGAGATCTGCCGGGAAGGCGCCCGGAGGATGTCGGCCGCGGCCCTTGAGGCCGAGGTCGATGAGTACATCACCAATCTGGTCGACCGGGTCGACGACGAAGGTCGACGGCTGGTGGTCCGTAACGGGCACGCCCGGCCCGCACCCTGACCATGGCTGCCTGGTGGGTCGAGATCCGCCAGTCAAGGGGGGATGACCGTCGGGTCGCGCCCGGGACCGGTGAGCGGCGTCGGTTCCGACCGGACGTCGACCTGTATCGACCCTGCCAAAGGGACACACCTACGAATGGCCGGTGTTCTTGAGGAGCTGCAACCTCGTGCATCGACCTCAGGGCGGGAGTCGATCATCATCGATCGGGGTACAGACGGCTGCGATCGTTGAAGGCTGCCCCTCGCGTGCCCCTGGCTGGCCCCCCTGAGATGACGGCGGTGGCATCGATGTAGTGGTGACGATGATCGTCAGCGTTGCGTCCGAATGTGAGATAGCCCACCAACGCGGTGTGCGCTCGAGGGCGGAGTCGCAGCTGGTCGTGGTACCAGTACTCGATCTCGATCCGGAGCTGTCCGGTCTTGGATCCTGCGCGGCCTGTGCCGAGGCGGAACTCGGGGACGGTGCCCGTATCCGCAGGTCTGCTGGTGGGTGACGAGGGCGCTGGGCGAGTTCCTCTGGACCGGCGTCGCCCTTCTTGTGAAGCGATGGTCGCAGGTTCGAATCCTGTCCCGGGCTCGTTTGTGATGTCGCGAGAGATCTGCACGGTCCGAACCCTCAGTGGTTCGGGTCTCGAGGGTTGTGGGGTCGGTAGTTGCGGGTGGGGTCGAGGGTGAGATGGCGGAGGAGTTTGTCCGGTGTCGGTAGCGATGCTGCGGATGTCGCGGTCGATGATGAGGAGGGGCGATGTTGGTGATTGCGGGTCGACGAGGACGATGGCGGGTGGTCCCGGTGGTCGTCCAGGCGGCGGCTTGACCAACCGGGCCAACGCGTCCCGCGTCAACCGGCCGATCGGGCAGGGCTGACCGAGGTGGGGTCCACCCGGCGCTCCCGCCTGGACCGGAACGGCATCCGCGGCAGCTGTATGGCGCCGACCTACGGTGGCTGACATCGAGGTCCGCCACCGTTCGCACTACGTCAACCGCGTGCTCGACCGCCCACAGGTCTCGGTACCGCCCGCCGCCCGGCGCCTAGCCGTGACCGCTCTCCCGGTCCTGTCGTTCGCGCTCTACGCCTTCCGGCTCGTCCCCCGGTTGACCGATCGACAGCTCTGGGCCGAGGACGGGACCATCTTCCTCCAAAACGCGCTCGATCTCGGCTTGCTCGAAACCCTGTTCCTCCGGTACCAGGGCTACTGGCACTTCGTGCCCCGTCTCGTGGCCGAGGCCTCGACCCTCTTCGAGCTCCGGCGCGGCCCCGACGTTTTCGCTGCCCTCAACCTGGCCGCCATCGCCCTGCTCTACCTGTTGATCCATCGATGCGTCGAGGACCCCTTGGATCGGGCGGTTCTATTCGTCGTGATGCCGCTGTCCGTCGGCGCCAACGAGATCTACGGCAACGTGACCAACTTCCACTGGTTCGCCGCCGCCTATTCCTACCAGCTGATGACCAGACGATTCACGGCGCTCGATGGTGCCCTACTCGTCCCGACCATCCTCACCGGACCGTTCTACTTCATCGCCTTGGCGGCCCGTGTGACGACGGTCGCCATCGAGCGACACTGGCGGACCCTCCTCCTCCCGACCGTGGCGGCCGCAGCGATGATCACGGTCGTTCTCCACGGGCCGGTGGCAGCGGCCCTCAGGGTCATCCTGATCGCCGTCGCCTCACCTCTCTACCAGGGCGAGCAGACCACGGCGATCTTCGTCGGTGCCGGTTCGGTGGCGGCCGCGCTCGCCACCTGGGGATGGATGGACGACCGGGAGCGGTACGGCCTCGTCTACCTCGGCCTGCTCTTCGCTGCGGTGGGCTACAAGTTCGGGATCAGGGAGGGGATTGGTCAGCCGTTGTTCGGTGGCGGCGGCTCCCGGTACTTCTACATCCCCCAATTCGTGGTCATCGGTGTCGCCTGCTCGATGCTGCGCCGCCACCGCGGCGCCCCGGCCGCCTATGCGCTCCTCGGCGTGGTGACGATCGTCTACACCCTGGCCTTCTTCACCTCGGAGCGGATCGTCACCTTCGACGAGAACCGCTGGGCCGCAGAGATGGCCGATCTCGAACAGCGTGGCGACCGGACGATCGACATCCAGCCAGCGGGGTGGTCCTTCGTGGTACCCGACGACCCCGGATGATCCATGCCCTCCGGCCGATCCGCCCGACCGACCTGATCGCTCATCCAGGCCATCGCCACCTCGCCGACCTGCGCAGTGGAGTCCGCGCGATCGCCGCCGCAACGGGGCCGGCATCGACGTGGTTGGCCTAGGCGTAGGCCTCGCCGACCACGTCTTGATCGGCGAGCGCCGACTGCGCTGGATCGAGTGGAAGCCTGATCGTGAACGTCGTACCGACTCCGACCGCCGAATCGAGTTCGATAGTCCCGCCATGACTTCTGACCACGTTGTACGCCAGCGAGAGGCCTTGGCCGGTTCCCTTGCCAAGCGCCTTCGTCGTGAAGAACTGTTCGAAGACCTTGTCCCGAATCTCCGGGGCCACTCCGGCCCCGGTGTCCCGGATCTGGATCTCGACGAGCTCGGCCACCGAATCGTAGTGCGAAGTCAACGTGATGACGCCGCGTTCGATGCTTCCCGATTCGATGCTCTCGGCGATCGCATGTGAGGCATTCACGACCAGGTTCAGTGCAACTTGCCCAATCTCATCGGCACGACATTTGACGTGGGGCAGCTTGTCAGCCAGCTGCAGATCGACTTCAGCGAGGTACTTCCATTCGCTCGAAGATACGGTGACGGTGCTCCTGATGAGATCGTTGATGTCGACCGGTTGGAGGTCATCGCAACCTGGGTGAGAGAAGTCCTTCATCGCTTGGACTATTCGCTTGACTCGGTCGATTCCATCGACCGACTGGTCGAAGGCCTCCGGGATCTCTTGCCGTAGAAAGTCGAAGTCGGCGTCGTCCAGGGCGGCCAGGAAGCGACTGGCGCTTGCGTTCGAGGGTTTGGTGCAGCCGGCCGCACGCAGTGCCAGCTCAAGTGCGGCAATGATGTCAGTGAAGCTCTCGCGCAGGAACCGCAGATTGTCGCCGATGAACTGAATAGGTGTGTTGATCTCGTGCGCTATACCCGCCGACAGTCGCCCGATGGCCTCCATCTTCGTCGCGGTGGCGAGCTGCGCCTCTAGCGTGACCCGGGTGGTCGTATCGACATCCATCCCGAGTACGCCTGCGACAGAGCCATCGAGATCGAACAGCGGCACTCGACTCCGTTCGATATGGCATGCTTGGCCCGTCGGGCCGAAGGTCGAGGTCGGCACCGAGAGGGCAGGCTCCCCAGTATCCACGACGCCGATGGCCAGGTCGGTTCCCGGCCCCTGAACCGTCGCTCCGATCTCCGCCGCGATTCCTTCCTCGTTGCACCACGACAGGTACTCGCCGTTTGCACCGAGCAATCGGTGACTTCGATCTGTCCAGTGCACGGCGGCGGGGATCGTCTCGACGACCTGGGCCAGGAGGCGCTCCTCTTGCTGCACCTTCGACAGGGCCAGCCGGAGTCGCTCGGCCGTCGCTCGGTTCTCGTCGACGAGTTGAGCTTTCGCTGTGGCCGTCTGGCGAGTCGTCGCCGCGAGCGCTCCGCCAGCCGGGATGGCGGCGAGCACGAGCACAGCCAGTTCTGCCATCCCCGAAGCGCGAAGCAGAACCATCGCCGTGGGAAGGGCCAGTGCCAGCTGCCAGGCCCAGAACACACTCGGGATGAGCGCCCCGAATGAGCAATTCGCGGCCAGCATCGCCACCAGGACCGCCACAACGGCGGCCCTGGCCTCTGGCGCGTCCGGCCAAGCAAGAAGGCCGACACTCGACCACGCCAGACCGCTGGCAACCATCACGGCCGACAGACGTCGCGTGCTCTGGGCCTGCGACCATTGGCCACTCGCGACTGCCCTCAACAGGAGCCACACAGTCGCCGAGACGGCCAACACCAACGAAGCCCAGAGCCCGACTCGCTCGCTGGCGACCTCACCCCAGAGAGCTGCCGACACCGAGACGACCCCAAAAGGGGCCAACAGAGTGGCGGTCCTCAGCATCTTGACCCCAGACGCAAAGACCATCTCCCGTTGAGAATCGCTCGCGGCCGAGCCATCACTCTGTCTGCGAGCCACCGCGATGTCGCGACGCCTTCGCTGCAACCGTTGACGAAGGCGTCCGGCTGGCTCCGCCCGGATGTCCTGTCCTGGTCCGGAGGGCGGCGTCGCGACCATTCTCATGTTGTCGGCCGGAAGATGCGCGAATCAACCGAGACCGACTGGTTCGGATCGCCGACGGAGTGGAACAGGCCGGGCTACCGGACCAGGCGAGTCCCCTGCCTGCAATGGCCGAACGAGCTCGACTCCATCCACGGCGCGGAGCTGAGGCGCCGCAGTGGATCGGCGGCACCGACTTCCGTTGGCCGGGGGCTTCGAGCTACCGAGCCGGCGCTGGCATGGGTCAGCGCCCGGAGACCCGGCGCCAGATCGGCTCGGGGAGGTTCCGGAGGATTGCGAACACCCAGCGCAGCACCGGCGGACTCCAAACGACGGCGCGCCCTGCGGCGACTGCGGCTGCGACATCGGCGGCCACCGACGCGGGGTCGGTGGCGAACGGGGCCGGCGGCAGTCCATCGGTCATCGCCGAGTGGACGAACCCGGGCCTCACGATGAGGAGATCCACACCGGCCCCGGCCAATCGTTGCTGCATCGCCCGGCAGAAGGCGTCGAGTCCGGCCTTCGACGCGCCGTAGGTGGCAAGGCCGCCCCGGACCCGCAGCCCGGCCACCGAAGACAACACGACGAGGCGCCCGTGGCCCTGTGCCTCGAACCGATCGATCGCCTCCATCACCGCCTCGACCGCAGCGACGAGGTTGATGCCCAGCAGCTCCGTGGCGCGATGGGCCAACCGGTTGTGCTCGTCGGTTCCCAGCACGCCGGCCGCCACGACGATGAGGTCGACGTCACCGTCGGCCGAAGCGGCGGCGATCGCCTTGGCCGCTGCGCCCGGTTGGGTCGCGTCGTAGTCGACGGTGGCGACCTGCGCTGTCCCCGCAGCGTCGTCCTGTGGGCGGCGGGCATCGAACCGCTCGGCCATGTCACCCGGCCGCCGCCCGGCCAGGACGACCTGCTGGACGCCGCCGTCTTCGACGAAGCGGGCGGCGATCGCCTGCCCGATGTCACTACCACCGCCGAGCACCAGGATCCGTCCTGGCGCACCGAGCGAGTTGGTCATGTTGGACCTCCCGTTCGCAACCCGAGTCGCCTGGCGAGATCGGACTGGAACCGGCCCTGCGGGTCGAGCTTGTCGACCGCCCGCCGCCACTCGCCGAGGCGCGGGTACATCCGGGCCACCGCCGGGATGCTGGTCCTGCCGTCCTTGGCCAGGTAGATTCGGCCGCCGGCCTCGACGACGATCCGATCGAGCCGGTCGAGTGTGGCGGCCAGACGTGGCACGGCGGTCGGCACGTCGACCGCCAGCGTCCATCCGGGGCAGGGGAACCCGAGCATGGCCGGACTCGCCGACCCGAACCGCTTGACGACGGTCAGCGCCGAGGTGGCTCCGCCAGCGCTGAGCGCGTCGAGCTGGGCGAGGACGTCGTCCGGGGCCGGGACCACGCTCTGGTACTGGACGAACCCGCGCCGGCCGTACAGCCGATTCCATCGGCCGAGCCCGTCGAGCGGATGGAAGAACGCGCCTATCGACGTCGGAACCTCCGTCGCCCGGCGGGGCACCTTGTGGTACCAGAGGCGGTTGAACCAGCGGATGGTGGCCGGGCGGATCAGCGCCGGCCCCCGTCCAACGGTCGGGGGCACCGGGATCGGAGACCCCGGCGCATAGGCCATCTCGCCAGAGCCACGGGCGGCGTCGGCGGCATCGAGGTGGTCACCGCCGGACACGACGCCGCGGCCCCGTCGCGAGCCGGTGGCGCTCGTGTCGACCCAGGCGACGGCGTAGCGGTGCCCGTCCTCGGCTTCGGCCAGCGCCGCAAGTGTCGCGTCGAAGTCACCGGTCCTGGTGGTCGTGACGGCCAGCTGGTCCGACCGGATGGGGATCGTGTCGAACGTCGCCGACAGGATGATCCCGCTGAGCCCCATCCCGCCGACGGTCGCCCAGAACTCGCTTGGCGTGGCCACCGGATCGAGGTGTCGCCGATCCCCGTGCCCGTCCACCAGCTCGATGGCGGTGAGGTGCTCGCCCCACGATCCGTCGCGATGGTGGTTCTTGCCGTGGACGTCGGCGGCCACGCACCCGCCGATGGTGGCCAGCCTGGTTCCTGGGGTCACCGGCACGAACCGGCCATGGGGCACGAGGACCGACAGCACCTGCTCGATCGTCGCTCCGGCCGACGCCGTGGCGCGACCGGTCGTCGGGTCGATCGTGATGGTCGGCTCGGGCTGGGTCACGAGGGCGCCGCCACCGTTCTGGGCTGCGTCGTTGTAGCTCCGGCCGGCGCCTCGGGCCAGGACACCACGGCCGGCGGCCCCGACGACGGCCTCGACGACCTCGACCGGCCGCCGCGCCTCGACCCGCACTGCACGAGAGGAGGTCGAGCGGCCCCAACCGCCGAACGAGGTCCGCGCCGCCCTACCGCCGTCGACGCTCACAGGCCTCGGACGCCGACCACGAACAGGACCAGCCACAGCACGCCGGCGATCTGGCTGAAGCGGTCGGTGTAGAGCAGGGTCTCCGGACGGTCGACGAGCCCCCGGTCCGCCTGGAGGGCGAAACGGAGCACGATCAGCACCACGGGGAGCAGCGACAGCTGGACGATGCCGGGGAGCTCGGCCGGGAGCGCGGCCCCCGAGATCGACCAGATGCAATAGACGGCGAGGAAGAAGGCGATGGCGAGCGTCTGCGTCTGGGACAGGAACCGCTCGGAGTACTCGTCGAGGACGGCCCGGTGACCTCCTGCCCGATCGCCGAGCCGGCGGATCTCGGACAGCCGCTTCGACGTGACGACGAACAGCGCGGCGCTGCTGATGACCAGCATGAACCAGGGGGTGACCGCCAACCCGACGGCGGCGATGCCGGACAGGGCCCGCAGCGGGAACCCGGCCGCCACCATCAGCAGCTCGACGATCGGGACCGTCTTGGCCCAGGTCGAGTAGTTCGCAGTGATCGTCAGGTAGGTGGCGAGGAGCGCCGCCACCGACGGCGACACGGCGAGCCCGGCCGCCAGGCCGACCAGGGCGGTCGCGGCCGCGATCGCCAGGCCGGTGCGGGCTCCGATCGCTCCCGAGGCCAACGGCCGGTGCCGCTTCTCGGGGTGGAGCCGGTCGGCGGCCCGATCGTTCAGGTCGTTGATGATGTACGCCGCGCTGCTGACGAGGCACCAGCAGCCCAGGGTGATGGCCAGCGCCACCGCACCCTCCCGAGGGGTGGCCGCGTTGTCGCCGGTGAGGGCCGTGGCCGCCAGCGGACCAGCGAGAACGAGTCCGTTCTTCGGCCACTGGTTGATCCGCAGCAATGCCGGCACGGCGCGGATCGCGAGGCGTGGCGCTCTCCCGGCCCCCAACCCCTCGACGAGATCGACCGGCTGGTAGGTCATCGGCGGGGCCCGACCCGGTGTGGGGTGGCGGCAAAGCGGAGCATGGCGTCGTCGCCGGAGCTGTCGCCGTAGGCGGTGAGGTGGCGTCCATCGACGCCGAGGGCCTGGAGCCGGAGCACCTTCTCGTCACCGCGGCAGTTCGGGCCGTCGAACCGCCCGGTGAATCGCCCGTCGTCGAAGTGGAGCCGGGTGCACGCCACCTCGACCCCGAGGGCGTCGGCGATCGGGTCGAGGTAGCAGTCGATGCTGGCCGACACGATGACGACCCGGTGGCCGTCGGCGACATGGCGGTCGAAGGTGGCGAAGACGTCCTCCCGCGGTGCGTCCGACGCCAGCAACTCGGCTGCGAACTGCTCGCCGGCACGCCGCAGCTGGTGCTCGGACCAACCGCGGTAGCAGGCCCCCAGGATGCGTTCCTTCAGCCCACCCCGGTCCAACCGGCGGTCCATCCGCGCCGCCCCGACGCCTCGAACGAGGCCGGCCGCGATGGCCGGGCCGGCGAGCGTCTTCCGGAGGAATCGGTACAGGCTGTCGCCGGCGATCAGAGTGCCGTCGAAGTCGAAGGCCGCCACCGGCGTGTCGGTCGTGGTGTCCGGTCGGGTCACGACGGCTCCAGAACCAACGTATCGATGAGGTCGGGACCGGCGTCTCGAGCGGCGAGAACGATGCCGATCGGCGTCGGGTTCGGCAGTTGGGGCGGGACGACGTGGGACGACAGGTCGGCCGCCCAGACCCGGTCAGCGGACGAGGCGCTGGTCGC
This sequence comes from Acidimicrobiales bacterium, assembly GCA_028285495.1. Lineage (GTDB taxonomy): Bacteria > Actinomycetota > Acidimicrobiia > Acidimicrobiales > SZUA-35 > JAHELU01. Next base: position 181,427 of record JANQPB010000015.1, read on the forward strand.
ATGAAGGTGATTGAGGTGGATGCCGAGGACAACAATGACAATGAATGTCGCGCCGGCGACCGCCACCAAGCGGCATGTCGCATGGCCCAGATCCTCGCCGATATCGACGATTTCTGGCTTCGGAGGTGCGGCGGTTTCCTCCATGAGACTTCAGACCATAGTGCCCCCGTCGGGTCAGTTGGTGGTTGAGCGGCCCGGTGGTGAACCCTGCGTTCCTTCCACAGACCACGAAGACACCACCACCGTGATCACCTCTGCCGGCATCGTCTACCAGCGACGCGTTCTTTGCCCGATCTCGCTGAACAACTCGGCAACGTCTCCGACGCCTGCCGGCTGATGGGGACCCCCCCGGACCGCCACTGCCAATGGTGCAGACCGGCCGACGAGCACGAGCCGGAACCGCTGATGCCCAAGGACCGGCGCCGAGCTCGACAACCGAACGAGGATCGCTGACCTTTGTGGTGGCCGTGGTTGGAGCAACGATCGGGTGCCGCCAGGACGCCCACCGCCTCGATGAAGCTCGGCTACACGATCTCCGAGGGCAGGCTGCAACGGATCCAGAACGGCCACGGCTCGGGGCACCAGCGTCACCCGAGCAGCCCGAGCCGAAGCCCTGGAGGCGATGGCCGGTCTGGTCACCGAACCCACCAGCGAGCCGTTCGGGCTCGGCCACTGGGGCAGAGGTGCGTTGAGCCGGGGGCTTGCCCACCTGGGTAGACCCGCCATGAGCTCGCCCCCACGTCGGTGGCCCGGTTCGGGAAGCGCTGGCCATTCCACGAGGGGCGCCGGCTTCGGCCCTCGCGGACCGTGACGACACCCACGTCCGCCGAGGAACCGGCAGACAGCGTCGCCAGACGACTGCTCGCACGTCATCGCGAGCGACTGACTACAGATCGACCAACCCATTGAAGAGCTCGACGACGTCGTCGACCTTCGCACACCGCGGATGGGTTCTCGCAGCCAGTAGCTCGATGCGTTCTCGGATCTCACAGTCTTCCGGGCTGGGGGTCAGTACCAGGACATGCACTTCTCGGAACTCCGTGTAGCTCCGGAGCACCCTGAGGACCGTCAAGCTATCCAGCTCGGGTCTCTTGAGGTCCAGCAGTACTGCGGCCGGTATCGACCTCGACGATCTTCTGGACAGGTGCATGCAGTGGAGGAAATCGGCACCTGAGACGAAGGTCAGAAGCTCGTGGAGCTTGGCGGCCGACGATTCGACAAAGCCCTGCCTCGCTCGATCAGTCTCTCCGTCTCGATCACTGACAAAAGCGATGGGCCTCGTTGCCTTCGAGCTAGATCCCACTGGGCACCCCTCGTCGAGCCCGACCCTCAGCCGCCGACGCATCAACTCACAAAGACAAGCACATCCAGTGCGGCTCGTGCTGTCTAAACGTACCACCGGTTCGAGATGTATGCGTCACCGTACTGCCAGACGATCTCCGAATCAATGACCACCCCGCCAGTCGGACATGTTGGACATATTGATGCAACGTTCGCGGCACGCGTTTGCGGTTCCCAATGTGGCTGCAGGCACCTCCGGGCATCGCCGGGCTCGAGCCTTGCCCGTGGCTTTCAACGTGCCGCACGCCAGACAGCCATCTTGATCGGCTGCCCAATCCCCGCTGAAGTGCCTTGCTCACTGGCCACCTCGACATCGAGGCGACTTCGCCGCAGCGGTCATCGAACGGCCCCCGACTGTCACGACCAAGCAGTCTCATCTCGAGATGGGGTAGCAATCGATCTCACGGTTCGCGGGAGTAGACGAGAACACCATTCGGGGGGATTCAGACGTCTCGACTCCCTCGTGATCTGGGTGTGTTCGGAGGTACTCGGATCGCAACGGAACCCACTTCTTGGACAGGGCGAGACGCTTGTCCTTGTCCAATCTTGTCTTGGGGCGTCCCGTCCACCCTTCCTCCTTCTCGTGAACGCACTCGTGAGCGAGCTTGGGAGTGGCCGATGTCCTTCTGGTGCCATTCCTTGCAGGCGACGAGCGCTTGAGGCCCCGCATAGGTAGCTCGAGTTGCGTTTCGGTAGCCTTGACGCTCATGATGCTGGTCGCTACAATTTGACGTGTCCAGGTTGCCATGGTTATCTGGACGGCCGCCGCCGGGTGTTGAGGGCAGTGGCTCCCTTATGTCCCTACCGTAAGGTCCAGGTCTGAGACCATTGTCTCGCGGGACCACTGCCCTCGGGCTCGGGCGAGGTGTCTGACAAGCATGTGGTGGGCGCAGAATTTCCTGCCGCAGCTTTGCGAAGGTACCGGTATGCACTGCGAGCCGAATGGTGCTTGTTCGTGGCATGAATGCCATGAGGTCGGCCGTGTCAACCGGGTCCGAAGCCCGGCAAACTCGACACCTGTCACGAGAGCCATCATGGCCGTCGCGACGATCCACCCCCAAGAGGTGGCCCTGGCGAAGAGTCCCGCCGGCACAAGCCCCTTGGCGCGATGGGGTTTGGGCAGGTTCCACCATGAGGTGAGCTACCGGCGTGAGGCCCTGCGCACCGCCCGACGTTCACACCGACGAGATCACGTCGATGGCTCTCGAGGACTGATCGAATCGAAGCTGACGAGGCCATCGGTACCGAGCGGTGGGAACGCTCGTCGCAGCAGTTGACGCATCGCAGCGGTCACCGGCCACAGGTCCCTTCCCGAAGGCGGGTGATCTGGAGCTGGGGATCCCGAAGTCTCGGCGAGGCTCGTTCTCCGCGGAGATCCTCGAACCCCGCCGCCGCAGCGACCAAGCCCTGTGTGCGGTCATACTGGAGGCCTGCGTCAAGGGCGTCTCCACAAGGGCCGCTGACAACCTGGTGACGGCGATGGGGATCGATACCGGGATCTCGAAGTCCGAGGTGTCGAGGATCTGTGCCGGCCTTGACGAGAGGGCCGAGGCCTTCCGGGGTCGGGCTCTGGGTCACATCGCCTTCCCGGACGTCGACGTGGATGCCACCTACGTGAGTGTCCGAGACGACGACTTGGGCCAGGTCGTCTTGAGCCTGGTCATCGCCACCGGCATCGCCGCCAGCGAGGCGAGGCGTCGTCGGTGTCCGTCTCGTGATCTCCGACGCCCTCGAGGGATCGAAATCGGCCATCCGCCGTTGCTTCCAAGGGGCGTCGTGGCGGCGGCGCCGGTTCACGACGCCCGGAACCTGCTGTCCGAGGCGCACCAACTGGACGACCTGCTGTCAGGAGTGGTGCGACCTCTCGGCGGCGGGTCGGACCCTGGGCCCGAGCAATGCCTCAGGCAGAGATGGGTACGACTCGGGGTTGGACCTGCTTAGGCTCGTTCGGATCGACCGGCTTCTCCACCGCCGGAGGTGGCGGTGTTGGCCTGTCCGCAAGCTGGACTTGATAGTAGGTCTTGAACGAGATACCAACTTCTCGCATTTCAAAGACTCGAGAACTGTTGTCGCCGCGCTGATTCATCAAGAATTCTGCGTATGTCCTGGCCTCTTCAAGGCTGGCAGTTACAACGTGTTGAAGTCCGGCGTCCACACCGTGAATGAGCAAGTGCGGCGTCGCCGCATCGAGGTGATCGTGGCCTATCGACTTCATTCTGCAACCTCACTGGTAGGCCGCCCGGCGCAGTAGATGTCAGTATGGTACTAATCCGACCATTTTGCAACCGCAAGCCCCCGAGACTCAGATCGGTGCGCCGCGTATGTGCTTCAACATGCTTGTTGATACAGACAGCAGATAGAGGGCCAGTCCCGTCTGGTCGAAAGGCAAAGGGCTGGCTGGGTAGACTCCTCATTGTTTGGCGACCGATCCCTCGTGCGGCTGTCAAGTACATCGTCGGATACCTGGTTTGTCCATCCTTTGGCCACCTCAAGCGAGGCCAGCGTCTGTCTGAGATGGCCCCAACGAGCCGGGTGAGCCAACCTCGTTGCCCGATCGCTCGGTGAGACATGATGGCGATGTCTGCGGGACTACCGCGCCGTCGCGCCAGCCTGGTTGCTTGCCAGGACAGCCGCAAGACAACCTCGGGACTCAGGCGTTGATGGCGACATCGTGTGACGCTGCCGAGCGGACGGCTGCGTGCCGTCGTCGTGCATCGAGATTCGACGAGCAACTGGTCGAGCATGTCCCCGATCTGAACGGATCCGACCTGGTTGAGCTGAGCCGGCCAGGTCGTGCAGCGGACGGCGGCATGGCGACGACTCGCGTCGCGAGAGACGGGCAGACGGTGAGACCGATCTTGGCGCAGTCGGCGCTGCGGTGTGACGAGATCGGGGCTGACGAGCTCGAGCCCGAGACTGTCCGTGGGCGACACCACCGACTGGCCGGAGCTTGACCGGCAGCAACCACCCTTGCCGCTAGACGAGGAGCTCGAGAACGGAGACCGAGATGAGGCTGGCCTGTCCGACCATTGCGGTACCAGTCGCCAGCAGGATCTCATGCTCGGAGAACCTCGCTATCTCGTTGGCAATGTCCGTGTCGCTGATTCGGGACACGGAAGCACTGAGGTTGTCGGCGGTGAGTAGCAGGTTGCGGATCGTCGAGTCGAGGCGCTGATGTGCTGCGCCGAGCGCCCCACGACTCGTGGAGATAGCTTCGATGGCAAGGTCGATGCTCTCGATCGACGTCCGGGCGTTGGCCGCCGTGTTCACACTCAGAGCTGCAAGATCGTTTCCGGCACCACCCAGTGCGTTGGCGTCGACCAGCCCCACGCTCAGGAGGATCTGATTACCAGACCCGCCTTCGGCCCCGAGCTGGAGAGCCATCGCCGTGGCGGTGAAGACTGCTCGGCCGCTGAACGTCGTGTCGGTGCCGATTCGATCGATCTCGGCGGCGAGTGCGTCCAGCTCCACCTTGATCGAGGCTCGGGCGGTGGAGTCGTTTGAGTCGTTGGCGGCTTGGACCGCGAGCTGTCGCATGCGGTTCAAGAGGTTGTGGACTTCCTGGAGTGCGCCTTCCGCAGTCTGCAGGAAGCTGATGCCCTCCTGTGCGTTGCGGGCGGCTTGTCGCAGGCCTGAAGCCTCGGCGTTCAGCTTCTGGGAGATGACCAGGCCAGCGGCGTCGTCACCGGCCCGGTTGAGTGCGGAACCCGTGTTGAGCCTCTCGAGGCTCAGGGCGAGTTCATCCCCTAGGTAGGAGGCGTTCCTCGTGGCATTGAGGGCCATGACATTGGTGTTGATGCGCATCTCGGTTGTCCTCCCTATGGAGACAGCTGACTGTGCGCCTCTCACTGGGCAGAGAGTGCCTTGCACGAAGGTGCGTTTGGCTCAGTCTCGTCCGATCGCAGGGAAGTAGTAGGCGCTGCCGCAGGGGAGACTCCCCCCGAAGCGACTCCGAGACCTGGCGACACCGCGGACGACCGCTGCTCAATGGACCAATGGATCGCCGCCATCATGCCAGCGGAAGCCTCGCCTCGATGGGTGTGGACGGTCAGTCGGCGAGGACGGTGACGAGAAGGGTGGCGGTGTCACAGGTCCTTCCGGTATCGCAGATCTCGTAGGTGAGCCGATCGATGCCGGCGAGTCATTGGCGAGCACGTCGACCGTCGCCGATGCCTCCTCCACTACCGTGCCGCTGTCCGAGTTGGCGGTCGGACCGACAGATGACTGCGTTGACGTGCTCGTTGTCGTGGTCGTCGTGCGCGTCCACTTCGTGGGGCCCTCGCTGGGGTTCGGCTCATGTCGGCTCCGGTTCGGCCGACATAGAACAGGGACCCGACCACCCAAAGCAGGCCCACCATGCTGAGGATCTTGTTCGTTGACGACGAGCCCGACGACTTGCAGGCGATTCGCCGCACCAGTCAGCTCATGCAGCACGAGTGGGACATGCACTTCGTCGACAGTGGCCAGGCAGCCTTGGTCGTACTGTCACAACGACCATTCGATGTGGTCGTTTCCGACATGCGGATGACAAGAATGGACGGCGCCGACCTCCTCGCCGCCGTACGCCGCCAGTACCCTACTTGCGCTCGCATCATTCTCTCAGACTGCACAGAGAAGGATGCGCAGTTCCGCTCGACAAAGGTCGCTCATCAGCTCCTGAGCAAGCCATGTAGGCTCGACGAGCTCACCCGCACGATCGATCGGATCCAAGCTTCCCGAGGCTACGTCGAGTCCAATGCCATCCGGGCGATCGTGGGACAGGTCGACCAGTTGCCCGTGCTCGGCGACGTCTACGAAGACTTCATGGCTGCTGTCGATCGCGACACTTCCACCGCCGAAGCGTTGGGCCGAATCGTCTCTCAGGACATCGCTCTGACGGCTGAGCTGCTGCGTCTGGTCAACTCGGCGTTCTTCGGTCTCCGCCGCACGGTCGATTCGACCGCAGACGCCATCACCTACCTCGGGGTCGATGTCGTGCGAGCGATCGTCGCTGGCCATTCCGTGTTCGGCGTCGATGTGCCAGGCCTCGACGTCGACCGGATCGCGTGTCGCGCCCAGTGGGCCGCTGCTCTCGTCCGGGCGATGCTTCGAGCAGAGGGTGCATCCAACCAGGAGGCTGCCGAAGGCTACCTCGCCGGCGGCCTGCATGAGGTGGGGCTCCTGGTCCTCGGCTCGCTGCCCGTACCACCGGGCGCCGACCTGACCGCGGTCGTCGAGAGCAACGATCCGATCGTCGAGCGGCTCACCTTCGGCGCCGATCGATTTGCGATCGGGGCGTATCTGCTGGGCCTTTGGGGGTTTTCGCCTTCACTCGTCGAGGGAGTTCGAAGTCTCGGCCTCGACACTGCGCCCGAACCCTCCGAAGTCGGTCGAGTAGGGTGGGCGTTGCACGTGGCGAGAAGACAACTGGTGCTCGCAGGTGTGGACGAACTCGATGCCACCGTTGGCGAGGACGCTCTAGGCGCTCTCATGATTGGGGCTTCGGCCGAGCTCGGAGCACCACTCGCCCACCGACAATGATGTCGACGACGTGCCCCAACGGGCATACGAGGACACTGCGCTGCAGGCTTGCGCCCAGGTCGAGGACTGACAGAGGTTGTTGACACCCGGGGTCTCTCCGTCCATCGGAGCGCCGACACCCGAGCCGACAGCGGTGCTGGCCCGGTTGATCACGGAGATGCCGACAAACGGCCGCGACGGCTCGGCGTCGTGGGAGTCCGACTGGTGGCTTCGCCGCGGTTCAGCCGGCAATCGCCCGCTGGCTTGAACGCCATGTCAGGGGTTACCCAGGGGAATCGGGGCGCTCGGTGCTCGACGCCGTCATTTGGCGGGCGTACCACCGGGCGAAGGTCCGGTTGTGTCGTTCGAGGTGGGACAGCATCCCTGGTCGGGCGGCGCTGGCCTGCAACCCTCGTTGCACGCCCTCGCAGACGAGGATGTCTTGCTCGTGGATCGCCGTCAACGTCTCGACGTGACCGGAGACTCGCGCATCCGAATCGGGGGCATCGATGAGGTGCGGTGGCAACAGGAGGTGGGTTGTCAGGTCGATCCGTCCAGGTCCGAGCGGGTGCACCTCGAACCAGATCATCGCCTGCGGCGTGAGCGCGATCACGTAGTTCGGGAACGGGTAGGCGAGGCCGAGGCTGGTTCGCTGCTGATCATCTAGGCCCGGGGTCGGTCGATCGGTGCTTGGGTAGACGAGCTGGCCACCCTCGCCCTCGGCCAGCGCCTCGGGCGCAATGCCGGCATAGAGCAGCGTGTAGTCGCCGTTGTCCGGTGCGTCGACGACGAGGCGGGCCGGCATGAACGGCTCGAGCGTGTCGTGGTGAGCGCCGAGATGGTGGTAGCACTCCCCGTTGTCCATGAAGACCTTCCAGTCCCAGTGCGACTCACCCCACGGGATCGAGTGCACCACCGCCCAGTCCGACAGACCGTAGTTGGAGAGCTGCTGACCCATCTCCCCCCAGAGCCGTGCCGTCGGTGGTGCGCTGCCATCGATGTTGACGAAGACGAAGCCCTCCCAAACCTCGTGACGGAACACGTGGAGGGAGTAGTCGGCCTTGTAGAAGCCGGGCGTCTCGTCCATCTCCGGTGCGGCACGTAGTGCACCTTGAAGCCCGAACGTCCACCGGTGATAGGGGCACTGCAGCGACGGCACCGATCCAGCACCCGAGCCACCACAGATGTCCATCCAGCGGTGCGAACAGACCCGGGACAGCACGTGGATGCTCCCATCCCGAGCTCGAGTCATCACCATCGGCTCGCCCAACACGTCGACGGCCTTGAAGCAGCCCGCAGTCGGGACCTCCGAGACGTGGCCGACGTTGACCCAACCGGGCCGGAAGACCCGCGCCAACTCGAGGTCCCAGATCTCCTCGGAGCAGTACACCTGGGGTGGCAGCGTCCCCCAGTCATCGGAATCGGCGTGGACTCGGAGGGCCTCGAGGAGCTCCGTAGCATCCAGGGTCTCGGGCCTCATGCCGGGATCTCCGGAGCCCAGTCGGCGACGCCGAACATCTCGCCGATGGCGGTGTGGACCTCATCGTCCGTCGCCGAGCGGAGAGCGTGCGCCACCGGAGCGAGCGAACCGAGCGGGTAGCGGAACCGGGGCTCGGGCGCCTCCAGCGCATCCCGAAGTGCCTCGCAGACCAGAGCGGGGCTCTCGGCACCAGCTCGGACGGCGGCGTGACTCGACTCGTTGTGCACGAACAACGCCTCGTAGACCGAGTCGTCCGGTGCGCCTGGGGCCCGACCGGACACGACGAGACCGGTGTCGGCGGTGTAGCCGGGTTGGATGACCGAGACCCGGACCCCGAGGGGCTCGACCTCGTGGCGCAACGACTCCATCGCCGCTTCGAGCCCGGCTTTGGAGGCGCAGTAGGCAGACTCTCCGGGCAGCCCAGCGATGGCAGCGAGCGACGAGATGACGACGACGCGACCGTCGCCACTGGCTCGCAACCGTGGCAGCGCATGGCGGATCACGCGGACCGCGCCGATCAGGTTGGTGTCGATGGTGCGCTCGAACGAGGTCCCCGACATGACCTCGAGCGGAGCGAACCAGCCCACTCCCGCGTTGCAGATCACGGCGTCGAGATCATCTGCGGCATCGATCGCACTTGCGACCGAGGCTTCGTCGGTCACATCCATGACGACTGCTCGGATGTCAGGGGAACCGTCGTCCCCCTCCGGTCGAGTCCCCGACCGGGATGCGGCGAGAACGCTGTGACCCCGAGCGGCGAGATCGGCGGCCAGAACCGCGCCGATTCCGCGGCTGGCTCCGGTTATGAGAACCCTGCGATTGCGATGCGTCAGCGGCACTGGCGACCTCCGATGTCCTCGACACGTCCAAATATCTACAGGCGTAGAAATCATGACCCAGATGAGGTCGCCAGTCAATATCTACGCGTGTAGAAAGACGGTAGGATGGCCGTCTTGCCCACACCGAAGACCAAGCGGGGTCGGCCCAGGCTCCGACCGAGCGACTCGCACGAGGACCCGCGCGAGGAGATCCTGCTGGCCGCAGCAGCCTCGTTCACCGCCAAGGGGTACACAGCCACCTCGTTCACAGCCATCGCCGACGACGTGGGGCTTCAACGGGCCTCCCTCTATCACCACTTCGCCAGCAAGGATGCGATTCTGGCCGAGATCGCTCGACGCCACCTCGACCCGCTGCTCGACCTCCTGGCGAGGCTCGATTGCGAAGACCAGCCGCCCGCCCTCCAGCTGTACCGCTATCTACGCATCGACCTCCGCCACATGCTGCGCGCCCCCTACGACCTCGGTGGGCTCTTCCACCTCCCCGAGGTACGCGAGCGCGACCGGTTCCGAACGCTCTGGGACGCCGTCGACACGATCGCCGACGGCTGGACGACATGGATCGTCCAGGGCGCAAGCGAAGGCACGTTCCACACCGAGGAGCCGGAGCGAGTCGGCCTGCTCCTGGAGAGCAGCTACTTCGGCGTTCTCGGCACACCGCGAGCCCGACTTCGGGAGAACCCAGCGGCAACGGCCGACGGGTTCGCACGCTTCGCGCTCGATGCACTCCTCACGACCAGGGCAGCGGGCGACAGTATCGCACAGCAGGCGCTCGAGATGGATGGCCTCGACCCGAGTGTCGACTGAACTCGCCAGCCATCATGACCAGCCACCCGGATCGCTGCCGGTCCAGCCGAGTCCGTGGGATCGCAGCTGAGTCGGCGTACCACATGGCTGGCTTTACAACCGACGCCGGGACGCAGTCGAGTGCGCAACTCTGGAGGATGGTAGCCACCAGCTGCACCCAGGCGACGGTCTGACGCAGTCTCGGAGCGGCGGCGAACGTGTTGTCCGTTCGGGGACACCCCCGGGGTGGGGCTCCGCGACCAGAACGACCAATATCGGCCTTTTTGATTTTCTTGCCGCTTACTTTCGCAACATTGAGTCCTCCTTCGGTCGTTGGTTGTGTTGTCGGTCACAGGGGGACGAAGAACGTCCTTGCGCGACAGAGCGATTGGGGAGACCGATGACGAAGACGTGGTTGCGCCTCTTGGCGATGCTGGTGGCGGCGGCCCTCGCGGCCGCGGCCTGCGGTGACGGCGACGATGATGCGGCGGCCGACGAGGCTGCGACCGAGGCGGCGGAGGACAGCGCGGACGACAGCGCCGACGACAACGCCGAGGAAGCCTCGGAGGAGGAGTCGTCCGAGGCCATGGACGAGGAGGACGAGGGGGCCGAAGAGGCTGCGGCCGGGTTCACCCCCGGTTCGCCCGAGTGCGTGGCCCCGGCCGATGCCGGTGGTGGCTGGGACTTCACCTGCCGGTCGATCGGTCAGCTGTTCGAGGACCTCGGCCTCACGAGCAACGTGGTGGTCACCAACCAGCCCGGCGGTGGTGGTGGTGTCGCGTTCAGCGACGTCGCCGGCAACCGCAACGACAACAGCGATCTGGTGATCGCGGCCTCTCCGGCGACGGCGATCCGGTTCGCCCAGAACCAGTACGAGGGCCTGGAGGCCGACCAGTTCCGCTGGATCGGGGCGATCGGCGCCGACTTCGGCGTCGTCGCGGTCACGACCGACAGCGAGTTCGAGACGTTCGATCAGCTCATCGAGGCGGTTCAGGCCGATCCGACCGCCGTGGTCTGGGGTGGTGGCTCGCCGGTCGGCGGACAGGACCACTTCAAGGTGCTGTTGCTCGCCCAGGAGCTGGGGATCGACCCGGCCGCTGTGCCGTGGGTGGCCTACGACGGTGGCGGCGAAGCCCAGAACGCACTGCTGGGCGGTGAGATCGCTGTCTTCCCGGGTGATGTGTCGGAGACCATCGGCAACGAGGATCTGCGGATCCTGGTCGTCATGGCCGATGAGCGGGTGCCGGCCCTGCCGGACGTGCCGACCACGACCGAGCTCGGTTACTCGACCATCTTCCCGATCTGGCGTGGCCTGTTGGCTCCTGGCGGCATGACCGACGACGCCTACGACTTCTGGGTCGACGCGCTTGGTCAGGTCGAGGCGTCGGATGCCTGGGTCGCGGCCCGGGATGAGAACGGGCTCTCGCCGCTTCGTCTCCTCGGTGACGAGTTCCAGACGTTCGCCTTGCAGGCGGTCGGGGACTTTCGGACGCTGTCCGAGCCGTTCGGTCTGGTCAACGAGTAGTCGGTCGCCGGAGCGGAGGTAGCGGTCGTGGCGACCACCAACCCTGGCGATGGTTCGGATCGGACTCGGGCTGACGCCACCGCCGATGCCTCCGCCCGGCAGTCCGTCGCGCCCGGCTGGAGCGACCGGGTCCTCGGCGTCGTCTGTCTGGCCGGCGCGATCTGGTACACGATCGAAGCCAGGACGTTCGAGGGGACGGGCTTCGGTACGGGTCCGGTCGGGCCGAAGACCCTCCCGACCGGGATCGGGGTGCTCTTCGGCGCGTTGGCACTCGTCTTGATCCTGCGTCCTGATCCGGCGCCGAGGTGGCCGTCGCGGACGGCCTGGTGGCAGATCGGCGTCGTCCTGGTCAGCTCGTACGTCTACGGGCAGATCATCCAGCCTGTCGGGTTCATCGTCTCCAGTGCGGTGATGACGATCATCATGGGCCTGCTGTTCCGAGCTCCGGCCCGGCTCCTGATCCCGCTCAGCTTCGCCTTCCCGGCGCTGTTGGCCTACGTCTTCAACAACTGGCTCGAGCTTCGGCTGCCGGCCGGTTGGTGGGGCGGTTTCTGATGCTGGCGTTCAACCTGCTCGACGGGTTCTCGGCCGCGCTCACGCCGGAGAACATCGCGCTCGCGCTGCTCGGCTGCCTGCTCGGCACGCTCATCGGCGTGCTACCCGGGATCGGGCCGATCACCGGGGTGGCCATCCTGTTCCCGATCACCCTGTCGCTCGGCTTGGAGGACGCCTCGACGCTGATCCTCCTGGCCAGCGTCTACTACGGCAGCCAGTACGGCGGCTCGACCACGAGCATCCTGCTCAACGTGCCCGGCGAGGCCTCGTCGGTGGTGACCACCCTCGACGGCTATCAGATGGCCAGACAGGGTCGGGCCGGTCAGGCCCTCGCCATCGCCGCCATCGGCTCATTCGTCGCCGGCACCGGCTCGGTGATCGGGCTGATGGCCTTCGGGCCGCCGCTGTCGGAGGTCACCACGCGGTTCCAGTCTCCCGAGAAGTTCCTCGTCGTCGTGCTCGCCTTCGCCACCGTGTCGAGCCTGGCGGGGAGCAACATCTTCAAGGGCCTGCTCGCCGTGGTGTTCGGGGTCATGCTCTCGACCGTCGGGATCGATCTGCAGACCGGTGTGCCCCGCTACACGTTCGGCGAGCTCAAGCTGCAGGAGGGCATGGACTTCGTCGTCATCGCCATCGGCCTGTTCGCGGTGAGCGAAGTGCTGACCTTGCTCGAGGACACGGTGCGGGGCGAGAAGGTCGTCTTTCAGAAGGCCGAGCGGATCTGGGTCACGTTCCGTGAGTTCCTCTTCTCCCTCGGGGCGATCATCCGGGGCAGTGTGATCGGGTTCTTCGTCGGGCTCCTGCCCGGAACCGGGGCCTCGGTCGCCGGCTTCATGTCCTATGGGCTGGAGAAGCGGATCTCCGACGTCGACGAGACGTTCGGCAAGGGTGACATCCGTGGGGTGGCCGCCCCGGAGTCGGCCAACAACGCAGCGGCCGGGGGGTCGCTCGTCCCCTTGCTCACGCTCGGCATCCCCGGGTCGGGCACGACGGCTGTGCTGCTCGGGATCCTGATCTCGATGGGCATCCGCCCTGGCTCGGGCAACGTGTTCTCCGAGACGCCCGAGCTGATCTGGACGCTGATCGCCTCGATGTACATCGGCAACCTGATGTTGCTGCTGCTGAACTTCCCGCTGGTCAAGGTGTTCGTCAAGATCCTCGAGATCCCACCGTGGTTCCTGATGCCGATGATCCTCGTGATCTCCTACATCGGCGTGTACTCGGTCAACAACAGCGGGCTCGACATCACGATCATGACCCTGTTCGGCCTGATCGGCTTCCTGCTCCGCAAGCTCGACGTTCCCCTGGCCCCGATCCTCATGGGGCTGATCCTGGGTGACGACCTCGAGCAGAACTTCCGCCGGTCGCTCGTGGCCAGCCAGGGCTCCTACTCGACGTTCTTCGACGGGATCCTCAACGTCGCGCTCATCCTGCTCAGCATCGTGGTCCTGTTCCTCCCGCAGATCCTCAGCCGCGCTCGGGGCGCGAACGTCAAGGACGAGTTCGCCGACGCTGGCGCCGAGGTCTGAGTGCGAGCCGCAGGGCAGTCGCGCCCCAGGTTCTGAGCGCTCCATCGACCATGCTGCTCGCCATCCTCGGACTGGCCGTCGGCGTCGCGGTACTCGTCGCCGCTGCCGAGCGCTCCGTCGGTGAAGCCGAGGCGTTGACCAAACGGCTCGGGGTCTCCCCGGTCGTGGTCGGGGCCCTCGTCGTCGGGCTCGGTACTTCGCTGCCGGAGATGGTCGTCAGCGGCCTGGCCGCCGCCCAGCGTGACACCATCGACCTCGCCATCGGCAACTTCATCGGCTCCAACGCGGCCAACATCACGCTCGTCCTTGGGGCCGGCGCGGTGATCACCGACGTCACCGCTCGCCGCTCGGTGTACCGGCGCGAGGGTGGATTGGTCCTGGCTTCAACCGCACTGGTCAGCGTGTTCATCCTCGACGGATTCCTCGCCCGCTGGGAGGCCGTTGCACTGGTTGTGGCCATGGCCGCAGCGGCCGTGACCCTTGCAGTCGGACCGAACGGAGATGGACCGCCGACGACGTCGACCGACGCCGAGACGTCGGGACTCGGCCGATCGATGGCCACGATCGTCGGAGGCTTGCTTGCCGTGGTGCTCGGCGCACAGCTCCTCGTGGCCAGTGCGATCTCGATCGCCGAGCGACTCGGTGCGTCCGAGGGTTTCGTTGGACTCACCGTCGTGGCGATCGGAACGAGCCTGCCCGAGCTCGCCACGACGATCGCATCGGCTCGCCGGCGATCGGTGGAGATGATCATCGGCAACATCTTCGGCTCGAACGTCTTCAACAGCCTGGCCGTCGCCGGCGTCGCCGGCCTCGTCGGCACCGGCCGCCTCAGCCAGACCCCGACGGTCAGCATCGGGGTCATGGCCGGTGTCACGCTCCTCGCCGTCATCGCTAGTGCCGTCGGCCGATCGTTCTCCCGCCGAGACGGACTCGGACTGTTGGCCGCCTATCCGCTCATCGTCCTCGCTGGGTGATGCCCACTGCGGTGCCACGCAGTCAGGAGACGAGGCGGAATCGGTGCCGGGGTCGTCCAGGCGTGCCGTAGTCGGGCACGAGCTCGGCGTCTCCGGCGTCGGCCAGGTGGCGGAGATAGCGGCGGACGCTGACCCGACTGATACCGGTCAGCTGGGCCACGTCCTCGGCCCCCATCGCATCGTCCGCCCCGGCCAGCGCTGACATCACCAGGGCCATCGTCTCCGCCGAGAGCCCCTTCGGGAGAGCCGTGTCCGGTCGACCTCGGCCGTTGAAGATGTGGTCGATATGCGGCTGATCCAGCTCGCCCTCGACCCGTAGCGACAGCCGCCAACGTCGGTACTCCTGCATCCGATCGGTCAACTCCTCCCTTGCGAAGGGCTTCACGAGATAGTGGAGCGCCCCGAGATCGAGGCAGCGCTTGACGGTGGCGACATCGCGAGCCGCGGTGAGCACGAAGCAGTCGATGGAGAGCTCGTCGCGGAGCCGCCGGAGCACCTCGGTCCCCGAACCATCGGGCAGGTAGATGTCGAGCAGCACCAGGTCGGGATCCAGCTCGCCGCACAGCTCAACCGCCCGGCCCGCCGACTGAGCGGTGCCGACGACCTCGAAGCCTTCGACGCCATCGACGAAGCCCTGGTGGATCTCCGCCACTCGGAAGTCGTCGTCGACGATGAGCACTGACACCGTCTCGTCAGACATCGACCAGCGCCTCCTTCCTCGCAACCGATCGGCCGAGCACCAGCCTCACCGAGAAGAGCGACCCGGAACCGAGCTCGGAGTCGACAGCGATGGACCCGTCGTAACGTTCGACGAGCTCGCGGACGAACGCAAGACCGAACCCCTCATGACTCGGCGTGCCCTTCGTCGTGTAGCCGACCTCGAAGATGCGCTCGATCTCATCGGGAGGGATCCCCTCACCCGAGTCCGACACGTCGATCCGCACGTCGCCATCCTCGTGCCAGATCGCGACCTCGACCTCACCACCGCCGACCGTCCCGCCGCCGAGATGGTCGATGGCGTTGTCGACCAGATTCCCCACGATGGTCACCAGATCGCGAGACACCGCGAGCTCGGTCTGCGGCAACTCCCCGATGTGGGTCAACAGCCGGACATGGCGCTCGGCGGCAATGGCGGCCTTGGCGAGAAGCGAAGCCACCACCAACGCGTCTCCGCCGGACCGGTTCTCGTAGAGGTCGGCCACCGCCCGCTCCGACGCCGAGTGGTCCATGACCACGGCCAGGACGTCGTCGTGGCGACCGAGCTCGATCAGGCCGGAGATCGTGTGAAGGTGGTTCGAGTGCTCATGGGCCTGGGCCCGCAGCGCCTCGACCAGGCTCTGGGCCGATTCCAGCTCACTCACGAGGCCCTGCAACTCGGTCCGATCCCGGAAGGTGTAGACCGCTCCCTCGTGCTTGCCCCTGATCGCAATGGGCGCCACCGTGACCAGGAGGCTCTGCGGCCCGACCTCCAGAGGAACGTTCCGCTGAGAACCCGGTCCTCCCGACAACGACAACAGCTCGGTGAGATCGTCACGATCGTCGATCGCTCGACCGACACTGTCGCGGTCGAGGGCGAGCATCATCGCCGCCTCGTCGTTCACCAGGGTCACCACACCGCCCTTGTCGACCGCCAACACGCCCTCGTGCAGCGCTCGCAGCATGCCGTCGCGGTGTTCATACAACGCCGCGATCTCCGGCGGTTCCAAGCCGAGCGTCTGACGGCGGATCACACGAGCGGCGACGTAGGCCGCCACGGCTCCGAAGAGGAACACGCCCCCGGCGACGAGCATGACGCCACCCATCCGACTCTGGACCGCGTCGGACACCTCGCCGGTCAACACGCCGACCGAGACGATCCCGATGACGTCCTCGCCGGTGCCGTCCCAGATCGGCACCTTGCCCCGAACCGACGGCCCCAGCGTGCCGGTCTCGACATACCAGTCGGAGATGCCAGCCAGCGCCCTGCTGGGGCTGGTGGACACCTCACGCCCGATGCGCTCCGGGTTCGGGTGGGAGTGCCGAATCCCCTTCACGTCGGTGATGACCACGAACGACACGCCGGTGCGGAGACGCACGTCCTCGGCGATGTCCTGCATCTGCGGCGAGATTGCCCCGGCTTCCAGGAGATCGCGCACCTCCGGGATCTCCGCCACCGATTCGGCCACCGCCTGGGCACGAAGGCCGTACTGCTCTTCCAACGCGTCGCCGCTGCTCCGTGCGAAGGCAAACGAGACGGCGACCAACACCAAGCCGATCACGACGAGCTGCAGCGCCATCGCCCGCGTCACCAGACGGCGATGCCAAGGTGTCCGAACCACCTCACCAGTGTCCCACGATCGAATGCCCCGACAAACCGGCCGAGGCACGAACACCCGTCGCTCTCGCTGCGGATGCGGTCTCGAGCCACGGGACCTGGCGTTGCCTCCGAAGCCACTCGTCGGACCGCTGCCCGAATCTGGTCAACGACCGCAGCATCGCACCCGTCGGCGTCGACGAATCCGTCGACCAGCTCGATGCACAGCGCCTCGGTGGAGTCCTGGTCTCGCTCGATGGCGCGTGGGGCGAAGAACGGCAGCAGCATCTTGCGCGTCCATGAGTGGATCGGCGGATCGGCCGAGATCGGCGCGAAGGAGATCTGCTGGGGGGCGATGGGGGCACGCCGTGCGCATCTCGGCCCAGATCGGGACGGGGTCGTCGACGTCGGCCTGGTCGCGGATGTCGTACGGGTCCGTCGTCAACTCGCGGTCGCCTGGTCGGCGGGTTCCTTCCAGGCCTCCTCCTCGACACTTCCCGGTTCGGGCAGGAGCGCCCCGCCTTCCATCGTGTAGGACGCGTCGATGTCGGAGGTGGTGACCGTGACGGTCGACTCGTCGGCCGAGCTTCGCATCGTGACGGCCCGGCGGAGGCCCGAGACGATCGCCTCCTTCTGCTCCGCGGTCCGCCCGCTCCGGATTGACCCCCGGATGGAGCAGCGCTGACCCGGCTCGAGTCGACCTCGTTCGTCTTCGGCGAACAGGACGTGGACGAACGACCGGGGGGCGCCGGTCACGGCACAGTGGACGTCGACCACGTCGCCGGCCAACGCCTGGCGGTTGTCGGTGCTCGGGATGAGGCCCGGTTCGGCGAGAACGCTGTAGAAGGGCATGAGGTCGCTCCTGGTTGGTTGATTGCTAGCGGGCGGTGATCGGCTCGAGGCGGGCCGGGACGTGCTTGTGCCAGGGGGTGCCGGCGATGTCGTCCTTCCAGTCGAGCGCGGTGAGCTCGTTCGGGGCGACGCCGACGGTCCGGTGCTCACCCCGGTCGTCGGGATGCTCGACTCCGAAGCCGTTGGGGAGTGCGATGTGGCCCGCCTGCAGGGCGTCGTCGATGGCCACCGTCGGCTCGGCCGACCCGGTGGCGGTGACGAGCCGGACGCGGTCGCCGTCGACGAGGCCGTGGTGTTCGGCGTCGGTCGGGCTGATGGCGAGGGCGCCATGCTGATCGGCCTTGCGCCACGCCGGGTCTCGGATGATCACGTTGGCGGTGAACGAGCGCCGCTCCCCGGCCGAGAGCACCAGTGGATACTCGTCGGTGGCGTAGTCGGTCGGCAGGCCGGGCAGCTCGCGGAGCTTCTCGATCATCCGCGGGTTGTTGACCCGGATGGTCTGGTCGGTGGTGACGGTCAGGTCCCAGACCTCGTCGTAGGTGTGGCGGGTGAAGATGATTCCGTCGTCGCTGGCGAGCAGGGCGTCGAACACGGCGTCGCCGAGGGTCGAGCCGGGGTCGGCGTCGATGCCGGCTCGGCGGACCTGGTCGGGGTAGGTGGCGGCCACGCCCCGGGCCAGGCTCCAGAGGGCGGCGGCCGCCTCGAGCCCGTCGGGAAGGGTCGGGCCGAGCGTGCGGTACAGGAGCAGCGGTGCGATCGGGACCTGCTCGGGGTGGTGGGCGAGGTACTCGTCGAACACCGCGGTGAAGGCCGCTCGCCCGGTGGCGGCCGCATCCCGCAGCGGGGTCAGGTCGTCGAGGTCGTAGAGGCCGAGGGCCTCGGCGATGCGGGCGTGGATCTCGGGCTCGGCGAGGGTTCCGGGCAGCGGTTCGAGGACGGGCTTGCGCAGCGAGAAGGCGTTGTCGGGGAAGTGGAAGTTGAAGAAGACGGCCTCGGGCTTCTCGTACTGGGAGCTGGCCGGGAGCACGATGTCGGCCTGGCGGGCGGTCTCGGTCATGGCCACGTCGACCACAACCGAGAAGTCGAGGGCCCGCATGGCCTCCCGGAACCGACCGGAGTCGGCGAGGGAGTGGACCGGGTTGGCGCCCTCGATGATCATCGCCCGGAAGCGGTCGGGGTGGTCGGTGAGGACCTCGTCGCAGATCGAGTTGCAGGGGATGAGCCCGGCGATGACCTGGGCCCCGGTGACCGGCGTCCGGCGACTCTCGGCGGTCGGCTTCAGCAGGCTGCCCCGCTTGCCGAACCACGAGTGCGGGTGGTTGGCGCCGGGCTTGGCGAAGCTGCCGGCCAGCACCCAGAGGAGCCGTTGCAGGTAGGACACCAGGGTGGAGTTGGGGGCCTGCTCGATGCCGAGGTCCTCGAAGCTCGCCACCGACTCGGCCTGCCCGATCCGCTTGGCGACGGCGACCAGCTCGTCGACGGCCACGTCGCAGCGCTCGGCGAAGTCCTCGATGGGGACGTCCCGGAGGGCGGCGACGAGCGGCTCGACGTCGTCGACGTGGCGCTCGATGAAGCCGTCGTCGACGAGACCGTCGCGGACCATGATGGCGAGGATGGCGGCGATGCAGAACGCGTCGGTGCCGGGGCGGACCTGGAGGTGGAAGTCGGCCAGCTCGGCCGACTGGGTCCGCCGGGGGTCGAGCACGACCATCGACCGCTCGGGGTCGTTGGCGATGGCTCGCAGCGTCTTGCGGGCGTGGGGGAATCCGTGGGTCTGCCACGGGTTCTTGCCGACGAAGATCGCGACCTCGGAGCGGTCGAGTTCGGGACGGGTGTGGGTGCCCACGAGCTTGGCCTCGACCCAGGCCTCACCGGTCTTCTCCTGGGCGATGGCGTTGGACCGGTAGCGCACCCCGAGGCCGTCGGCCACGGCCTGGCCATAGAGGCCGTGCAGGTGGTTGCCCTGGCCGCCGCCGCCATAGCGGAAGACCGCCGCTCCCCCGTGGTCGCTCCGGACCCGACCGAGCCCAGCCGCCACCTCGGCGATGGCCTCGTCCCACGAGATGGGCTCGTAGGTGCCGTCGTCGCGGCGACGCATCGGCGAGGTCAACCGGCCGCGGTTGTTCTGGTAGTGGTCGAGCCGCAGCGCCTTCTCGCACGTGTAGCCCTTGGACTCGACGTGGGCCTTGTTGCCCCGGATGCGCTCGAAGCGGCGGCCGTCCAACCGGATCTCGATGCCGCAGTTCGACTCACACAGGATGCAGGCGGACTTCTTCCACTCGGACGACGGCTTCTGTTCCGACGACACTGTTGGTTCGGACGACACTGAACCCTCCTTCAGCGGAGCCGGATGGGGACGCGGGGCTCGGTCCCCGGTCCGGCGATGATCGCCTCGCGCTCGCGGAGGAGCGGGAGGAGCTCCCGGTAGGCGGCGCGGTACCGGTACCAGGGGATCGACGGGTAGAGGTGGTGGATCAGGTGCCGGTCCTGCTGCAGGAGCAGCCAGGTCGAACCGGGGAACAGGGTGATCCGGGTGGCGCCGAACCGGTCGGTCCGGTCGAAGGGGAAGTGCGGCAGCCACTGGAACAGGACCATCAGCAGGAAGAGGCCGAGTCGGGTCGGCAGCCACCACAGGAAGAGCACCGGCACGACGAGCCCGAGCGGAACCGACGCCGCGATGATGAGCAGGTGGGCCCGGGTCAGCCGGCGCTGCCGGGCCAGCTCGGCCTTGCGGTTGGCCGCCATCCGGGCCGGCGGCTCCATGCCGATCATCCGGAGGAGCCGGCGGTTGACGTGCACCCCACCGGGCAGCGCGCCGACGACGGTCAGCACGTTGCCGATCATCCACTTCATCGGCAACTGGCCGAACGAGCCCTTCACGTTGAGGTCGGGGTCCTTGGCCGTGTTGGTGTGGGCGTGATGGCGGAGGTGGTGCTTGGCGTAGCTCTGGAACTCGATGCCGATCACCAGCCCGGCGATCGTGCCCCACGTCGTGTCCCAGGCCTGGCGGCTCGGGATCCGGCCGCTGATCGAGCGGTGGGTCGCATCGTGGTGGACCGTGTAGAGCGCATACGACACCCAGGCGTTCAGGAGCATCCCGACCATGAGCGGGAGTCCGCCGACCGCCCACCAGACGATGACCCCGGCTCCGGCCGCGATCAGGCCGACCGTCAGCAGCACCGTCGGCCACCCGAACCCCTGCGACAGCCGTTGGACCACGTCGCGTTCCCGTTCCGTCAGCGGTGTGGTCTTCGCCGTCGACGCCGCCCCTTGCTCACTCATGACACTCCTCACTCCGTTGTTCGATGTTCGTCGCCTGGCAGCTCACCGTCGCGGAGCAGCGGTGCGAGAACGCATCGGCGCAACTCGACGGTCAGAGCTCGGGGATCCTGTGCGTCCGGTTCGGCCAGGACCTGGGTCACGACGCCCCGCAAGGTCCCGACGATGATCAGCGCAGCCTGGTCGCGGTCGATGTCCGCCCGGAACTCGCCCTGACGCTGACCGAGACCGACGTAGTCGGCGATGTGGTCGCGAAAGACCCGATTGACGGTGGCCACCTCGTCGTCGAGCTCGTCCATGCCGCCGAGCGACTCACCGATCAGCACGTAGAGGGCTCGCAGACGGGTCGGCTCGTCGATCGCGTCCTGCAGGTAGCGGACCACGAAGTCGTCGAGCTGAGCCCGGGCGCTGCGGTCCGGGTCGATCCAGCCACCGTCGGGCGAGCGCTCGGTACCGAGCGGCGTCAGCCGGCCGAGGATCCTCTGGAACACGGCCCGAGCCAGACCGGCCTTCGATCCGTATCGCTTGCTGATGAGCGGCGCGGTGAAGCCGGCCTCGGCCGCGATCTGGTTGAGCGACGTCCGGTGATAGCCGCGATCGGCGAAGGCCTCGATGGCGGCGGCCATGATCCGCCGATCCGATTCCTCCCGCATCGACTTGTGGGTCCGCGGTTCGGTGGTCGAGTCGCTCATCGTGCGGTGAACCTCAGCGCGCCGAGATCATCGAAGTCGGCCTCGTAGGACCCGGCCCGGAGCGGCAGCGCCTCTCCACAGGTACCGGTGATGAACAGCACGCCGTCCCACAGGTCGATGCCTCGCCGCGTCGCCTCACCGACCATCCAGGCGGCGGCGGAGTCCGGCCCGCCGAGCGACCCCTCGAGTGCCGCGTCGAGGATGACCTCCCCGTCGCAGGAAACGGTGACGGTCCCGACGGGGGTGTCGGTCAACGGGCGCTCCGGTCCGACCATGAACCGGTCGGCGGCGACGTTGCAGGCGGCCAGGTTCGGACCGGTCAGATCCTCCATCACGGCGAACTCCGGGCGGACGATCTCGACCGCCGGCTGGACGCCGATCACCTCGCCGGTGCCAGACAGGCGCAGTCCGAGCTCGCACTCGATCCGTGCGACCGGGTCGGCCGCGAGCTCGGCCCCGTCATCGAGCTGACGTCCGGCGTACAGGTGTCCGAGCATCGGCCCCTGGACCCCGAGCGCTTCCTGCGCCGCGACCTCACCGAGACCGGCCTTCAGTCCGGCCGCACCACCAAGGGCCGCGACCAGGTCGGCCTGGAGTGCCTCACCGGCGGCGAGATCGAGTCCGGCCGGGAACCGGGGATAGGTCGTCCCGGCGGTGATGGCGTCGGCGAGCGCCCGGATGAAGTCGGCGGTGTCGGTCATCAGGCTGCGTTGGCGGGGAGGATCGTGGTGCGGCGGAGCAGGCGCGAGTGGCCCTCGTACCCGCCGGTGGCGCGGTGCAGCACACTGCGGTTGTCCCAGACCACACACATGTCGGGCTCCCACCGGTGGCGGTAGACGACCTCGTCGGCGATCTGGTGGGCGTGGATCTCCTTCAGGAGGGCCCGAGCCTCGGTCCTGTCCATCCCGACGATGTCCTGGATGTAGCCGAGGGTGGAGAAGAAGGCGGGGCGGCCGTTGCCCTCGTGGCGGCGGACGAGGGGGTGCTCGCCGTCGAAGGGGTCCTGGTCTGGTACGACGTTCATGCTGCGGCCCTGTTCGCGCTCGTTGTCGGGATCGTGCTGGCCTCCCTTGCCGTAGATCCCCCGGGTGGTGTGGACGGCTTGGAGACCGTCGACCCTGGTCTTGAGGTCGTCGGGCAGGCGCTCGTAGGCGAGATGCTGGTTGGCGTAGAGCGTGTCGCCGCCGACCGGAGGGATGTCGAGGCCGTACAGGCACGTGGCCACCGGCGGCGTGTCGAGGAAGCTCCAGTCGGAGTGCCAGCCCTCCCCGAACACCGGGGTGGTCTCGTCGGCATCCCGGCGGATCTCGGCGATGTAGTCGCTGCCGTCGATCGGGACGAACCATGGGTCGGTGCCGAGATCGCCGAACGACGTCGAGAACCGCTCGAGATCGTCGTTTGTCATCGACTGCTCGGGGAACACCAGGACATGGTGTTCGTCGAGCCCGGCCCGCAAGGCGGCGGACTCCTCGTCGCTGAGCGGGTTGGACAGGTCGATCTCCGTGACGACGGCCCCGCAGGCCTGTCCGGTCGGGGTGAAGACTGGCATCAGAATCCTCCGGATTGCTCCTTCCCACCAACCTAGTCAAGGTGGTTAACGGTTAACAACCATTTTCTTCGGCCAGCGACAGTGGCGCGTGACCAGCCCGATGCGACTCGGTCAGGCTGCGGACACGGGCCTTGGCCAACCTGCGGGAATGGCGGGACTGGTCGGGGCGATGTCGGCCACCTCGCAGTAGGGCTGGCCGAGCTCGGGTCGGGGATCGGGCTCGCCCTTGTTGGGCCACATGGCCATCGCCCGCTCGGTCTGGGCGGGTCGGCAGAGCACCTCGTCCATCGTCGCCTGCGTCATCACCGGCGAGACCACGCTGGCCGAGCGGGAGCGCTACCTGCGAGGGGTGTGCGACATCTGGACCGAGGTGACGGGTTGCACCGATCACGAAGTCGTCGTGGCCGTCACCGCCGCCGACCCGCTCTAGGACATCCCCCGGCGGACCGTCCAGGAGCACTCGATCACCGCTACCACGTGAGAACCCTCGCGGCCTCCGGGCCAACCCCACCGACCATGGCCTTTCGGTAGGCCGCGGTGATCTCGTCGACGCCCGAGCCGGACTCGACGGTGAGCGTCTCATCGATCCAGCGAGCGAACCGCTTCCACGCTGCGGCGAAGTCGGCGTGATAGCTGGCCCGTCCCGCCGTCTCGGCGAGTTGCTCGGCGACGTCGGGAATGAAGAAGAAGCGGGGTGTGGGTCCGGACAGCTCGCCCGTGGCCGTGCCAGCTCCCTGGTGTGTGGCGCCGAGGCCGACCGAGTCGATCAGTCGGGTGCCCAACTCGGCGTGTACCCGTTCCCGGATGGCCGGGCTCCCGGCGGCATCGACGAACGCTGCGGGACCATCGACATCGTCGAGCGCTCCCCCGCCGCCGGGGGTCAGGGCGCCATAGGCGACGACGTGGTCGTAGGCGCCGGTCGTCTCGACGAAGGCGAGGTTCCTCGGCGATGTCGCGCCGACGACGGTGATGTCGTTGTGGTGGTGGTGCAGGGTCCAGGCCAGCGCCAGGGCGGTCTTGCTCGATGCGCTGGAGACGACGACGGTGCCGGCGGTCTCGGCGAGTTGGTTGGCGAGTGCCCAGCCGGTCATGAACAGCGCCCACATGGTCGCCTGCATCGGCTCGCCGCCGGCCGTCCACACGGGGTCGGTGTCGCAGCGGTAGTAGCGGTTGTACCAGGGGTGCAGCCCAGCCCGGTGCGGCGACGCATCGTCGACCGCCAGATCGGTGATGGACGCTGGTGTGATGACGAGCTCCTCCCCCATCGGCAGGTAGCCGAACAGCCGAGCGCCGACTGGGAGCTGTTCGTGGCCCGACTCGGTGACGTCGGCGAAGCCCCACACCGGTACGCAGCCGTGATCATCGTCGACGGGGAAGTAGTCCCAGTAGCCGAGCATGTCGCCGTAGAGGGCGTAGGAGATGTTGTTGCTCGACAGCCCGAACAGGTCGACCCGCAACCGGACCTGCCCGTCGGCCAGCGGCCCAGCCGCCTCCTCGCGTGCCGAGATGTCGGACGGGTCGCTGCGGCGCACGACCAGTCGCCTAGGCATGGTCACCCTCCAACACCCGCAGGAACTCGTTGGCCAGCTTGGTCGTGTCGTCGTCGCCACCGAGCACCTTGGCCGCCAGGGGGCAGATCCCCGAGGTCACGAGGTTCCCGCTGCGGGTCACGCCGGTGTCGCGGAACGTTGCTCCCCGGAACTCGGGGTTCTGCTCCAGATCCGGGGCTCCGGCGTAGGAGTAGTCCCGCCCGACCAGCACGTCGGCCGCGGCGACGTCTCGCACCGAGCCCCGGGCGGCAGCGATGGGGAGGCCGAGCTCGTCGGCCCGGACGATCATGGCCTGGACGACGGGGGGCGCCTTCGTGCCGGGTTCGGGGGCCATGCACGGCAGGTAGAGCCCGTCGTAGTCGGCGATGTCGACGTCGCCGATGGAGACGTCGGGGACGAGGGTGGTCTCGGACCCGACGAGCTCGCGGTCGGTGGGGACGGCGACGTCGACCCGACAGCCAGCCGCCTCCAGGGAGGCTCTGGACACGACGACCTCGTCGCGCAGCATCAGGTCGAGGTCTCTCGACCCTTCCTTGACCACCATCAGGATCCGGCGTTCGGTGGGTGGGTTGGCGTGGTCGCTGGTGGTCATCAGGCGATCCTCTCGATCTGGGCCGGGACGTGCTTGTGCCACGGGGTGCCGGCGATCTCGTCCTCCCAGCCGAGCTCGGTGAGCTCGTTGGGGGCGACGCCGACCCGCTGGTGCTCGCCGGTCTCGTCTGGGTGGTCGAGGCCGTAGCCGTTGGGGATGCTGATGTGGCCGGCCTGCATGGCATCGTCGATCTCGACCGGGGTCTCGGTGTCGCCACCCCGGGTGGTGAGTCGGACCCGGTCGCCATCGACCAGTCCGTAGGCGTCGGCGTCGGCCGGGCTGACCCGGAGGGCGCCGTCGCGGCCGGTCTTGCGCCAATCCGGGTCGCGGAAGATCGTGTTGGCGGTGAACGATCGCCGCTCCCCCGCCGACAGGATCAGCGGGTAGGCGTCGCTCGTGTAGGAGCGGGGGGCGTCGGGCAGTTCACGAAGCAGATCGAGGAGTTGGGGGATGTGAACCCGCATCCGTCGATCCTCGGAGACGCCGAGGAGGTCCCAGGCCTGGGGCCAGAGGTGGCGGGTGAAGATCACGCCGTCGTCGCTCTCGATGATGGCGTCGAACAGCGCGTCGCCGGCGTTGCCGTCACTGCCGTCGGCCGCGGTGCCGGCCACGAACCCGGCCCGTTCGACCGCCTCGGGATGGTTCATGGCACAGGTCTGGGCCAGGAACCAGACCACGGCGGCCTCCGCCATCCCCTCCGGCAGGGTCGGTCCGAGCGTGCGATAGAGGACCGACGCCCCGACCGCGGTCAGGCTCGGGTTGGCCGCCACGGCTTCGAGGAACGCAGTGGCGAAGGCGGTCCTCCCCTCGACCGCGGCCTCCCGCAGCCCGGCCAGGTCGTCCTCGGTGTAGGCCCCCATCTCCTCGAGCAGGCGGGAGTGGATCTCGGGCTCGGACAGCGTGCCGACCAGGGGTGGGAGCACGGGCTTGCGGAGGGTGAAGACGTTGTCGGGGAACTCGTTGGTGAAGAAGATCGCCTCGGGCTTCTCGTACTGGCTCGATGCCGGGAGCACGTAGTCGGCCTGGCGGGCGGTCTCGGTCATGGCCACGTCGATCACCACCGAGAAGTCGAGGGCCCGCATCGCCTCCCGGAACGTGTCGGACTCGCTCAGGGAGTGGACCGGGTTCGAGCTCTCGATGATCATGGCCCGGAACCGGTCGGGGTGGTCGGTGAGGATCTCGTTGGCGATCGAGTTGCACGGGATGAGCCCGGAGATGATCGGGGCCCCGGTGACCGGGGTCTGCCGCTGGCGGTTCTTCCCGCCCCCGCTGCCCGAGACCTGGGAGATGGCGGTGTGGGGGAACATGGCGCCGGGTTTGGCGAAGCTGCCCCGGAAGATCCAGATCAGGCGCTGGAGGTAGGAGACCAGGGTCGAGTGCGGGGCCTGCTCGATGCCGAGGTCCTCGAAGATCGTGCAGCTCTGGGCCCGGCCGATGCGATGGGCCACCGCCTCCAGCTCGGCCACGGGGAGGCCGCAGCGGTCGGCGTAGTCGTCGATGGGAACGCTGCGGAGCACGTCGAGCACCGGCTCGGCGTCGGCGACGTGGGCGGCCATGAACTCGTCGTCGCACAGGTCGTCGCGGACCAGGATCGCCAGGATGGCGGCGATGCAGAAGG
This sequence comes from Acidimicrobiales bacterium, assembly GCA_028285495.1. Classification (GTDB taxonomy): domain Bacteria; phylum Actinomycetota; class Acidimicrobiia; order Acidimicrobiales; family SZUA-35; genus JAHELU01. The sequence continues at coordinate 208,377 of JANQPB010000015.1, forward strand.
CGTCGGTCCCCGGCTTCACCGCCAGGTGGTGGTCTGCCAGCTCGGCCGACCGGGTGCGGCGGGGGTCGATCACGATCGTGGCCCGGTCGGGGTCGTTGGCAATCTCCTTGAGGACCCGCCTGGCCTCGGGGAAGCCGTGGCTCATCCACGGGTTCTTGCCGAGGAAGATGGCGACCTCGGTGTGCTCGACGTCGCCGCGGGTGTGGGCGTAGTACAGGCGGGCCTCGACGAAGGCCTCGCCGGTCTTCTCCTGGGCCAGCGCGTTGGAGCGGTAGGTCACGCCGAGGGCTGACTGCACACCCCGGCCGTAGACGCCGCCGAGGTGGTTGCCCTGGCCCCCGCCGCCGTAGTGGAAGATCTTGTCGCCACCGTGGGTGTCGCGCACCGCGACGAGCCGGGCGGCGACCTCCCGGATGGCGGTGTCCCAGTCGACCTCCTCGTAGGTCCCGTCGTCACGCCGCCTCATCGGTGAGGCGAGGCGGGCCCGGTGGTTCTGGTAGCTGTCGAGGCGGAGGGCCTTCTCGCAGGTGTACCCCTTGGAGCCGACGTGGGCCTTGTTACCCCGGATCCTGGTGAAGTGCCCGTCCTCGATGCGGACCTCGACGCCGCAGTTCGATTCACACAGGATGCAGGTCGTCTTCTTCCACACCGCCTCGGCGGTGGGGCTGCTGGCGGTAACGGTCATCGGCTCGCTCCTGTCGGTTCGGCGGTGTCGGTGTCGTCACCGGGGTCGGGGTCGGGGTCGGGGTCGTCCCGATTGATCTCGTCGACCAGCTCGACGAGCTGACCGAGCCCGTCGAGCGAGGCGTCGAGGGTGTCACCCATCGGGCCGATGCGGAGCGTCGTCACGCCGCAGTCCCGGTACTCACGGAGCCGGCGGCGGATCTCGTCCGGCGGGCCGATCAGGTTGGTCCGCAGGCCGATCTCGATCGGGACCCGGGCTGCGGCGGCCTGCCGGTCGCCCTCGAGCCACAGCCGCTGGACCTCGGCCACGTCGTCGCCCCACCCCTGGCGGGCGAAGGCCCGGTTGTAGAAGTTCGTGCTGGCCGACCCCATGGCCCCGAAGGTGAAGGCGAAACCGGAAGCGTGGCGCCGGCCGGCCTCCTCGACGTCGTCGGTGATCTCGACGCTCACCGACACGGTGAGGTCGAGCTCGTCGAAGCTCCGGCCGGCCTCGTCGGCGCCGGCCCGGATCTCGTCGAAGAACACATCGGCGGTCTCGCAGAAGAACGAGTTGCCGATCCAGCCGTCGGCCGCCGCGCCGGTGAGCCGGAGGTTCCGGGGCCCGAGCGAGGCGATGTAGATCGGTACCTCGACAGGGCTCGCCATCGACCGGATGGCTCGGCCCTGGCTGTCGGGGAGCGGGAGCTGGTACACGTCACCGTCGTAGCTGAGTCGCTCACCGCTGGTGACCCGACGCAGGATCTCGATGGTCTCCCGGGTGCGGGTGACCGGGCGGTCGAAGGCCACGCCGTGCCACCCCTCCATGACCTGGGGGCCGCTGGTCCCGACGCCGAGCACGAACCGCCCCTCGGACAGGTGCTGCAGGCTCATCGCCGTCATCGCCAGCATCGCCGGGGTCCTCGTGCCGAGCTGGGCGATCGCGCTCCCCAACCGGATCCGCTCGGTCACCGTGGCCGCCGCGGCCAGCGGGGTCAGCGCATCGAAGCCCCAGGCCTCGGCCACCCAGGCCGAGCTGACCCCGAGACGCTCGGCCTCGATCACATAGTCCAGTCCGGCCCGATCGATCGGTCGGGCCCACACCCCCAGGCTCACTGTCACCGGCTCTGCGCTCCTCGCGTCGTCTCCGTCCGGGCTGAAGATAGTTGTGAACAACTGAGTTGTCCACCGCTACCAAGGTGCTAAGGTCGGGCCATGCGACTCGACGAGATCGGACGCCAGCCGTGCTCGGTGGCCAAGGCCCTCAGCGAGATCGGCGACGCGTGGAGCATCCTGATCCTCCGGGAGGCCTTCTACGGGCGGCGCCGGTTCTCCGACTTCGCCGCCTTCACCGGGGCCCAGAACACCGTGGTCTCCGCTCGCCTGAAGGCACTGGTCGAGGCCGGCATCCTCGAGCGAACCGTCTACTCGGAGTACCCGACCCGCCACCACTACCGACTCACCGGCAAGGGCCGCGAGCTCGCACCCGTCCTGTTCACCCTGGTCGAGTGGGGCGACAAGTGGATCGATGCAGACGGCGGGCGCCCGATCGACCTGACCCACACCTGCGGCCACCACATCGATCCGGTCACCGTGTGTGGCCACTGCGGCGAGCGCCTCGACCCCAGCGACATCACCCCCTCGACCGGTCCCGGCTACCCGACCCATCTGCCCGACCCGTTCTCGACCGCCGATGACTGAGCCGTCTGCCGTGCTGCGGCCCGCCCGACCAGCGACGCCGGGAGGCTCGACATGAAGCTGGGCACCTCCGTTCGCTTCCTCTTCCCCGGCTCCGAGCGGACCGACGCCCTCTACGCGGCCATGCAGGCCGACCTCCCACCGGGGGCCTTCACCGAGCGCCCGCTCGGACCCCTCGGCCCGGCCAACCAGGCCACCCAGCTCGAGGCCATCGCCAACGCCGCGGCCGACGCCGGACTGTGGGGGATGCTGGTCGGCGACAACCACGCCATCCCCGCCATCTACGCCAACTGCTTCCAACCGGTCCCCTCCATCGCCCGGCTCAGCACCATGACCGCCGACCTCCTCATCGGCGCCGTCGTCCTCGCCCCGTTCTACAACCCGCTCCTCCTGGCCGAGCAGATCGGCACCCTCGCCGCCTTCACCGACGCCTCCCAGATGTGGGTCTTCGCGGTCGGGGGCAACGGCAGGACCTTCGAACGGACCGGCATCCCCATGAGCGAGCGGGGCCGACGCACGAGCCAGATCATGGACGTCGTCGGCCGACTCCTCGCCGGCGAGACCGTCACCGCCTCCGGGCCCGGCTGGGACCTCGACGAGGCCTCGATCGCACCGCTGCCGGCCACCCGGCCCTACCTCGTCGTCGGCGGCGCCGCCGATGCCGTCCTGCGGCGGGGGGCGAGGCTGGGCGACGGCTGGCTCACCGCCCAGAACTCCACCGACGATGAACTGGCCACCCAGCTCGACTACTACAGCCAGCAGTGCGCCAGCCACGACAAGATCCCGTTCCCCGTGCTGCGACGCGACATCCTCGTGACCGAGACCGACCAGGAGGCGCTCGACATCGTGCAACCGATCCTCGACGTCGGCTACCGGGGCGTGACCATCGAGCGGCTCCTCGTCGGCAGCCCCGACACGATCCTCGAGCGGCTCGCCGCCTACGACGCCGCCGGTTTCAACCACGTGATGGTCCGCCACGTCACCGGTGACACCGACACCATCGTGCGCAGCATCCAGCTCCTCGGCGAGCGGGTCATCCCCACGATCAGCGCCTGGCCCGAACGCGACCTGCCGACCCGACCGACCCTGGAGTCACCATGACCGACCGAGCCCCGTCACCCGATCCCGACGGCACCGTCACCGCCGCCGCCACCGGCCGCATCCTCCACATCACGGTGGACCGGGCCGACAAGATGAACGGCTTCACCCCCGAGATGATGACAGCCCTCGGCGAGCACCTCACCACCCTCGACGAGGACGACGACCTGTGGGTCGGCGTCGTCAGCTTCGCTGGACCCCATACGACCGCCGGCCTCGACCTGCCGCGCTTCGCCGCCTCGATGCGAGGGGAAGCCGAGCGCGAGCCACACGCCGGCGTCGATCCCTTCGGCCTCGCCCGACGCTGCCGCAAACCGGTGGTCATGGCGGTCCAGGGGATCACCTTCACCATCGGCATCGAGATGATGCTCGGCGCCGACATCGTCGTCGCCGCCGACGACTGCCGCTTCGCCCAACTCGAACCGAAACGGGGCCTCGCCGTGTTCGGCGGCGCCCACGTCCGCTACGTCGAGCGGGCCGGCTGGGGCAACGCCATGTATCACCTCCTCCGGGCCGACGAGTTCGGACCCGACCGGGCCATCGAGCTCGGCTTCGTCCAGGAGGTCGTCCCCGCCGGCACCCAGGTCGAACGGGCCATCGAACTGGCCACCGAGATCACCACCTGCGCCCCCCTCGCCGTGCAGGAGATCAAGCGGGCCGCCTTGGTCGCCCTCCAGCAGGGCGAGGAGGCCGGCTTCGCCGAGATCCCCACCATGCGAGCGAAGACGGCGGGCTCCGAGGACTTCGCCGAGGGGCTCGCCTCGTTCCGCGAGAAGCGAGCGGCCGAGTTCCAGGGCCGCTGATCGCTCGGTCCCAGGACCGAGCCGACCAGTTCTCGGCCAGGTCTCGGACGGCCAGGAGACGGCCGGCGTCGAGCTCGGCACCGACGGCACACCCCCGGCCAGGACGAACCCTCGGTCGAGCGGGTCGACCGAAGCCCGCACGGCGTCAGTCAGCTCGTCGCCCATCATCCGGTGGATTCGCTTGCGGGGGATGCCGGCCATGACCGCTCGGCCGCTGGTCGCCGCCAGCTCGGCCATACCGGGGTTGCCGTCGCCTCCGTGGTCCCAGCTCAGGATCTGCACGGGATAGTCGACGAAGCGTTCGGCATCGGTGTTGTCGCCGCAGATGTGGAGGACCAGGATCGTCGGATCGGCCATGCGCTCGAGGACGGCCAGATCGTGTGGCCGACCGAAGCGGTCGTACCGTTCGGCGCTGCAGTTGTCGAGGCTGGTCCACTGGAGTGGCGCGTAGAACACGCCAGCCGCTCCTCGGTCGAGCGCTTCGTCGATGTGGGCGCTGAGCCTCTCGGCCACCGCTTCGAGGGCGGCGGCGGCGCTGTCCGGGTCGGCGTCGAGCATCGAGCCCAGCGGCTCGCCGACTCCACCGGCCAGAAGGCCGAGCACCGCCAGCGGGGAGAACACGGTGTGGATGATGTCGACCTCGTCGCCAACCTCCCCGGCCACCGCTTCGATGGCGACCAGCTGCTCGACGAGCGAGGGGTGATCGATCGGCCCGGGTTTCGATGCGGGCGATGTCCGATGTCTGCTCGATGGCGCGGTGGGTCAGTCGCTGGTACCGCCGCTCGGTCGACCGCTCGTAGCGATTGCCCCAGACCTCGGGGAGGTAGCTCCACCGCGGGTTGAGCTTGAGGAGCTCCCAGTCGTAGGTGCGGTACAGCGCCAGCGTCTCGTCGGCCAGTTCCTCGGCTGACCACTCCCGGAAGAAGTTGTGGCGCCACAGCGACACGGGCGGCCGGTCCGTCGGATTCCGGTCGATGGCTGCCCGGAGACGTTCCTTGTGGTTCACGGGGTGGTCTCCGTTCGCGTGTAGGATGCACCATCAGACGATGCGTCTCGCCAACCTCGGGCAGACGCCGGCCGAATCGCCGCCGGTCCGACGATGATCGTGACGCGGACCGGATCGCCCTCGGGGACCGCGGCTCGACCTCGGCCATCTTGGCCTCCATCTCGGCCACGAGCTCCGCTGCATCGACCTGGCGGTCGACGATCACACCGAGCTCGAGGAGGTCTTCTGCGGAGCCTCCGCCTCCTCCGATCGCGCCGACCGGGTCGAGATCGACGGCCAGCACATGCTCCATCTCGACCGACCCGAGCCCGCCGCCAGGAGATCATGCGCTTCGTCGACGAGCGTGGGTCGTGAACCGCATGTCCACGAGCGAGGTGGGGTCCGGTCGGGGGCCACGCCCCGCCACGTCCTCGGACCTCGCTCCGCCGACGCCGGACTTCAGCTGATGTCGTCGATGTCGGCCCGCTCGATGCCGAGCTCGGCAAGCACCTCGGCCGTGTGCTCGCCGAGCAGCGGTGGTCGCTGATAGAGCCCGGTGGCGCCGGACGCGAGTTTGATGGGGTTGCCAGCCAGGGCGATCGGGGGGTTGTCCCCGGGCAGCTCACAGTCCTCGAGCATGCCTCGGGCGGCCACGTGAGGATCGTCGAAGATCTCCCCCATCGAGTTGGCCGGCCCGCAGGGCACCTTGCCTCCGAGCAGGTCGAGGAGCTCCCGCTTGGTGCGGGTCGACGTCCAGCGGGCGATCTCCGCCTCGGTGAAGTCCTGATTGGCCGCTCGCCGGGGGTTGCTCCTGGTCCGCTCGTCGGTGACGAGATCCGGTCGGCCCATAGCGTCGCACAGCAGATGCCAGTGGTGCTCGGCGGGGGCGGCGATGGCGAAGCGCCCGTCGGTGGCCGGAAAGAGGCTGAACGGGACCAACGACCGCTTGCCCGGCTGGCGCTCCCGCCCAGTGAGGGCGTAGGCCGGAACGTGGGAGCGAAGCAGGGTGAGGGCACTGTCGTACATGGCCACGTCGACGAAGTCGCCGGTCCCGGTCTGGCGGGCCCGCATGACGGCCGCCAGCAGGCCAAGCGCCATCAACGTGCCGGGGTAGATGTCGGCGATGGCCACCTCGTAGAGGTCGCCGGTGGCCTCCACCAGGCCCCCCATGGCCTGGCCGGCCGTGTCAAGACACGGCCAGGAGCGGTAGGGGCTGGTCCCAGTGCGCTCGTCGCCGAACCCCCGCACCGCGGCGTAGACGATTCTCGGGTTCCTGGCCGCCAGTACCTCGTAGCCGAGGCCGAGCTCGTCCATGACCCCGGCCCGCATGTTCTCCACGATGGCGTCGGCCCGGTCACACATCTGGAGCAGGGCATCGACATCGGACGGCCGCTTGAGATCGAGGCAGACCCCCCGCTTGTTCCGGTTCACGCCGGCGAAGGCCATGCCGTAGTCGGCCCCTGCCTCGGTGCCGGCCGCAGCGTGACCGTAGTCCGGTGGGTGCGGCGGAACGGTACGGAAGCGGTCACCGCTCGGCGGCTCGACCTTGATCACGTTGGCTCCGAGATCGGCCAGCAGGGCCGTCCCGAACGGTCCGGCATACGCCATGGTGCAGTCGATGACGGTGACGTCGTCGAGGGGCCCTCGCCGGTCGATGGGGCGGTCGACCCCGGCCGTCATCGGTCGGCTCCGAGGTGGCACTCGACCCACCGACCATCGCCGATGGCGATCGATGGCGGGGCCGTGTCCCGGCAGACGTCCATCACGGCGGGGCAGCGGGTCTGGAAGCGGCAGCCGGGGGGAAGGTCGGCCGGGTTGGGATGGGCGCCGCTCAGCACGATGCGGGTCTCCAACCGGTTCTCGTCGGGGTCGAGCCCCGGGACAGCCGACATCAGCGCCGTCGTGTAGGGGTGCTCGGGCGCCGTGGCGATCTGCTCGGCGTCGCCGTGCTCGACGACGCGACCCATGTACATCACGGCGATCCGATGCGACAGGTGGCGGATGGTGGCGAAGTCGTGGCTGATGACCACCATGGCCAGCGACCGCTCCTCCTGGAGGCGTAGCAGCAGGTTGATGATCTCGGACCGGGTCGACAGGTCGAGCGCCGAGGTCGGCTCGTCGGCGATCAGGATCGGGGGATCGGGGGCCAGGGCACGGGCGATCGACACCCGCTGGCGCTGCCCGCCCGAGAGCTCCTCGGGGTAGCGATCGGCGAACGCCTTCGGCAGCCCGACCTGTTCCAGGAGCTCGTCGACCCGGACTTCGTGGTCGGCTCGATCGCCGATGCCCTGAACGACGAGGGGTTCACGAACCGAGTAGCGGATGGTCTTCGTCGGATCGAGCGAGGAGAACGGGTCCTGGAAGATCATCTGGATGTTGCGGCGCAGCCACATCGTGTCGGCCTTGTCCGAACCGATGGAGCGACCGAGCACGCGGATCGTTCCTTGATCGGGCTCGATCAGGTGGGCCAGGATCCGTCCGAGGGTCGTCTTGCCCGAGCCGCTCTCGCCGACGACGCCAAGCGTCTCCCCGGCCGCCAGCTCGATGTCGACGTCATCGACGGCGACCAATCGCTGGGTGACCCGGCCGAGCAGGCTGCGAGCCACCGGGAACTGTTTGCGCAACCCGGTTCCGGCCAACACGGGGCCCGAGTGGGGTGGTCGGTCACCAACGGCCCGAGCTCCTGCGTCCACCAGGTCACTCACCGTTCACACCTCCCGGGTGACGTGGCGTCAGGGTCATCTCACCGGTCTGCACCAGGAGGCACCGAGAGCGATGGTCGACGCGAACGTCGACCGTGGCCATGTCGTCCCGCTCGCAGTGCTCGCGGGCGTGGGGGCAGCGGGTCCGGAACCGGCAGCCCCGGGGGAACTGACCGGCGAGCGGGACCCGACCCCGGACGATGGACAGCTGGGATCGGGGAACCGCCCCCTGGGGCATTGCGTCGAGGAGCCCCTGGGTGTAGGGGTGTTGGGGGTTGTGGAACACCTCTCGGATCGGGCCGAGCTCGACCAGGTGACCTGCGTACATGACGGCGACCTCGTCGGCGAAGTCGGCCACCACGCCGAGATCATGGGTCACGAGCATGATCGCCATGCCAAGGTCTCGCTGGAGGTTGGCCAGCAGATCGAGGATCTCGGCCTGGATCGTCACGTCGAGCGCCGTCGTCGGCTCGTCGGCGATCAGCACCTTGGGGTCGCAGGCGATCGACATCGCGATCATCACCCGCTGTTGCATGCCCCCGCTCATCTCGAACGGGTAGGCGTCGGCCCGACGGGCCGCATTGGGGATGCCAACCTGGTCCAGCAGCTCGACCGCCCGCTTCGCCGCCGCCGACTTGGACTCGTCGACGTGGAGGCGCCGAGCCTCGATGATCTGCTCTCCCACCTTCATCGTCGGGTTGAGGCTGCTCATCGGGTCCTGGAAGATCATGCCGATGCCCCCACCCCGCACCTGACGGAGCTCCCGGGGCCGCAGGTCGAGCAGGTCCTGACCGTCGAACCTCACCGACCCGCCACTCACGTGGATGGCCGGCGGGAGCAGGCCGAGCACCGCCATCGCCGTCATCGTCTTGCCGCAACCCGACTCGCCGATCAGGGCCAGGGTCCGGTTGGCATGGACGTCGAACGAGACGTCCTCGACCAGGCCCGGCTGCTTGTCGGCTCCGTCGAGGTCAACGGTCAGCTCCCGGATCGAGAGCACCGGCTCATCGAGCGCAGCGGACGACGAGCGCGGATACCCGGTGGATGAGCTGATCGTCATTCGCGTCTCCGGGCGGTGATGACGTCGCGCAGCGCGTCGCCGAGGGTGTTGAACGACAGGATGGTGAGGGTCATGGCCAGCCCGGGAGGGACGACGGCGTAGGGAGCCTTGAACTTGTCCTGGTAGGCGTCGCGGAGCATGCTTCCCCAGCTCGCATCGGGGATCTGGATGCCGAGGCCGAGGAAGCTGAGGGAGGCCTCGGCCAGGAGGGAGAACCCCATCATCAGGCTGATCTGGACCAGCAGTGGACCCGAGATGTTCGGCAGCACGTGGGCCCACAGGAGCCGGGGGGTGGAGCACCCGACCGAGCGGCTGGCGTCGACATAGAGCTCCTCGCTGACCGACATCGTGGCCCCCCGGGTGACCCGGAAGAGTCGGGGCGAGTACACGATGCCGATGGCCAGCATGGCGTTGGTGAGCCCGGGGCCGAGGATGGCCACGATGGCGAGCGCCATGACCAGCGGCGGGATGCTCAGGATCGTGTCGGCCAGGCGGCCGAGGATGCGATCGATCCGACCCCGGGTCGTCCCGGCGAACAGACCGGCCGGTACCCCGAGCACCACGCCGACCGACACCGCCAGCAGCGGAGCCATGAGCGCGACCCGGCCGGCATGGATGATGCGGCTCAGCACATCCCGGCCCTTGTTGTCGGTGCCGAGCAGCGCGTCGCCGCTCGGCCCCTGCAGGACATTGAGCAGATCCTGCTTGTTCGGGTCGTGAGGGGCGATCAGGGGAGCGAAGAGGGCGGCCAACGCCAGGAGGATCAGGAACGCACCCGACACCACGGCGGCTCGGTTGCCGAGCAGGCGTCGGAAGACCGACCGGTGGGTTCGCAGCGGAACGAACTCGTCCGGCCCACCTCCCGGTGTCGTCGCCTCGTCGCCGACGACGTCGACGACGGCGGGCCCGCCGGATGGAGAGGCTTCCAGGCTCACGTGCTCACTCCTCGCTCCGCACCCGAGGATTGATCCAGCCGTAGGAGAGGTCGACCAGCAGATTGATCGCCACCACGATCACCGTGGTCAACAGGACATAGGCCTGGATGACGGGGAAGTCCCGATCGGCCACCGCTCTGACCGCCATCGTGCCGAGCCCGTTGATGGCGAACACCTGCTCGATGATGATCACCCCGCCGAGCAGGCGGCCGATCTGGAGCCCCAGCACCGTGACGACCGGAATGGCCGCGTTGCGAACGACGTGACGGGCGAACAACCGACCCCCAGGCGCACCCTTGGCCCGAGCGGTCCGGATGTAGGGCTGGGCCATCACATCGACGACGCCGCCCCGGGTCTGACGGGCCACCTCGGCCGACATCCCCAGGCCGAGGGCGAGGGCGGGGAGGGTGATGTGATGCAGCCACCCCACCGGGTCTTCGGTCAGCGGGGTGTAGTCCAGTACCGGGAACAGGTCGAACTCCAGCGCGAAGAAGGTGACCAACAGCATCCCGACCCAGAAGCTGGGCATGGCGATGCCGAGGCTGGCCCCGAGGGAGGTCACTCGATCGGTCACGCCTCGGCGGAGGCCCGCCAACCCACCGAGTGTGACGCCGATGACGACGGCGATGACGCTCGCAGCCAGGGTGATGCTCAGCGTGGCCGGCAGCACCTGCCTGACCATCTCGATGACCGGGCGGTTGGTGATCAGGGACTGGCCGAAGTCACCTCGGAGGGCATCGGTGGCCCAGCTGAAGTACTGGACCCAGATCGGCTCGTCGAGGCCGAGTCGCTCCCGAGTCGACTGGATCTGCTCCGGCGACGCATTCTCTCCCGCAACGGCCGAGGCGGCGTCCCCCGGCACCAGGTGGACCATCAGGGCCACGAGGATGCTGGCCAGGAACACCACCAGCACCGAGCCTCCCAGCCGCCGCACGAGAAGCCGCGAGCTCATGGCCGCAGCCTCCCGTGCGCCAGCCGCAGGGGAAATCCGGTGGTCGTCCGGGCCAAGGAGATCAGCCCGCCGTCTTGTAGACCGTCCGCAGGTCCAGGTTGTTGGCCAACCCGATCTGGTAGCCGCCGACGTTGTCCTGGTGGACGGCCACCGTCTGTGGCGAGCAGACGATGATGGTGCGAGCGCCGTCCTCGAGCGAGGCAACGGTCATGGCCTCGATTGCGGCCGCCGACTCGGCTGGGGTGGTGGCCGAGTTCAGCTGGAGCAGCAGGTCGTCGATGCCGGGCAGCTCGTAGCCGCCGGCGTTCCGAGCGCCGTCCGGGTGATAGACCATGTGCCACCAGGCCGCCGTCGACGGTCGGGCCGTGCTCGACGGGCCAAGCCAACTGTCGTACTCACCTTCGGACAGGCGCTGCACGAAGGTGCGGCCCTCGTCGGCGATGGCCTCGACCGTGATGCCGATCTCGGCCAGCTGCGCCTGGTAGATCTCGAGCTGGTTGGTGTAGTTGGTGATGGCCGGCGCACCCATGGAGATGGTGAAGCCGTCCGGATACCCGGCGTCGGCCAACAGCTGGCGAGCCAGATCGGGGTCGTAGGCCGCGTACCTCTCCACCGTGGCGTCGGCCACGTAGCCCGGGAAGCCCTCGGGATACGGCTGGACGGTCGGGGTGCAGTTGCCGCCATAGAGGCCCTGGCTGATGCCGTCCCGGTCCAGGGCGTGGCTGATGGCCCGTCGGACGTCGGGGTCGGCCAACGCCTCGTTGTCGGTCTCGAGAGCGAGTATGTACATCTGGGCGTTGCCGCCCATGATGATGTTCAGGCCGCCGGCCTCCGCCTCCCCGAGCTGCCCGAGGCGAGCCAGGCCGACGTCGAGCTCGCCGGAGATGAAGCCCGAGATGCGGGTGTTGTCGTCGGGGATGCTGCGGATCTCGACGCTGGCGACGAGGGTGTTCTCCACGTCGTGGTAGCCGTCCCAGCGGTCATAGACGACGCCGCCATCGGAGTACTCGCGAACCGTGAACGGCCCGGACCCGACCGGGTTGGTGTCGAGGTCCTCGTTCTCGAAGCTGGCCGGGCTGGCCATCATGCCGGCGATGTCGGCGAAGACCTCGAGGAGGGTGCCGGCCGGTTCGCTCAGGTTGAGGATCACCTGATTGCCCGAGGTCTCGATCGACCCGATCGGGGCGAGCTGGGAGGCGAAGCGGCACTCGCAGTTGATGATGCGCTCCAGGTTGGCCTTCACGGCCTCGGCGTCGATCGGGGTGCCGTCGTGGAACGTCCGACCATCGACGATGTCCAGGATCAGGGTGTCGCTGGTGACCTCCCATGACTCGGCGATGGCGGGAACCACCTCGCCGGCGGAGTTGCGCTTGGTCAGACCGTCGTAGACCAGGTTGACGTAGGTGTAGCTGAAGTCGGTCCCGACGTTCGGCACGTCCAAGCTGTTAGTGATGAACGACGTGGCGTAGATCAGCGTCGCCTCCCGGTCGATCTCGCCGGCATCGGCTGCGTCGGCCGCATCGTCCCCTGCGTCGTCGGCGGCTTCGTTGTCGTCAGCGGTGGCCGTGGTCTCGTCGGATGCCTCGTCCTCGGTCTCGGTGGCTTCGACGCCGCCGGACTCCGTGGCCTCCGCGTCGTCGTCGTCACCGCCGCAGGCTGCGAGCAACAACACCATTGCCGCGAGGATTGCGAGCAGGCGTCTCATCGTCACGTTTCTCTCCCCCAGGTCGATCCGGTCGTTCCGGCCGATGTGTCTCATCGTTCTGTCTTTTTTTCTGGCTGTCAAGGAAGTTAGTTTGCCGGTCGAGACCGGGCCGGTCCCACGCCTAGACGGGCCGTGAGATCAGGGGCGATGGTCCGGGCGTGATGGAGCAGGCGGAGGCGGGTGGCCCTGATCCCCGAAGCGGGTCGCCAGATCGTCGACGACCATCGCCTCCTCGCCCCGACGCTGAACAGCTTGAGGATCCCGTCGCCGATGAGCTGTGCCACTCGTTCCCACTCGGTCCGACGACCGAGTCGGTTGAGCTCGACGTGGAGTGCGCCGAGCCCGTGCAGCGCACTCCCCGGTGGGCCGGCGTCGACCCGTCCAGCGACGCGGTCGGTATCCGTCTCCCAGGCGCTCAGCCTGCTGCTGAGCCTCAGCTGAGCGGCCCCGATAGGATTGCCGATCCCATGGAGCGTCGAACCCAAGCCGAGCGAACGGAGACCTCGAAACGCGAGCTCGTCGAGGCGGCGACGGTGCTCTTCGGCCAGCACGGCTACGCCGGCACCACCCTGCGCGAGGTCGGCGAACGGGCCGGGGTCAGCTCAGGTCTCGCCACCTACCACTTCGGTTCGAAGGAGACCCTGTTCCGGGCCGCGCTTGAGTCGATACGCAGGACGGCAACGGACTTCGCCAAACCGACCGTCGCCGGGCTCCGGGGCATGGCCCGGCTGGAGGCGGTTGTGGATGCGTACCTCCGGAGCTACGCAGAGAACACCTCACCGACCAACCCGAACCTCGGCCGGGACCTCGGCCGAACCGTCCTCGTCGCCACCGCAGAGGCGATCAGCGCCACGCCGGAGCTCCGCGATCTCGTGGCCGAGAACGACGGTGTGGTTCGCCAGATGGTGATCGACTCGTTGACCGAGGCCATCGAAGACGGCGAGCTCAGCCCCGAGGCCGACACGGGCCTGATGGCCGTCGCCGTCGTCGGCCTCATGCGGGGTATCGCGCTGCAATGGCTGGTCTCGCCCGACGTCGTCAGCATCGAGGCCGTCCTCCCCACCGTGCGGGAGATGATCCGGACGCTCCAACCAGACCCCTGACGGGGAGCGCGGTCACGTCCCCTCGATTCTCGACGACCCGTGCCCGGACCATCGATCCGCCATACCGCCGACGGGACGAGACGCTTCACCAGCGACGAGCTCGAGGCTCACCTCCGCAACGCCCTCCACGCCTTCCCAGCCGAGCGGATCGAGTTCGAGGCCGTCAGCGTCGGCGAGCAAGACGTGTGGCTGCGGGCCACCGTTCATGCGGTCAGCTTGGCCACGATGGCCCCGGTCTCGATCGCCTGGCTGGCCCAGAACCCAGATCAAAGGCGACCGCATCGCCGAGGCCTGGACCTCGTGCGGGCATGGCCCGAAGACATCCCCTTCCTCGAACACATCAAGATCCTCGCCGACAACGGCTACACCGTCCTCGCCTACGACCTACGCAACCACGGCGGGGGACCAACCCCTGGATCTGTCGCCGACGGCTGACCGGCATGGTCGCAGTCGCTGGCGCTGGCACCTGACGAACGGGGCGAGGGTGGCGACCCGGTCGTCGAGCTGTCGGCCGCGCTCGTTGAAGTGTTGTGACGACCGTCGCAACGACGGTGCGCAACCTCAGTTGTGAGACGTCGATCTCGAACACGACTTCTGAACGCGAGATCGTGACACTTCTCGCCGTCGACGGCGCCAACGCGGCGTGCCACCACGGATCCGACGGACCTCGTCGATCACGAGGAGTGCCCGCCTGGTGGGGCCCGCAGGTCTCGAGTGTTGGACGAGCACAAGAGCACGAACGAGTCGACGGCAAGCGGAGTCCGGCAAGCTCGGGGCGCGCTGCCTCCTTCGTCGGAGTGACGGCAGCACCGGCGGCGACGTGGGAGTACCCCTCTGTGGCCCAGTTCGATGGGTCCGCCGACTCTGGGAGGTCTCCTTCATGAGCACGACATCATGTTGGTCTCATCGGCATCCCATGTTGCTGCTGCACGATCCGAACGATGGCGTGGCTCGACTGCTGCGCTCGACCAAGCACTCCCCCATCGGAAGGACCGCAGATCATGACAACCCGCTCGACCACCGCCGCTCTGGAACGACCACTCCTCTTGACCATCGTCGCTGCGTTGGTCGTCGCCCTCACCTTTGCGGTGCTCTCGGCGACTCCGCTCTCGGTCGGTTCGGTCGACCTCGGAACGACTGCGGCCTCGGCCCAGGACGACGATGACGACGACGATGATGACGACGACGATGATGACGACGACTCCGGCGGTCGTGCGGACGACGACGATGGCCAGGCACCGGTCGGCGGAGCCGACACCGGCGCCGGTGGATTGGCGGGATCCGATGACCTCACGTCCGGACTCCTGGCTGGCGGTGGTGCCCTCCTGGTGGCATCGGCCGCAGCAGCAACCGTCCGTGCCGTCCGGCCGACCGACTGACCGGTCTGCCGCCGACGCTGGCTGACCGAATCGACCCGGTGTCCAGGCAGACCTCGTGGCCGGCAGGTTGTTCCCTCGCCTGCCGGCCGCGACACGACGATCACCGTCGGCGGATCCACCGTGCTGACCAGTCCTGACAACCAGACGACGCAAGGCCTGACATGAGCGTCAACTCACCCAAGCCCGGGCGCCTCCGCCTCGTGCCCTTTGCCCTCCTCCTGGTCGGCCTGGCCGCAGTGCTCAGTGGCTATCTCACTGCACGGCACGCGGGATCGCGGACCGCCACCGCCCCTGCCGAGACTGTCCCGCCCGGCTTGGGGGTCGACGGGAACATGCGGCCACCCTCATCGACACTGGCCCCATCGCCGCAGCAGGCGCCGAGGTCCGCGCCCGATCCGACCGGGGTCCGGATTCCGACGATCGGTGTCGCCGCGCCGACCATTCCGCTCGGCCTCCGGGAGGACGGCAGCATCGAGGTGCCGGCGGACTTCGACCAGACCGGCTGGTGGGCCGACGGTCCCGAGCCAGGCGAACCGGGCCCCGCGGTCATCCTCGGCCACGTCGACGCGGTCTCCGGTCCGGCGGTGTTCAGCCGTCTGGCTGATCTCGCCATCGGCGACGTGGTCCATGTCGATCGGGAGGACGGGACGACCATCAGCTACCGCGTCGACCGCATCGAGCAGCACCCGAAACACGACTTCCCGACCGACGCGGTCTACGGCCGTGGTGGCGACGACTCGGTTCTGCGGCTGGTCACCTGTGGTGGCGCCTTCGATCGGGAAGCCCGATCGTATGTCGACAACGTGATCGTCTTCGCCTCGATGATCCGTTCCTAGACGCCGAGGGTACTCACCGGCTCGTCCTCGGACGCCCGCTGCGGCATCAGGATCGAGATGAGCGGGAGCTCGCAGCGCCGGGTCTGTCCGACGAAGCTCTGGCCCGTCGAAGCTCTTTCCGGGGCCTGCAGGATCCCCACCAGAACCCGACGGGGTTGCCGGTCGACCACGACGTGGAGTTTGGCGGGGCCGAGATCCCGAGCGTCCCAACTCGGTGTCACGAAGCCCGGGACCGTTGTTCCCGATCAATGCTGTGACGGGCCGATTGGTGAGACGAAGCCGGGGGGCTTCACGGCGATGACCGAGCACCGTACGTTGTCCAGGACCGATTCGGCGGTGTTGCCGATCAAGAGACCGGCGATGCCGGTGCGGGCGACGGTACCCATGACGAGCACGTTGACTCGCCGCTTCTTGACCACGTCGGCGATGACCGCGGACGGACGACCCTTCTCGAGGTGGATCTGCCATGGCTGGTCCTCGAGACCGACGTCGGACAGGAGACCATCGAGCGCTTGCCGGCGGCCGTCGTACTCCTCGCGGAGCAGCTGCTCGAGTTCTTCGGTTGTGGTGTGCAGGAACGCCGACTGGCGCATGGTTGCTTCACCGTAGAGCTCCCAGGCGTGGAGGAGATGCAGTTCGCCGCCGTACAGCCGAACCATGGACGCAGCGAGCTCGACGACGATTCGGTTGACGACCTTCTCGCTCGGCTCTGGGTTGATCGCGGCCATGACGCGTTGGATGCGCGCCCGCGTCGGCCGGATGACCCACACCGGACACGGACACTTCCGGAGCAGACGATTGATCGTGGCTTGATCCTCGTCGTCCTCATCGGTCGTGACGACGACCAGGTCGTGGCCGGCGGCGAGGACCTCTTCGATGATGCGCTGTGACGGGTTGCCGGTTGCCGTCTTGGTCGCGACCGCAGTGTCGATCCCCCGGGGGAAGGAGCGGGCAATCCGGTTGACGACGCGTTCGCCCTCAGCCGCGTGGACCGTCTCGAGGTACCCGGGTCGGTGCAACAGACGTTGGAGCCGGGACGGTTCCGGTATCGCTGCGAACGCGGTCAGCTCGGCTCCGTTCCGGGCCGCGAGATCGATGATGCGGCGAGCGGCGGCGGGGTTCCCTCGCTCGGCGAGTGGGCTGAACAGGATGCTGCGAAAACGGTGCACGGTGGTCGTTCCCCTCCTCAACGCAGCGCGATGTGGGGCGATGCCGACCGATCGCTCGTTGGGACGACGAGGACTGGGCACGGTGCGTCGCGGACCACAGCAGTTGCCACGCTCCCGATTGCGAGCCTGTCCAGCCCGGTCCGCCCCAGCGTCCCGATGGCGACGAAGCTCGCAGCGCTGCGCTCGGCCTCGTCCACGATTGAACTCGCCGGGTGACCGGGTAGCACCTTCGTCGTTGCTGACAGTCCTTGCTTGGCAAGGCGTTCGGCCAACACTGAGCATTGCCGCAACGCCCGCTCCCTGAGGGGGCGGGGCTGTCGGTCGCCGGTCACGACGATGTCTTCATCCACGTCGTGGACCTGCGTGACAACGCAGTTGGCCTGGACCACCGCTGCGAATCGGGCTGCGCGCTCGACGACCTTCTCGGCGGCTGGCGAGTCGTCGACGCAGATCAGGATCTCTATCCGCTCGGACGGGAGCGCAATGGTGGTCACGGCTGGACCGACGCAGAGGATCGGTACCGTCGACGTGCGGATCATGTTCTCGGCCACACTGCCGAACACCATCCGGGAGAGCCCGGCGCGGCCACGGGTTGGCAGACAGATCATCGCTTGACGAGCGCTGGCGTAGCCGAGGACGGTGTCCACCGGGGGACCGTCGAGGACGTCGACCGAAGACGGCGCCACGTCTTCGAAACGGGCTCTCGCAGCGCGGAGGGACCGTTCGGCCTCGGCGGCTTGCTCGGCTGCGCAGGCGGTCACAAGCGACACGGAGCACCCGATGCGGTTGGCGAGGGAGAAGGCCAGTCGCAACGCCGACCGGGGGTGCAGGGATTCGTCAACGGGAACGACGATGGTCTCCATATCGAACAGTATGGAGTAGCCGAAGCTCCATCCATCGGACGCCAGCAGGGGGTGGACAGGACATCGCAGCGGCCCGGTGGAGGAGCAGGGTCGACCGAACGAGAAGGACCGGACGCAGCGACCCGACGTCGTGGACGAGCGTCTCACCGACTCGGAGGGGAGAACGGCCACGACCTCGATCGCTGGACGGTCGGCGCGTTCTTCGTCTGGTTCGGGATGATCGAGACCCTCGGCCAGAACCCTCGGTGGTTCGGGTCTGGAGGACCACGGGGTCGGTCGTCGCGTTCGACCGTTGCGGCGGAGGGCGACGACACCGGCGGTGTCGACTCGGTCGTGTCGGACCCCGAGCTCAGGGGCGGGTGTGCCTGACGGTGGACAGGATCTGATTCACACCAACGCTTCGCAGGCGTTCCTCGAACCGGCCCAGACCTGGTCGACCGCCCCGGGAGAACCGGGCGAACCTCTGCCGTGGGCCGCTCACTGTCCAGGGGCGGAAGACAACCAACCCCAGACCACCGAGCCCAGCGCGGCACCTGCGGCGATGAGGGCGCTGATCCTGATCACCATCCGGCGCCGTGCCGCCAGGGAGTCCAGCACCTCGTCGACGATCCCAGCCGTCGAGTCCTGCTTCGGGCCGCTGGTCACGATTGACCACACGAACACGCCACCGCGGTGACGCTAGGCCGCGAGCTTGAACGTCGACTGACCTGCAGATGACCATCCGCTGGCCGAGCACTGAACGATCGCAGCCGGCGCGACCGGACTCGACTCCGCCGCAGGCCACGGGAAGGGAGGACGACGCCGCCGCGACACTCCAGAGTCTGCGTGGCACCACGTCGATGCACAGCGACCGCTCGACCCAGACGGCCTCGATCACGCCAACCGCCTCGTCCAGGACCTGGAAGCCGAACCATTCGATCGGATCGTGATCGGCACATCGGTCGGCTCACTCGAAGGGCCGTCGTCGACCTGTCTC
This sequence comes from Acidimicrobiales bacterium, assembly GCA_028285495.1. Lineage (GTDB taxonomy): Bacteria > Actinomycetota > Acidimicrobiia > Acidimicrobiales > SZUA-35 > JAHELU01. The sequence goes on from JANQPB010000015.1 coordinate 227,301, forward strand.
GAACTGGACTGGACGATTCATGACCTGGCTCGGCGCCGGGCAGTTCCGACCCCGGCCCGGTCGGGCCCCGGCTTGGCGGTGCACCTTCAACGACGCCGCCGCCGAGCCGGGTCTCACGCTGCTCCGGTGCATGACCAGTCCCGCTGACGTACTTGCCGCAGGCGAACCCGTGTGCGTCGCCGCCCGGAGGACGGTGGACGGTGGACGGTGGACGGTGGACGGTGGACCACTATCGGTCCAGAGCAGCCTGCAGGCAACCGCCGACCCGGTGCCGACGAGCGAGAGTTGGCCGGATTGGCATCCGCCCGACACCGGCGTGGCGATGGCTGGCAACCTCCGCCGACCACGGTGTCAGCTATGGCTCGGCCACCGATGGCGCACGGCACGCGGGTGCTGGTGTGCGCCGAGAGCTTCCTCCCTGCGGTCAACGGCGTCACGAACTCCGTCGTCCGGACCTTGCACCACCTCGATCATCACGGCTACGAGGCTTGCGTCGTCGCTCCGGGCCCCGGGCCGGATCTGTTCCGGATGGCGACCGGAGGTCGCGTCCGGGTGCACCGGGTTCCCAGCCTCCGGCTCCCCCGCTATCGGACGCTGCCAGTCGGCCTGGCCTCCGAGGCGCGGGTCCTTGGTCTGCTCGACGGCTATCGCCCCGACCTGGTTCACCTGGCGGCGCCCGTCGTCCTCGGCCGAACCGTCGGATCGGTGGCCCAGCGGCTGGGAATCCGCTCGGTCGCTGTCTTCCAGACCGACCTACCGGGCTTCTTCACCAGCTACGGGCTGACGGCAGCGGCGGCGCCGACGTGGGCGTGGCTACGCCGGGTCCACAATCACGCCGATCTCACGCTGGCGCCGACGGCGACGACGGCGCGCCAGCTCGAGGCCAACGGTTTCGAACGCGTCAAGGTCTGGGGTCGGGGGGTCGACCACCGGCAGTTCACCCCCACCCGTCGCTCGCCCGCCCTGCGCAGGGCATGGGGCGTCGACGGCACCGATCCCGAACGCAGGGTCGTCGTCGGCTACGTCGGACGTCTGGCTCGCGAGAAGCGGATCGATCGACTGCGGGCGCTGACCGGTGACCCGAGGATTCAACTCGTGATCGTCGGCGACGGGCCGGCCAGGGCGGCCTTGGAGGCCGCCCTGCCGGCCGCCGTCTTCACCGGCCACCTCGGTGGTGCCGAGCTCGGTGAGGCCATGGCATCACTCGACGTCTTCGTCCACACCGGCGAGCACGAGACCTTCTGTCAGACCATCCAGGAGGCGATGGCCAGCCGGGTGGCCGTCGTCGCCCCCGCAGCCGGGGGACCGATCGACCTGATCGACCACGGCGTGGACGGGATGCTCTTCCGAGCGGGCAGCGACGCCGAACTCGGCCGCTACGCCACCGAGCTGGTCTCGGACGACGGGACCCGCCGCCGCCTGGCCGAGGCCGGACATCGTCGGGTCGACGGTCGGACCTGGGAGACCGTCGGAGATCAACTGCTCGGGCACTACGACACGGTGGTCGGCCGATCGAGGCGTGCCGCGTGAACCTGGCCGAGGTGACGATCGTCGTGCCGACTCGGAACGAGGCCTCGAACATCGAGCGGTTCCTTGCGTCGATCCCGGCGTCTCTCCGGTTGATCGTCGTCGACAGCAGCGACGACCAGACGCCCGATGTGGTCGAGCGCCTCCGTCCGAGCGCCGAGGTACTGCGGGCCCGGATCAACATCGCGATGGCACGACAGCTCGGGGCCGATGCCTGCGAGACCGAGTGGTTGCTCTTCACCGACGCCGACGTCGTCTTCGCCCCCTCCTACTTCGAGCGCTTGTCCGACGTCGACATCGGACCAGAAGGAGGCGGTCTGTTCGGGAGCAAGGGGACGATCGACGGCTTCGACACCTACCACCGCTGGTTCCGGGCCGGCCAGGGCCTGCTCGGCAAGCTGGGCGTACCGGCGGCGACCGGGTCGAATATGCTCGTCCGCTCGTCGACGCTCCGAGATGTCGGGGGGTTCGACGCCAACCTGACCGTCAACGAGGACACCGAGCTGATGTTCCGGATCGCGCAGGCTGGCTACCCGGTGCGGTTCGAGCCGACCCTCGAGGTGCAGTCGTTCGACCACCGCAGGCTCGAGGTGGGTCTCGGTCGCAAGATCCTCCACGGCGCGGTGAGGAACACCGCCCTGTACTTCGGCCTCTTCGACCGCCGGGTCCGCGCCGGCGACTGGGGTTACTGGGCTGACCGACCGACGCCACCTCGTCGGGTGAGGTGACGCGGCCCCGACCGCGGGGCACTCGCTGGTCCGGGTGATTCGCCGATTGGCGACGTGGGCGGCCCAGTAACGGCCACGATCACGAACCGCCGATCCAGGCCCTTGGAGCACCGCCAGCTCCGGTGACGGCCCGCTCAGAGCGGTGGAGGGGAGAGGTTCCGATCGCTGCCGAGCAGCTGCGAGCCGGACCGCTGACGGTGCTCCAATCGAACGCTACGGCTCGAATGCAGCCGGCACGTCAACACGGTTCGACGTCCAGCTGATCATCGGGTGTCCATCCCGTTCGAGCGAAGAGCTCCCGCCCGTTGACGGCGAGGAAGATGGCCGACAGGAGCAGCGCCACGACGGCAACGGTCAGCCGACCGGCGGTCGCCAGCGGTCCCGAACCGGCGACGACGACCGCAACCGCAACAGCGGTCACGGCTGCGAGCGCCGCCCGTCGTCGCGGGGAACCGCCGATCGGTAGGAGCGCCAGCGTCACGCCGACCAGGGCAGGGCCGAGTGCGATCCGCTCGTCGAGGATGGCGGATGCTATGACGGCGAGGACGAGCGGCACACTCAGCGCAGCCCATGTCCGGGCCAGCCACGATGGGCCGTTGTCGCTCCGGAGCGGTACGGCGGGATCTCGCAGGTGGTCGCGGATCCCCGTCGCCCGCCATCGGCCGCGTTGGATACGCAAGCGGACGTCCTCGAGCTCACTGCGCAGGCGGAGCTGATCGGTGAGTCGCTCGCTCTCGGCGACGACATGGGCGCTGCGACCGGTTTGGGCGGCCAAGGGAAGCACTCGGGCCGATGCCCGAATCGACCCGTCGAGATCCTGGATGACTCGCTCCAGCTTGGCCAGACTGACCCTCGAGGCGATGGCCGATGGCGGCGGCGTGCCGTGGAGGCCGACGAAGCCGAGGGGGTCGGCCCACGATCGGCGGATCTCACCCCGCCGATCGAACTTCGGCCCACCCGGGCCTCGTTCGGCCTGAAGCGGGTCGCCGGTATCCGCACCCCACAGGCCGCGGTACTCCTCCGCCCAGGGGGCGCCGTCCATCGATCGGACGTCCCACTGGGTGATCGCGTCGCCATCGCCTCGGGCCACGTCGACGAAGGGAATGCCGAGCGCTGGCCCCGGTCCACGGTCGAGCTCGGGGCCGCGCGTCGACCAGTGTTGTGCCATCCATCGGCGGGCCCGTTGGGTCCACCGCAGGCCGGGTACGTCGATCCGCGTGACGTAGTCACCTGGCTGGAAGAACAGGGCGTGTGAGCCGCCGGCGGCATACAAGATGACCTGGTCGCCTTCGGTCGTGACCTCCGGATCGTCCCAGTGCCGGCGGAGATCAGGTCCGCGGTGCTCGTGACAGGTCGACGCGACCCAGATCGGGCGACCGTCGGCCGGGTCGCAGAAGATCCATGCCTGCTCCCAGTCGCCCTCATGGTCGTTCAGGCCGCCGTACCCGGTCCGCCAGTCGTTCATCACGTAGAACCATGCGTAGTGCAGCACCAGCCACTCACCGGCCGTCACCACCCGGCCATAGCAGACGGGATCCTGCTCCAGCTCCAGCTGGCGGGCCCGCATGGCGGCGGCCGTGGCAGTTCGCCGGGGCAGGGTCGGTCGAAGCCAGACCGACAGCTGGAAGACCGCACCGAGGAGCCGACCGAAGAGGCCGACGCAGCCGAGCCGGGCCGACGACGTTCGTTGCGACAGACGCCGGTCGAGTCGATTCGAGACCGCTCGCCGGTCGGCGTCGGTCACGAACCGAAGACTCGTACCGGCTCCCCAGCGGTCGTCCAGGTCATCGGCGGCCACTGCGATGGCATCGTCTCGTCCGGTCACGAGGCGACAGGCGGCAACGTAGCCGTCGAACGACGTCGGCCGGAACAGCTCGTGGCGCTCCAGCACGAGAATCGGAGCGAAGCGAGCCAGCAGGCTCCGGTCACAGCACGGAGCCGGGGCGGCTCCCGCCGGCGTCGAACCGATCGCCGCTCCTCCCGCCGTGGTGATCGTCTTCGTTCTGCCCGTGAACATGTCCGGGCCAACCAGCCGATCCTCGACGCGATCGTCCACGGGAGTCGAGCGTTACACCGTGGCATGACCTCGATCGGGCCCCCGAGTTGCTCGGACATGGAGAGTCGACGAACTCGCAACGCCGTGGAACGAGGCCCGCAGTCGATGTGTCTGCGCCCGACCTACACCTCGTGGGAACCGGGGGACGGGGAACGGGCCAGATCCATCAGCAGCTCGCGATGGTCGGCGAACTCACCAGCGTCGATGCCGGGGACCTTTGCCCCCTCGTCCCACCGGCGCAGCCGAGCGGCCGCCTCGGCGCCAGGCAGGGCCTCGAAGCGCTCCACCTCCTCGGGTACCATCGGGCCGCCCTGGAGCTCGAGGGAGTGCACGGAGCCGGGCGACAGGACGCCGAAGTAGTCGGGGTCGACGGCGCACAGGTAGCGCTTGGCGTCGACGTGGAGGGCGATCGGGTTGGTCACGTCCGGATCGAACCAGCGGGCGAGCGCTCGGGCGCCGACCGCTTCGTGGCGAAGGTCGACGGTCGGCATGCGGTCGCGCTCGACGAGCAGGTGCCCGACATCGTGGAGGAGTGCCGCAGCCACGAGCGCCGGGGGAGCGTCCTCGTCGATCGCCTGCCTTGCGCTCTGGAGGGCGTGGTCCTCCTGGGTGATGCCGTTGCCGTCGCGCAATCGCCCGTGGCGCTCGAAGAGATCGATCAGTGCGTCGACCGCCTGTTCCGGATGTTGGGCTGATGCCAGATCGTCCATGCGTCGAGTGTGACGCACCGATCCGTCCAGCCGGCGAACGTCGGATGAACCTCTTGCGGTGCACAGACCACAGCACGGCCACGAACTGGGGCGCCGGCCATCAGATCAGCCGCTTGCGGATCCAATCCGAGATGCGTTCGATCGTGAAGATCACGACGAAGAGGAACAGGAGGATGCCGCCCACTTCTTCGAACCGCTGTCCTTGCATGAAGTTGGAGATCAGGGCGCCGATGCCGCCGGCGCCGACGACACCGAGCACCGCCGAGCCCCGGATCAGGATGTCGAGGATGTAGAGGCTCACGCCGACGAGGGCCGGCATGAACTGCGGCGTGACCGCAGAGAGCGCTTCCTGCGTCCGGGTCGCACCGGTTGCGAACACGCCCTCCCTCGGCCCCGTGTTGATCTCCTCGACCCCCTCGGCGAACAGCTTGCCGCCGAACCCGATGGCCCCGAGGATGAGTCCGATCACACCGGGGATCAGCGTCAGGCCCATCGCCGCAACGAGCATGATCACGATGATCAGGTCGGGCAACGCACGGATGAGCACGAGCATCAACCGCGTTGCCGCGTAGGTGAACCGGTTCGGGGAGACATTGCGGGCCGCGGCGTACCCGAACAGAAGTGCGATCGGGATCCCGATGGCCGAGGCCGCGACGCCGACCGCGACCGTGTCGAACATCGCCGATCTCACCAGCGGGGTCCACCAGTCGAAGTTGCGGGGAATCAGCCGTTGGCCGATGTTCCACACCGTGGGGAGCTGGCCAGGGTCTGGGTCCCCGAACTGAGGCCGCAGCCCGTTGAAGAAGTTGCGGATGCTGATTTGTGTGATCAGGTAGCTGGCGAAGATCAGCACGACGGCGGTGAGCGCCGAGAAGGCCATCTTCTGCCGGTAGGCATCGAACGGCGGCACGAGCCGTTCCCGGTCGAAGGGAACGGCCTGGCCGGTCGTGGTCGACGTGTCCCGGGACGCGGCGTCGGCGGCCGGAGCGAGATCGGCGTTGGTCACCTTCGACCGACCGATCACCGCTTCGATCCACTTCGCCACTCGTCCTGGTTCGTTCGCCGCGTCGGCGTCGAGGATCGCCCTGCGCACGCTGGTCGACATCGCCTCGACGAGGAGCACCGTGATCATGATGACCACCACCACGCCCATGGCCAGATCCCAGCGGAGGTTGCCCTTGTAGAGGTTGAAGAGCTGGCCGATGCCACCAGCGCCGACGATGCCGAGCACGGTCGAGGACCGGAAGTTGATGTCCAGCCGGAACATCACCGTGGCCAGGAAGCTCGGGACCACCTGCGGCAGCACGCCGGTCGACATCTGTTGGAACCAGCCACCACCGGTGGCCGCTACCGCCTCACGTTGGCCGGGATCGGTCTCCTCGATCGCATCGGCCAGCAGCTTGCCGATCATGCCGATGGCGTGGAAGCCGAGGGCGAGGATGCCGGGAAGCGGGCCGATCGTATAGACGCGCACGAAGATGAACGCGAACACGAGGTCCGGGATCGTCCTCGCGAACACGATGATGCCGCGAGCGATGGAGCGCAGCACGGGGTGGGGCGACGTGTTCCTCGCTGCGAGGAAGCCGAGCGGGAAGCTGATGACGGCCGCCAACGCGGTGCCGGCGACCGCCATGAAGAAGGTGACGACCGCCTGATCGACGATCTCGCCGAGCTCGTCGAACCTCGGCGGCAGCGCGCCGTTGCGGATGTCGGTGCCGAAGAGGAAGTTCAGCATGGACTGGCGGCCCTCACCGAAGATCTGGCCGAGGTCCCAGATGTTCGTCCGCCAGATAGCCCAGGTGGAGATGGCGCCGAAGACGATCGCTGTCGCGGTCAGTTCGATTCGTCGCCGGTCCCACGGTGGACTCAGGCGGTACTCGCCGCCGGAACTCGAGGTGCCGCCACCGGTTGGGGCGACGGCAGGATCCTCGGTGATCGTCATGCGCCGATCGCCTCCTTCTCCTGCGCATACTCCTCACGCTTCTCGCCGGTCGGATCGAGACGGCTGTAGACGGTCATGACCTCATCGGTGCTGAGACCCGCGGCATCGCGGTCGAGCACGAGCTGACCGTCGCGAAGCCCCACCATTCGCTGAGCCCAGCCCAAGGCCAGCTCGACCTGGTGGAGCGAGGTGATCACAGTCATGTTCTCCTCGCTCGTGACACGGAACAGGACGTCCATCACCTGCCCGGAAATCTCGGGGTCGAGGGAGGCAACGGGCTCGTCGGCCAGCACGATCTTGGGCTTCTGCATCAGCGTCCGAGCGATGGCGACCCGCTGCTGCTGACCGCCCGAGAGCGTGTCGGTGCGCTGGAAGGCGCGGTCAGCGAGGCCGACGCGCTCGAGTTGCTCGAGCGCGTCGCGACGGAGCCTCTTGGGGTACGTGAGCACCCCGTAGCGCGGTCCGCGCAGCCGACCGAGGGCGCCCGAGAGGACGTTCTCGAGGACGGTGAGGCGGCCAGCGATGTTGAACTGCTGGAAGATGAACCCGACGTCGCGACGCAGCTCGCGGAGCTCTGAGCCCTTGGCGGTGTTCACGTCGTGGCCGAGTACCTCGACCTGGCCGGAGGTCGGGACGTTCAGCCTGTTCAGGTGGCGAAGGAAGGTCGACTTCCCCGAGCCGGACAAGCCGATGATCACGAGCAGCTGGCCCGCTGGAACATCGAGGCTGACGTCGTCGAGAGCGACCACGGTGCCACCTGCGAATTCCTTCCGCAGGTTTCGAACGCTGATGATGGTCTCTGCTGTGCCGTTGGTGCTCATCGCCAGTCCTTTGTGGGGTGTCGTTGGTGGTCCAGGAACCGGATCGGGCGGAGGCGCCCCAGGCGCCCCCGCCCATCGCCGGAGAAGAGGAACCGGGGATCGATCAGCCGTCGCAGCGAGCGGAGCCGGTCTGCTCGCAGACGAAGCGGATGCCGTCATAGAGCTCGTTGGTCACCGGGAGGTACTGGGTGGCGCCCTCCTCGGCGATCGAGCACTCGCCGGCGTCGTAGTCCTCCTGGGTGCAATAGCCGTCGGCGAGGAACCGGTCGGCGTTGATCTCGTTGACGTAGACGTCGGTGACGGCGTCGATGAAGCTCTGCGGGAAACTGGCCTGGATGGCGACCGGCGAGTTGGGGATCGGCGGGCTCTTCCACACGATCTTCAGCTCGGCGCTGTCCTCACTGATGGTCTCGTCCTCGACGGTGTCGACCACACCGGTCAGGTCGCCCTGGGCGATCAGGCGGGCCGTGACCATGGCGTCGTAAGCGAAACCGGCCTCACAGGTGCCGTTGGCCACCGAGAGGGCGGAGGCATCGTGGCCACCGGCGAAGGTGCCGGCGACGCCGGTCTCCGGGTCGATGCCCTCGCCGAGCAGCCCGGCCGAGGGGAACAGGAAGCCCGAGGTCGATCCCGGGTCGACGAAGCAGATGTTGCGGTCGGCGAAGTCGGCGATCGAGTTGATCTCGTCGTTGCCGGCCTGGGTGATGCCGTACGAGCGATACGATGCCGGGCTGTCACCCTCCTGGCCGATGGCGATCGGCACGATGTCGGCACCGTTGCCGGTGGCGATCACGTAGGAGAACGGACCGAACTGGGCCATATCGAGGTTGCCGGCAATCATCGCCTCGATCACACCGGCGTAGTCGGTGGCGAAGCTGAACTCGATCGGAATACCGAGCTCCTCTTCGAGGATGTCGAGCACGGGCTGGTACTGATCGATCTGTTGCTGCTCTTCCTGCGAGGGCACGACGGCGAAGCGCAGAGTCTCGGGCCAGCCCTCCCGATCGTCGGAGGCGGCGGCGCCCTCGACGGCCTCGGCAGCCTCGTCGGCCGCTTCCTCCGTCTCCGCCACGGCCTCGTCGGCGGCATCAGCGGCGTCGCTCACAGCATCGTCGGTGGCGGCTTCGGTCGTCGCCTCGTCGGTGGCGTCAGCAGAGTCGCCACACGCTGCCGCGATCAGCGAGAGCGCGGCGAGAAGCGCCAGCAGTAGGCGCGATGGGGAGGACGTCCTCATATCTGTGTCTCCAGGGGGTCAGTTGCTGGTGCCACGGAAACTAGGAGGTTGACATGACATCTTCGTGAGACGGCACGGACGCTCGTCGATCCATTTGGTGAACTGTGGGGATCGTTGGACAGATCGGGTTCTGCACCGGGCACGACGAGCACCGACGCCCTCCATGAGCAGCCAGCGGTGGTCGACGCTGGATCAGCTGTGGTGTGCGAGAAGGTCGAGCACCTCGTCGGCGAGGGCCGGGCTGCCGGCGCAGACGCCGCTCCAACGGCCGGTAATGTCGGTCGTGAACTCGACCGGTCGGCCGTGGACGTCGACCACGACGCCGCCGGCCGCTTCGAGCAGGACGACGGCGGCCGCCAGGTCGACGATGCGATGGGTTCGGGAGCCGGCGTCGATGGCGGCGTCGAGGCTGCCCTGGGCCACCAGCGCCCCCTCGATGGCGGAGGAACCGAGGATGCGGACCCGGTCGGCGCAGCGGGCGATGGCCAGGAACCCGCTCGGATCCTCCTTTGGTCGGATCATCGACACGATGGCCCCGTCGAGCGTGGTCCGGCCGGAGGCCTGGAGGGGCGGCGCCGCTGCTGCGACGGCGAGGGTGCCGCCCAGGTCGGTGGCTCGGATGGCGGTGGTGCCGTGGTGGCCCCGCCCGTTCCGGTCGGCCCACCACCAGCGGCCGGTGTCAAGCCAGACGGTGAGACCCTCGACGAAGCGCTCGTCGATGGCGATGGCGGCGGTGAAGCCGGCGAAGGGCACGCCGGCCGCGGCGTTGCCGGTGCCGTCGACCGGGTCGATGACCAGGCTGACGGCCGAGCCCCGGTCGAGCCAGCCCGCTTCTTCGGACAGCACGTTGACCCCGAGGGGGTCGACGGCCTCCAGGATCGCAGCCTCGACCAGCTCGTCGAGTCGAGAGCTCGGTGTGCCGTCGGCACCGTCACCCACCGACTCGATCAACTCGTGGCGATCGTGATCGGTGGTGGCCCGGCGCCACGCCGTGGCCGCGACTTCGGCCGCAGCACGCAGCGCCGGGTGGAACGTCGCGTGGTCGGTCGACGTGGTGGCCGTGCTGCTCACCGTGTCATCCCCCGTTCGCTCACAGCAGGGATCGGTCGGCGGGATCGTCGGCCCGGCGGACGCCGACCACCCGGGGGTGACTGCCCCGGCCGTCGACCAGGACGAGGTCGGCGATGGCGCCGACGGCCAGGCGGCCACGACCCTCGAGGGCGACCATGTCGGCCGGGCCGGAGGTGACGAGGGCGACGGCCGCCGGGAGCGAGCAGACGCCGTCGGCGGCCAGGGCGAAGGCAGACGCCAGCAGGGCCGCCGGCAGGTAGTCGGAGGCGATGACGTCGCAAAGCCCGGCCGCGATCAGCTCGCGGGCCGACACGTTGCCCGAGGCCGACGTGCCCCGCATCACGTTGGGGGCGCCGGCGACGATGGACATGCCGGCCGCCCTCGCCGCCTCGGCGGCTGGTCGGATGACGGGGAACTCGGCGATCGCCGAGCCGGCCTCGACCGCGGCGGCCACCGCCTCGGGCGAGTCGAGATCGTGGGCCACCAACCGCAGCCGCCCGTCACGGGCCAGGCCGCCGAGACGATCGAGGTTCTTCTCCCGATACGGGCGGCGCTCCTCGGCCTCGTCCATGATCCGCTGTACGTACTCGTCGAGCGTGAGTCCGTCGGTGGCCGCCGGATCGATGTAGGCCTTGAACTGCCCCACATCGCGAAACTGCCCCTGGCCCGGCGTGTGGTCCTCGAACGAGACGAGGGCGTTGACCAGGCCGGCGTCGTGGCTGCGTTCGAGGTCGTCGAGCATCGGTTCGATGGCCACCGGATCGCGGGCCTCGAAGCGGTAGAGCAGCTCGTGGCGCACCGCGGCCTGGCCGCCGGTCCGCCGGTCACGGATGGCGGTGCAGATGCGGCTGGCCTCGGCAACCGAACGGCCAGCGCGGGGCTTCTCCTGGTAGCCGAGCCCATGGAAGATGGTGGTGACGCCGGCCGAGCGGACCCGGCCCTCGAACGAGGTCAGGGCGAAGTCGAGCGGGAAGGTGGCCGTCCGCCGGGGGCGGATCTCGATCTCCAGGCCGTCGGAGTGGCTGTCGATCAGGCCGGGCAGCAGGAACAGCCCGTCGGCGTCGATGGCCGGGCCGGGGCGGTCGGTCCGCTCCTCCATGGCGGCGATCCGGCCGTCGACGACCTCGACGACGGTCCGATCGAGCACACGGTCGGCCAGCACGGCCCGGACACCGGCCAGCAGGTAGCTCTGGGTCATGAGGGCACGAGCTCCAGTCCTCGTTCGAGCACGTCGGTCGGGGTGCCCCTGTCGGTGACGTGGCCGCCGGCCAGCACGACCACCAGGTCGGCCAGGCGGCGGATGGCGTCGAGGTCGTGGAACACGCTGACCACCGTCGCGCCCCGGGCCGTCAGGTCGGCGACGACCTCGATGACCCCCTCGCGGTTGGCCGGGTCGAGGGCGCTGACCGGCTCGTCGAGCAGTAGCAGCCGGGGCGCCACCACGATCCCGGCGGCCAGGTTGACCCGCTGCTTCTCGCCGCCAGACAACAGGGTCGGGTAGGTCTGCCAGAGGTTCTCGGCGATGTTGACCCGGCGCAGCACCTCGGCCGCCCGGTCGGCGGACTCGTCGGCGTCGGCCCCCATGCGGACGGCGGCCCGGGTGACGACGTCGTGGACGCCGCGGCGGGGCTCGGCCCGGAGGAACTGCGAGACGTAGCCGATCTCCCGGGCCCGCAGATCGGCCATCTCGGCGTCTGGCAGCCCGGTGAGGTCGACGACGGCGCCGGGCTCGGTCCGGTAGTGGATGGTGCCGGCGTCGGCCACGTAGGTCCGGTGGATGCACTTGAGCAGGCTCGACTTGCCGGCGCCGGACAGCCCGGCGAGCGCTAGGTGGCGGCGCTCGGCGACATCGAGGTCGACGCCTTGGAGACCTTCGACGACCCGACCGTCGACGGCATGCAGCACGAAGCGCTTGCGGAGGTCCCGTATCGACAGCAGGAGGTCGTCGGGCAGGGTGAGATCGTCAGGCCGCGTTCGATCGCTCATCCTCGGGCCGCTCCCACCAGGCGCTGGCTGTAGGGGTGCTGGGGGTCCTCCAGCAATTGGTCGGTGAGACCCTCCTCGACCACCCGACCGTGGTGCATGACCAGGCAGCGCCGGGTCAACATCTCGATGACCGAGAAGTCGTGGCTCACCACCACCGCCGCGATCCCCGTCTCCTCGAGGAGGTCACGGATCAGGTCGAGCACGCCGGCGGCCACCGAGGCGTCGAGCCCGGTCGTCGGCTCGTCGAGCAGCACCACCTGCGGATCGTTGGCCAGGGCCTTGGCCAGCTGGACCCGCTGGCGCATACCCCCCGAATAGGTGAGGACAGGGTCGTCCATCCGGTCGAGCGGCACCTCGGTGCGCGACAGCAGGTCGGCGGCCCGCTGCCGGATCCGACCGAAGTGGCGCCAACCGGCGGCCGTGAGTGGCTCGGCGATGTTGCCGCCGGCCGAGACCCGCAGGTCGAGCCCCTCGGCCGGGTCCTGGTAGACGACTGACAGCCGGTCGATCCGGAGGGCCCGACGATCGGACGGGGCGAGCTGGAGCAAGTCGGCCGGCGTGCCGCCGGGCCGGTCGACGCCGGCGAGGTTGACCGACCCGGCGCTGGCGCTCTGGTCGCCGGCGATGCAGCGCATGACCGTCGACTTGCCGGAGCCAGATTCACCGATGATGCCGAGTGCCTCGCCGGGGGCCACCGCGAACGAGACGTCCCAGCAGCCGATCACGGCGCCGGTGCTCGGGCTGACCGAGCGGGCGAACTCGGGGCCGGTGCCTTCGACCGCCTCGGGGCCGCCCGGGCCGTAGATCTTGCCGAGTCTCTCGACGGCGAGGGCGGTGGCCGCCGTGCCGCCGATCATTCCACGCTGCCGCGGCTGGGTGTGCGGGCTCACAGGTCCACCTCCAGGGCGTCGATGGCGTCTTCGCCGAGCAGCCCGGCCTCCAGCCGGCGGCGTGCGCACCAGTCGGTGTCGCTGCAGGCCCAGACCGTCTCGCCGGTCTGGCCGGGCAGCTCGACGAGGTACGCCCCCGGCTCCTCGTCCGGTTGGATCAGGCCGCAGCGGCAGGGCTCGACGACCTCCTCGACCTGGAACGGCACGTCCTCGAAGGTCAGCGGCTCGACGTCGGTGTGGGGCGGGATGGCGTAGATCCGCTTCTCCCGACCGGCCCCGAACAGCGAGAGGAACCTGGCCTGGTGCAGCGGCGGCACGTCCCACCGGGGGATCGGTGTGGTCGCGATCACGTAGCGGCCGCCGACCAGGCACGGGTAGCCGGTGGTCTGGGTGATGATCCCGTTGCGGACGATGTCTTCGTAGAGGCTGACCCACATCTTGGCGTAGTCGGCCTCGGCGTGCATGCGCCGCAGCTCGGTCATGTCCCGCTCGACGCCGCGGAGCGGCTCGGGCACCGGTACCTGGAGCACGAGGATCTGGCCGTCGACCAGCACGTCCTCGGGCACCCGGTGGCGGGTCTGGATGACGTCGGCCTCCCGGGGATCGGTCGTGGTCGTCACCGGCTCGGCGCTGCGGATGAGGCGACGCAGGTTGGCGGCGTTGACGCCGCCGTCCTCACCCTGGTCGTAGACCTTGACCACGTCGTCGCGGCCGACGACCGCCAGCGTGATCTGCAGCCCACCCGAGCCCCAGCCCCGGGCCACCGGCATCTCTCGGGAGCCGAACGGCACCTGGTAGCCGGGCACGGCGACCGCGGTCAGGCAGGCCCGGCGGATCTCCCGCTTGGACGACTCGTCGAGGATCGGGGTCTTCCGCTCCTCGACGGTGGCCGGCTGTTGGAGCAGGTCCTCGATGGTGGTCATCCGACCGGCACCTCGCTCGATGCGCCAACCGCCTTGGCCTCGGTGGCCGTGGCCTCGGGCTCGACGGGGGCCGGGGCCATCGCCCGTTTGCGCTCGACCATCGATCGGAAGGTCACGTAGTGGGGCAGCTTGAGGTGCTCGAGGAAGCCGGATGCGTCGAGCCCGTCGGTGGTCATCAGCACCGACTGCTCCAGCGGACCGGCATCGTCGCCGAGGGCGAGGTCACGGTGCAGGGCGATGTCGAGATTGGCCATGGCGATGGCCTTCTTCTCGTTGTGGCCGAGGCACAGGCCATAGCCGACGTCGAACCGGGACCGGTCCTCGTCGTTGCCGTCGAGGTCCTCGATGGCCTCGACCTCGGTGACCCGTACGTGACCGACGGTCACCGGACGGCCGAGGTGCGGGTGCTCGGCCCGAACGGGGAGCCGGCCATGGCGGACCTCGCCGAGGGTGACCTCGTGGATGTTGCGGTCGGGGCCGAGGATGTTGCGGTACCAGAGCTGGACGAGGGCGCCCGTCTCGGCCCGGGCCATCGCCGACAGCCGGGCCGACCGCGGCGCCCCGGGCCGGGCCGGGACCCGGGAGATGTCGGCCGCCGCCGGGTCGTCGTCTCGCCGCCGGTCGACCAGGAGGTCCATCGAGCGCAGGACGTCCATCAGCCGCCCGGGCACGCGTGCCGGCTCCAAGCCGCTGCCGGCGGTGTCGGCGTCGGTGGGCGAGCCATCGGTGGCTCGACCATCATCGGCCAGGGCTGCGGCCGCAGCGTCCCCGGCCTCGGCGGCGGCAAGGGCGGCTTGTCGCCTGGACTCGTCCTCGGGCGAGCGTTCGAGGAGCCGGCCGGTGTAGTCCGGGGTCCGGCCGAGCAGCTGAGGGCCCGGCGGCTCCCGGAAGGCGGGCACGATCCGGCGGAGCACGTCGATCTCGTCCGCATCGACCAGCTCGGCATAGCCGAGGCGGGGCAGGGTCGATCGGTAGGCCCGGACGAGGTGGGCGGCCTCGACGACGTCGCCCTCCGCCTGGCGGAACGCGATGGCCGAGCTCTCGGGATCCCAGAGCGCCCCCTCCCCCATCACCCGGTCGACGGCGTAGCCAAGGCGCTCGATGATCTGATCGATCTCCAGCCAGCTGCTGCGGGCCTCCAAACGATGCCGGCGCACCAGCTCCTCGGCCGACCGGATGGCGTCGAAGCCTCCCTTGGCGGCGGCATAGCCCACGTCAACTCCTTCGGTTCTGGTCGGCCGATGCGGCCGAGCGCTCGGTGTCGTCGGCGTCGTTCATCCATCCGGATTCTGTCCCGGCCGCCATGCGGACCGTGGTGCTGCGGGAGATCGCCATGACCTCACCGCCGGGGGTGAACAGCCAGGTATCGAAGCCGGTCGGAAAGCGCCCGTCGACGTTGCCGAGGTGGGCGACGGCGGCCTGATCGAGGCCGTGCACGACGACGGTGCGCTCGCCGGGCACGCCGGGTCCGCTCAGCGTCAGCGCGGTTCCATCGACCGGCTTCTCGCCGGTGCCATCGACGGTGTCGACGTGCTCGACCGCCAGGGCGACCCGGGCCCCGTCCTCGGGGGCCAGCGCGGTCCCGATCGCCACGTCGGCCAGCGCAGTCCCCGGCTGGGCGAGCGAGACGACAATGGCCGCATCGGTCACGCCGACGATTGCGGCGTCGGTGGCGCGCCGGATCAGCTCGGCCGTGGTGCCCTCGGCACCGGCACCGCCCTCGACACCGATGACGGCGACGGCGACGTCGACGTCCGCTAGCGCCAGGGCCAGCCAGGCCGGACCAGACACCTCCGGTGGCAGGGACGGCAGGCGGTGGACGGTGCCCGGCTCGGCCAGGCAGCGGAGCAACACGTCGAAGACGCGCTGTGACGTGTCGCCCCGCAGGCGGGCGGCCGCAACCAGCGGTGCGCTCGGCCCAACGGCCGCCGCGGTCGGCTGGGCGGTCATTCGCTCATCTCCTCGAACTCGACGATCGTCGGCCGGAGCTGCTCCCACTCGACTCGCCGCTCCCGGGCCAGTCGCCTGGCCGTGGCCCGGCACAGCGTGTCGACCCGGGACCGGGCGGGGCCGTCAGCCTCGCACTCGGCGTCGCAGATGGCCGCAGCCAGGGCACCGGCACGGTCCTCTCCCATCCGCATCGCCCAGCCCTGGGCCCCGCGGTGCACCACCTCGGAGCGGGTCACCAGCACGTCGGCCAGCTGGAACCGGGTGGCCTCGACCGGCTCCCGGACGGTCAGCACCAGGGCCCCGACCTCGGGCGCCAGCACCGCCTGGGGCGGCTCGGCCCCATCGAGGCAGGCATCGGCCACGTCGAGCAGCGGCTGCCGCTCGGCCGCGGCCAGCAGCTCGGCCCGCCTCGCCCGCTCCGCATCGGGTTCGTGATCCGGTCCGCGGCCGGGGCGATCATCGCTGGTCTCGGCGGTTGTCATCGCTCGCTCACTCCCGTCCCCCGTCCATGGTTGCGATCTCGTTGGCGCCATCGGTGGGCCCGAACTCGAGCGCGACCTCGAACTGGTCGGCCCGCATCCACCCGGTGGTCACCTCGACCGGCACCCCCCGGCGACGGCACACATTGACCGACTCGATCCGCCACGCCATCGGTCGACCGCTCACCTCGAGCTCGACGCCGACCTCTGCCGGGACCGTCGCCATCTCGGCCCGGGACCACCAGCGGTCGGGTTGGAGGCCGTAGTGCTCGATCAGCAGCTTGGTCAGCGACCCCCGCTCCAGATGCCGGGCCAGATCAGGGACGATGGCGGTCGGGAGGTGGCTGACCTGGTGGCTGGCGACCACCCCGTCGACCAGGCCGAGGCGAACGGCACGCACGACGCTGCGCCCCCGAGGCAGCAGCAGGGCCCTGGCCACGGCGGCGGGAGCACGAACGGTCTCGACCGAGAGGAGGCGGTGGGCGGGTTCGTGACCGGCGGTGGCGACGATGGCGGTCCAGCTGGGCGGCATACCGGCACGCACGACGTAGGGGATGCGGTTGGCGACGAAGGTTCCCGAACCACGCTGGCGGCGAACGACGTGACGCTGCTCCAGTTCCTGGAGGGCGGCACGGGCGGTGATCCGGCTGACCCCGTTTGCCGCCGCCAGCTCGTTCTCGGACGGCAGCCGGGTGCCGCCCGGGAGGTCTCGGCACCGGTCCGCCAGTTCGGCCGCCAGCTGCAGATAGGTCGGGATCGTGGCGCCGCCGTGCGGGTCGACGCCGTCGTTTCGACTCACGTCCTGATCAGAGCACGACCCAGTTGTCATGACAACTGGGTATCCCAGAGTTCACTGTGCGGCCAGCGTTCGTTCAACGGCCGGCCCTAGTGTTCGTTCGACGACCACACGAGACGGAGGTGGCAGCGGTGGGCGACCGCCAACTGGCCCTGGTCGGCGGACGGGTCCTGCGGCCCGACGCCGACGAACCGACCGAGGCGACGGTCCTCATCGGCGATTCTCGGATCTCCGCAGTTCACGGTCTCGCCGACGGCGCGGTGGCGGACAGTGGCCCGGCTCTCGGCCATGGGGTCGAGGTAGTCGACGTTGCCGGCCGCCTGGTCCTGCCTGGCATCGTTGACCTGCACGGCGACGCCTTCGAGCGATGCCTGCTGCCCCGGCCCGGCGTGCCGGTCGATGTCGAGCTGGCGCTTGCCGACAACGACGCCCAGCTCCTCGCCGCCGGCATCACCACCGCTTACCTGTCGGCCACCGACAGCTGGGAGCCGGGGCTACGCAGCCGAGAGACTCTGCGCCGACTCGTGGACGGCCTCGATCGCCGCACGGGTGGACCGGACGTCCGACTACACGTTCGCCACGAACGCTGCAACGTCGACGACCACGACGAGCTGGTCCGCCTGCTCGAGGCCGGGCGGATCGCCATGCTCTCCTACAACGACCACACAAGGGACGGCGACAGCGGTCTCTCGATGACTCAGTTCCAGCGCACCGGTTTGTCGGCCAACGACCTCGGGCCGCTGCAGGCCGACCGGGCCCGCCAGCGGGACATCGGGGCCGACCAGGAGCGCGAGCTGGCTGACGTCGCCCGCCGGATCGGTTGCCCGACCGCCTCCCACGACCCCGATTGCGAGGAGCACCTGAGGCGCGATCTCGAGCTCGGCGTGGCCATCGCCGAGTTCCCGATGTCGATCGACCTCGCCGCCGCCTACCGCAAGAACGGCGTCGCCGTGCTCCTCGGCGCCCCCAACCTGGTTCGGGGTGGCTCACATCTCGGAAACCTCTCCGTTGCTGACGCCCTGGCCGCAGGGGCCGGCGACATCCTCTGCTCCGACTACCACTACCCGTCCCTGCTCCAGGCCCCCTTCGTCGCCACCACCGAGGGTGTGATGGCGTTCGGACCGGCCTGGCGCCAGGTGTCGGAGACACCGGCCCGGGTCGCCGGGCTCGACGATCGCGGCCGGATCGGCGCCGGCCAGCGAGCCGACCTGGTGGTCGTGGTCCCGCCGACCGATGGCCGGCCGGCGGCGGTCGAACACGTGCTGGTCGGCGGCCGCCGGTCCGACCTACGGCCGTGAGCAACCAGCCCGACGAGGTCGGCACCCTCGGGGCTCGCCGGGAGCTGATCCTCTACGCCACCCCAACCGGTGAGCTGGCCGAGGCCATCGACCGCTACTTCGCCGAGGTCGACGCCTCGCTCGGGTCCACCACGGCCCAGGCCTACCCACCCCACTGCACGCTGACCGGCTTCTTCCGTCGGTCACACGCCGGCGCCGAGGCGGCGATCGCAGCGATGGGCCACCGACTCGACGCTGCCGGTCCACTACCGGACGACGCCGTCGAGGTGGTCGGCCTGACCGCCACCGCGCAGTGGGTCGGCCTCCAGCTGCGCTCACCGTGGCTCCTGTCGCTCACGGCCGACCTCGCGGCCGAAGACCGACCGGAACCCGGCGACGAGGCTCTCCGGCTCAAGGACTGGCTACACCTCAGCCTGGCCTACGGCGTCGACGACCTCGATGCCCACACCGCGTTGGCCAAGGAGCTCGTCGACCCGACGCGCCCCGTCGGGTGGGAGGTCGCCGTGTGGGAGCGCCAAGCCAACGGCAGCTGGATCCGCAACCCGCTGTCGGCTGCGGCCCGAACCACAGTCCGCCGTCCCCCCAGTTGATGCGAGCGAGCGGATCGCCTCGACCTGACGCTCCCGCCGGCTGCCCCGCTGAGCGGACAGCGCCTGCTGCGGGACGTCGGGCACGACGTGTCCGCACCCGTCACAGCCAGCGGCGGTTGTGTCTGGTAGCAGCGCCGCCTGCTGCTCGGCGTGCTCACGGTTGACGATCCGATCTCGCGCATCGAACCAACACGTGACGGTCGCCGTGATCTCGCTCGGGTCGAACCCCCAGACGTCGTCCTGCGAGTCGAGTAGCCGGTCGTCCACGTAGCCGTCGATGGAGACCGCCCCGCCAGCACAACCTTCACGGCGTCTCGAGGCGTCCTGCCGCAGCGCTCGGTCGCTCTGTCGCCATGGCGGGCCCGTATCGATTCGACCCCGCCGTTCCGGGCCGAACCAGCAACACGATCAGGATGGTCAGCAACACGAAGTAGACCACGTTGCTGGCGAAGCTCAGGGCGAACACGACGAGCGACGGCTGGAGGCCTTCCTGGGTCGAACCCATCAGGGTGAAGCCCAGGCCCAGCCCGACCAGCAGGCTGGGCACCGGCAACAGGCCCCACCGTCCCGACCGGCCGGTGTCATGGAGCCTCCGACAGACCGCCGACGCGAGCACCACGACCATCGAGACCGATACGACCGTCACCCCCACCAGCGGAACCCGGAAGTCGGGTGCGCTTCCCCGGACAACGGAGAAGAACATGGAGGGCGCGATCAACGCCGGCATCACCATCATGCTCACACCGACCAGAGCGAGGGTGAACGTCCAGAACTCCCTCCTGTCATCACGACCCGAGAACACTGCGATCAGGCGGAACCCACGGCCAACCGATGCCCGTATCTGGGCCAGATCCATCGACGGTGAACGACTCACCCAGCGAACTCTAGGACTCCAGTCCAGCCTGCGAACGCACGTCGGCGAGCGGGCCGGAACTCGGAGGCGTCGCACCCTCGCCCCGGGATCGATCCGCACGCTCGCCGCTGCCACCGGGGTTGTGCCAACGAAGCGGAGCGTCCAACCCGTCGGTGGCGCGGCGACAAACGGCGGTCGCGCCGGAGCGGCGTTCGCGCCGGGCCCGTGGCTACCGATCAGGACGTCGTCGCCGAATCACGGCACGAGGTCCGTGCTGCCCCGCCGTTGCCACCACGGACCCAGGTAGTCGAGGAGATCCAGGTCGTGGTTGATGAGGCAGACGTGACCGTAGCCCTCGAGGATCTCCAGCTCGGCGTTTGGCACCCGGTCGGCCATGTAGCGGGCCCACCGAACCGACGGCACGAGCCGGTCCTGGTCCGCGGCGAGAAACAGCGTCGGCGCCTCGATCGAGCCGAGCTCGGCCCGCACGTCGTAGTGCCGCAGCACCTCGAGCCGACGGATGTAGCCCCGGCGCCCGATGGAACGGGAACGCTCGTGGAACTCGGCGAGGTCGTCGTCCGAGGCGTGGGCCGAGTGGATCCGAGATTCGGTGAACCTGCGGACGAGGGGCATGGCGAACCAGGGGATCATCCGCAGGGCCAACGGGGCAGCCCAGATCTGGAGCCGCTGGGCCAACCAGGGAAACGAGTTCAGGATCACGAGCCCCTCGACGTCGTCGGGATGGGCGAGCGCAGTGCTCATCGCCAGCGCTCCCCCGAACGACTCGCCGACCAGGATCGCCCCCTGGTCCGACACCTCGGTGATCAATCGATGGAGGTCGTCGACGAGGTCGTCCATCGATGCGTCGGGATCGTCGGGAAGGGGGAATGCGACGACGTCGAACGCCCGGGCCAAGAGCGGGACCTGGCGGTAGAAGAGCAGCGCAGTCCCGTCGATGCCCGGTACGAGCACGATCGGTGGTGTCGAGCGATCGCTGTCGAGATCGGCGAGGCGTTCGGGCCCGTCGGACATGGCTACGGTGCCGCCGCCCGCAGCGGTTTGACCGGGACACCGGCGTAGACCGCACCACCGTCGAGTCGACTGTGCTTCGGCACGTACGAGAGCGCCCCGACCTGGCAGTTCGGTCCCGTGGTGACGCCGATTCCCACGATCGAGTTGAGCCCGATGGTGGTGCCGCGGCCGAGCTCGATCGCGGCCGTTCGGATCGCGCCCCGCTCGGCGGTGTGCCCGGACAGGTGAGCACCGGCGCCGACGACGACATCATCACCGAAGGTGAGAAGGCAGTGGTCGGTGACACCAAGGCTGTTGACCCACACGTTGCGGCCGATCCTGGCCCCGTCGAGACGGAGGTACCAGGTCCACAACGGTGTGCCTCGCAGCGCGTGGCCGGCGAGCAGTCGGACAACGTGGCTCACCGCCGAGTACCTCGCCCAGTTCAAGAGGGGCCAGTCGAGGTCGGCGATCCGCATCGTCTGATCGGCCTCGGGTCGCCAACCGAGCAGCCGGCAGGCCAGGGCCGACAGCATCATGAGCAAGCTGGCGAAGATGAGATAAGCCGGCACGGTCGCTGCGCTCAACAAGACGCCCCGCACCATCCACGGTGAGATGTCCCACCTCAGGTGCCACTGGAAGAACACCGCCGCCGGCCAGATGGCCAGCGCGAGGATGAGGCTCTCGACCACGAAGAGCGTCGCAACCGTCCACGCGAAGCGGACCGGCGCAGCACCGATCCGAGGCCCCGAAACCTGGCGCCTGAACGCGCCCATGGAGGTCGAACGGGTCATGGAGACACCGTCGTCCCGTCACCGAGCCGTGTGGAGAGGACAAGGTCCCGGATCGACCGCCTCCGAAGCGCTCAGGAGCGCGACGCCGATGGGCGGCCGGCCGAGCTCCGGATGGCGGTCAGAGCGGAGGCGGAGTTGGTCGACCAGTCGACCCGGTTCCCCGAGCATCAGACGTCATCGGCCGGTGGCTCGGTCAGGTGGCGGATGATCTCGCCCCAGTACCGCAGGATGGGGACGTGGCCCTCGTCCGGGAGGACCGCCAGCGATGCGGGATGGATGGCGCGGCTCAGGAAGGTGGCGGCGGTTGATGCGGTCCATGCCGGCACGGCTGGCGGATGATGGTCCGGAGCTTCGCCGCGTCGGCCCGGCGTGCATCGGAGAGGTAGATCTCGTGATGCTTGCCCGCCAGGGCGTAGCCACCGTCGACGATGAAGCGGTGCAGCTCGGCGATCGTCGGGCCCTCGTCGGCGTAGGGTCCGAGGTGGAGGATCTGGCCGGCGGTGCCCTCGGTGTAGTGCTCCATTCGGGCCTTCGGGCCGGCGGCGAGACCCTTGTCGGCGGTCACCGCTCCGATCGTCTCGGACGCCATCGTCTCGGTGACCGCGTCGGGGAGACAGATCATGGCCGTCCAGGACCAGTTCGACTTGTCGCTCGGATCGAAGTCGGCCTGGTCGTGGACCCACCACAGTCCCTCGAGGGGCATGACGGTGTAGGCGTCGCCGGTTGCGGCCTTCACGGCGGCCCGAAGGCCGTAGGCGATCGGGTACAGCGCTTCGATCGCCTCCCGATACTCGGGTGAGGTGTTGGGATCGCCGGAGCCGTCGATCATCAGGAAGGGTCGACGGGGGACCTCGACGATGGTTGGCGTTCGCTTGGCGGTGTAGTGGTTGCGGTAGGTTCGCTTGAGGTCGATCGTGGCCATCACGTGCTTCCTTCCGGTCGTCGTGTCGCCGAGTCCGGGCACCGGTTCGAAGCGCCGGCTCGATGTGGCATGGCCTCACCGTCCGCCGACTCCGGTGTCAACGGCAGTGCCGAAGGTCCCGGGTGGAGGTGCTGGCCAGGCTCGGGACCTTTGGGTCTGACGCAGATCCGCGGGCTGTCACATCGTGGTGGTAACGGTTGCGTCGGCCCGGTCGAAACCGGCCTCGCCACCCGACCGCGAGCCGGAGAGGAACGGGACGATGCGGGCACCGATGAGGGCGAGGTCAACGGCAATCGGGGTGGCTGCGTCGCTCACCCTGCTGGTGTCGGGGTGCGGTGACGACGACACCGACGTGATCACCACCATCGCCGATGCCACGGCGCAGACGGGCTCGGTCGAGCTGGACGGGTTCGTCGTCGAGCTCGACGGTGTGGCCAAGCTCTGCGAGGCCCTGCTCGAGTCGTTCCCGCCGCAATGTGGGGAGCCATCGGTGACCATCGCCAACATCGACGAGCTCGACGCCACGTTCGCCACCGAGCAGGGCGTCCGGTGGACCGACCTGTCGGTCCGCGTCGTCGGTACGGTCGATGGTGGTGTCGTGACGATCGAGAGCTGAGCGGCGTCCTCAGTCTCGGACCCCGCGGGGACCTCGTAGGACGCGGGCCGGGAGGGTGATGATGCCTCGCATGAGCTCGAGCACGGCCGTCGCCGACGGTCCGACGAGTCGAAGCGGGATGCCGAGCAACCAGAGCACCGGGTACAGCACGGTGCCGGTCGACGTCGACGCGCCCGCAAGCGGGTTCAGCAGGGCCCGACCGGCTCGCAGAGGACGGGACGTAGGACTCTGAGCAGCCGAGCGACGGGGCCGCATCGTGATCCCATGAGCATCCGACGATTCCTCCAGGCACTGTTCAAACCGACGTCGTCGACCGCATCCAACGCTCCTCAGAGGACCGACGACCTCGTCGAGGAGATCCGCGAGACGCTCGGTCCGCAGGCCGGGGGCGGATTGGGCGGCCGCATGACCGGCAGTGCGGTCTACCACCGACTGGAAGACGGCAGCACCCGCCCGTCGAAGGACGTCGACTAGCAGGGTCGAACCGGAGCACCGGGCTCGAGGTTCGGGGAGGCGCGGGGCGGACCGACGCGGTCGGGCGAGCGACCGGCCGTCTGCGAGTGCGGCAACGCCGCAACCAGCCGCTGCTCGGAACCCCCTTCTCGGCTGGTCAGTCGGCGTAGCCGGCGGCGTCGACGATCCGACCGAGGTCGCGCTCGCCGATCGTGGCGTCGAAGAACCGCCGACGCTCGTTGGCCGCGGCCAACGCCAGCGCAAGCTCGGTCGGGTCCGCTGCGGCCAGCGCCGAGGCCGACGGGTACCCGGCGGCCACCAGGGCCCGGGCGAGGCTCGGGTTGACCCACTGCACCCGTACGAGGTCGGTGAGCTCGGCCAGCTCGGCGATCGTGGCCACGGCCACCCCGGATCGCTCGGCCAGCGCAACCGGGCCCGAGCGAGTGGCGAGTCGCAGCTGCTCGCTGTCCGTGATGCCGACCGACGCCAGGGCCGCCATCGACTCGGGACCGATCCAGTCGAAGGCCCGCAGCGGCCGCGGCCGGGGGTAGAAGCCCCGGACGGCCCGTCTGAGCAGCACGAGGTAGTCCTCGTCGACGCCGCTGACGGTGGCGACAGCGGGGACCGAGCTCATGTACTCGAGGCGGGCCCGGAGGTCGGCGACCGAGGCGACACCGGCGACGGCGAGTTCGGCCAGCCGCTCATCGGTCCGCTCGAGCAGCGGTCGCTGGCTGGGGACGAGATCGGTCGTCCGCAGCCGCTCGGCCAACTCGGCGAGCGTGACGCACCGCTTGACCACCGCTCCGGACATCGTCGACCTCGTGGTTCGGGGACGGCTCCAGCATGGGACCAGCCGTCGCCGGGTGGCAGGGTCCGAGGTCCCACCCGACGGCTCGGGGGATCGCAGGACCAACGACCCTGGGGTCCAGACCATCCGCTCACGAGGCTGGTCACATGGTCGGACTTCCAGGGACGACGAACGGCGGCAACGCACCACCCTCGGCCGGCGACGTGCTCACCTGCCGGGGGCTGACGAAGCGCTACGGCGAGCGGACGGTGGTCGACGACGTCGGATTCGCGATCGCCGCCGGTGAGACCTACGGCCTCCTCGGGCCGAACGGGGCCGGCAAGACCACCATCATCTCGATGTTGTGTGGCCTCCTCCGACGCGACGGCGGCACGGTCCGGGTCCTCGGCTCCGATCTCGACGCCGACCCCAGGACGGTCCAGGGGGCCATCGGCTACGTGCCCCAACACCTGGCCATCTACCCCGATCTGTCGGCGGCGGAGAACCTGCGGTTCTTCGGTCGGCTCCACGGTCTCGGCGGTCGATCCCTGGCGGCCAGGGTCGACGAGGTCCTGGTGACGACGGGGCTGGCCGACCGGGCCGACGATCGGGCCGGCGACTTCTCCGGCGGGATGCAGCGCCGGCTCAACATCGGCATCGGGCTCCTGCACCAGCCGAGCCTGCTCGTCCTCGACGAGCCGACCGTCGGCGTCGACCCGCAGAGCCGGGACGCCATCCTGGCCAGCGTCGAGCAGCTCGGCGCCACCGGTATCGGGGTGCTCTACACCACCCACTACATGGAGGAGGCGGAGCGGCTCTGCGACCGGGTCGGCATCGTCGACCACGGCACGATGGTGGCCGAGGGGACGAGGCGGGAGCTGGTTGCCCTCGTGGGCGAGCGCGACCGCGTCCGGCTCGGCCTCGACTCGGGTCAGGCCGAAGCCGCCGATCGCCTGCTGGCGCTGCCCGAGGTCGACAGCGTGGTGTCGAGCGACCACCGCCTCGATCTCGGTCTGACCGACTCCCAGCGCGCCCTCCCCGCCATCCTGTCGGCGGCCGAGGCGGCCGGAGCCCGGGTGCAGTCGGTCGAGGTCGTCGAGCCCGACCTGGAGGCGGTCTTCCTCCACCTCACCGGTCGAGCGCTGCGCAACTGACGCCCGGACCGGCGCGCACTCAGCCGACGATCGCCCGCCGCAGTGCGGCGCTGGCCCCGGCCAGCAGCACGACGCCGGCCACCAGCAGCACGGCCAGCTCACCAACGATCTGGCCGAGCCCACCGCCCCGCTGGATCACCTCGGTGAAGGCGTCGATGGCCCAGGCGTGGGGTGTGATGTGGGCCAGTGTCCTCAGCCAGTCGGGGAACACCTCGAACGGGACCATGCAGCCACCGAGGGCGGCCAGGGCCAGGCCGAGCGAGAGCCCGATGGCGGTCGACTGGCTGTCGTTGCTCACGAGCGCCCCGACGAAGACCGCAGCGGCGGTGGCCAGCAGCGCGAACGAGGCGACGATCGCCGCCGTCGCCGGCCACGACCCCCAGTCGAGACCGAACACGACCGCCGTCGATCCGACGATGAAGGCGCCCTGGACGACCGCGACCGCATAGCGGCCGATGGCCTCGCCGGCCACGACCTGCCAGACGGTCGCCGGGGTGGCCAGCATCCGCTCGACGACGCCGAGCTGGCGAGCCTGGATCAGGGCCGACGCGGCCACCATCGCCATCAGGAACATGAAGAGGAGCAGCTCCTGGGCGGCGACGAAGCCCACCGCGTCGGCGGCGACGTAGCGGTCTCCGTCGGCGTCGACGGTCGCGACCTCGATGCGGGCACGCGACTCGTCGACGGCCCGGACCCGCTCGGCCGCCTCGTCGGGCGGGAGCCCGGTCTCGGCGGCGACGAGCCTGCCGGCTCGGAGGACGGCGTTGCGGTCGGCGACGACCGACTGCACGAGGCTCTGGATGCGGAAGCCGCCGCTTCCCGGGATCACCCGGTACTCGACGGTGGCCGGCGCTCCGATGGCGATGGCCCCGTCGTCCGGCACGACGACGAGCGCGGTGATGTCCTCCCGCTCCAGATCGTCGACCGCGTCGTCGAGTCGGTCGAACCGCACGACGTCGACCCCGTCGAGGCGCTCGAAGCCGTCGAGCAGCGCCTGGGCGCCGGCCGAGACGTCGCCATCGGCTCCGTCGACGAGGAGGCCGACCCGGGGCTCGGCACTCCCGACCGTCAGGCCGAGCACGAGGATCAACATCAGGGGCAGCACGAAGACGAAGAACAGGTTTTCCCGTACCCGCAGGAGCCGGCGCAGGTTGTTGGCGGCGATCGTCAGGACGGTCACGAGCGCACCAGCCCTCGCCCGGCCAGCAGCAGGCCAGCGCCGCCGACCACCGCAGCGAAGCCGCCGAGCACGGCCAGCGTCTGACCGAGCTCACCGAGCCCGGCCCCGTACGACACGTCACGGAATCCGTCGAGCAGCCATCGGTGGGGTGAGAGGAGGCTCGCCGTCGACAGCAACCCGCCGGCCTGGCTGATGGGGAAGAACACGCCGCCGAGGACACCGAAGATCATGGCCGCGCCGGCGGCGAGGGAGGCCCCCTGCTCGGCGGTCCTGGCCACGGCGGCGACCAGGGCGGCCACGGCGATGGCGACGAGCACGCCGGCCAGGATCAGGACCCCGACGGCGACGGGGTCGCCCCACTCGGCACCGACCACGACCGTGGTGGCGACAACCAGCACGATCATCGAGAGCACGCCGATGACCAACGACGACACCAACTTGCCGACCAGCACCGCCCACCGGGCGATCGGGGCCGTCAGGATCCGGTCGAGCGTGCCGCCCTCCCGCTCCTCGACGAGGCTGAGGACCCCGAACTGCACGCTGAAGAACAGGAAGAAGACCGAGAGCGACACGGCGTAGTAGGAGGAGAGGTCACGGCCACGCCCGTCGGCCTCGACCGGGGCGAGCTCGATCGGGACCGGCTGCGCTCGTGCTGCCGCCGTCAGTTGCTCGACCCGCTCGGGGTCGGCGCCGCCGCCGTCGATCGACAGCACGGTCGCCGTGGCCAGGGTCACGTCGTCGAGCTCGGCGGCGAACGTGGCGGCGATGGCCTCGGCCACGTCGGTGGCGACCGGCGACCCGGGGTCGCCGACGACGGTGATCGTCGGGGCGTGCCCGGACCGGACCGCATCGCCGAACCCCGCCGGCAGGTGGAGGCCGGCGGCGATGTCGCCGTCGTCGACGAGTCGCTCGAGGTCGGACCGGTCCCGCGCCGGCGTCGTGACGGCCACCCCATCGGCCTCCAGGCCGGCGAGCATCTGGCGGAAGCCGTCGGCCACCGGCCCGTCGTCCTCGACGGCGAGCCCGAGCTCGAAGGCCGCGGGGTCGTCGGCCCCGCCGAGCGTCCCGCTGAGGATGAGTGCAAGCACGAGGGGCCCGACGATCCCCATGATGTAGGCCGACCGATCGCGGCTCCGCTGTGCGATGTCCTTGCCGGCGATGACGAGCAGCGACCGCAGCGAGCCCATGGTCTAACCCTGTTCCGTTGGCATCGACGCGGACAGGGCTGGAAGACCCTGTCCGCGTCGGCGCAGCTCCGCAATCCCGGGCCGACCGGAGGTGAGAACGGGACGTCCGACCCTGACCGTCCACCCCCGGCCGGGTCACGGTGCGACGACGAGGAGGAATGGCATGAACCCGCAGTCCACCGCCGAGGCCGACGCCGAGCTCGTCGTGCGGGCCGGCGCCTCGATCGCCAGCGGCATGGCCGACCACGACGGCGACCTCGTCGCTGACGACCCGGTGTGGCGCGACGTCGATCCCGCCCTGCCGGAGCTCGACGGCGACGAGCGGCTGGTCGATGGTGGGGGCGAGGCCGGCCTCCGGTCGGAGCCGACGTCGCTCACGGCCAACGGCGACGAGGTGATCGAGCTCGACGCCCGTCGTGGTGTGGCGGATCGTCGACGGCCGATGAACCGGGTCGGGGTGGTCGCCCTCGCCCGACCGACGTTCGACGTCGAGTTCGCCGAGGAGGTCGCCGCCGCGGCGTTCGCCGTGCTCGACGGCGTCGCCCCCGGCTGGCGGGGGCCTCGGCGCCTGGCGTACGACGTCGCGGCGACCGAGGCGACGCTCGGTCAGCTGCCGATCGACGAGCTCGACGCACTGGTCGTGCTGCAGGTGACCTTCACCGACGCCACCATGACCGACGCCATCGACGCCGCCGTCGCCATGCCACCGATCTACTGGGCGTTCCCCGAGGACCGGACCGGGGGCCGGCTCCGACTCAACTCGCTCTGCGGCCTGAACCTGGCGGCGTTCGCCCTGCGCCGGCGGGGCCGCCACCTCCACCACCTGTACCGGAGCGTCGACGACCCGGTGACCCCGGCGGAGCTGGCGGCTCTGCTCGACGGGGCCGGGCTCGACCGGGCCGGGCTCGACGGGGCCGGGCTCGACCAGGCCGGGCTCGACCAGGCCGGGCTCGACCGGGCCGGGCTCGACCAGGCCGGTCCCGACCGGGCCGGGCTCGACCGCAGCGGCGTCGACCAGCCTGGCCTTGATCGCTCCGAGGCCGGCCGCGCCGCCCCAAGCGCCCCCTGCCCACAGCGCGACCCCACGCCGGGTCGGCACCGCAACCGGGGCCCGGTGACGGACGGGCAGCGGGCCGCCGATCGGGCCGCCGCCACGCTGTCGCAGTCCACGATCGGCGTGATCGGCGACCACCCGGACGGCTTCGACCCCTGTCACTACGATCCCGTCGTCCTCGAACAGCTCACGGGTGCGACGGTCGTTCGGGCCGAGCTCGAGGACCTCTTCCGAAGTGCGGACGCAGTGACCGGAGACGCTGTTGCCACCGTTCGCTCGCGCGTGGCCGCTGCGCTCGATGCCGTGGACGACCTCGACCGTGACGCACTCGATCGCAGCCTCCGCCTGTACTGCGGGCTCCGCCAGCTGGCCACCGCCGGGGGCTGGGCCGGCCTGACCACCAGGTGCTGGCCCGAGTGCTTCACCCGCTACGGGGCCGCCGCCTGCGGCCCCCAGGCCATGCTGGCCGACGACGGCATCCCGAGCGGCTGTGAGGCCGACGTCTACGGCGCAGTGACGAGCGTGGTCCTCCGGGAGCTCGCCGGGGAGCCGCCGTTCGTCGCCGACCTGGTCCACCTCGATGCAGACGACGACACGGGCGTGTTCTGGCACTGCGGAGTCGCCCCACTCCACCTCGCCGACCCGACGGCACCGGCCAGAGCGGCGGTCCACTCCAATCGAGGACTGCCCCTCCTGCATGCGTTCCCGCTGAAGCCGGGCCGGGTCACGATCGCCCGCCTCAGCCAGTCCAGCGGCCGCCATCGACTCGTCGTCGGCGGGGGTGAGATGCTGGGCGCCCCGCTCCCCTTCGCTGGCACCGCCGGCGTCGTCCGCTTCGACGTCTCGACGCGCCGGCTTCTCGACACGATCGTGGACGAGGGCCTGGAGCATCACTACGGCATCGTCTACGGCGACCACCGATCGTCACTGCGAGCGCTGGCCGAGTTGTGGGGGCTCCCGGTGGTCGAGCTCACCGACCCAGGTCGCTCAGGTGAGAACCCGGTTCGTTGAGGCGCTCGCTCCCCCGCCGGGATCACCCAGCGCGGGTCGTTCGCCGACCGAGCGCATGCGTCCGGCGATCCGGTCGAGGTCCGGGCGAGGTGCAGCGGGGTTCGGCGGACTCCGACGTCGCCGGATGAGGCAGGCCTTCGCCGCGCCGACTGTGTGGCCGTCAGTCGATGCGGGCCAGGGCGACGACGCAGCGCGCCACGGTCACCTCGATCCGTCCGGCTCGGCGTCGGTCCGGTAGCGACGCTCGATCATCGCCAGCACGGCGGCGAGCGCCGCTTCGATGTCGACCTCGGCCGGCGACACCAGGTGTTGGAGGGCGATCCCCCGCGCCATGCCAACGACGACGACGGCCTCGGTGTCGAGATCGATGGTCGCATCGACCTCGACGTCCCCGTCGTCGATGGCCTGTCGCAGCGCATCGGCGATCTGGCTTCGGAAGACGGCGTCGTTGGCGGCCACCACCCGCCGCAGCTCCGGCGTGGCGCTGATCGCCTCGGCCATGGCCACGAACACCGTTCGACCGAGGCTGCCACCGGGCTCGGGCCGCTCGACGGTCGGAGGCCGGATGTAGCCGCGCAGGTAGACGGCGAGCGAGCCTTGGAGCCTGGCCAGGCCCCGGAGCTCGGGAACGCCGGACCGGCTGGCCGTCTCGGTGACCACCTCCCGAATCGACTCCATCACGGCCTCGAAGAGTGCCTCCTTCGATCCGAAGTGGTACGCGACCAGCCCCGAGCTGACACCGGCCCGCTCGCCGATGTCGCGGAGGGTGGTCCCGGCGTAGCCCCGCTCGCCGAAGAGGGCCGCGGCCGCCTCGATGAGCGCCGTTCGCGATGCGGCCCGACGCTCGGCCTGGGTCCGGCGGTCCATACCTCGGCGATGGTAGCTGGCTGGTCGATCGGATCAAGATATTAATTGGCTGATCAGTAATGTTTTGAGGTATGGTCGATGGATCGGTCCACAGACGTTTGGGGAACTGCGATGGCCGACAGCAGCGACACCGGCACTGCCGACGAGAGGGCACCGACGCCGCGGCCCCTGTGGACCGTGGTCGATGGATCGGTCCGGCTGCTCTCAACCCGCTGTCTCCGTTGCGGGACCGTGGCGTTCCCGCCACAGCGCTATGGCTGCCCGTCGTGCGGGGCCGACGGGGATGCCCTGGTCGAGTCCCTGATCCCGGCGGCGGGGACCCTGCACACCTTCACCACCGTCCACCTCGACCCCAAGCACGAGACCCCGTTCCAGGTCGGCGAGGTGGCGACCAGCGCCGATCCCCTCGTCCGCTGTCGTCTCCGGATCGACCGGCCGAGGATCGGGCAGCAGCTGCTGGCCAGGATCCGGGTCGGCGACGACGGGGAGACCCTGGAGTTCGTCGCCGTCGAAGAAGAGGCCGACCGGGACGCCGCCGACGCTCCCGAGATCGCCGGCACCGAGGAGGCGGTCGATGGGTAGGAACATCCTGGCCGATCGGGAGGTCAACGTCGTCGGCATCGGCCTGCATCCCTACGTCCGCCAGAGTGAGCGGACGTATGTGACCATGGGCCTGACCGCAGTCCGTGAGGCGCTGGCCGACGCCGGCCTGGCCTGGTCCGAGGTGGAGAGCGCGTACGTCGGCAACGCCCGGATCGGGATGGCCGCCGGCTCGACGATGCTCAAGTACCTGGGCTCCTCCGGGTTGGCCGTTGCCCAGGTCGAGAACGCCTCGGCCTCGGGGTCGACCGCCGTCCGCCAGGCCGCCTTCGACGTGGCGTCCGGAGCCACCGAGGTGAGCATCGCCATCGGCGTCGACAAGGTCGCGCCGGGCCGTCGGGGCGGGCCGGTGATGGCCGAGGTCCGCAGCCTGGCCGACGGCCTCATCCAGCCCTTCAGCCACTTCGCCATGCTGACCGAGCGCTATCTCGACGACACGGGGGCCACCATCGAGCAGGTGGCCGGGGTGGCGGTCAAGAACCACCGAAACGGCGCCCGCAATCCCTACGCCCAGCGCCAGAAGGTCCGGACCCTGGAGGAGGTGCTGGCCCCACCCCAGATCTCCGGTCCCCTGACCCGGCTCCAGTGCACCCCGGTCGGCGAGGGGGCGGCGGCGGTCATCGTCGCCTCGACCGACGCCATCGACCGACTCGGGCTCGACCGGAGCCGGGCCGTCCGGATCCTCTCGTCGGCCAGCCGACTCGAGGAGTTCACCCCCGGGGTCAACATGGACGTTGCGCTGACCGAGACGACGACCCGCCAGGCCCTGGAGGCGGCGGCGGTGGAGCCCGCCGACGTCGACATCATCGAGTGCCACGACGCCTTCGCCATCGAGGAGCTGCTGTACGTCGAGGCGATGGGCGTCTGCGACGAGGGCGAGGCGGTCAGACGACTGGAGAACGGTGACTTCGACATCGGCGGCGATGTCGCCGTCAGTCCCTCGGGCGGCCTGATCGCCATGGGCCACCCGATCGGCCCGACCGGGGTCGGCCAGGTGTGTGAGATCACCCGGCAGCTCCGGGGCGAGGCCACGGGGCGCCAACACCCCGGCGCCCGGACCGCCATCGCCCACATGGTCGGGGTCGGTGCGGTGTGCGTCGTCCACATCCTCCAGCGGGCATGACGGTGCCCGTCAACCGAGCGATCCGACCGATCCGACCGATCCGACCGTCAACGAGCCGAGCCGAACCGAGGAGCAGACCATGGACACCTTCGACCTCAACGGGGCCAACGCCCTCATCACCGGCGCCGGCCAGGGCGTCGGTCGGGCCATCGCCCTCACCCTCGCCCGGCACAACGCCGGCACCGTCCTCATCAACGACGTCAACACCGAGCGGGCCGAGGCCGTGGCCAGCGAGGTGACCGAGGCCGGGGCCACCGGGGTGGCCGCCGTGGCCGACGTGACCGACTACGAGCAGGTCGAGCGGATGGTCGAGCTCGCCGCCGAGGCCGGGGGGATCGACATCCTGGTCAACAACGCCGGCAACCGGGGGGCCGACCCCGGGCGGGTCCAGAACGGCAACTTCTGGGAGCTCCCGCCCTCCAATTGGGACGCCTCGCTCGAGGTGAACCTCTACGGGCCGATGTACTGCACCCGGGCCGTCCTTCCCCAGATGATCGAACGAGGGGCCCCGGGCCGGCTCATCACCATCATCTCCGACGCCGGCCGGGTGGGTGAACCGGCCCTGGCCGCCTACTCGGCGGCGAAGGGCGGTGCCGCCTCGTTCACCCGGGCCATCGCCAAGGCCGTCGGTCGCTACGGGATCACCGCCAACAACGTGGCCATCTCGGCCACCCGAACGCCCGCCACCGCGGCCAGGATGGAGGACCCGGAGATGGTCAAGCGGGCCTTCCGCAACTACATCGTCCGCCGGCCTGGCGAGCCTGACGACATCGCCCCGGTCGTGCTGCTGCTGGCCTCGCCGGCCTCGTCGTGGATCACCGGCCAGACCTACCCGGTCAACGGGGGCTACGCCCTCAACTTCTGACCCGTCATGGATGCCGACCCGAAGCCCGTCCCCGGCTCGCTCGAGTTCTGGGCCGCCCGCACCCCCGACGCCCCGGCCGTCGTCCACGGCGATCGGGTGCTGACCTACGGCTCGTGGAACGACGCCGCCGACCGGCTGGCCGAGGCACTGGGCCGCCTGGGGGTTGGCACCGGGGATCGCCTGGGGATGCGGTTCCGGCTCCGACCCGA
This sequence comes from Acidimicrobiales bacterium, assembly GCA_028285495.1. Lineage (GTDB taxonomy): Bacteria > Actinomycetota > Acidimicrobiia > Acidimicrobiales > SZUA-35 > JAHELU01. The sequence continues at coordinate 260,988 of JANQPB010000015.1, forward strand.
GTGGTTCGTGGCCCAGCGGGCGCTGGGGAAGCTGGGGGCCCAACTGGTCGCCGTCAACTGGCGGCTGACGCCGGACGAGGCGGCCTACATCCTCGGCGACAGCGGGAGCCGAGGCCTGGTCTGCGACGACGAGGACCCGACCGGCTGGGACCAGCTCGGGCTCGAGCTGCTGGTCACGGTCGGCCAGGAGCCCGACGCCCCCGGCCACCGGCTGGAGGACCTGGCGGCCGACGACGGCACCGTACCGACCCGTCGCCACGGTCCGGTCAAACCCGGCCTGGTGGTCTACACCTCGGGCACCACCGGGTACCCGAAGGGGGTGCCGCCGGGGCCGACCGTCCACGACCTGGCGCCCCCGGACCCGGAGACCCTGGAGGTCGGCGACGACGGTCGAGGCAGGATGGCCACCACCACGCTGTTGACCCTGCCCATCCACCATGCCGCCGGTCCGGCGCTGGCCGTTGCCGCCTGTGCGGCCGGCGGCACCATCGTCCTCCACGACCCCTTCGACCCGGCCGAGGTCCTGCGGCTGATCGAGCGGCATCGGGTCACGACCTGGACCGCGGTGCCGACCATGTTGCTCCGGGTCAAGGCCCTGCCCCCCGGGGTGGTGGCCGCCAGCGACCTGTCGTCGCTCGGCTACCTCGGACTGGGGGCGGCCGCCGTCCCCTTCGAGCTGAAGCGATGGGCGGTCTCGGTCTTCGGCGACGACTGCCTGTGGGAGGGCTACGGCAGCACCGAGGCCGGGATGATCAGCCAGATCTCGCCCGCCGACCAGCTGCGCAAGCCGGGGTCGAGCGGCCGACCCTATCCCCACGTGACCGTCCGCATCCTCGACGACGACTGGGGCGAGCTGCCGGCCGGCAGCACCGGCGAGATCGCGGTGAAGAGCCCGACGGTGTCGACCGAGTACCTGGGCCGGGGACCCATGGGGCCAGACGTCCTCCGGGACGGGTTCTACCGGACCGGCGATGTCGGCCATCTGGATGACGACGGCTTCCTGTTCATCACCGACCGGGTGAAGGACATGATCGTGGCCGGCGGCTCCAACATCTACCCGGCCGAGATCGAGAAGGCCCTGATCGAGCACCCCGCCGTGGTCGACGCCGCCGTGATCGGCATCCCGCACGACGAGTTCGGCGAGGAGGTGCTGGCCTTCGTCGTGGCCGGCGGTGGGGAGCGACCGACAGCCGAGGAGCTGACCGAGTTCCTCGCCCCCCGCCTGGCCCGGTACAAGCTGCCCCGCCGCTACGAGCACGTCGACGAGCTGCCCCTGAACCCGATGGGCAAGGTGATGAAGAACGAGCTCCGCGCCCCCTACTGGACCGACCGAGACCGCAAGGTCTAGCCCTGCCAACGCTGCAGAAGGAGACCCATGACCGACGCCACCGATGCCGACGGCGATCGCGACGAGCCGACCGGACGGACGGTCCTGGTCAGCCGCGACGGCGACCTCGCGACCCTGACCCTGAACCGCCCGGACCGGGCCAACACCCTCAACGAGCAGCTACACGACGAGCTCCGGGCCGGCTTCCTCGAACTGGCCAACGATGACGCGGTCCGGGCCATCATCCTCACCGCCAACGGGCGCCACTTCTGCGGTGGGGCCGACCTCAGGGCCCGCCGGACGAGGCCGCCGGTCAACTACTACTTCGGGCTCGACTACGACTGGGTGCCGAAGCCGGTCATCGCCGCCATCAACGGTGCGGCGATGGGCGGCGGCTGCGAGCTCGCCCTGTCGTGCGACTTCCGGTTCATCTCCTCGACGGCGCAGATCGGGCTGACCGAGATCCGCTTCGGGGCCCTCCCGGCCGGAGGTGGCACCGCCCGCCTGCCCCGCATCGTCGGCCTGGCCAACGCCAAGCGACTCATCTACAGCGGACAGCCCGTCGACGCCGACGAGGCCTTTCGCATCGGCCTGGTCGACCGGGTCTGTGAGCCGGACGAACTGCTCGGCGAGGCGACGCGGTTCGCAGCCGAGCTCGCGGTCAACGCCCCCTACGCCCTGCGCACGGCCAAGACCCTGCTCAACCAGTCGCTCGACCTCGACCTCCACCACGCCATGGACCTCGAGCGGAAGATGATCGCCAAGATGGCCACCCGCGACGAGATGGCCGCAGCCCGGGCCGAGGCATCCGAGCGCATGTCGACCTACGCCAACATCTTCGCCAAGCCGGACGAGGACCAGGCCTGACCACGTGTCCGGGTCTGCTCCGGGCGTCGCGGTCCCGGCGAGCCGTGCCCGTCCGATCCCGGCAGTGCCCGATCCCGGCAGTGCCCGGTCGGGTTGTTAGTAGAAATTGAATTCTGGTTCGATGTGGTGCGACGATCTGACCGATGGCCGAACCATCGAGGACCTCGCCGGCCGCAGACTCGTCGAGGCCTCCCCGAACGGGCCCGGCCGACGACGAACACCGGCCGGGACTCGGTGATCCGAGACCGGGAGGAGTGCCAGCATGTCCGTGCTCGACGGCTACCGGGTGATCGATCTGACCGCCTACGTGGCCGGCCCCTTCGCCAGCCAGCAGCTGGCCGATCTGGGGGCCGACGTGATCAAGGTGGAGCCGCCCCGCGGTGATGAGACCCGTCACAAGGGTCACAGCACCAGCGGCGAGCTGGGACCGACGTTTCTCAACCTCAACCGCAACAAGCGCAGCGTCGTGCTCGACCTGAAGAGCGACACCGGCCACCGGCACCTGATCGACCTGGTGGCCGGGGCCGACGTGTTCCTCCACAACCTCCGGCTCCCGGCCGTCGAGCGGTTGGGTGCCACCTACGACGAGCTACGGGCCGCGAACGACGACCTGGTGTACTGCCAGATCGTCGGGTTCGGCTCGAACGGGCCCTACGCCGGGCGGCCCGCCTTCGACGACGTGATACAGGGCGTGTCCGGCTTCGCCGCCACCCAGGGCGTGTTCAGTGGCCGGCCGACCTACACCGCCTTCCCCATGATGGACTACATCGCCGGGCTGTTCGCCTCCCAGTCGGTCGTGGCCGCGCTGCTCCACCGGGAGCGGACGGGCCGGGGGCAGCTGGTCGAGGTGCCGATGCTCGAGGCCGGCATCGCCGTCACCCTGCCGAACAACCTGTGGCAGCGGACCTACGATCCGGCCGGTGATCTCGGCTACCCCCGGAACCTGTCACCCGACCGCCGACCGTTCCCTACCAGCGACGGCTGGTTCTGCGTGGTCATGTCGACCGACGAGCACTTCACACGGTTCTTCCGGGGTGTCGATCGGCCCGACCTGGCCGACGACGCCCGTTTCGTCACCAACCCGGGGCGGGCAGCCGAATCGACCCTTCTCCACCGGACCCTGGCCGAGATCTTCGCTCGACGGACCACGGCGGAGTGGTCGGCGATCATCGACCGCCTCGACCTCCCCGGCATGCCGCTCAACACCATGGATGACCTGTTCGACGACCCCCACCTCCGAGCCGTCGACGTGTTCCGCACCATCGACCACCCGGCCGAAGGCCAGCTCACGGCCATCGCTCCCCCGATCCGCTACTCGGACTCCCCGACATCGATCCGCCGTCACGCTCCCCTGCTCGGCGAGCACACCACCGAGGTGCTCGCCGAGCTCGGGACCCCGGACGAGCCGTCGTCGGGCCAGGACGGTGTGGCGGCCCGGATCAGCGAGAAGCACAGACAGGAGGAGCGATGACAGCGACCAACCGGGCAGCCCTGTGGTTCGAGCCGGGCCGTCCCTTCGAGATCGCCGAGTTCCCGATCCCCGAACCAGCGGCCGGAGGGATGACCGCCCGCATCACGCGGTCGAACATCTGCGGCTCCGACCTCCACTACTACCGGGGCGACGGGAAGCGGAACCGGGCGGCCGACCCGAGCCGCGGTGTGATCCAGGGCCACGAGGGCACCGGCTACGTCCATGCCCTTGGCGATGGCGTCGTGACCGACTGGAGCGGGGCCCCGCTGGCCGAGGGCGACCGGATCGCGTTCCAGTACTTCTGCCCCTGCGGCCGGTGCCGCAACTGCACCCGCGGCATGTCCGAGGCCTGCCGCCAGAGCTTCTCGGTGCGCCAGGGGCCGCTCGACGAGTGGCCCTACGTCCGTGGGACCTTCGCCGACTACCTCTATCTCCACCCCGGACAGGCCGTCTACCGGGTGCCGGACAACGTGTCCGACACGGCGGTGGCCGGCGCCAACTGTGCCCTGGCCCAGGTGATCATGGGGCTCGAGCGGGTCAACGTCGGGCTGGGCGACCGGGTCGTCATCCAGGGTTGCGGTGGCCTCGGCGTCTACGCCTGCGCGATCGCCAAGGAACGGGGAGCGGAGATGGTGATCGCCATCGATGGGCTCGCCGATCGGCTCGCCCTGGCCGCAGCCATGGGGGCCGACCACCTGATCGACTTCCGCCAGCACGAGGACGGCCGGGCTCGGGTGCGAGCGGTCAAGGACCTCACCGACGGACTCGGCGCCGATGTCGTGGTCGAGGTGGTTGGCTTCGCCGACGTCATCGACGAGGGTCTCCGGATGCTCGATTGGGGCGGCCGCTACCTCGAGATCGGCATCCCGTACACCGGCACCCACTTCCAGTGCGATCCGGGTCGCCTCACCGCCCAGAACCACCGCATCGAGGCCGTCGGGTCCTACGACGCCAGGAGCCTCCGCCACGCCGTCGAGTTCCTGGCCCGCAACGCTGGCGTCCTCCCACTCGACGACGTGGTGGTCGACTATCCGCTCGAGCAGATCAACCAGGCCTTCGAGGACCAGCTCGCCGGCAAGGTCAAGCGCACGTCCCTCGTGATGGCCCCGTGACCAGCGACGTGGCCCGGCCACGGGGGCCGGAGGTCAGATCGTCGCGTTGCCGGGCGGCCCGGCTGACGGCCAGCTCCCGGTCGGCCCGTTGCTCACGCCGTCCGATCGCGATGGAGGAGCCAGGCTGCTCCGGCGGGTCGACGCTGGCACCGGCCTCGGCCATCGGAGCTGGATCAACCTCGGCACAACAGAAGTAGTATTCTACTTCTAGTTCGACTGGTTCCAGGGGTGAGCCTCCGGGTACGCTTGGAGGCCATGAGCCGCTCGTCTACCAGCTCGGCCCACCGCGCCACGAACGAGCAGGCGCAGATCGACGCCATGGTCGACCGCACCCCCGGGTTGAGCGTGGCCGCCGAGTCGGAACCGGCCTCCCTGCCGATCGGCTGAGCGCCGGCGCCCTGGGCATGGACGATCTCCTCCCACCCGAGATCGCCGAGGTTCGCGCCGTGGTCAACCGTTTCATGCAGCGCGAGGTCAACCCCGTCATGACCGAGATCGAGACGTCGGGGCGGTTTCCACGCCAGCTCGTGCAGCGGGCCGGGGCCCTGGGACTGTACGGCTCCACGTTCCCCGAGTCGGTCGGTGGGAGCGGCATGGGCTACCTCGCCGCTGCGGTGGTGGCGGAGGAGCTGGCGCGCAACGATGCCCGATTCGCCGCCTGTTCCAACCAGCAGTCGTCGTCGTGCCCGAACTGCATCTATGCCGCCGGCACGCCCGAGCAGGTGATGACCTACGTGCCCGGCCTGCTGGCCGGAGAGACGATCGGCATGATGTCGCTGAGCGAGGCCGGTGGCGGCTCGGACCCGGTCGGCCACATGAAGACGATCGCCGTACGCGACGGCGACGTGTACCGGTTGACCGGCTCGAAGATGTGGGCGTCGATGGCCAACGAGACCGACGTCGGCGTGCTGTTCGCCATGACCGATCCGTCGGCCGGGGCCCGTGGGATCACCGGGTTCATCGTCGAGCCGAAGAAGTACCCGGGCTGGGAGGCCCGTCCGATCGCGATGCTCGGGCTGTCGAAGGCACTCCGCACCAACGAGGTCTTCCTCGACGACTTCGTCGTCCCGGTCGAGAACCGGCTCGGCGACGAGGGTCAGGGCATGCAGATCGTGATGGCCGCCCTCCAGCCTGGCCGGGTGACCGTGGCGGCCAAGGCGCTCGGCGTCGCCCGGGCCTGCCTCGACGAGGCCGCCGCCTACGCCAAGACCCGGGAGATGCGCGGCCAGCCGATCGGCAGGTTCCAGATGGTCCAGGCCGACATCGCCGAGATGACGACCGCCATCGAGGCCTCGACCGCGTTGGTGTACCACGCCGCACAACACCTCGACGCCGGGCTGCCGTCGAACCGGATCTGCTCGATCGCCAAGTACCACGCATCGCAGACGGCGAAGCTGTGTGCCGACAGGGCACAGCAGATCCACGGCGGCTACGGCCTGGCCGAGGAGCACCGGATCTCCTGGCTACGGGCCTACGCCGACATGTTCTTCACCGGTGAGGGCACCGCCAACGTGCAGCGGATCCTCATCGCCAACGACACGCTCGGCTACAAGGACGCCGACCGGCACCACGGCCAGACCGGCCTCCGGAATGCGGCGATCGACGACATCGCCGACGAGCTCCAACGTCCGAGCTGAACGTGGCCCTCGCAACCCGGGCGGACTAGGATCAGAATCCGAGTTCTATTTCAGGAGCACATCGCCAGGAGCGACCGCATGAAGACCGAACCGATGGCGTGGTTCGACCTCGATGCCCCGATCTTCGCCTTCTCCCACTGCCGCGACGTGGTGGCTGCGGTCTGCCGAGCCGGGGGCATGGGGGCGCTCGGCACGACCCAGTGCACGGCCGAGCAACTGGAGATCGAGCTGAGCTGGCTCGACGAGCACACCGGCGGCAGGCCCTACGCCGTCGACCTGATGTTCGCCTCCAACGCCCCCGAGCGCTTCGAGGGCATGACGACGCCCGAGGACGTCGAGCACCTCCTCCCCAAGGAGCACCGCGATTTCGTGGAGAGGATCCTCGACGAGCACGCCGTGCCCAAGCTGTCGACGGAGGAGAGCGAGCAGCTGTTCCGGGACTACATGGCCACCATGACCCGCACCCATGCCCAGGCCATGGCCCGGTTGGAGGTCGTCGTCCGCCACCCGCTGGCCCGCATGATCGTGAGCGCCCTCGGCGTGCCGCCGGACGAGGTCATCTCGGAGGCCCGTTCGAGGGACATGAAGGTGGCGGCGCTGGTTGGCCACCCCAAGCACGTGAAGCACCACCGGGCCGCCGGCGTCGACCTGCTGATCGCCAGCGGCACCGAGTCCGGCGGTCATGTTGGCGAGATCGCCTCCTTCGTGCTCACCCCACAGATCGCCGAGCTGGCCGATCCGATCCCCGTCCTGCACGGCGGAGGGGTCGGGCGAGGCCGCCAGATCGCCGCCGCACTGGCCCTCGGCGCCCAGGGGGTCTGGACCGGGTCGATCTGGCTGACGACGGCCGAGGCCGAGACCACGCCCGCCGTGCGGGACAAGATCATCCGAGCCGACTCCGCCGGCACCATGCGCAGCCTCGACGGCACCGGCAAGCCGGCCCGCCGGCTCCGCTCCGAGTGGGTGGAGGCCTGGGCCGACCCGGCCAACCCGCAGCCGCTGCCCATGCCGCTCCAGACGATGCTCGTCAACGAGGCCCGGGTCCGGATGGCCCGCTACGAGCCGCCCGGGCTGCTGACCTACCCGGCCGGCCAGGTGGTCGGCATGATCGACCGGGAGCGCACGGTTCGCGATGTCATGTACGACCTGCTGCTCGAGTTCGGCGAGACCATGGAGCAGATGCGCCAGATCGATGCCGGCGTCGAGTGACCCGGCGCTTCGGAGGAGAGCACCGTGCAGTTCAGTATCAAGACCTCGCCCCAGTACACGACGTGGGAGGACATGCTCGCCGTGTGGACCGCGGCCGACGACATCGACGTCTTCGTCGGGGCCTGGAACTTCGACCACTTCTACCCCATCAACGTGCCGGACACGACGGGACCCTGCATGGAGGCGTGGGTGACCCTCACCGCCCTGGCTCAGGCCACCAACAGGCTGCGCATCGGCACGATGGTCAACGGCATCGTCTACCGCCACCCGGCGGTGCTGGCCAAGATGGCGACCACGCTCGACATTGTCTCGGGCGGTCGGCTCGACCTCGGCATCGGGGCCGGCTGGAACGAGGAGGAGTGCGACGCCTACGGCATCGAGCTCGGCACCCTCACCGAGCGCTTCGACCGCTTCGAGGAGGCCTGCGCCGTCCTGCACGGCCTGCTGACCCGGGAAACCACCGATTTCGACGGGACGTACTTCCAGCTCCGCCAGGCCAGGAACAACCCGAAGCCGATCCAGACACCCCATCCGCCGATCTGCATCGGCGGGCAGGGCCCGAGGCGGACCCTACCGCTGGTGGCCCGCTACGCCCAGCACTGGAACTACCCGGGCCGCAGCGGACGCCACATGGCCGAGACGCTCGAACGCCTACTCGGCGAGTGCGAGGAGATCGGCCGCGACCCGTCGGAGATCCACGTCTCGGCCACGGTCTGGATGGACGCCGAGATGGGGCCATCGGCTGCGGCCGACCTGGCCGCCCAACGCGTCGACCAGGGGGCGGACGAGGTGCTCCTCTACCTGGCCCCTCCCCATACGCCGACGATCCTCGAGCCGTTGGCCGACGCCCTGGTGGCGCTCGGCCCGCGCTGAGCAGGGAGGGTGCCGAGGAGGTCGGCGGCACGGCCGCCGGCTGCTCGACCTCCACCCCTCGATGGGGGCGGGTTCCGCACCATCCACCATGCCGCTGACGAAAGGAACCCCGTGGCCCTCGACCACACCGACGAAGAGATGATGCTCCTGGATCTCGTCGAACGCTTCGTCGACGAGCAGCTCATGCCACTCGAACCGGGGTGCATCGAACGGGTGGCCAACGGCGAGCCCCTGGCCCTGCTCCCCGACGACGAGGCGCGGCGCCTGGCCCTGTGCAAGGAGCTCGGGCTCTGGGCCCTCGACGCACCCGAGGAACTCGGCGGCGCCGCACTCCCGGCCCGGGTCATGCTTCCCATCCACGAACGCCTGAGCCGCACCGTGGTGCCGTTCCGGTTCCCGCCCGACTCGCCCAACCTCCACATGCTCATGGTGGCCGGCAACGACGACCAGAAGAAGCGCTACATGGAGCCGTACGCCCAAGGCGAGATGCACTCCAACATCGCCATCTCCGAACCTCAAGCCGGCGCCGACCCGGCGGCCATGCTGACCCGAGCCGAGCGAGACGGCGACGAGTGGATCATCAACGGACGCAAGATCTGGATCTCCGGCGCCGCCCGAGCCGACTTCCTCCTGGTCATGGCCGTCACCACCCCGGGCGCCGGGTCGAAGGGCATCACCGCCTTCATCGTGGACACCGACACCCCCGGCTTCACCATCGAGCGGGCCATCCCCATGCTCGGTGGCATCCGCACCTACGAGCTCGTGTTCGACGACATGCGCGTTCCCAACGCCAACGTGCTCGGCGAGGTCAACGACGGGTACGCCCCCATGCAGCACCGGCTGACCTCTCGGCGCCTCGAGATCGGCGGAACGTGCATCGCCTACGCCGAACGGGCCCTGCAGATGATGTGCGAACACGTCCAGGACCGGGTCGTGTTCGGCGAGACCCTGGCCAGCAAGCAGGCCATCCAATGGTGGATCGCCGATTCCCAGATCAACCTCCACGCCACCCGACTCATGGTCGAGGACGCCATCGCCAAGGTCGACCGCGGCGACGACATCCGCAACGAGGCCTCCATGCTCAAGATCTTCGCCACCGAGATGGCCAGCGAAGTCGTCGACAAGGCCATGCAGAGCTTCGGGGCCATGGGCATGACCCAGGAGATGCCGCTCTTCCTGATGTCCCAGCGGCTCAGGATGTCCCGCATCTACGAAGGCCCATCCGAAGCCCACCGGATGGTCGTGGCCCGCCGCACCATGGCCGAGTACCCGACCACCTGAGCGGTTCGAGCCGTGCAGCTGGTCTGGATCCGGCCCCGGGGTGGTCGGCGTCGGCCCCGGACCGCAGCGGTCGGTCAGTCGACCTCGCCCGTCTCGGCGGAGCCGTGCTCCCCCGACGCCGGGAACTCGATGACGGTGCGAGCGAGCTCACCGGTGCGCATGGTCGTGAAGGCGTCGTTGACCTCGTCGAGCGAGATGCGGGCCGAGACCAGTTCGTCGAGGTCCAACCGGCCTTGGAGGTACAGCCCGAGGTAGACGGGGATGTCGATCTTGAAGCGGTTCGACCCCATCCGGCTCGTCTGGATTCGGCACTCGGGGTGGATCGCGTCGAGGGGGAGCTCCAACGTCGACCCGGGTGACCAGACGCCGCAGATCGTGGCCGTGCCGCGGACCCCCAACACCTCGATGGCCTGCCGCATCAGGGTCGGTATCCCGACGGCTTCGAAGGCATGGTCGACCCCGTGCCCCGCAGTGAGGCCCCGGACCTGCTCGACCGCGCCACCGTCGGCTCCGTTGACGCCGTCGGTTGCGCCCAGACGTCTCGCCAGCTCGAGCTTGGCGTCGACGAGATCGACGGCGATGATCCGACCGGCGCCGGCCAACCTCGCGCCCTGGACGATCGCCAGGCCGACACCGCCGCACCCGAAGACGGCGACGGTCTGACCAGCCCGGACCCGGGCGGTCCGCAAGGCCGCCCCCATGCCCGTCAGCACCCCGCATCCCAGCAGAGCCGCGACAGCGAACGGGACAGCGGGGTCGACCGCAACGACCGAGTTCTCGTGCACCAGCATCTGTTCGGCGAACGTGCTCAGGTTCGCGAACTGCACCAGTGGCTCGCCGTCCTGGCTGAGCCGGGCCTCGGCGCCCCGAGGCCGCGAGACCCTCGGCTTGCGGCAGAGGTTCGGGTGGCCACCGAGGCACTGCGGGCAGCGGCCGCAGAACCCGGACAGGCAGGCAACCACGTGATCGCCCGGCCCGACTGCGGTCACGCGACCACCGACGGCCTGGACGACCCCCGCCCCCTCGTGGCCCATGACCATCACCGCCGATCCCGCCGACATGTGGCCGTCGATGAAGTGGAGGTCGCTGTGGCACACACCACTCGCTCGGGTGGCGACCAGGACCTCGTCGTCGCCGAGGTGCCCGACCTCGACCTGCTCGATGGTCAGGGGTCGATGTGGTCCCCGGAACACTGCAGCACGCATCCCGCCAACCGTACTAGAACTAGAATATTGATTTCATATCATCGCCCGGCCGCGGGAGCGGGGCCGGACCGGTCGACATGTTTTAGAACTAGAGTTATAGTTCTAAAATAGGGGACGAGCGAGGGGGATCGCGATGACGAGCGCGGGCACGATTGCCAGTGGGGAGACCGACGATGGCGAGCGCCGACTTCCGGCGCCGGCGGTGATGGCCGAGCGGTGTCGACCACCGCTGCTGACCCTGGCCGCGTTGCTCACGTTCGTGCTGCTGGCATCGGCCTGCGGCTCGGACGGTGACGACGCGACCACCGCCGACGACGTGGCGACCGAGACCGAGGCCGACGACGAGGCCGAGGCCGAGGCCGACAACGAGACGATCGCGGCCGGCGACGAGGCGGAGGGAGACGTCGACACCGAGGTCGCGGCCTCCGACGACGTGGCCGTCCAGGGGGGTGAGTTGGCGCTCGGCATGGAGACCGAGATCGTCGGGATGCGTCCGTGGGACGACGCCTGCGGATCGACCTGCTACAACATCTTCGCCGCGCTCTACGACAAGCTGATGGAGTCGACGGCCGACGGCAGCTACGAGGGCTGGCTCCTCGAGTCCATCGAGCCGAACGACGACTTCACCGCCTGGACCGGCCGACTTCGCCAGGGGATCACCTTCCACAACGGGAAGGAGCTCACCGCCCAGTCGATCGAAGACATGTTCCCCATCCAGCAGGCGGGTTCACAGTCGGCCGGACAGATCTCTGCGTCCAACCTGGCGAACGTCGAGGCCACCGGCGACTACGAGGTCACCTGGACGCTGAGCCAGCCGAACTCGGCCTTCCCCGCCTACCTGTCGCGAGCACAGCTTGGCTTCGTGTTCGATGCCGAGGCGGCTGCCGACGGCGATGCGTTCAACGAGGCCCCGGTCGGCACGGGCCCGTTCGTGTTCGCAAGTCGCGACATCGACAACGAGACCATCCTGGAGCGGAACGACGACTACTGGATGACCGACCAGAACGGGATCCAACTGCCGTACCTCGACCGGCTCTCGTTCCGCCCCATCCCCGACGAGATCACACGGCTCGATGCCACACGCTCCGGCACGACCCAGGTCGCCCACACGTTGCGTCAGGGGACGATCCGCGACGCCCGAGCAGCCCGCGACGAGGGGGCCGACCTCTTCCTCTACGAGTTCCAGGGCAACAACGTCGGTGGCGGGATGTTCAACGTCCTCGTTCCGCCGTTCGACGACGTCCGGGTCCGTCGGGGCGTCGTGTTGATGTCACCACAGGAGCAGCTGATCGAGGCCCTCGGCGGCCAGGGCATCTCCCTCGAGGGGACCCAGTGGTTCAGCCCGGACTCGCCGTGGTACTCCGAGGCGGTCGCCGCAACGTATCTCGACTTCGACTTCGATGCGGGCGTGGCCGCTCTGCAGGAGTACATCGACGACCCCGAGCGCTCGGACGGCAAGGCGGTCGGCGAGCCGATCGACACCGAGCTGCCGTGCCCACCAGACCCGACCCTGATCGCCTACCAGCAGGTGTTGGAGCAGACGTGGAGCGCCAGCGGCCTGATCAACGTCGAGCTCACCAACTACGACCAGCAGACCCACATCGACTACGCGCTCGGGGCCGACAACGGCTTCGTCGGCAACCACACCACCCACTGCTGGCGGTTCGGCACCGACGAGGACCCGTCGACCTTCCTCAACGGGGCCTTCGCCCCGCCCACGGCGGAGATCGCCGAAGCCGCGGGGTTGGAGGGTGTCGTGTCGCCGATCAACTGGTCCAACTACTTCGACGGCGAGATGTTCGGCGACCTCGTGGCGGCCATCCGCACCACCGACTTCGACGAGCGACACGCACTGTACGAGGCGGTGATGACCAAGCTCAACGAAGACGCCGTCTTCTGGTACGCCGGGCACACGGCAACCGCCCTCATCGTCGACTCCTCCATCAAGGGACTCAACTCGTGGTCGCTGCCGAGCGGCACCCTCGGCGTCGGGCACCCGAACGCCGAGGGCCGCTGGGCCCAGGCCTGGATCGCACCGTCGTAGCGGGCAGGAGTTACGCCCCGGTCGACGAGCTCGCCGCCACCGGCTCGTCCCGATGGCGCATGCGCTGCGGCCATGCCCGCCCCGCTGGCGGCGATCCGGCGAGTCTCGCCGTTGGCCAGGCGATGGATCTCATCGAGCGGCGTGGCACGATGGGAAGGTGAACGACGTGACGACGCCAGAATCCCGTTGGGGCCGCAGAGGCCATCAGGCCAGGAGCGTCGTCACCCAGGACCTCATCCTCGATGCGGCCGAAGAGCTGTTCGGCGAACGCGGCATCGACGCAACCTCGGTCGTCGACGTCGCCGAGCGGGCGGACCGCTCGATCGGGTCCCTGTACCACCACTTCGACACCAAGGAGCTCCTCGTCCACGCCGTGGTCGATCGCCTCATCGATGGCATCCAGACCGAGATCGACGACTTCTTCGCACCGAACCGCTGGGAGGGTCGCCCAGCCCTCCACATCGTCCGTGGCTATCTCCGGGGGACGCTCGGCCTCGACCGCAGCCGGCCTGGTTACAAGCGGATCGGCCGCGAGCTGTCCATGATGGATGCCGAGACGCTCTCCCGCTATCGCGGCCTGCGCCAACGGACCGGCGACGGCCTCCGCAGCCTGCTCCTCACCCGAAAGGACGAGTTCGGCCACCCCGATCCGAAGACCGGCGTCCGGCTCGTTGCCGACATGTGCACGGCGATGGTGGCCGCCCGGGTCGACCGCGACACCACCCCGACCCAGCTGAGCAGGCTGTCGGACGAGAAGTTCGTCACGGCGATGCTCGAGGCCGTCGCCGCAATCCTCCAGATCGACCCCGAGGACTGACCTCGACCGGTCGTCCGGCCCCGATCCCGCCCGCTGGCCGACCTCGTCGGCACTGGCCTGGGCACTCGCTCATTCGCCGGTGAAGCTCGGCTTGCGCTTCTCGGCGAACGCCCGCCTCGCCTCGGCGGCGTCGTCGGAGTCGTGGAGGATCCCACCGGCGTTCGAGGTCATGACCATCGTGGTCTCCAGGCTCGTGTCGACCGCCTCCCGCAGGATCCGCTTGTGGATCCACTGGGGGATCGGGGGCCGATCGATGATCTTCTGGCACAGCTCCCTGGTCGTGGCCTCCAGCTCGTCGGACGGCACGAGGTGGTTGAGCAGCCCCCACTCGAAGGCCCGCCGGGCGTCGAGCTCACCGGTGTAGGCGAACTCGAGGGCTCGGCCGAGCCCGACCATCTTGGGCAGGTAGTAGCAACCCCCGTTCTCGATGATCTGGCCGGCGTGGTGATAGCCGATGAACCGGGTGGTGTCGCAGCCGACACGGATGTCGCAGTGCAACGCCATGTCCATGCCCGAGCCGACAGCCGGGCCGTTGAGCATGGCGATCGTCGGCTTGCGGATGAGCGAGATGTCGCGATGCAGCTTGGTGAAGGCGTGGAAGAAGTACTGCCGTGACCCGTCCGGGCCGGCCTGACTGGTCCTGGCCCCGGCGATCTTGGGCCCGACCTCCTCCTCGGACAGCACGTTCTTCAGGTCGGCCCCGGCGCAGAAGGCCCGACCGACCCCGGTGAGGACGATGACGCGGATGTCGGGATCGTCGTCGGCGGCCCGCATGTACTCGCCGACCTTGGCGACCGTGCCAACCGCCTCCGACCGACCGTAGAGCGCATTGAGCGCCTCCGGGCGGTTGAACCGGATCCAGAGGATGCCTCCGTCCTCCTTGTCGTAGATCAGGTGGTCGACGAGGTCCGGACCCATGGCGTGCTCCTGGTCGTTGGCTCGACCCCGAAGGTAGCTGATGTAGAACTCAGGTTCTAGAACGCGCTCGGGCGGACCGGCCACCGTCGACGTGTGAGATCGGGCTACTCCCCCTCCTCGGGAGGTGGCGCGAGTGCACGTGCCATCAGGTGTGCGAAGTCGGCGAGATCGGCGAGGAATCGGCTTCGGCTGGTGGCGTTGTCCTTGAGCGCGTGAGGCGTGACCCGCAGGAGATCGACGACCCGGTTGAGCTTGACCGAGGATGACTCGAGACTGATCTCACCCTGCTCGACGCGCTCGCTGACGAGGGTCCGGAGCTCTCGGGAGAAGGCCTTGCGGGTGCGGGCGATCACATCGGCGGTGTTGTCCGTGTAGAAGAGGTCGTCGATGCCGGGCAGCGGGCGGAAGGTGTCGTAGAGGGTCCCGTAGTAGGCGATCAGCACGTCCCGCAGTACCTCACCGAACGGGGCTCCGGTCTTGGCCGCGAGGTGCGCCCGGTCGAGCGCGACGTCGCACTCTCGCTCGAGCACCGCTCGGAACAGCTGGTCCTTGTCGGCGTAGCGCGAGTAGAGCGTCGGCCTCGACACGCCGGCGGCGGTGGCGATCTGACTCAGCGAGGTCGCCCTCGGACCGTGCCGACCGAACGACTCGAGCGCAGCGGCGAGGATGGCTTCTCGGATCGGATCGGCCCCTGCCGAGGCGATCCGGCGCTTGTCGATGTCGCGACCCATCGCTTCCGGGCTCCGTTGATCGTCGGCCCCGTCGGGCCGACGACGCCACCCCTCTTTACAGTAGGCGACCCGAGCGTAAAGCTGGTAGTCTTTACAGAATCGATCGAACTGTAAATCGACGGTGAGACTCGACACGAGTCGATCGAACCCGACCGAAGGAGTGACGGATGCGCAAGGTGAAGCTCGGCGACCTCGAGGTCTCTGCGATCGGGCTCGGCTGCATGACCATGACCGATGCCTACGGGCCCTCCGACCGTGACGAGGCGATCGCCACGCTCCGCCGCGCCGTCGAGCTCGGGGTGACGTTGTTCGACACCGCCAACGGGTACGGGCGGGGCGAGAACGAACGGTTGCTCGGTGAGGTGCTCGCCGAGTCCGGTGATGCGGTGACCATTGCCACGAAGTTCGGCTTCGTCGCCGGAGCCGACGGCCCGCCGACGCTCGACGGGCACCCGGATCGGGTCGAGGATCGCTGCGACGAGTCCCTCGACCGGCTCGGCACCGACTGCATCAGCCTCTACTACCTCCATCGACCAGACCCGAACGTCCCCATCGAGGACACCGTCGGCGCGATGGCCCGCCTGGTCGAGAAGGGCAAGGTCCGCTTCCTCGGGCTCTGCGAGGTTGCGCCCGAGACCCTGCGTCGAGCCAACGCGGTCCACCCGATCACGGCGGTGCAGTCCGAGTTCTCACTGTGGACCCGGGACG
The DNA here is from genome assembly GCA_028285495.1 of Acidimicrobiales bacterium. Classification (GTDB taxonomy): domain Bacteria; phylum Actinomycetota; class Acidimicrobiia; order Acidimicrobiales; family SZUA-35; genus JAHELU01. The sequence continues at coordinate 277,188 of JANQPB010000015.1, forward strand.
CCGAACGAGGCGTTCTCCAGGCCTGTGAGGAGCTCGGCGTCGGCTTCGTCCCCTTCAGCCCGCTCGGTCGGGCCATGCTGACCGGCACCATCAACGATCCGAGCCAGGTCGAGGGCGAGAGCGACTTCCGCAAGACCCTTCCCCGCTTCCAGGGCGCACACTTCGACCACAACCGGGCTCTCGTCACCGCCCTCGAGTCCATCGCCGACGACCACCGGGTATCGGCCGCCCAGCTCTCGCTCGCCTGGGTGCTGGCCAAGGCCGACTTCATCGCTCCCATCCCGGGCACGAGGCGACGCACGTGGCTCGAGCAGAACGTTCAGGCCGCGGACATCACCCTCTCCGCCGGGACCGTCTCGGACCTCGACCAGCTCTTCGACCCGACCGCGGTCTCCGGGGGCCGGTACGGCCAATCCTGGATGCAGTCGACCGACACCGCGCCAGACGAGCAGAGCTGACCAACGGTCCGGCCACTTCACGGACCGGCAAGCACTCGACGAGAGGAGAACACCATGGCCCACTACGTGGTCACCGGCGGCGCGTCGGGCATCGGTCAGGCCACCACCGAGCGACTACGCAACGACGGCCATGTCGTCACCGTCGTCGACCTCGAGGTCGGCGACGTCACCGCCGACCTCTCGACGGCACGAGGGAGAGACCACGCCGTCCACCGCATCATCGAGGCGACAGCGAGCGGTCTCGACGGGTTGGTCACCTGTGCCGCCGTCCATCCCGACCGAGGCGACGATCAACTCGTCGAGGTGAACCACCGCGGCACACGGCACGTCGTCCAAGGGTTGCAGCCACATCTCAGCGGTCGGTCCAGCTCCGTTGTGGTGATCGCCTCCCACACGGCCGTCCTCGCCAGCGACCCCGACCTCGCCGAAGCGTTCGCCACCGACGATGCCGGCGCCATCAGTTCCCGACTCGACGGCAACGGCGTCCGCACCTACGCCAGCATCAAGCGGGGCCACATGCTCTGGGTCCGACGCAATGCGGCGCGATGGGCCGACCACGACATCCGACTCAACACCGTCGTGCCCGGCTACATCCAGACGCCGATGACGGCCCACGCCAAACGGAACGCCGCCGACCCCGGGGCGCTCGAAGCCTTCGCTGCACAGATCCCCATCGGCCGCCGAGCGGGCAATCCGGAAGATGTCGCGAGTGCGATCGCCTTCATGCTCAGCCCCGGCGCCCGCTTCGTCTGCGGCACCAGCCTGTTCGTCGATGGCGGCCAGGACACCGTCCTCCGCCCGGACCACAACGACTTCTGACCCGCCAGCACCGGCCTGTCCTGAGCAGACCACGCAGGAACCAACCGAGCGACAAAGGATCGATGGACGTGACGACCGACGAACCCAGCCCCGCCTCCGACCCGACGGTGATCGGCAACGTGATCCGATTCGGCGACGACCACTACGGGCTCCACACCGAGCTGCTGATCGACGCCCCCGCCAGCAAGGTGTGGGCCGTCCTCACCGACTGGACCGAGCCACTCCCCTGGAGCTCGAGCTTTCTCGGCATCGTCGGCGAAGCCAAGAACGGCGCCCAGGTCACCGCCCTCTACCACGACGGCGAGGGCGGACGCTTCGAGCTCCCCCGAAACAACCTCGTCTTCGACGACGGCGTCGAGTTCGGCTGGTCCGAGGAACCACCCCCACCCTTCCAAGGCTTCGTCGACCGCCATCGCTACCGAGTCGAACCGGTCGCCACCGACCAGACCCGGTTCATCCAGTCCGACAGCTTCCAGGTCGTCGGACCGAACGAGACCTACACCTCCGAGAGCCTCGCCCGCGCCCTGCTCGACATGTACCTCCGATTCAATGCCGAGCTGAAGTCAGCCGTGTTGAGCACCTGACCGGCGGCGAACGTCAGCCGTCCCCACCGGTCTCGGCGCGATCGAGTGCGGTGAAGTCGACGGGTCGCTTCTCTCTGAACGCAGCAATGGCTTCACGGTTCGCCGGCCCGCCGAGCAGCCCGGCGAGCGCCTCGTTCTCTGCGGCCACTGCCGCCTTCCGCAACGGCCGCTGCGGACCGACGATCAGGTCCTTGGTCGCGGTGAGCGAATCCAGGGGAAGTGCCGCCAGTGCCCGCGCTCGCTCCATCGTCCGCGTCAGGACCTCGCCGGTTGGACAGGACTCGATGGCCAACCCCGCATCGACGCACTGCTCGGCCGTCAGCCACTCGCCCGACATGAGGAACCAACACGCCCGCTGGTGGCCCATCAGGCGAGGGAAGGTGGAGGTGCTGGCGGCTTCGGCGGTCAGGCCCAACGCGGAGAACGGCGCCCGGAGGCGGGCGTCGTCGGCGATGACCGCAACGTCGACCAACCCGACGATGGTGGCGCCGATCCCGACACCGAGCCCGTTGATCGCCAGCAGGATCGGCTTCGGGAAGTCGATGAGCGCCTCGAGCAGACCGTTGAGGCCGTGCCGGGCCCCCGTGCTCGGTTCGCCCATCCTCTTGAGATCGGCACCGGCGCTGAAGGCCCGCCCGGCCCCGGTCAGGACCAGCACCCGGACGGTGTCGTCCCCGGTGGCGGCGAGGACTGCGTCGGTCAGGTCGTCGAACAGGGCCGCATTGAACGCGTTGAGCGCATCCGGTCGGTCGAGTGTCAGCAGGCGGACACCGGCGTCGTCATCGGTTCGGACGGTGGACATGGGTACTCCTCTCGTTGCCTCCAGGACATCGGCGAGACCGGCCACTCACGAGGGCCGTGCGTACCCGTGGGCGCCGACCGTGCCTGGCCGCCGGACGGGGCGACCCCCGCAACCACGAGGGTCGTCGACGTCTCGGGTTGGAGTGCTGAGCCACCATCGTCGCCCAGCGACGCTACCAGAAACAGAATCTCGTTTCTAATCCACCGATGCCGGCCCAACCCGGCCGAGCGGACGATCGGGCCGCCGTGCGCGAGATCCCCGGTGCCCAGCTCTCCGATGCCGTCGAGGTCTCGGCGCCCGGTGGCGACCCGTTCGGCCACGGGCTCGGCTACGGCTGGAGATCTACTCACTCATCGCCAGGATGTGAACGGTGGCGGTTCGACCCGTCGAGTCCGCCGGGCGCGCCCGGTCTGGCCGGTGGGGTGCCGCCAAGGGCGACACCCCACCGGGTCGACACCGCGGTTCGGTCAGTCGAGATCGAAGCGGTCGTTGTTCATGATGGTGGTCCAGCCGGCCACGAAGTGCTCGAGGAACAGCTCGGCACCACCGGCGTCGGAGGCGTACTCCTCGGCCACGGCTCGCAGCTGGCTGTTGGAGCCGAACACCAGATCGACCCGGGTGCCCGTCCACTTGACCGCATCGGTGGCCCGATCGCGGCCCTCGAAGGCGTCCTCGGCCTCACCGACCGCCGTCCACTTGACATCCATGTCCAGCAGGTTGACGAAGAAGTCGTTCGTCAGCTGACCGGGACGATCGGTGAGCACGCCGTGGCTCCCGCCGTCGACGTTGGTGCCGAGCACCCGCAGACCACCGACCAGCGCCGTCATCTCCGGAGCCGACAGGTTGAGCATGAACGCCTTGTCGATGAGCAGGTGCTCGGTCGGGACCACCCCCGGCTTGGCCACGTAGTTGCGGAAGCCGTCGGCCGCCGGCTCGAGGTAACCGAACGACTCGACGTCGGTGTCGTCCTGGTCGGCGTCGGTCCGGCCGGGCGTGAACGGCACGCTCACGTCGTGGCCGGCAGCGGACGCTGCTGCCTCGACGCCGGCACCGCCGGCGAGCACGATCAGGTCGGCCAGCGACACCTGGGCGCCGCCCTTGCCGTTGAACGCCGAGCGGACCTCGTCGAGCTTGGCGATCACCGAGCCGATGCCGGCCTGCAGGTTGATGTCCCAGCTGGCCTGCGGCTCCAGACGGATGCGGGCGCCGTTGGCCCCGCCCCGGAAGTCGGTCCGACGGTAGGTCGAGGCCGACGCCCACGCCGTCGACACCAGCTGGCTCGGGGTGAGCCCGGCGTCGAGCACGGCCGCCTTGAGCTCGGCCACCTCGGCATCGCCGATCGCCGCACCCTCGTTGGCCGGCACGTTGTCCTGCCACACCAGCTTCTCGCCGGGGACCTGGGGGCCGATGTAGCGGATGGCCGGGCCCATGTCACGATGCAGGAGCTTGAACCAGGCCCGGGCGAAGGCGTCGGCCAGCTGGTCCGGGTTCTCGTGGAACCGCTTGGAGATCTCCAGGTAGGCCGGGTCGGTGATCATGGCCATGTCGGCGGTGGACATCGCCGGCGGAGTCTCAGGGGCACCGGGCTGCACCGGTGGGACCATGAAACCCTCCTTGACCTCCTTCGGGTTCCACACCTGGGCACCGGCCGGGGTGATGTTGATCTCCCACTCGTGGCCGAAGAGGGTGTCGAGATACTTGTTGTCCCACTGGGTCGGGGTGGGGGTCCAGGCCCCCTCCAGACCGGAGGTCACGGTGTCGGCACCCTTGCCGCTGGCGTTGGAGTTCATCCAGCCGAAGCCCTGGTCGGCCAGTGCGCCGCCCTCGGGCTCGGCCCCGACGGCCTCGGCCGGACCGTTGCCGTGCATCTTGCCGAAGGTGTGGCCGCCGACGGTGAGCGCCACGGTCTCCTCGTCGTTCATCGCCATCCTGGCGAAGGTCTCGCGGATGTCCATGCCCGACTTGAGGGCGTCGGCCACACCGTTGGGGCCCTCGGGGTTGACGTAGATCAGGCCCATCTGGACTGCGGCGAGCGAGCCGACGAGCTCGCGGTCGTTGGTGTCGAACGAGCCGGTGTAGCGACCCTCGCCCTCGTCGAGCCACTCGTTCTCCGGGCCCCAGAAGATGTCGTCCTCGGGGGCCCAGATGTCGGGCCGGCCGAAGGCGAAGCCGAAGGTCCTGAAGCCCATCGTCTCGAGGGCCCGGTTGCCGACGAAGCACAGCAGGTCGGCCCACGAGATGGCCTTGCCGTACTTCTTCTTGATCGGGAGGATCAGGCGGCGGGCCTTGTCGAGGTTGCCGTTGTCCGGCCAGGAGTTGAGCGGGGCGAAGCGCTGGGCGCCGGAGTTGCCCCCGCCGCGACCGTCGTGGACCCGGTAGGTGCCGGCGGCGTGCCACGTCATGCGGATGAAGAGACCGCCGTAGTGGCCGAAGTCGGCGGGCCACCACTCCTTCGAGTCGGTCATCAGGGCATCGACGTCACGGGTCAACTCGTCGAAGTCGATGCCGGCGACCGCTGCGGCGTAGTCGAAGTCGCCACCGAGCGGGTTGGAGGCGGGATGGCCCTGGTGCAGGATCCGGAGGTTCAGCTGATTCGGCCACCACTTCTCGTTCGATTGGAACTCCGCCGAGGTGAGCGAACCCCACTCCGGCGACTGGTTCGAGCTGTCGGTCATTGGATCTCCTGACATACAGAGTGCGACTCTGTTGGTTGGTTGGTTGCGATGCTGGTTTGCTGCTTGTTGCTCAGGCGTCGACGGCCCGGCACTCCGGACAGACGCCCCAATAGATGACCTCGGCCTCGTCGACGTCGAAGTGCCAGTCGTCGGCCGGCGTGAGGCATGGTATGTCACCAACCGCGCAGTCGACGTCGACGACGCGGTCACAACGTCGACAGACGAGGTGATGGTGGTTGTCGCCAACCCGCGTCTCGTATCGCGCCGACGAACCGGCAGGCTGGATCAGGCGGATGATGCCGTGGTCGGCGAGTGCTGACAGGACGTCGTAGACCGCCTGGCGCGAGATCGTGCCGATGTCGTCCCGGACGCACTCGGCGACGAGGTTGGCCGTCGCATGGGGGTGGGTCGACAGGGCCCGAAGAACGGCCAGCCGCTGCGCCGTGACGTGCAGTCCGTGGTGTCGGAGCTGCGCCGCCAGGTCATCCGCCGGCGTCTCAATGGGTTGACGAGCCACAAACGCAGTGTTGTCCAAAGATTGGACACAGTCAAGAATAAACGCCTGCGGCGGGCGGATCCCTGGGGATCGGCGCAGCCTGGTGCAGGACGCGCGGCCCGAGCGGGCCGACGATCCGGAGCTCGGGTGGCTCCACGGGCCGGCGCCGGCCCCTCAGCTCAGCTTGAGGAACAGGCGCTCGAGCTCGTCGAGCTCGTGCTCCTCCCGTGGTTCGGCGAGGGCCGCCGACATCAGCCGGAACCCGACGCGGTCCAGTGCCCCCTTTGACGCAGCGAGTTGGGTGACGATGTCCCGGCAGGGCTCCTGGTTCTCGATCATCCGCTGAAGCCCCCGTATCTGGCCCTCGAGCCGGCGGAGTCTCTTGATGGCGTCGGCGTTGACCTCGGCGGGGAACTGCACCCCGCCATCATACCCTCCCGGGTATCCGTTGACGGCGCCCGCAAATGTACGTATATTCGGATATATGAGCTCCGTCGAGCGGGTGCTGCCGATCCTGTCCTGGGCGCCGACCTATCGTCGTCGTGATCTGCGGAGCGATGTCGCTGCCGGGGTGACGGTCGGGGCGATGTTGGTGCCCCAGGCGATGGCCTATGCGCTCCTCGCTGGCCTGCCGCCCGCCGTCGGCCTGTACGCAGCCACGATTCCGGTACTCGTCTACGCCCTGTTCGGCACGTCGCGACAGCTCGCCGTCGGGCCGGTGGCGATCGTCTCGCTGTTGACCGCCACCGCCCTGGCACCCCTGGTCGACGAGGGCAGCGCTGGCTACCTCGCAGCCGCAGCGCTGTTGGCCCTGATGGTCGGACTCGTCCACGTCGTGCTCGGCGTTGCCCGCCTCGGCGCCCTCGTCGGGCTGCTGTCCCACTCGGTGCTGGTCGGCTTCACCGCTGCCGCAGCGATCATCATCGGCTTCTCGCAGGTCAAGCATCTGTTCGGCATCTCGATCGAGCGGAAGGAGCGCGTCCACGAGACGGTGGTCGAGGTCGTCGCCAATCTGGGTGCCACCAACGGCACGACGCTGATCATCGGTGTTGCTTCGCTCGGTTCGCTGATCGCCCTCCGGCGTCACGCCCCTCGGGCCCCCGCAGCCCTGCTCGTCGTCGTGACGTCGATCGTGGCGGCCGAACTGTTCGACCTCGAATCCCGCGGCGTCCAGCTCGTCGGCACCATCCCCGACTCGCTCCCTGCGTTCGGACTCCCCGACGTCGACGGCTCCTTGGTCGGCAACCTCGTCGTCACCGCGTTCGTGATCACGTTGGTCGGGTTCATGGAATCGGTTGCCGTCGCCAAGGTGTACGCCAGGCGACATCGCTATGGCGTCGATCCGAACCAGGAGTTGATCGGTCTCGGGGCTGCCAACGTCGCCTCGGGCCTGTTCGGTGGCTACCCCGTCACCGGTGGCTTCTCCCGGACGGCGGTCAACGACACGGCCGGTGCCCGGACCCCCCTGGCCTCCATCATCACGGCTGGGATCGTGCTCCTGACGATCGTGTTCCTGACACCTCTGCTGGCGTCGCTGCCGAACGCCGCGCTTGGCGCCGTCATCATCGTTGCCGTCATCGGCCTGATCGACGTGGCCGAGATGCGTCGCATCGCAGAGGTCAAGCGGAGCGACCTCATCGGATTGGCGGTCGCCTTCGTGGCCACCCTCGTGCTCGGCATCGAGCTCGGAATCGGGGTGGCGGTCGTCGCGTCGATGTTGGTCGTGTTCGCCCGGATGTCTCGCCCGCACTCGGCCGTGCTCGGCCACGTCGACGGCACGACGAGCTATCGGAACGTCGACCGGTTCCCCGAGGCCGAGACCCTCGAGGGCATCCACATCGTCCGGATCGACGCCGCGATCTCGTTCGTCAACGCCGACAACGTCAAGAAGCTCCTGCGCCGCCACGCCGACGAGGTGGCGGGATCGGAACCTCATGCGCTCGTGCTCGACGCCTCGGGAATCAACGACATCGACGCCACCGGCGTCGAGATGCTGCACGAGCTCATGGACGAGCTCGCCGAACGGGGCGTCGCCTTCCACCTGACCGATGTGAAGGGGCCGGTGCGAGACGTCCTCCGGCAGGCGGGGCTCTGGGCCGAGCTCGGCGATCGTGTCCATACGAGCACCTTCGACGCCGTCGGGACCATCACGGCCGCGCGACCGGCACCCGCCGATCAGCGCAGGCTCGGGATCGACGAGCGAACGCCGAGTGGGTCGGCGTCGTCGGTCGGGGTCGCAACCGATGCCCGAGTCGACGCACCCCGGCGCAGCTGAACCCGACCCCGTGTCACCAGACCGCCACCGCCATCCGTCCGACCTACCGACCCCATGGAGAAGCCAATGACCACACCGAGCCTCACGGCCGACACCATCGACAGCGTCGAGCTCCGTCGGCTCATGCGCGACGACCCCCGGCTCCGAATTCTCGACGTGCGGACCGGGGGCGAGTTCGAGACCGTCCACATCCCCGGCTCGTACAACGTCCCGCTCGCCACCCTGCGAGAGCACGTCGCCGATCTCGCCGACGTCGAGCACCCCGTTGTGCTGGTCTGCCAGTCCGGCGGGCGAGCGACGCAGGCCCAGACATCGCTCATCGGGGCCGGCAAGCGCGCGGTCCACATCCTCGACGGTGGGATGAGCTCGTGGCTGGCCGATGGCGGGGACGTGATCCGGTCGAGCTCGGAGCGCTGGGCCATGGACCGCCAGGTCCGGCTGACGGCCGGGACGATCACGCTGGTCGCCATTCTGGCCAGCGCCTTCGTGCCGAAGGCCAAGTGGATCGGCGCCGGCGTGGCCGGTGGGCTGGTGTTCGCCGCAGTGTCGAACACCTGTGCCATGGCCTCCGTGCTGGCCAAGCTGCCCTACAACCGGGGCAAGGGCTGTGACATCGCCGGCGTGCTCGACGATCTCAACCGACCGGAGGCCTGATCGTGCACCGCGACCACCCCGTCGCCGACCATCGGGCCGCCGTCGGAAACGACGGGCAACTCGTCGACGTCCGCCAGCCTGACGAGGTCGCCACCGGCACCCTGCCAGGGGCCATCAACATCCCACTCGACGTGCTCCCCGAACGCATCGGCGAGCTCGATCCGGCCAGGCGCGTCGTCGTGCTGTGCCGGAGTGGAGGCCGGAGCACGAGGGCGGCCGAGCTGTTGACGGCCGCCGGATTCGGCGACGTGGTGAACCTCGCCGGAGGAATGCTGGCCTGGGCCGACCGTTGACGCCCTATACCCCCTAGGGTATATTGTACGTACATACGGATAGAGAAGGGACCGTGTCGTGAAGTTCACCCAGTACTACCTCGATTGCCTCTCCCAGGCGTCCTACCTGATCGGTGACGAGACCACCGGTCGTGCGGTGGTGGTCGACCCGCGCCGTGACATCGACGAGTACGTCCGCGACGCCGAGGCCGCCGGCCTGACCATCGAGCTCGTGCTCGAGACGCACTTCCATGCCGACTTCCTCTCCGGGCACCTGGAGCTGGCCGAGGCGACCGGAGCCGAGATCGGCTACTCGTCGGTGGCCGAGCCCGAGTTCCCCATCCGCAAGCTGGGTGACGGCGAGCGCCTCAGCCTCGGCGAAGTCACCCTCGAGATCCTCCACACGCCGGGCCACACGCCGGAGTCGATCAGCATCGTCGTCTGGGAGCGGGCCGACGACCCCGAGCCCTACGGCGTGCTGACCGGCGACACCCTCTTCATCGGTGACGTCGGACGGCCCGACCTCCTCGCCTCGATCGGCTTCAGCCGCGACGAGCTGGCCGAGCAGCTCTACGACAGCCTGCACACCAAGCTGCTCCCACTGCCAGACGCCACCCGCGTCTACCCGGCCCACGGGGCCGGGTCGGCGTGCGGCAAGAACCTCTCGACCGACACCTGGTCGACGATCGGTGCCCAGCGGACCTCCAACTACGCGCTCCTCGCCCCCGACAAGGCCACGTTCATCGACCTCGTGACCGAGGGACAACCGCCGGCGCCCAGCTACTTCATCTACGACGCCGTGCTCAACCGCCAGGACCGACCCCTCCTCGACGAGGCCGCCATGCCGGACGCACTCGATCTCGCAACGGCGGACCGTGCGGCCGCTGCGGGCGCGCTGCTCGTCGACGGTCGCGACCCCGAGGAGTTCGCCCGAGGTCACCTCACCGGCTCGATCAACGTCGGGCTCGACGGCCGCTACGCCGAGTTCGCCGGTTCGGTGGTTCCGAGCGACGTCGACATCGTCATCGTCGTCGACGACGGCTTCGAGCTCGAAGCCAAGAACCGGCTGGCCCGGATCGGCTTCGACCGGGTGCTCGGCTACCTCGACGAGCCGCTGGCGGTCATGACCGCCAACCCGGACAGGGTGCAGCAGGCCTCGCGGCTGACCGCCGCCGAGTTCGGGCAGCGCCGTGCCGACATCGACGGACTCCAGCTCGTCGACGTTCGCAACCCCGGCGAGGTCGCGCTCGGCACGATCGCCGGGTCGACGCCGATCCCGGTCGGCCAGCTGCCCGACCGCATCGACGAGCTCGATCCGGCGGCGCCGACGGTGGTGTACTGCGCCGGTGGCTACCGATCATCGGTGGCGGCCAGCGTGCTCCGACAGGCCGGCTTCGACGACGTCTCCGACATCCTCGGCGGCTACGGCGCCTGGCAGGAGCTGGCCAACTCCGGGAGTTGACGAGGGGCGGTCGGCCCGGCGTCGACCCGCTCCGCCACCGAGATCGAGCTCGGCGACGCTGCTGGGCCGAGCTCGACGAACCGATGGAGCCGACGGCGGCCACGGTCCTCGCAGGGTCCTGCCAGACCTCCTTGACCAGGTCCTCGTACGGCAGCCGAACGCGCCGCCCGTCGAGGCCTTCGGGCCGGCGCGTCCCGCCGGCGATCACCATCGTGACCTCGGCCCGACGAGGCAGAGCGAGCAGCTCGCGGATGCGCAGCTTGTCGAGCCCGCCGATCGGGCACGTGTCGTAGCCGTTGGCGGCCAGCGAGAGCATGAGCGTCATGGCGGTCAGGGAGGCCTGGGTGTGGGCCCACACCCGGTGATCACCCGAGCTGATCGGACTTCTCGGCGTCGGGGCGCTGCGGCCCCGGTACCAGAAGGTGATCCGGCGCATCAGGTTCCCAACGCCGAGGGCGTCGGTCCTGCGCAGACGGGGCGTGATCCTGGACCTCGTGTCGGCGTTGCCGGTCACCACCTGCTTGAACCCGGGAAGGTCCCGCCGCTGATGCCGGACCGCGAGCTGCCACGCCGGGGCCGCTCCGGAACGGCGACCTGGTCCGCGTGCGCAGCCTGTGAGGTCGTCCGACCGGCATCGACGCTCGGCGCCGACGTCCGGACGGCGCCTCAACCGGGCCGATCGCCGTCGCGTCGACCGGCGCCGTCCTCGCCGGGAACGACGAGGCCGCTCTCGTAGGCGAAGACGACGGCCTGGGCCCGGTCGCGCAGCCCGAGCTTCGTGAGGATGTTCGAGACATGGCTCTTGACGGTGGCGGTGCCGATGTACAGCGCCTCGGTGATCTCGGCGTTGCTGGCTCCACGGGCCAGCTCGACCAGGACGTCCCGTTCACGATCCGTCAGCGATGCGAGACGACGAGCGGACGCCCCATCGACGGCGAGCGAACGGGCGAACCGCCCGATGAGGCGTCTGGTGATCATCGGGTCGAGCAGGGCCCCGCCGTCCGCAACGGTTCGGATCGCCGGAGCCAGGCTCTCGGGCGGGAGGTCCTTGAGCACGAACCCGCTGGCCCCGCTTCGCAGGGCTCGGTAGACGTAGTCGTCCGGGTCGAAGGTCGTCAGGATGATGATCCGGACGGGCCAGTCCGCATCGGAGACGATGGTGGCCGTTGCCGCCAGGCCGTCCATCTCGGGCATCCGAATGTCCATCAGGACGACGTCCGGGCGATGGCGACCGACGGCGTCGATCGCCTCGAGGCCGGTCCCGGCCTCGGCCACGACCTCGATGTCGGGTTCGGGTTCGAGCACCAGGGCGAACCCGCGCCGCACCAGCGCCTGGTCGTCGACGATCACCACCCGGAGGGTCACAACGGATCCGGTTCGAGCGGGAGGCGGGCGACCACACGGAAGCGGTCGGGCCCGTCCGGTCCGCTGTCGAGCGTCCCGCCGAGCGATGCTGCCCGTTCACGCATCCCGAGGATGCCGTACCCGGAGCCCGGGAGCCGTCGGCCCGGGTGGGGGACGGTGTTGCCGACGACGATGACCAGATCACCAGCCTCGACCACGATCGAGACGTCGGCCACCGCCTCGGGTCCGGCGTGCTTGACGACGTTGGTGAGCGATTCCTGCACGATCCGATAGGCCGCCAGGTCCACCGGCGCAAGCACCGGTTCGGGCAGCCGGGCGACCACCAGCTCGATCTGGGCGCCGGCCCGGCGGTGCTCGTCGACCAGCGCCGGCACATCGGCCAATCCGGGATGGGGGCCGATGTCACCCGTCTCGACGTCGATGCCGTCCGGCCGCAGCACCCCGAGGAGGTGGCGGAGCTCGCCGAGGGCCTGCCGGCCGGCCCGCTCGGTGTCGCCGATGGCCTCCAGGGCGGCATCGAGATCGTGGGGAGCGATCGTCCTGGCCGCTCCGGCCTGCACCGTCATCATCGAGACCCGATGAGCCACGACGTCGTGCAGCTCCCTGGCGATCCTCGCCCGCTCGTCGATCACCGCCTGTCGGGCTCGGCGCTGCTGATCGGCCTCGAGCCGACGGGCCCGGTCCTGGAGCAGGGCGACGTAGTCACCGCGGTTGCGAACCCGACGGCCGACGTACCAGGGCAGAACCGTGAGCACGACGGCCGGCACCAGATCGACCCGCTGGTTCGGGTCGATGACCGTGCCGACCATGCCGACGGCAACGGCGGCGGCCAGCACGGCCATGCTCGAACGGTGATCCGTGTGGTACCGGCCGACGCTGTAGAGGGCGACGACCAACGGGAGGTCCTGGCCATCGCCAGAGGCGAGCAGCGCCCAGAGGAGCATCCCGGCGAGCAGGACGACGGTGACGACGACCGGCCGGGATCTGCGCCACCAGAGGGCGGTCGACCAGGCAGCGAGCAGGGCGGCGGCGCCGGCTGGACGGTCGACGACCGAGCCGATGGTGACGTCCTGGTCGTCGTCGAGCGCGCTCAGCCCGACAGCGGCGAGCGACGCCATGAAGACGACTGCCGCCAGCAACGTGTCCGCGGCCCGAGGCCACCGTGCGAACGGGCCGCGGGCCTGGTGCGGCTCGCCGGGATCGAACCAACCGATCACGCCCGTGACCCAACGGTTGGGTCCCGGTCTTGGCGTTCGTCGTCGATCGGTGGCGGCCATGTCTCCCTGCCACGGTAAACCGGCCCGACGCCTCGGTCACCCGACCCGTCGACGCGATCACGGCCGAGCGGGCCCGAGCCATCACACGACATCGCGGCGAAGCACGGACCAGAGCCCGGCCGTGGCCGGCACCAGGGCCCACACGGCGATGCCGGCGGCCGCGGCCACGGCCCCGGAGTCGCCGTCGAGAGCCACGCCGGACAGCTCGTTGGCCAGTGCGGTCGGCACCCACGAGGCCATCCCGCTGGCCAGCTGGACGACGAGCGGTGGAACGATGATGAGGATCAGCACGGCTCCGGTGACGGCGCCTCCGGTGTTGCGGACGACGGTCCCGATCCCTGCGCCGAGCACGGCGCCGGCGGCGCCGGCCCAGCTCGACGCGGCCAGGACCTGAGCCACCCCGCTGGTCGACATCAGGAACTCGAACTCGGTGAGCGGCAGCGAGGCAGCCACGGCGGCGATGGTGCAGGTCGCGCCGACCAGCCCGATGATCGCACCCCCGACACCGGCGGCCACCAGCTGTGCCCCGAGGGCCCGGGCCCGCTTGGGCGTGTTGAGGAAGGTGGCGATGACGGTGTTGTTGCCATACTCGCGAGCGGAGGCGATGGCGCCGAACAAGCCGGCGATCATCAGCGCGTTGGCGGCGAAGGCCACCAACGACTGCTGGTCGGCGCCGGTGGAGATGAACGTCTTGGAGCCGTCCATGTCGGTTCCGATGGCAACGGCGACGCCGTTGATGGCGGCGAGGACGACGAGCGTGGCGGCGAACGCCAGCGGCATCCGGGTGGTGCTGAGCTTGCGGAGCTCGCTGCGGATGAGATCGATCGTGTTCATGGGCGGGCGCCCTCCTCGGTTCGGTTGGTCGTTGTCGTCGTCCGACTGGCGCCGGTGAGCGCCAGGAAGACCTCTTCGAGCGATCCCGCCTCGGCCGAGAGCTCGTGGATGGCGATACCGGCGGCGTTGGCGGCGTCGCCGATGACGTCGAGTGCGAGCCCGGTGACGAGCAGGGCGTCGGGGCCGGCCGGCTCGACAGCACCGCCGGCTGTGGTCAGGAGGCCGGCCAACCTGCCCGGCTCGGGGCTCCGGACCCTGGCCGAGCTCCTGGTCAGATCGGCGACGGTGGCGGTGGCGACGAGTCGACCGTCGTCGATGACGACGACGTCGTCGACCAGGTGCTGGATCTCGGCCAGCAGATGGCTGGACACCAGGATCGTGTGCCCTCGGTCCGCTCGGGCGCGAAGCAGGTCGCGAAGCTCGTGCATGCCCTGCGGATCGAGCCCGTTGGCCGGCTCGTCCAGGATCAGGACCGGCGGATCGGCCAGCAGCGCACCGGCCAGCGACAGCCGTTGCTTCATGCCGAGCGAGTAGGTGCCGACTCGGCGCCGAGCGGCCGGCCCATCGAGGCCGACCGTGGCGAGCGTCGTCTCGACGCGGGGAGGGGGTTGGCCGCTGGCCTGAGCCAGGATGCGGAGGTGGTTCCGACCAGAGCGCCCGGGATGGAAGGCGTTCGGCTCGAGGACGACGCCGACGGTGCCAGCCGGATCGCGGAGGTCTCGATACCGGCGGTCGCCGATGACCGCCGTCCCGGCGTCGGCCGCGGCCAGGTCAAGCAACACCTTCATGGTGGTCGACTTGCCCGACCCGTTCGGTCCGAGGAAACCGGTGATGCGGCCGGGTTCGACCGTGAAGCTGAGATCGTCGAGCACGGCGTTGGCGCCGTAGCGCTTGGTCACGTGGTCGATGACCAGTCGGTGGGGTCCAGGGTTGTCGTACATGGGTGCGGATCCTCCCGGTGGGTCGTTCCGGCCGTGCCGGTCCACCCATCACCAAAGCACCCTCGCTCCCGCGGCGAACCAGGCTTGGTGCTGGTTCCGCCCCCTCCCGGCGAAGGAGACCGGCGCCGCCGACCTCCATCCAGCGGAGGGGCCGACGCGACACGAACGGGCCTCGGACCGGCGGTTCGAGCTGGCCGCACCGCCCGATCCAGCCGCCGCGCCTCCCACCGGGACATAGGACTCTGGGCCGCCGAAGCCATCGGGGCCATCGTGAGCACGAAGACCGTTCGGACCAGCAGCAGCCGAGGAGGCCCCAGCCATGCACGCCAGACCGGAAACGATCCTCGTGCCGCTCGACGCGTCGAAGCTCGCCACCGCCGCGGTCGACTACGCCGTCATGTTGGCGGCCGCAACCGGGGCCAGCCTCATCCTGTACACGGCCGTCGGTGGCGACGAGGAGAAGGCACTCGAGGAGTTCGCCCGGTACGAAGGCATCGCCGTCGACGAGGCGGCGGAGGCCCACCTCCGCCGGGTGGCCGCTGGCATACCCGACGACATCACCGTGACCCATCGCCACGGCCACAACCACAGGCCGGCGGCGGCCGTGGTCGACTTCGCCGTCGACAACGGCGTGTCGCTGATCGTCATGGCCAGCCACGGCCAGTCCGGGGTGGCTCGATGGCGGCTCGGCAGTGTCACGTCGAGGGTGCTCGCGACCTCACCGATCCCCGTGACCGTCGTGCCCGTCCGGTCCTGAGCGGCTCGGCCGTGTCAACCCCCGAGCTGTCATGAACGACCCGACCGACGCGGCGACCCCGACCATCCGGGCGGTCGATCTCGCCGACGGCCGATCGCTGGCCGTCCGACGGGCCGGCAAGGACGACCTCGCCGCAGTCCAGGCGCTCTACGGTCGTCTGTCGGTCGAGGACCTCCGACGTCGCTTCTTCGTCGGCCACCGGCCGAACGACCGGATCACGGCGAGGTGGCTGACGGTCGGCGAGCGTGGCGGCGCGTCGCTCGTTGCCGAGGTCGTCGAGGCCGACGGCTCCAGCACCATCGTCGCCGAAGCGGGCTATGCCTTGCTCGACGACGGTGACGGCGAGCTGGCGATCACCGTCGATCCGGCGTGGCGGGGGTGGCTCGGCGGCTGGCTGCTCGACATCCTCGCCGAGGTCGCAGCCGGGAACGGGGTGGAGAACCTCCAGGCCGACGTGCTCGTCGAGAACCGGGCGATGCTCGCCGTGCTGCGGTACCGGGGCCACGCCGCCGTCGATCATCCGGACTGGAACACGGTCAGGTTGGTGGTCAGCACCACCGGGCGCACCCCGGGCTGGGCCCCGCGAACGAGCGGCCAGCACCTGCTGGTCACGTCCCCCGGCGCCCGATGGCGGGGCGAGTCGGCGGCGCAGGAGGCCGGGTTCGAGGTCCGCACCTGTCCCGGGCCGGGCGGGCTGGTCCGAGCGTGCCCGGTCCTCTGCGGCCGGTCGTGTCCCCTCCTCGACGGCGCCGATGCCGTCGTGTTCGACCTCGTGGCCGAGCGGCCCGAGTCCGAGCCGCTCGTCCGAGCCATCCGCAACCGCCAGATCCCCGTCGCCATCACCCGCCCGTCCGACGGTGGCGAGGTGCCGCCGTGCGAGACTGTTGCTGCGGTGATCGACCAGATCGTCGAGCAGCTCGGATCGACGGCGGCGACCGGCGGCAATCGGACCCATGACGGTCGGCGACCCTCGCCGACCATCGACAGTTGAAGGGAGCCACCCATGTCGAGTGGAAGCAACTGGCCAATACGAGAGCTGATGACCGGCGACCTGGTCACGCTGCGTGCGGCCGACACCGTCGGTCGGGCGAGGCAGATCCTCGGCGACACGGGCCTGCACGCCCTCCCGATCATCGACGACGGCAGGACCGTCGGCATCGTCACGCTCGCGGACTGCGAGCACCATGCGGAGTACGAGCACCTCGGCGATCTCTCGATCGAGGTGCCGATCACGATCGACGTCGAGGCGACGGCGGGCGAGGCGGCCATCGTGATGCGATCCGAGCACATCCACCATCTCCTGGTGTCCGAGGGTGAACGGGGTGAGGTCGTCGGGATCCTCTCCAGTCTCGACCTGCTGTTCCCCCTCACCCGCTAGGAGGGTGCTCGAGATCGCCGGTACGGGTCTCGACGCCAAGGCGCGGACGGTCGAGGGGCCGAGGGCGTCGAGGTGAACGGCCGGACCCGGCAGCCCCCGGCCCGGTCAGGGTCGGCGGGTGCGCCGGTGCGAGCTCAGCAGCTCGCAGAGCTCGTCCAGGCTCGCCGCCAGCTCCTCCAGGCGGGCCTGCTGGCCGGTGTCGAGGGAGTCCTCCAACTCTCGACCAAGGAGGAACATCTCCTCGGCGATCATGCGGCGAACGGTCTCGACCACCGGTACGGGTTCGTCGCTCATCGAGCCGACCCCCGTCGATCGCAGCTGGCCTGCGCCGGCCCGCCGTGCACACCGACCCGATGGTCGTGGCCTGTCGATCTGTCGTCACGATCCGGAATCCGACCCATGGCGCCACCTTGGCCCACTCGACGCCGGCGGAGGAAGGGCCGATCGTCCCCTGTGGCCTCCGCGATGGATGGTGGGGCCGCGATGGCGCCGGGATCGGGCTCAGATGCCCATCCCGCTCAGGTGGTAGCTGACGTCGTTGATCGCCGCGGTCAGGCTCGGGTGCTCGGTCTCGAACCGGTGGAGGGAGTCGCGCAGGCGCTCGTGCAGCCGACGCCTGGCCTGGGGCGACGTCGGGTCGACGAGCTGCTCCGCCGCCGCCTGCCGGAGCTCGGCATACCGCTCGACCTCGCCCGGATGCCGGTCGATCAGCTCGATCAGGCGATCGACCGAGCCGACCAGGCCGGGTTCGGGCCGTCCTGCGCCGGCCGGGATCACGAGAACCGGCCGTTCGCTGACCTTGAGCAGCGCGGAGGTCACACTCCCCATCATGGGCCGCGAGCCGATGTCGTGGCGGTGCCCGGCCATGATCACCATGGCCGAGTCGAGCTCCTCGGCCGTGAGCAGGATCACGTCGACCGGCGGCCCGATCCTCACGTCGACGCTGACCTCGACGCCCTCTCCTGCGAGCGCGGACGCCTGGGCCGTCAGCTCGCCCCTGGCCCGGTCAAGCGCCCCCTCGTCGGCCCCGGGGGCGGCAACGTGCAGAATGTCCACCCGCCAACCCGTGGCCAGCGCCAGCTCCCGGACGGTCACGGGGTCGGGAGGACCGGAGGCCGGATCGACGGCGAGCAGGATGGACGCCCGCCCGGTCATCGGTGACCCGTGGCGGGCGGGGTGCGGGGCACGGCCGTCGGCAGATCGATCATGCGGGGATGGTGCACCACCGGGATCGGTCGCGGCAGGGGACGAGGTCCCGAGCGCCGGCGTGCCGCCCGGTCAGCTCGAAGCGGTCGGCACCGTCCAGGTGAGGGTGAGGCCTGCCCCCTCGGCCGGCTCGACGACGCACCGACCGCCAAGCTCTGCGGCCCTGGCGTTGAGGTTGGCGATCCCGAGCCCACCCGTGGCGGGGATGACCCCGCCCGGCAGGCCGATCCCGTCGTCGGTCACGGTGATCGTGAGTTGGTCCGGCTCGGCGTCGATGACCACGTCGGTGGTGGCCGCCTGGGCATGCTTGGCGATGTTGGTCAGCGCCTCACCGATCACGGCCGTCGTCTCGTCGACCAGGTCGAGCGGGAGGTCGTCGATCGGGCCGCTCAGGGTCAGCTTCGGGTGATGACCGAGTCGGTCGTGCAGCTCGGCGACCCGCTGCTGGATCTTCGACCGAGGGCTGATCGCCGGTTGGGGGGAGGTGAGGTCGAAGATCGTGTCCCGGAGCAGGTGGATCGCGTGATCGAGACCGGCGACGGCTCGCTCGACCCTGGTGGCCGCCTCGGCGTCGGCGATCAGGGGAGCGGCGGTCTGCAGCATCATCCCGAGGCCGAAGAGATCGCCGATCACCCGGTCGTGGAGGTCGCGGGCCAGGCGCTCCCGATCGGCGAGGACCCGTGTCTGGGCCTGGGAGTCGAGCAGCTCTTCGGCCGACCGGACGCGGTCGGTGATGTCGCGGACGACGGCGACGAACGACCGGGACCGCTCGTAGTCATCGGCAGGCGGGTAGTTGACGTGGACCTCGACGGGGAACGTGTTGCCATCGCGTCGTAGCGCGGTCGTCTCGATGGTGACCGACGGCCGCTCGTCGGCGAGCAGCGGGGCCAGCGCCGTGGCCAGAGCGTCCCGGTCGAGGTCGGGGGCGAGGTGCAGCGGGGTCATGCCGATCAGCTCGTCGACCGTGTACCCGTGCATCCTGGCCGCCTCCTGGTTGGCGTAGGTGAACCTCATCGTCTTGTCCTCGGCGATCAAGAACCCGTCGACGGCGGTGTCGATGGCGTGGCGGATCGCCCTGGCGTTCCGCTCGGACTCGAGCCGGTTCGAGGGGTCGCGGATGGCGGCGACGATCCAGCGATGGTCGTTCGCCCCGACGGGACTGAGGCTGATCTCGACGGGGAACTCGGAGCCGTCGGCGGCACGGCCCCACAGCAGGTTCCCGTCCCCCATCGGCCTGACGACCGGATCGGCCCGGTAGTGCGTCCGATGGACGCGATGGGCATCGCGCGCCCGCTCGGGGACCAGCACCTCGATGGACCGGCCGAGCAGGTCATCCCGGTCCCAGCCGAACAGCGCCTCCGTCCGCCGATTGACCAACATCACCGTGCCGATCTCGTCGACGACGACCAGCGCATCGGGGCCGGCATCGACGAGGGCCGACAGCAGATCACCGTCGATGTCGGGGTCGACCGGCGGACGGGCCACGGGAGGCCCGGGCCGGCCGACATCCCGCGCCTCGTTGCCTTCCATCGGAACGCCCTCAGTTCGCAGTCCGGCCTTCGAACACCGAGTGTGGTGCCGGAACGACCGCCTGTCCAGGCGCCCGGGCTCTATCGGCTCGAGACGTGGCCCAACGCCGGGACCTTGTGCCCTGATCACCCGATCCGGGGCTCCCCTACCGTCCGTCCCATGGACCCCGATGGGTCGGACCCGATACGCGTGTTGCTCGTCGATGGCGACGGTGCCGCCCGGTCCGCCCTCGCAGCGTGGTTCGCCACGCAGCGGGACATCGCCATCGTCGCCGCGGTCGGCAGCGCCGAGGCGGCGATGGCCATGCTGGCGACGGCTCGGCCCGATGTGGTCGTCGTCGACCAGCGGCTGCCTGGCACCACGGCGCTGCGGCTGTGCCAGCGCCTCCAGGCCATGAACGAGGGGATCCGCTGTGTCATCCACGCCAACACCGAGACCAGCGGCGACGCGGCGCCGGCGAACGGCACCGTCGTCATCCTCAAGCAGCTCGACAACGAGTCGCTGCTCGGGGCGCTCCGCCGACCGGGCCCCTAGCGCCACCCACGTCACCGCATCCACCGGTCGAAGGTCCTTCGACCCTTGGTCGACCTGTCGGGCACCCGGACGATGACGGCGTGGAACAACTCATCGCACACAGCTGGAAACTGACCTTCGAGTCGCGGGAAGACGAGGACCACTGCGACATGGTGGTGCACCTCGATGCCGGTGATCGCTCCCTGAGCGGTCGCGGCCGATCTCGACGGAACCCGACCGACCCATCGATGCCGCAGGTCGGCGAGGAGCTCGCGGCGGCCCGCGCCCTGCACGACCTCGCCAACCACCTCACCGAGGATGCCTGGGCCATGATCGAGGCCGCCGGACGAGCCGACTGACCTCGGACCGACCCGGCCGGCGGGCCACCCGTGACCTAAGCCCCTGTGGCACTCCGGTGCCGATTCGCATCGTGGAGACATGGGCAGCAGTGGATCGATCGACGAGCGGCGATCGGCACCGGAACGAGCGTGGTCGCTGCGCTCGTGGCGGCGCGAGGTCGCAACGGTGGCGTCGGCGCTCGCCGTCTACTTCGGCGGCCGGGCCATCGTCGAGGGCTCGACCGAGCGATCGGTGGCCAACGCCGAGCGGCTGCTCGACCTCGAAGCCTCACTCGGCCTCGACATCGAGGCCGACCTGCAGGCACTGGCCCTCGACCACGACGTCATCCGCGTCGTCGGCAACCTCAGCTACGTCTGGCTGCATTGGCCCCTGCTGATCGCCGCCCTGGTCCTGCTGTTCGCCTCCGACCGGCGGCGCTACCGCAGGCTGCGGGACGCCCTGTTCGTGTCGGGCGGGATCGGTCTCGTGCTGTTCACCGTCTTCCCGATGGCGCCGCCCCGCTTCATGCCCGGGTTCGTCGGCACCGTCAGCGACGACGCCCGGCGCCACCACCTCGACTACCCGATCGAGTGGGCCAACCAGTACGCAGCGTTCCCGTCGTTCCACGTCGGCTGGACGCTGATCGCGTGCCTGGCGGTCGCCGCCACGTCGTCCGGCCACTGGTGGCGCATCGCCGCCCTCGTTCCTGCGGTGCTGGTCGGAGTCTCGGTGATCACCACCGGTAACCACTACGTCCTCGACTCGGTCGCCGGGGCCGCCATCGCCGTCGCGGCGTACGCGGGCGTCGGATCGACGCAGCGGACCGAACGCGACCCGAACGGCCGCTGCGCCGCTCCGCTCGATCGGGCAGGAGCCGGGGCCCAGACCGAGGAGCGGGTCGCGGCGGTCGCCGCCGACGGCGACGACGTGGTCGGCGACCGGCACGGGCTGGAGGCGACGCCATGACCGAGCTGAGCACGAGGCTGATGCTGCTCCTCGCCCTCGTCGTCGTCTGCGTCGGTGTCGTCGCCGCCGCCGTCGGCCGGCAGTGGGACCTGCTCACCGTCTTCGCCGGCGTCGCCGCCCTCCTGGTGGCGATGTGGGTCCGGCAGCGGATCCATCGGGTCTCGGTCACCCTGCGACCGGACCTGGCCCACTGGGTCGAGGACCGGGCGTCGACCGCAGGCGAGCCGTTCGACGACGTGCTCGACCGGGCCGTCGCCACCTACCGCCACGGCATCGTCACCGATGAGCGAGCTGGCTGACGTCGGCGCTGACGCCGGGGAGCACCGCGGGGTGCCGGCCACGGCGCTGCTCGGCGTCGGGCCGATCCAGGGGTCGGCACTCGGCGGCAAGGGGTCGTCGCTGGCGCAACTGATCGATGCCGAGCTCCCGGTGCCGACGACGGGGGTCGTGACCACGGCGGCCTACCGCGCCATCGCCGCCGATCCCGCGGTTCGAGCGCTGATCGACGCCATCCGCAACGGCGAGGACCGCACGGCCGAGGAGGTCGACACCGTCTTCCTCGCCGTCCCCGTCTCGGCGGCACTGGAGACGGCGATCCTGCGGCTGGCCGAGCGGATCGGGGCGGGCGGGGCGGTGGCGGTCCGCTCGTCGGCCACCGTCGAGGACCTCGCCGGATCGTCATTCGCCGGCCAGTACCGGTCGTTGCTCGACGTCGACGCCAACCGGCCGGAGGCCGTCCTGCGGGCCGTCCGCCTGGTCTGGGCCTCACTGTGGCACCCCGCCCCGACCGCCTACCGTCGGGCGTTCGAGGTGGACGACGAGGACGTGGCCATGGCGGTCGTCGTCATGAGGATGATCCCGGCCACCACGGCCGGAGTGGTCTTCACGGCCGACCCAGGAGGGCGTGCCGGTGCGGCACGGGTCGAGGCCGTCGACGGGCTCGGCGAGAGGCTCGTGTCGGGCCAGCGGACGCCACGCGCCTGGGTCGTCCCCCGCGACCGCCCAGGCGAGTTGCCGGAGGCGCCGAGGCGGGCCCTCGAGCTGGCCCTCGTCGTCGAGGCCATGCACGACGCCCCCCAGGACGTGGAGTGGGCGGCGGTCGAACAGGAGGTCTCGGTCGTCCAGGCCCGCCCGATCACCGTCCTCGCCACCGACGACGGCTTCGACACCCCGATCGACGATCACGAGCTGACGACGGCGGGCATCGTGGAGATGGTGCCAGGCGTCCTCCCGCCAATGCGGTGGGAGCTCAACCAATTCCTCCTCGAGGAGGCGTTCCGATCCGTGCTCGACAGCCTCGGCCTGATCCGTGGTGGCCCGGCCGAGGACCACCCGTTCGTCAGGCGGATCCGGGGCCGGGCCGCCATCGACTTCGATCAGCTCCGGGCCGCCGCGTCGGCGATGCCGGGGGCGGTCGAGGAGCTGGAGACCCAGTACTTCGGACGGTCGGCCGACGTCGCCGCGCCACCGCCACCACGGAACCGGGTCGCCGACATCCGCCGGAGCTTCCGCACCCTGCGGACCCGCCGCACGGCGATCGACAACGCCGATGTCCTCGTCGGAGCGGTCGGGGCCCTGCGCACGGCCCGGCCCCCCGTCGAGGCCCTGAGCGGCGCCGAGCTGGTTCGCTACCTCGATCGGCTGGTCGACCTGGCGGCTCGGGGGCTGGCCGCCGAGCTGGCGGTGGCCGCCGACGCCGCCGCCACCTATCGCCGGTTGGAGTTGATGCTCGGCGAGCACCTCGGGACGGACGAGGCGACGGGCGCCGTCCAACAGCTGACGACCGGCGCCGGCGCCGGGCCGGCCAGGGCCACCGACGCCTCGGCCGCCGTGTTCGCCGGGCCCACCTGGGATGAGCTGTCCGCGGTGCCGCCCACCCCGCCCCCACCCGATCACGAGCGGGCGGCCGACGCCCTTCGGGTCGTCGAGGAGCGGCTCACCTCGTTGCCCGGATGGACCCGTCGCCGGGTGCTCACCGGGCAGTTCGTCGATCTCCGGATCCACCTCATCAGGCGAACGCTGGCCGAGACCCGCCAGCAGCTCCATCGCCGGGAACGAACCAAGGCCGCGTTCCTCGAGCTCGGCGGGGAGGTCCGCCGGTCGCTGCTCGAGCTGGGGCGGCGGCTGACCCAACGCGGCGTCTGCCAGGCGCCGACCGACATCGAGCTGCTGTCGCTCGTCGAGCTGCGGCGCCTGACCGTCCAGGACGGGCCCGGCGACGGCACCGGTGTCGACCACGACGGCCCCGGCGCCGACGTGATCCGACGCAGGCGGAGCTGGCTCGGACGCTACGAGGCCGAGGGACAGCTCCCCGTTCGCTTCACCGGTGTCCCCGAGCGGGAGCCGGCCCCGATGCCCGAGGGGGACGTCCTGGATGGCTGGGCCGCGAGCCCCGGCCGCCAACGGGGCCGGGCCAAGGTCGTCCGGGCGCCGACGGAGCAGCTCGCCGCCGGAACGGTGCTGGTGGCCGAGGCCACCGACGCCTCGTGGTCGCCGCTCTTCGTGGCGGCGGCGGCGATCGTGGTCGAGCGGGGTGGTCCGCTCAGCCACGCCGCCATCCTGGCCCGCGAGCTCGGCATCCCCGCCGTCCTCAACGTCGCCGGGGCCACGCGCCGCCTCGACGGCCTCACCCTGACCGTCGATGGCGATCAGGGCTGCGTGGTGATCGAGTCATGAGCGGCGGCACCGTCCTGCCCTGGCCCCGCCGCCGTCCGGCTGTCGACCCCGTCGACGGGTTCGACGAGCACGCGTTGCACGTCTTCGTCCCCGCCATCATGAGCGTCGGTCTCCTCGTCTCGGTCGCCACGCTGGCGCGGGACGGGCTGCGGCGCACAACCGGTCGGACCCGTGAGCGCCGCATCGCCCTGGAGACGGCGACGACGGTCAACGATCTCCTCGGCCGGTCGATCCGCTCTCCCGAGGAGCTCGGCCTCCTGGCCCGCTGGTCCTACGTGACCGCCGGGGGGTCGTCGCTCGCCGTCGGGGCGGCGGTCGCCGCTGCTGCCGTCGCCATCTCGACCACCCCCTCGGACGATCGGGTGTCGGCCTGGCTCCTGGCCCTGGGCTTGGTCGCCGCTGCGCTCGCCGCCGTCGTGGCCATCGCCTGTCTGGCCGTGGCCGCACGCTGGCCCGCGGTCCCCGCCTGGGCGATGCCGTTCCTGCGCACGCTCCCGCTGACCCACCATCCGGGCAGGCAGACCCAGCGGCCACGGCGGCTCCTCACCGATGCGGTGCTGCTCGGCATCGTGGTCACCGCCGTGCTGACGTGGCTGGCCAAGCGGCAGCGGGACCTGCTGGCCATGGTCGACGAACCGTTGCTGTCGGCGATCGCCGAGCTCGATGCGATCGACCGGCTCAGCGCGATCGACGTCTTCGGCTCGACGGTCATCTCCATCGGATCGGTGGTGATCATCGCCCTGTCCGGCTTCCGGTGCCGGGTCATGGCCCTCGTGTACCCCGGTGCGTTCGTCGTCAGCTGGCTGTCGACGGCGCTCCTCCAGGAGCTCGTCGAGCGAACGCGGCCGACGGGGTTCGGCGAGGTCCAGTCGTTCCCCAGTGGCCACGTGGTGCAGGCGGTGTTCATCGCCGGCCTGCTGCCGACGGCGCTGGCCGTGCTCCTCCAGCTGCGTCCGCGCACCGTTGTCGGGCTTCGGGTCGTGCTCGGAGCCTTCGTGCTCGGCACGGCACTGCTCCGCATCCACCGCCAGGCCCACTGGCCCTCGGATGCCGTTGCCGGGGTGCTGCTCGGGCTGACCGTGGTGGCCGGGGCCCACTGGGTGGTTGCCCACCGCTGGTGGCATCAGCGGTGTTCGTCGTGCCCGTGGTCGGCCAATCCCGATCAGGTGCCGTGGGGGCGGGCCCTCTACGACCTCACCCCCGGGACGGCGAGGTGGCTCGGGCGGGCAGGGTGGATCGGCGCCATGGCCGTCAGCGCCGGCCTGCTCGTCGCCACCACGACGGTCGGGCTACCCGCCCGCCAGGCCGACGACGGGCTCGGTCCCGAGATCTCGGAGCCGGTCCAGCTCGGCCTGGCCGTTGCCGTCGGGCTCGCCGGGCTGTTCGCCATCCGCTGGAAGGCGGCGTCGGCGTTTGCCATCGCCTTCTGCGCCAGCGCCATCGGCCTGCTGGCGTCGATCGAGTACGAGCCGACGGTGGCCGTCGGGCTCACCCTCCTGCTCCTCGTGCCGGCGGTGCTGTTGTGGCTCGCCTGGCAGTCTCATGCAACCGTCGGCGCCATCTTCGCGTTGGCGGTGCTGACCGCCTCCAGTCTGACCGCAACCGCACTCGGCAGCCGCGAGGTCCACGGCCACTACTTCGGGCCGACCCACCCCGGCTCGGCCGCCGAGGCCCTCGACTCCGATGCCGAGTGGTTGTGGCTCGGTGCCGTCGGCAGCGAGCGGGCCACGGTGGTGGCCGGCGGGCTGCCCGCCGGCCGTCGAGCGACCCTGGTCCACTGGCCCGGCGGCGACGGCTCGGCCGGGACGGGCCGGTTGACGGCCATGGCCGGCGACGACGGGATCGCCCGCTTCGACCTCGACGGGCTGGAAACCGGCGCCGAGCACCACTACGCCGTCCGACTCGGCGATCCCGCCGGCGACGACGACGCCGGTCTCCGACCCGACCGGTCGTTCCGAACCTTCGACGACGGGCCACAGGACCTGGTGATCGTCGCCGCCTCCTGCGCCCGCAACGGATCGAACGGCGCCGTGTTCGACCGCATCGTCGCCATCGACCCCGACCTCTACGTCTCGCTCGGCGACATGCACTACGCCGACCTCGTGTCGAGCGACCCTGCGGACCACCTGGCCCAGTACGCCAGGGCCCTGTCGCAGCCGGGGCAGGCCGCCCTCTACGGCTCGGTGCCGACGGCCTACGTCTGGGACGACCACGACTACGGCCCGAACGACGCCGACGGCTCCTCGCCGTCGCGCCTGGCGGTGTCGACCGCATACCGCCGGGCGGTGCCGCACTACGGGGTCGACCAGGATCCCGACGCATCGATCGCCCAGGCCTTCACGATCGGACGGGTCCGCGTCGTGCTGTCCGACACCCGGTCCCAGCGCAACGCCTCGACCATGCTCGGGCCGGCCCAGCTCGAGTGGTTGATCGACGAGCTCGTCGACGCCGCCTCGGACCACGCCCTCGTGGTCTGGGTCAACCCGACGCCGTGGATCTCGACCGCAGACACGGCCGGCGACGACTGGTCGGCCTACCCGGCCGAGCGTCGCACGATCGCCGACGCCCTCGCCAGGGCCGACGTCGACAACCTCGTCATGATCAGCGGCGACGCCCACATGGTGGCCCTCGACGACGGATCGAACAGTGGCTACGCGACCGACGGCTCGCCTGGCTTCCCGGTGCTGCACGGCGCCCCGCTCGACCGGCCGGGCAGCATCAAGGGCGGGCCCTACTCACACGGGGCGTTCGCCGGGAGCGGACAGTTCGGCCGCGTCGAGATCGACGACGACGGCGGCGACGTCGTCACCGTCCGGTTGAGCGGCGAGACGTGGGACGGTGAGGTGCTCCTGTCGCACCGGTTCGTCGTCCCGGTCGATCGAGCCACCGATGGGTGAGGAGGACCTTCGGCCCTTGGCCACCACGAGACCGCGGATCGAGACTGAGGCCATGTTCACACGGTCACGAGGGACGAGCCGATGCGGGTGCTGATCATCCCCGCCAGCCGTCACGGCGGCACGGCCGAGATGGGCCGGGTCATGGCGACCACGTTCCGGGGCCGGGGGCTCGACGTCGACGTCAGCCAGCCGGAGCACATGTTCGACCTGGCCCCCTACGGCGCCGCCGTCATCGGCAGCGGCCTCTATCTGGGCGACTGGCTCGGCCCGGCCCGGGCCTTCGTCGACGACCACCGCGAGGCGCTCCGCCGTCTCCCCTGCTGGTTGTTCAGCAGCGGTCCACTCGGCGAGGCGGCCCCGGAGGAGCCGATCAGCGAGGACCTCATCGACTTCCTGCTCGACCTGACCGGGGCCGAGGAGCACCGGCTGTTCGGAGGCCGGCTCGAGCTGGAACGACTCAGCCGGACCGAGCGCTACATCGCCCGCTGGGCCGGCGCCACCGACGGCGACTACCGGGAGCTCGACGAGGTGGAGGCCTGGGCCGGCTCGATCGCCGACACCCTGCTCGAGGTCGGCACCGGCTGACCGTCGACGGAAGATCGCCGATCAGCATCCATCCTCGGAGATCTCACCGACCAGCTCGGCCACCAGGTCCTCGATCGTCACGAGTCCGAGGGTGCGGCCCGAGGGGTCGACCACGATGGCCAGCCACCGTCGCCGCTCCTGCATCCTCGTGACGAGCCTGGAGATGAGCAGATCGGGGCCGCAGCGCAGGACGGGTGAGGCGATGTCGACCAGCGACGCGGTGGGGGTTTCGGTTGCGGCGGCAACGACGTCGCGGAATCGGGCAACCCCGATGACATCATCGATCCCGTCGCCACAGACCGGCAGCCGTCGGTGGCCAGCCGACACCGCCAGCTCGCTGGCCTCGGTCAGGGTCGCCGTCGCCGGGCAGGAAGCGATGTCGGTCCGTGCGACCATGACGTCGCCGACCCGGCGGTCGTTGAACTCGAACGACCGCGCCACCAACTCGGCGTCTCCGTCGTCGATCACCCCGGCATCAGCCGACTGGCGGGCCAAGCTGCGGAACTCGGCCTCGTCGACCAGCTCGGCCGGGGCGACCGGCGGCCCGGGCATCTGGCGGTCGGCCAGCCAGACCAGGAAGCGGACGAGCGGCCGGATGGCCGCCACCAGCGCCGCGACCGGACCGGCGGCGAGCCGGGCCATGCGGTAGGGCGATCGCATGGCCATCGTCTTGGGGACGGCCTCGGCGTAGACGAACAGCAGGACCGTAGTGGCCACCGCCGCAACCGTGATGCCGAGGTCGCCGAGCCACCGCTGCGCCAGCAGCCCGCTCGCCGTCGCCGTCGAGACCTGCAGGAGGAGGGCGAGCAGCAGGACGGCGTGGAGCACGATCGGCAGGTCGTCGAGCAAGCCGAGCAGCCGCCGGGCCGCCGGATCGCCCTCCTCGACGCCGACCGCGGCCTGGCTCCGGCGGACCCGCAGGAGGGAGACCTCGGCCACCGACAGCCCGGTTGCGCCGAGGAAGCAGCAGACGAGGAGGATCAGGAGGACGAGGTCATCCGGAGCCATCGGGCCGATCAGCCCCGGCCGATCGGTACCTTCTTGGCCTCGACCGGCCCGGCGTCGGGCAGCGGCACCCGGATCCGGAGGATGCCATCGGCGTACGACGCCTCGATGTCGTCGACGTCGACGCCTTCCGGCAGGGCGATGACCCGGCTGAACGAGCCGTAGCGGAACTCCGAGCGGAATCCCTCTTCGTCGCGCTCGGTTCGCGACGATCGCTCGGCCCGGATCGAGAGCCGACCGCCTTCGACCGAGACGTCGATGTCGTCGTCCGGATCGACCCCGGGGATCTCGGCCCGGACGACATAGGCGCCGTCCTCGGCGCCCTCCTCGATCTTGAGGTGGTCGAAGAAGTGCCCGGCCTCGCCGAGGAACCGGTCCGGCAGCCGTCGGCCGAACCAGGAGGGGAGCCAAGGGAAGTCGTCGATGGCCCACCGGGCCAGCGGCTCGCGCATCGTCCTCGTCGGCTCGACCGCCTCGGCCTCGGCCGCCGCCTCGGGCTGTTCCGTCGTCTGGTCGTCGCTCATCGCCGATCTCCGTTCGCCGCGTCTGGCGGTGCCGTCGTCACCACCGCTGTCCTCAGTGTCCGACCGGGCTGCGGCACCAGACAGGGACCAAGGTCACGGCGACGAGGTCGGCCGGGGGCGACGGGCCGGGCGACGCCGACGAGGTGGGACCTTCGCCCCTTCGGGCCAACGGACGACGGTCGGAGAATGGAAGGGAGGAGTGACGACGAGGGACGGATGCCGTGATGCTCGAGACGACGGAGACGAACGATCAGCACGGCGATCGCGCACCGACCACGATCTTCCTCGTCGACGACCACGAGATGATCCGCCGAGGCTTCGCCCAGTTGATGGATGCCCAACCGGACATGGTCCTCGTCGGCGAGGGGTCCACCCATCGCGGCAGCGCCGACGCCATCCTCCGCGCCCGGCCGCAGGTTGCGGTGCTCGACATCAGCCTCGGCGACGGCAGCGGCCTCGACCTCTGCCGCACCATCAACGAGCGGGCGTCGGACGTCGCCTGCCTGATGTTGACGTCGGTGGTCGACGACCGGGCCCTCATCGCCGCCCACGACGCCGGCGCTGCCGGGTTCTGCCTGAAGTCGCTCGACGGGCGGGTGCTGCTCGACGCCATTCGCCGGGTGGCCAGCGGGGCCCGGCTGCTCGATGAGGCCGAGGTCCGCCTCGCCCGCAAGCGGGTGGCCAAGCTCGGCGACGGCGACTTCGAGTCGCTCACGCCGCAGGAACAGCAGATCTTCGAGCTGATCGGCCGCGGCTACTCGAACCGACAGATCAGCGACGAGATGTACCTGGCGGAGAAGACCGTCAAAAACTACGTCTCCAACGTGCTGTCGAAGCTCCGCCTCGACCGGCGGACCGAGATCGCCGCCCTGGCGGCTCGGATGGCCGAACGCGAAGACCAGTGGCGCCCGTGATCGATCCGGGTTGCGGTGGCTGGTCCCCGACCTCGTGGCCCGGGCACGACGTGTGACGTCGGACGCTAGGAGCT
Source organism: Acidimicrobiales bacterium (assembly GCA_028285495.1). Classification (GTDB taxonomy): domain Bacteria; phylum Actinomycetota; class Acidimicrobiia; order Acidimicrobiales; family SZUA-35; genus JAHELU01. The sequence goes on from JANQPB010000015.1 coordinate 307,466, forward strand.
GACCGGAGTCGGGGCCCGTGGTGTCTCCCACCGGATGGTGGTGCCGCCTGCGGGTGAGGACGAGACCGTGGCCCGACCGCCGAGCTGCTCGGCCCTGGCCAGCATGTTGGCCACGCCGTGGTTGGTCAGCGCCCCCCGGCTGCTCCGACCGTCCGGTCGGACGTCGAAGCCGACGCCGTTGTCGGCGACCGTCAGCTCGACGAGGTCGTCCGTCGCCGACACGGCGACGGCCACGTTGGTGGCCCTCGCGTGCTTGGCCGTGTTGGTCAGCGCCTCGCGGAGCGTGGCCAGGAGCTCGGTGACGACCTCGGAGGCAACGCCGTCGAGGTCACCCTGCAGGTCGACCGTCGGTTCGAATCCCAGCGCCGCCCGCTGGCCCGCCACCAGGCCGAGCACCTCACCGCGGACGCCACGCCCCCAGTCGAGTTGGGATCGGAGCCCGTAGATCGTGGCCCGGATCTCCTGGATGGCCGAGTCGATCTCGGCGACGGCGCCGAGGGCCCGCTCCTGCTCGCCGTTCTCCAGCAGCGTGGCCATCGCCTGCAGGCTCATACCCGTGGCGAACAGGCGGCTGATGACCTTGTCGTGGATGTCGCGCCCGACCCGCTCCCGATCCTCCAGCAGCTCGAGCCGCTGGCGAGCCTCGGCGACCCGGGCCAGCTCGATGGCGACGACGGCCTCCGAGGCGAAGCGCTCGATCGCCTCGAGGTCGCTCGTGTCGAGCCGATCGCTCCCGCTGGTGCGGACCATGATGATGATGCCGACCGTCTCGTTGCCGTCGTGCATGGGGGCGACGACGATCGACTCGACCGGGTACTGGTCGACGACGACCCGGTTGATGTCGGTGAAGCGAGGATCGTCCGGGCCGCAGACCTGGGCCTCCCCGGAGCGGAACACCTCGCCGACCACGCCGCCGTCGTCGGTGAAGACCAGCCGCGAGCCGGCCGCCTCGGCGATGTGATACGAGGCCGCCACTGCCGGCCGCTCGCCCTGCGACGGGCGGGTCAGGATCAGCGTTCCCTCGGCCCCGAGGCACTCGGCGGACAGGCGGGCGATCAACGCGAGCCCCTCCTCCTCCGAGGCGCCGCGGAGCATGGCCAGCCGGATCTCGGACACGGCGAGGTTCAGCGCCTCGTGCCGCTGGGATGCGGCCTCGGCCCGGACCCGCTCGGTGATGTCGATGGCGTGGGCGATGCCGAGCACGCTGCCGTCGCGCCTGGTCAGCGGGGCGGCGTGGAGCTGGACCCAGACCACCGACCCGTCTGACCGGAGGTAGCGCTTGACCGGCGAGTAGCGATCGGTGGCGCCGCCGATCATGAGGCCGACGGCCTCGTCGTCGGCCGGACGGTCGTCCGGATGGGTCAGTTCGATGAACGACATGCCGATCATCTCGCTCGTCGTGTAGCCGAGCAGATCGGCCATCGCCTGGTTGACCTCGAGGATCGTCCGGTCGAGCGGCGGGGTCAGGTCGACGATGGCGGTCGGGACGGGACCGTTGTCGAATGCGCCCCGGAACCGGATCTGGGACTCCCGGAGCTTGGCCTCGGTGTCCGCCTCGGTGGTGGCCTCCCGGACCGCGACGATGGTCCGGCCGTTCTCGTCGTGTCGGCTCGACGGGCTCAGCGACACCTCGACCGGGAACTCGGTCCCATCCGACCGGAGCGCCCACAGGTCGAGCCCGACCCCCATCGGTCGGCGACTGGGCTGGCGACCGAAGCGGCCACGGTGGGCGCTGTGCGCCGCTCGGTAGCGTTCCGGCAGCAGCGCCTCGACCGGCAGGCCGAGCAGGTCGGCCCGGTCATGGCCGAACATGCGTTCCGCCTCGCGGTTGGCCAGCGCGATGCAACCACCCGCGCCGATCACGAGCAGGGCGTCGGGGGCCGATTCGACCAGATCCCACAGATCGTCGTGCAGACCGTCGACCGTCGTCCCTCCATGGTCGGACGGCGGCGAGGGAGATGGACGGTCGGCCTCGGCATGGTGCTCCGGAGCGACCGACGGGCCTGACTGGCCGACCTTGGCCATCTCGCACCCCGAATCCTCGGTGGACGACGAACCGAACCGGTGTTGGTCGTCGCGTCGCCGCCGCTGGCGACTTCCCCCATCGTAGTTCACCGCCGATCGGCGGTCGATCGGGTCGGCGGGCACGGCGTACTACGGTCGGAGCGTGCCCGCCGCCCCGATCCTGGTGGCCCACCGCTCCGGCAACTCGCCAACCAACGCGGCCCGCGATCAGCATCGGGCCGATGCGGTCGAGGCCGACGTCCACGTGCACCGTGGCCGGGTGGTGCTGCGCCACGCCAAGGTCCTCTGGCCGACGTCGCGCCTGTGGGAGCGGTGGTACCTGTTGCCGATCGACACCGACGTCGCCGAGCTCGCAGATCTCCTGGCCGCCGTCGACGACGAGACGCCACTGTGGCTCGACCTGAAGTGCATCACTCGGCGGGCCGCCAGGCGCATCCGAGCCGCCGTTCCGGACGGTCGACCGCTGTTCGTGTCGTCTCGGAGCTGGTGGGTGCTCGGCGCCTTCGACAACCGGCCGGGCACCTCCCTGTTGCGGAGCTGCGGCAACCGGGCCCAGCTCGGATTGGCCCGTCGGCTCACCGGCCGGGGCCGGCGCCGGGGCATCGTCGCCCACGAGCGGCTCCTCGATGACCTCGACGCAGTTCGCGCCCTCAGCTCACAGCTGCCGATGCTGGCCACCTGGGCCGTGAGCACCCCGCGACGGGCACGGCAGCTGACCGAGGCCGGTATCGCGGCGGTCATCGTCGACGATCTCGACCTCAGATGGGCCCGGCCCGCTTCACCTCGCCAGTCCTGCGAGGACTAGCCTGACCCGGGTCCGCTCCCGCCGGTTGGCAGCCGCCGCTCGGTCGACCGATCGCACCGCCCAGACTGAGAACCCTTCACCGCCCCCCGCCCCTCGTCCTCCCGTGCCCCCGGGCCACCGTTCGCCATGCGTTGCCGAACGTGGTCGAGGGCAAGGTGATCCCCGTGACCCTGTTCGTCGGCCTGCTGCAGCTCGCCGGCACGACGGCGGCACTCGTCGGCGCACTCGGGTTCTCGCTGGCGGCGCTGGCTCGCCGGGTGGCGAGACGGCGGGAGGTGTCCGGAATCCTCGTGTTGACCACGGTCGGGCTGATCGCCCGAACGGTCGCCGCTCTCGCCACCGGCAGCCTGCTCGTCTACTTCCTGCAACCGACCGTGTCGACAGCGCTCGTTGCCGTCGCCTTCGTCGGCTCCGTTGCCCTCGGTCGACCCCTGGCCGAGCGACTGCTGCTCGACGTGTGCCCGATCGACGACGAGCACCGCGCCAATCCTCATCTGCGGCGCTTCCTCGGTCACCTCTCGCTCTGGTGGGGCTTGACCAGTGCGGTCAACTTCGGGGTGACGCTCTGGCTGCTCGTGACCGCATCGCCGACGACGTTCGTGCTGGTCAAGTCGGTGCTCGGACCGATCTCCACGACGATGACGCTCGGGGTCGGATTCGTGTGGTTCCGGGTGCTGATGGCCCGCTCGGGTACCCGGGTGGTCTTCGCCTCCACCCGCTGAGGGGAGTCGGTCGGCACGACGCAGCCGGGACCGGAGCCGACCGGTCCGAGGACGACCGTCGGGTCACCAGACGGATCAGTGGGAGACGGCCAGCACCGGGCAGTGGGCCAGGGTGACCGTCCTGATGGCGACACTCCCGAGGAGGAGCCGGGAGAGCCCGTCGCGGCGGCGAGTCCCGACGGCGACGATCGATGCGCCGACCTCCTCGGCGAAGTCGATGATGGCACCGCTGCGGTCGGACCCGTGCAGCACCGTCGGCCCGGCGTCGGGCGAGGCGCCGTTCGACCGCTGCCCGGTCGACGCCGTCCGGCGCTGCCGAACGACCGAGACCAGGATCTCGGCCATCAACAGCCGCCTCGCCACCACACCGGCCGCCTCCTCGGCCGTCGGCGCCATGCCTTCCGGGTCCCGACAGACCACCATCGGTCCGGCCAGATCGAACCGCTCGACGTCGACCCGCGGGCCGACCAACAGCGTCGGGACCTCCGGGTTGGCGTGGATCAGCTCCTCGGCCACGCTCCCGGTCACCCCGATCGTGCGGCTGTGGCCATCGGTGGCAACCACGACCAGCGCTGCGGTCTGCTCGAGCAGCGCAGCGAGGCCCTGGCCGACCGTGAAACCGTCGACGGCGACGACCACCTCGTCGACCGGCACGCCGACCTCGACGATGCGACGGCGGAGGTCCTCCTCGGCGGCCGTCCGACCGGCGGACCTGGCCACCACCGTGGCGACGGTGAGGTCGGACCCGACGAAGTCGGCGATCGTCCGGGCGACCGGCAGCGCCCGGAGCGACGCCTCCGACCGGTCGACCGGGACGACGAGCCGATCGAATCGGCTCACGGTCCGCCCCCGGTCCGTTTGGGCACGACCACCGCCGCCCGGCGGTTGCACTCGGGGTCACTCACGTCGTCGCTGGCAGGCATCTCCCCGTCATCGTCCAGCCTGCTCGCCGCCGACCACAGGGACGAAGGTCCCCGATCGTCCACCCGGTCATGACCTTCGACCCTCCGCCGCCGTCGCCGGCGGGAGGAGCGTTGAGGTGAAGGGAGAGGACCGAGACGAGGAGAGCGGCGATGGCCGACCACACACCACACGACACCCGATCGGACGACCCCGCATGGGCGGCGGCCAAGGCGAGGGCGGCGGACCAGGCCGGGTTCGCCATCCATCTCGTCGTCTACGTGCTCGTCTGCGCCCTGCTCGTCGTCATCGATCTGGCCGGCGGCTCGTCCGGCGACACCATCCTCGGCCTCGACTGGGCGATCTGGCCGGTCGGCGGTTGGGGGATCGGCCTGATCCTCCACGCCGTGACCACGTTCGGCTTCGGTCGGGGTTGGGAGGAGCGTCGAGCGGCGCACCTGTACGAGCAGGCGCGTCGCCACGAGTCCGAGCCGTTCGAGCCGCCGACCCGCTGGTGACGCCCCGGCGCCGCCGCGGGTCGGTCAGACCGCCAGCGGCGACCCGGGCCCGGCGGCGGCCTCCGCCGCGGCCACGGTCTCGATCGTCCGCAGCACGGCGTCCGGGGTCACGCTGATCGAGTCGATTCCCCGGTCGACCAGGAACTCGGCGAAGTCCGGGTAGTCCGACGGGGCCTGGCCGCAGATCCCGATCCTGCGCCCGTGACGCTTGGCCGACGCGATCGCCATCGCACAGGCCCGGGTCACGGCCGGGCTCCGCTCGTCGAACAGCTCGGCCACCACCTCCGAGTCGCGGTCGACGCCGAGCACCAGCTGGGTCAGGTCGTTCGAGCCGATCGAGAACCCGTCGAACACCTCGGCGAACTCGTCGGCCTGGAGGACGTTGGCCGGGAGCTCGGTCATCACGTAGACCTCGAGCCCGTCCTCGCCCTGGACCAGCCCGTTGGCCGCCAGCACGTCGATGACCCGGCGACCCTCCTCCGGCGAGCGACAGAACGGGATCATGACCTGCAGGTTCGTCATCCCGAATCGCTGGCGGACCCGGGCCACCGCCTCGAGCTCGAGCTCGAAACCGTCGCGATAGCCGGGATGGTGATAGCGGGAGGCCCCCCGCCAGCCGAGCATCGGGTTCTCCTCGGCCGGCTCGAAGGCGGCCCCGCCGAGCAGGCCGGCGTACTCGTTGGTCTTGAAGTCGCTGAACCGCAGGATCACCGGTCGGGGCCAGAAGGCAGCGGCCAGCCGTCCGACGCCGAGAGCGATCCGGTCGACGAGGAAATCGGCCGGGCGGGTGTAGGCGAGGGTCAGCCGCTCGATCGCGGTCTGGTCCTCCGGCGCCACCTCGTCCGGGCGGAGCAGGGCAAGCGGATGGATCCCGACGTGGCTGGCGATGATGAACTCCATGCGGGCCAGGCCGATGCCGGCGACCGGCAGCAACGCCGTGCGGAAGGCCAGGGCCGGGTCGCCGAGGTTGACCATCACGTCGGTGCGGGTCACCGGCAGCTCGGCGACCGGGACCCGCTGCACGTCGAAGGCCAGCCGACCCTCGTACACGACCCCGACCTCGCCCTCGGCGCAGCTGATCGTCACCTCGGCCCCGGAACCGAGGATGGCCCGGGCCCGGGGCACGCCGACGACGGCCGGGATGCCGAGCTCACGGGCCACGATCGCAGCGTGTGACGTCCGCCCGCCCCGCTCGGTGACCAGCGCCGCCGCCCGCTTCATGATCGGCTCCCAGTCCGGGTCGGTGGTCTCGGCCACCAGGACCTCGCCGGGCAGCAGCGACGCCATGTCGGCCGGGTCGGCCACCACCCGCGTGGTCCCCGCCGCGATCCGCTCACCGATGGCCGCCCCCTCGCACAGCACGGCGCCGCGTTCGCCCAGCTGATGGATCTCGAGCACCGGCGACGTCGTTCGCCGGCTGTGCACGGTCTCCGGTCTGGCCTGGACGATGAAGAGCTCCCCGGTGTCGCCGTCCTTGGCCCACTCGATGTCCATCGGCGTGTCGACGCCTCGGATCGCCGAGTAGTGGTCCTCGATGGCGACGGCCCACCGGGCAAGGTCGAGCGCCTCGGCATCGCTGATGCAGAGCCGCTCGCGGTCGGATGGCTCGACCCGCTCGTTGACCACCCGATCGGCGCCGGCGTCGAAGACCATCCTCAGCTCCTTGGAACCGACCTCCTTGCCGACCAGCGGGAGATGGCCGGCGGCGAGGCGGTCCTTGTGGACGTGGAAGGCGTCCGGCACGATCCGGCCCTGCACGATGTTCTCCCCGAGCCCCCAGGCTGCGGTGATGTAGACAACGCCACGGTGGCCGGTGTCGGTGTCGAGCGTGAACATCACCCCGCTGGTGGCCTTGTCGGCCCGGACCATGCGCTGGATACCGGCCGACAGGGCGATGTCGTCCTCGTCGATGCCGAGGTGCCGGCGGTAGCTGATGGCCCTGGCGGTGTAGAGGCTGGCGAAGCAGCGACGGACGGCATCGAGCACCCCGGCGTCGCCATGGATCATCAGGTACGTCTCCTGCTGGCCGGCGAACGACGCCTCCGGCAGGTCTTCAGCCGTTGCGCTCGACCGGACGGCGACCTCCACCTCGTCACCCCCGGCCTCGGTCGACAGCCGGCGGTAGGCCTCGGCCACCGCGGCCCGGAGGTCCGGGCTCAGGTCGGCGGCCAGGATGGCCCGGCGGATCCGGCGGGCCCGATCGGCGAGATCGTCGGTGTCCTCCCCGTCCCACCCGTCGAGCGCGGTGGCGATCGTCTCCGCCAGCCCGTTCTCGGCGATGAACCGGCGGTAGGCACCGGACGTCGTGGCGAAGCCGTTCGGCACGACGACACCGGCCCGGCGCAACTCCCGGTACATCTCGCCGAGCGAGGCGTTCTTGCCCCCGACCTCCGCGACGTCGTCGATGGACACGTCGTCGAACCACCGGATCAGGTCGACGGCCGCAGGCGTCGTCGGTTCGGTGCTGGTCATCTCGTTCTCCTCATCTCGGGATCGGCTTCGGGGTCGGGAGCCGGCCGCGTCGTCACGTCGTGCCCCACCCGTCTGGCACGACGACCGTCGGCACCCGGGGATGGTGGATCAGGGCCGACGACACCGAGCCGAGCACGAGGAACGGGAGCTCGCTCAGGCCACGGGCGCCGACCACCACCAGGTCCGGGGCCGGGCCGGCGCGGTCCCGCAGCGCAACCCGGGCGTCGCGCTCGTCGATCCGGATGACGATCTCGAGCGTCGGCCGGTGGTCGCGCCAGTCGGCCCCGGCGGTGAGGACGGAGGCCACGACGGCTCGCACGTGACGCTCGATCGCCTCGAGCAGCACCGCCGGGTCGTCGGCCGCCGTCCCCCACATGGGGGCGGCGCCGATGGCCTCGATCCGGGCCCCCGGCTCGGCGTGCTCGATGGCCCAGTGCAGGGCGCGGGCGGAGGAGTTGGAGCCGTCGATGCCGACCACGATGAGCCCGAGGCCGGCGCTCGGCGGGCGGTCGGCGGGCACCACGGCGAGCGGAACCGTGGCGTGGCGGGCGCAGAAGGAGCTGACCGAGCCGAGCAGACCGGCGGTGGCCCCACGGCGGCCGCGGGTGCCGACGACCAGCAACGCCGCGTGCTCGGCCGCCGCGCACAGCGCCGGGCCCGGTTGGCCATCGACGACCCGGGCCCGACAGGCGAGCTCGTCGACGACCGATCCCGGCAGGTTCCGTTCCGGATCGTCGCCGTCGCCGTCGCACGATCGAAGCTCGGCGACCACCTCCGCCAGTTGGGCCTCGGCCGTCCGTCGGTACAGGTCGTCGGCCGGCACACCACCGAGGCGCACGGCCCGGAACGGGTGCGGGACGTTGGAGACCGCCACCGGGGTGACCGGCCCGAGGAGCGACGTCCTGGCCGCAGCCCAGGTCAGGGCGCCGATGCTCGGCCGCGAGCCGTCGACCCCGACGACCACCCCGAGCGGTCGATCGGTTCGATCGGCTCGGTCGGCAGAGGGGGCTGCCGTCATGCGGCCTCGCGATGCTTGACCACCAACACCGCACAGGGAGCGTGGTGCAGGACCTTGGTCGAGACGCTGCCGTGGAGGAGGCGCCTGGCCGGGCCCTCGCCCCGGGAACCGACCACGACGAGGTCGGCATCGGCCGATGTCACCAGGTCGAGGATGGCATCGGTCGGGTCGGCCGCGACGTCGTGGTACGTGGCATCGACCCCGGCCTCGGCCAGGATCTCACGGGCACGGTCCAGCTTCGACTCGGCCGCCAGATGGCTGTGCAGCACCTGCCGGTACTCCTCCGGCAGGCTGGCGGCCAGATCGCTCAGCTCGCCACGGGTCAGGGGCAGGTTGGCGGTGACGACGTGCACCGCAGCACCGGGGTGGGCGACGGCCAGCCCGGCCACGGTCCGGAGCGCCCGCTCGGCGTCCGCCGAGCCGTCGGTGCCGACGACGATGGTCGCAAACATGATTCCTCCCGCTGCAGTGGATGGTGCTCACTCCCATTCGACGTCGGCCTCCGGGCCCCGGCCAGGGACCTAAGGCCCGCTCGCCCCACGGCGCCGGAGGACGGCCTTGCGGAGCTCGCTGACCACGGCGACGGTCGACGCCAGACCGGCGGCGACCAGCCAATCGGTCAGCCCGAGCGGCGTCGTGCCGAACGGCTCGTTCAGCGGCCGCCACTGGACGATGGCCACCTGCAGGCTGAGCGACAGGGCAACCGCAGCCACGAGCCAGCGGTTGACGAGCAGCTGGCCCCGGATCGACGTGACGTCGGAGCGGGCGTTCACGGTGTTGACCAGTTGGGCGAGGACCAGCACGGTGAAGGCTGCGGTGCGGGCCGACACGAGATCGTCGCCGCCCCACCAGGGGCCCCCGAGCAGACCGCCGGGGAGCTTGAGATCGATCATCGCCAGCGTGGCCAGCGCCATGGTCAGCCCGATCAGGCCGATGCCCCGCTGCATCCGGGCGTCGATGATCCGCTGCCCGGCGACGTGGGGCGGACGATGCATCAGGTCGTCGCTCGGCGGGTCGACGCCGAGGGCGAGGGCCGGCGCGGCGTCGGTCACCAGGTTGATCCAGAGGATCTGGACGGCGAGGAGCGGCACGGCGACGCCGTCGACGGCGGCGTCGGTCAGCCCGATGATGCCGGCGCCGACGACCCCGAGGAAGACGGTCAGGACCTCCCCGATGTTGGACGAGAGCAGGTAGCGGAGGAAGCTGCGGATGTTGTGGAAGATGGCCCGCCCCTCGTGGATGGCGGCCACGATCGTGGCGAAGTTGTCGTCGGCCAGGATCATGTCGGCCGCCTCCTTGGAGACGTCGCTGCCCGTCACCCCCATGGCCACACCGATGTTGGCGGCCTTGAGCGCCGGGGCGTCGTTGACCCCGTCGCCGGTCATCGCCACCACCTCGTCCTGGTCGAGCAGGGCCTGGACGATGCGGAGCTTGTGCTCGGGGGCGACCCGGGCGTACACCGATGTGTGACGGACGAGATCGGCCAGCGACTCGTCATCGATGTCGGCCAGCTCCGTCCCGCCGACGACCCGGTCGCCCGGTCCGGCGATGCCGATCTCGTTGGCGATGCGGCCGGCGGTGACGGGATGGTCGCCGGTGATCATCGCCACCCGGACCCCGGCCCGCCGCGCCAGGTCGACGGCGTCGGCGGCCTCCGCACGGGGCGGGTCGAGGATGCCGACGACCCCGAGCAGCACGAGCTCCGACTCGAGCGACTCCGCCAGATGGTCGACCGCTGCGTCGTCGACGGAGGCAGCGGCACCCCCCTGGCGACCGGCACCGTCGACGCGGCCAGGGTCGGCGCCGACGTGGCGCTGCAGCTCGTCGTCGTCGAGGCTCCTGGCGGCGATGGCGAGGGTCCGCAGCCCCGTGGCCGCCAGTTCGTCGACCACGGTGTGCCACCACCACCGGCGCTTGGCGTCGATGGCCACCTCACGCCCGCACCGGCGCTCGAACCGGCAGCGATCGATCACCCGATCGGGAGCACCCTTGACCGCGACCACCGGTCGGCCGCCGACCGCACCTCCGGCGTCGCTCGCGGGGAGGTTGATCGTGCTCATGCGCTTGCGCTCGGCGGTGAAGCCGACCTCGGCGGCCCGGTCGAAGCCGTCGGTTCGGGCGCCGAGCTTGCCGGCGGCGACCACCAGGGCCGCCTCGGTCGGGTCGCCGACGGCAACCCACCGATCGCCGTCGTTGCGCACGGTGGCGTCGCTGGCCAGCGCTCCGACGGTCAGCGCCCAGCGGGCGTCGTCGAGCACGTCCCGCTCATCGGCGCCGGCGCCGCGGTCGCTCGCCTCGATCAGCGCCTGCCCGCCCGGCCCGTAGCCGGTGCCGGTGAGCGACAGCGTCCCGGCACCGAGCACCACCCGACGGACCAGCATCTCGTTGCGGGTCAGGGTGCCGGTCTTGTCCGAGCAGATGATCGTGGCCGAGCCGAGCGCCTCGACCGAGACGAGGCGCTTGACGAGAGCGTTGCGACCCGACATCCGCTGCACCCCGAGGGCCAGGACCACCGACAGCACGGCGGGCAGTCCCTCGGGTACGGCGGCCACCGCCAACGACACCCCGATCAGCAACGTCTCGACCACGTCGGCCCCGGACTCAAGGCCGTTGACCAGCGCGATCACCGCCATCACCACGACGGCGATGACGACGACGGCGATGCCGAGGGTTCGCCCGACGCGGGTGATCTCCTCCTGGAGCGGCGTCGGCTCGGATTCGGTGGCCTCCAGGAGGGTGGCGATGTGGCCGACCTCGGTGTCGAGGCCGGTGGCGGTCACCACGGCGCGGCCGCGACCACCGACCACGACGGTCCCGCTGTGGACCATCGGCGTCCGGTCGGCCAGCAGCGTGTCGACGGGGACCGGGGCGGTGGTCCGGACGACGGGGGCGCTCTCACCGGTGAGCGCCGCCTCGGCCGTCTGGAGCGCGCTGGCCTGCAGCAGGCGGGCATCGGCCGGGACCACGTCGCCGGTGGCGAGCGCGATCACGTCGCCGGGGACGAGCTCGGCCGCCGGTACCCGGATCAGCTCGCCCTCGCGGACCACCGTGGCCTCGTTGCGGGTCATGGCCCGGAGGGCGGCCATCGCGGAGGCGGCCCGTCGCTCCTGCACCTCGCCGATGATGGCGTTGGCCACCACGATCACGGCGATGACGACGGCATCGAGCGGCAGGCCCTCCGCACCTTCGACCAGCCAGGCCACGGTGGCGACGGCGATGGCGGCGAGGAGCAGCTCGACGACGGGATCGGCCAGGTGGGACGCAACGCGGCGCCACCAGGGCGACGGTTCGTCGGTGGGCAGCTCGTTGGGACCGTACAACGCACGGCGCTGCGACACCTGCTGTTCGCCGAGCCCGGCCTCGGGGTCGGTGGCCAGTGCTTCGACGACCCGATCCGACCGGACGGCCCACGCCGGGTCGGTTCGATTGGCGAGGCGCGGATCGCCGGACCGACCATCCGCAGCGAGTTGGCCGCGTCCGGCCGACGTCATGACGATCGGCGCCTCACCAGCACGATCGTCAGGCAGACCGCGATGATGCCGGCCAGGACCTGCCCGCCCCGGACCAACCGGTTCACGTCGACCGATGGCTTCCACTCGAGCGAGCCGTCGCGGACCTCGTAGACGCCGATCGGCGACACGCCGAGCCCGTAGCCGCTGCCGAAACCGCTGCCCGAGCCCTCGCCGTCCTGGCCTCCCTCGCCTTCACCGGCGCCACCGCCACCGCCGCCGGTCACCCGGGCGACGGGGATCACGGTGAGCCCGTCGAGGTCGTAGGCGTCGCCGAAGGCCCGCGAGACCGAGAGGGCGTCCCGGCTGCCCGCGATGCTGTCGAAGACCGAGGCCCTCACGTCGAGATCGCCGGTCTTCGAGTTGTTGGTCTCCACTGCCACGTCGGTCATGGTCTCCTCCTGTCCGTGCTTCCATCGTCGCCCCGCCCGCACCGGTGCCGAAGGGGCCAAGGACCCTGCGCTCGACTCGTCCGAACCCGGACCGCTACGGCCCGGCCCGCCTGGCCGTCACGTAGGCGGTGAGGTCGTCGAGGGTCAGGAGGCCGGGGAAGTCGCGCTCGGGGATGTCGAGACCGGTTCGCTCGCCGATGGCGGTCATGACCCGCAGCTGGTCCATCGAGTCGAGCTCGAGGGCGTACCACAGGTCCTCGTCCGCCTCGACCGTCGCCGGATCGACGTCGGGGGCGACGTCGGCGATGGCGTCGACGACGATCTGGCGGTCGAGCTGGGGATCGGTACCGGTCATCACAACTCCTCGGGTCGGGACAGGTGTCGTCGGAGATCGTTGAGGAACCGGGAGCCGCGCTGGCCGTCGCTCGCCCGGTGGTCGGCGGCGAGGGTGGCGATCACGAGCCGGCGGGGGACGACCTCGTCGCCGACGACGGCCGGGCGCGTCTCGATGCGCCCGAACCCGATCAGCGCCACCTGCGGTGGGTGGATGACGCCGTTGACCACCTCGGCCCCGTGGTCGCCGAGGTTGGTCACCGTCGCGGTGGCCGAGCTCATCTCCGACCCCCGCAGCCGACCGGCCCTGGCCCGCTCGACGAGCTGGCGAAGCGCCGACATCGTCTCGACGAGATCGAGGCGGTCGGCGTCACGGATGGCGGGGGCGACGAGACCGCCGCCCCTGAGGGCGATGGCGACGCCCAGGTGGATGCCGTCGCCCGGCCGGAACCGCCCACCGACCCAGAACCCGTTGAGCTCGGGGTTGGCGGCGAGCGCGGCGGCGACGCCCCGGAGGAGGAGCGCGGCGGGGAGGATGCGCTGGCGGAGCGGCCGGTCGACGTTGACCCGCTCCAGCCAGGCGAGCGACGGCTCGAGGTCGATCGTCTCGGCCAGGTGGTAGTGGGGAATGTCCCGGTTGGCCCGCGACATGAGGTCGGCGATGGCCCGCCGCATCCGTTCGGACGGGTCGGGCGTCGGTGGCTCCCGGTCGGCGGGTTCGCCGCCCAGGTCGCGGGCCACGACGGCTCCACCGGGCCCGGAGCCGGCGACGGCCGCCAGGTCGAGGCCCCGCGTGGCGGCCAGGCGCCGGGCGAGGGGTGAGGCCGGGGTCCGGTCGACCCGTGCCGGGACGGCGGCCCGGTCCGGTGGCGCGATCGCCGCGGTGCGTTGCCGGCGGGCCGGATCGGTGTCGAGTGGCGTGCCGTCGACCGGCGTCCCGTCGTCGATCGGGCTCGGGGCGGTCGGCCCCTCGTCGGATGGGTGACCGGTCGGCCCGGTGCCGTCGCCGGCGACCTCGACCCGCAGACGGGCCATGGGCGTCCCGACCGCGACCGACCGGCCGGGCTCGACGAGCAGCTCGACGATCACCCCGTCGTTCCAGACCTCGACGTCGATGTCGGCCTTCTCGGTCTCGACGATGACGACGATGTCACCGCGGGCGACCCGATCGCCGACCGAGACCAGCCACTCGGTCACGGCGCCCTCCTCCATGTCGGCGCCGAGCGACGGCATGACGAAGTCGACGACCGTCGTCGGCGCCGCCGTGCCGGCGACCGAGGCCGGGGCGGAAACGGACCGCTGGCTCATCGCCCGATCGTGGCCCGGGCCGCGGCCACGATGTCGGGAACCTGGGGCAGGGCGGCCTGTTCGAGATGGGCCGGGTACGGGATCGGGACCTCGGCGGCACAGATCCGGGCGACCGGGGCGTCGAGGTGGTAGAAGCAGGCCTCGGTGATCCTGGCCGCGACCTCGGCCCCGAGGCCGACCGACCGCCAGCCCTCGTCGACCACCACGGCCCGGCCGGTCGTGGCCACCGACGCGGTGAGCGTGGCGTCGTCGAGCGGTCGGAGCGTCCGGAGGTCGATGACCTCCGCCTCGATCCCGTCGCCGGCCAGCTCCTCGGCGGCGGCGATGGCCTTGCCGAGCGTGCCGGCCCAGGCGATCAGCGTGACGTGCTCGCCTCGGCGACGGACGGCGGCCCGATCAAGGTCGACCGGTCCGTCGTCCGGGGCCAGGTCACCCGAGGACCCGTAGAGGGTGGCGTGCTCGAACAGGATCACCGGATCCGGGTCCTCCAGGGCCGCCGGGAGCATCCACCGGGCGTCGGCAACGGTCGCCGGCGCCACCACCCGCAGCCCGGGGACGTGGGCGTACCAGCCCTCGAGGCTGTGGGAGTGCTGGGCCGCCAGCTGACGCCCGGCGCCGGTGGCCATCCGGATCACGATCGGCACGTTGAGCTGACCGCCCGACATGTGCAGCAGCGTGGCGGCGGTGTTGACGATCTGGTCCATGGCCAGGAGGCTGAAGTTGACGGTCATCACCTCGACGATCGGTCGCAGCCCACCGAGGGCGGCCCCGATCCCGGCCCCGACGAAGCCGGATTCCGACAGCGGGGTGTTGCGGACCCGCTCCCGTCCGAACTCCTCGTAGAGGCCCTTGGTCACGGCATAGGTGCCGCCATAGTCGGCCACGTCCTCGCCCATGACGATCACCCGGGGGTCGTCGGTCAGGGCGGCCCGGTGGGCTCGGCGCAGCGCCTCCCGGTAGGTGATCCGCTCGGCGGCGCCGCCCCCGTCGCCGGTCCGGCCCCGGCTCGGGTCGTGCGACCGCTCGCCCGAGCCATCGGCCGCGGTCGACGGGGGTGCTCCGATCAGATCGCTCATGGCGCCACCTCCCGGCGGTAGACGTGACGGGTCAGGTCCTCGACCGGTTCGAGCGTCCCGGCCTCGGCGAAGGCCACCGCCTCGTCGACCTCGGCCGCAGCCCGGGCCCACAGCTCGTCGAGCAGGGTCGGGTCGAGGTCATCGGCGGCGGCGAGGCGGTCGGCCAGGACGGCGATCGGGTCACGCTCCCGCCAGGCCTCGATCTCGGCCTTCGGTCGATAGAGGTCGGGGTCGAACATCGAGTGGGCACGGAACCGGTAGGTCCTGGCCTCCAGGAAGACCGGCCCGCCGCCGGCCCGGATGGCGGTGAGGGCCCGGGTGGCGGCCGCCTCGACCTCGACGACGTCCATACCGTCGACCGACCACGAGGGCACGTTGTAGGCCGCGGCCTTCACCGTGAGGTTGGTCTCGGACTCGCTGGAGCGCAGTGAGGTGCCCATGGCGTACAGGTTGTTCTCGCAGACGAAGAGCACCGGCACCTTCCACAGCGCAGCGAGGTTCATCGCCTCGTGGAACTCGCCCTCGGCCATCGCCCCCTCCCCGAAGAAGCAGACGGTGGCCCGCCGGTGGTCGAGGACCTGGTCGGCGATGGCCAGGCCGACGGCCACCGGGAGGTGCCCGCCGACGATGGCGTTGCCGCCGTAGAACCGCCGCCCGACGTCGAACAGGTGCATCGATCCACCCCGGCCGCCGCTGCATCCCTCGGCCCGGCCGTACATCTCGGCCATGATCGGGCCGGCGCCAACGCCCTTGATCAGGGCATGGCCGTGCTCGCGGTAGGTGGCGACCACCGCCTCGTCGTCGTGGAGTGCCGAGATCACCCCGACCGGCACCGCCTCCTCGCCGATGGCGAGGTGGAGGAAGCCACGGATCTTCGTCTGCTGGTAGAGCTCGGCGCAGCGCTCCTCCAGGACCCGGATCCTGATCATGTCGGCCAGCAGGTCGATCGGCGGCCTGGCCGACGCCGACGGCCGGGACGCCCAGACGGGTGGGCGGGTGGGAACGGCCCAGGGGCCGGGCGTCGTGGTCGTCATCGAGCCACTCCCCCGGTTCCGCCGGGCCGGGCTCCACCCCCCGGCGGCTCGCCATCGGCATCGAGATCGGCCCCGCCGGCATCGGGTTGCTCCAGGGTCGACAGGTCGCCTTCGTCGAGCCCGAGCTCCCTGGCCTTGAGCAGCCGGCGCATGATCTTGCCGCTGCGGGTGTGGGGCAGCGAGTCGGCCACTTCGATCTCCCGGGGAGCGACCGCCGGTCCGAGCAGCCGGCGGGCGTGGCCGAGCAGGTCCCGCCGCAGCTCGGGGGTGTCGTCGACGCCGGCGGCCAGGGTGACGAAGGCCTTCACCACGTCGCCCATGGTCTCGTCGGGGACGCCGATGACGCCGGCCTCGGCCACCGCAGGGTGGGCGACCAGCGCCGATTCGACCTCGAACGGGCCGATCAGGTGACCGGCCGACTTGATCACGTCGTCGCCCCGGCCGACGAACCAGTAGTACCCGTCGGCATCGCGCCGGGCCAGGTCGCCCGAGCGGTACCAGTCGCCGGCGAAGCTGGCGGCGTAGCGGTCGGGCTGGCCGAGGTAGGTCCGGAACATCGACGGCCATCCGGCCCGAAGCGCCAACTCCCCCGAAGCCTCGGGGTCGGTCAGCTCGATCGGTCGGCCGTCGCCGTCGAGCCGGAGCTCACCATCCGGCCCCCGCTCGAGGATGGCGGCCTCGATGCCGGGCAGCGGTCGGCCCATCGACCCGGGTCGGACCGGCTCCGTCCGGTAGTTGGCGACCATGATCCCCCCGGTCTCGGTCTGCCACCAGTTGTCGAGCACCGGAACGGCGAAGGCGTCCTGGGCCCAGCTGACCGCCTCGGGGTTGAGCGGCTCGCCGACGCTGGCCACCAGGCGCAGGCTCGACAGATCGCGGGATCGGACGGCGTCGAGCCCGAGTCTCATCATCATGCGGATGGCGGTCGGTGCCGTGTACCAGACCGTGACCCGGTTGGCCTCGACGACCGAGTACCAGCGGTCGGCGTCGAAGTCGCCCTCGTCGACGATGGCCGTGACGCCGTGGGTCAGCGGCGAGATGATGCCGTAGGAGGTGCCGGTGACCCACCCGGGATCGGCGGTGCACCAGTAGACGTCGTCTGGCTGCAGGTCGAGCACGTAGCCGCCGGTCAGGTGGTGGACCTCGACCGCCCGGTGGACGTGGACGACGCCCTTCGGCGTGCCGGTCGTCCCGCTGGTGAAGTGGAGCAGGGCGGGGGTGTCCGGGGTGGTGGCCGGGATGCGCCACTCCTCGCTGGCCTCGGCCAGGAGCGGAGCCAGGGCCAGGACCCGGGCATCGTCACCCGGGATCGAGCCTCCCCCCTCACCGGTGAGCAGCACGTGGCGCAGCGACGGCAGGTCGTCGAGGATCGGCTCGACCTTGCGAGCGAACAGCCGTGGTGTCGTGACCAGCACCTCGATCTCCCCCAGCTCGACCCGCTGGCGGATCGGCTCGGGCCCGAACGCCGAGAACAGCGGGGCGTAGATCCCCGCCGCCTTCAGGGTCCCAAGCGCAGCGACGTACAGGTCGGGGATGCGACCGGTGAGCGTGGCCACCCGCACCCCGGGGCCATGGCCGAGGGAGGCGAGCGCGTCGGCGAAGCGGTTCGTCCGGCGCCGCAGGTGGTCGTAGGTGAGGTCGATCAGGTCGCCACGACGGGAGATCCAGCGGAGCGCCACGTGGTCACGGCGTCCGTTGGCGACGTGGCGGTCGACGGCCTCGTAGGCGATGTTGAGGCCGCCACCGGGCAGACCCTGGAGGCGAGCGGTCACGAGGTCCCAGTCGAACGCCCGCCTGGTCGCGCCGTAGTCGTCCAGCCGGAGGGGATCGTCGAGCGAGGGCAGGGTCATGCTCCCAGTCGAACCCTGCCCGGGACGGCCGAAAAGGGCCCAAGGTCCCGGGCGGCCGGTCCAGCCGGCGACCGGGACGTTTGGCACTTCTCGGCGGCCGGACCCGGATCGAGGCTCGAAGCATGAGCACGGACTTCGTCAACCGTCACCGGCAACTGCGAGAGGGCTTCGGCCGGCTCCGAACCGTCCAACCCGAGGTCATGTCCGGGTTCGCCAAGATGCACGGGGCGGCCACCGGCGACGGCGCCCTCACGGCCAGCACCAAGGAGCTGATCGCCCTCGCCATCGGGATCACCAGCCATTGCGACGGCTGCATCGCCTTCCACGTCCACGACGCCCTGCGGGCCGGAGCCACGCGGGATGAAGTCGTCGAGGCCATCGGGGTGGCGGTGCTGATGGGTGGCGGCCCGGCCGCCGTGTACGGCTCGGACGCCCTCGATGCCCTCGACCAGTTCGCCGGGTGACGACCCGGCGCCCGGAGACCGGGCGTCGACGATCGTTCCCGCCAGCGAGCTCGACCGGCTGATCCAGGTCCTCAGACGGCAGGGCCGCACGGTCATCGGACCGACGCTCGGCGACGGCGCCATCGTCAACGACATCGTCGAGTCCGCCGACGAGCTGCCCTGGGGCTGGACCGATGAGCAGGCCCCCGGCCGCTACCGGGTGGGCCGCCTGCCCACCAGCGAGGCCTTCGGCTTCGCCAACCCGACCCAGTCGTTCAAGCGCCACCTCCATCCACCGAGGACCGTGCTGTTCGCCGCCAGCCGTGACCACGGCGGCGGGTCGGCGGAGGTCCCGGTCACGATCGCGGCGGCGGAATCGGCGCCGCCGGCGCTGGCGCTGGTCGGGGTCCGCTCGTGCGACCTGGCCGCACTCGCTCGCCTCGATGCGGCCCTGACCCCGCGGACCGGTTCCCGGGCGACCCGGAGCTGGGGCGATGGCGCCGGCGCCACCCCTACGGCCAACGTCGACGGCGGACCGTTGCGGGCGCTCGAACCGTTCGTCGTCGCCGTGTCCTGCTCGCGACCCGGGCAGACCTGCTTCTGCGCGTCCATGGGCACCGGGCCGACACCGGGAACCGGCTACGACCTGGCGCTGACCGAACTGGTCGACGGGGGACCACACGAGTTCCTCGTCGAGGCGGCCACCGATGCGGGCCGGGCCGTCGCCGCCGAGCTGCTCGGTCGTCCGGCCGGCGCGGTCGACCACGGCCGGGCGGCGGCGATGGCCGACCGGGCGGCCGCAGCGATGGGGCGGCGGCTCGATCCCGACGATCCGCCGGCGGCCGGCCGCCATCTCGACCATCCCCGATGGCGCGACGTGGGCGACCGGTGCCTGGCCTGCGCCAACTGCACCCTCGTCTGCCCCACCTGCTTCTGCGGCGCCACCGAGGACGTGACCGGGTTCGACGGTGAGCCGGACCTCGAGCGCACCGAGCGCCACCTGGTGTGGGACTCGTGCTTCGGGTCGTCGTTCAGCGCGCTCAACGGGAATCCGGTCCGGGCCTCGACCGCCGACCGCTACCGGCACTGGCTGTTGCACAAGCTCGTCACCTGGCACGACCAGTTCGGCACGTCGGGCTGCGTCGGCTGCGGTCGCTGCATCACGTGGTGCCCGGTGGGGATCGACCTGACCGAGGAGGTCGCCGCCCTCGCCCGGCCGACGACGGGGGTCGCGTCATGAACGCGATCGAGGACCTGCTCGGCGCCGCCCTCCCCGACCTGCCGGAGGCGGCCATCGGCCAGCTGGCGGCGCTCGGCCGGACACGTCACTTCGACCCTGACGACCGGCTGTTCACCATGGACGAGCCGGCCGAGACGTTCCACGTCGTCAGGTCCGGACTGGTTGCGGTCGAGGTCGAGGGCCCGAGCGGCGGGCCCGCCACCATCGAGACCGTCGGCCCGGGCGACGTGGTCGGCGTCTCGTGGCTGCTCCCGCCACATCGCTGGGTCTTCTCGGCCAGGGCGATCGAGACGACCGAGACGGTTGCGTTCGACGCCGCCCTCGTGCTCGACCGCTGTGGCCGGGACCCGACGCTCGGCTACCAGGTCCACCGGTGGTTCGCCGGGGTGATCCACCGCCGACTGATGGCGGCCCGACTGCGGGTGCTCGACCTGTACGGGGCGAGGCCGTGACGGCGCTGCTCGGCCACCTCGGCCGAGCCGCCGCCGAGCGACCTGGTGGCGCGACGGCCATGGTCCCCGCCCGGTACCGAGTCGCCGATCGGACCGACGAGAGCGCCGACACGGTCACGCTGACCCTCGAACCGATCGATCGGCCGATCCCGACGCCGGGGCCGGGTCAGTTCTCGATGTTGTGGGCCTTCGGGGTCGGCGAGGCCCCGATCTCGCTCTCCGCCATCGACGGCACCCGGCTCGGGCACACCGTGCGGGCGGTCGGCCCCGTCAGCCGAGCGCTGGCGAGCGCACCGGTCGGGGCGACGATCGGCGTACGGGGGCCCTTCGGTCGGGGATGGTGCCCGCCCGGCGACGACGCCGGCCCGGCCGTCGTCGTGGCCGGCGGGCTCGGGCTCGCCCCGCTCCGACCGCTGATCGCGGCCCTGGTCGCCGCCAGGCCCCGTCGATCGGTTCGCCTCGCGATCGGGGCCCGCCGACCCGAGGACCTCCTGCATCGAGGTGACCTCCGGCGGTTGGTCGACGAGCCCGGGGTGTCGGTCGACCTCACGGTCGACGTCGCCGATCGAGGGTGGCGCGGTCGAGTCGGCCTGGTGACCGATCTCCTCGATGCGTCGACCGTCAGCGGCACCGAGCCGATGGCCTACGTGTGCGGGCCCGAGCTGATGATGTGGTTCACCGCCCGCCGCCTGCTCGACCTCGGCCTCGCACCCGAGCGGATCCAGGTCAGCCTGGAGCGCAACATGCACTGCGCCATCGGGTGGTGCGGGCACTGCCAGCTCGGGCCGTCGTTCGTCTGCCTCGACGGGCCCGTGTACGACTGGGCCGAGGCCGAGCCCCTGCTGGCCGTGCGGGGCCGATGACCGCCGATCGGTCGGGCGACGGCGAGGTCCCGGCGGGCGACGACCGGGTCTCGCTGGCGGTCTGGAAGTTCGCCAGCTGCGACGGGTGCCAGCTGACCCTGCTCGACTGCGAGGACGAGCTGCTGGCCGTGGCCGACCGCTTCCGCTTCGCCCACTTCCTCGAGGCGTCCAGCGCCGTCGACGACGGGCCGTTCGACGTGTCGCTCGTCGAGGGATCGATCACCACCGCAGACGACGTCAGCCGGATCCACGACATCCGCGAGCGCTCGGCGGTCCTGGTGACCATCGGCGCCTGCGCCAATGCGGGCGGCGTCCAGGCGCTCCGCAACCTCGCCGACGTCGATGTCGACGAGCTGCGGTCGATCGTCTACCCCTCCCCGGAGCTGATCTCCACGCTCGCATCGTCGACGCCGATCGCCGACCACGTCGAGGTCGATCTGGAGCTGCCGGGCTGCCCCATCGATCGCAACCAGCTGCTCGAGGTCCTCGCTGCCTTCCTGGCCGGGCGGGCGCCGAACCTCCCGACGACCAGCGTGTGCGTCGAGTGCAAGGCCCGCGACCTGGTCTGCGTCGCCGTCGCCGGGGCCGAGCCCTGTCTCGGTCCGGTAACCCGATCGGGTTGCGGTGCGCTGTGCCCGTCCGTCGGCCGTGGCTGCTACGGCTGCTTCGGGCCGGCCGAGGCGGCCAACACCAGCTCGCTCGTCGAGCGGCTGCGGGGCGACGGCGTCGACGATGGCCGGCTGACCCGCCTCCTCCACACCTTCAACGCCTGGGCCCCGGGCTTCCGTGACCAGCCGGTCGCGGTGGCCGACCCGACCAGGAGCGGGCGATGACCCAGGGCTCCGACGACCGGCGGATCGTGAACACCGGCGCCCTGGCCCGGGTCGAGGGCGAGGGAGCGATGCGGGTGGAGATCGTCGACGGCGAGCTCGTCGCCGTCCACCTCGACATCTACGAGCCGCCGCGGTTCTTCGAGGCCCTGCTCCGGGGCCGGTCGTACACCGAGCCTCCCGACATCACCGCCCGCATCTGCGGGATCTGCCCGGTGGCCTACCAGCTCAGCGCCTGCGCCGCGACCGAGGATGCGTTGAACCTGATCGTCGACGGGCAGCTCCGAGCGCTCCGACACCTCCTCTACTGCGGCGAGTGGATCGAGAGCCACGCCCTCCACATCCACTTGCTGCACGCCCCCGACTTCCTGGGCTGCGACAGCGTGGTCGAGCTGGCCAACCTCGATCGCAGCGCCGTCGAGCGTGGCTTCGAGATCAAGAAGATCGGCAACCGCATCATGGAGGTGGTCGGGGGCCGGGCCATCCACCCGGTCAACGTGCGCACCGGCGGCTTCCATCGCGTCCCGACCGCTCGCGAGCTGCGGGTGCTCCGGGACGACCTGGTCCGTGGTCTCGAACTGGCCGACGAGGTGGTCGACTGGGTCGCCTGGCTCGTGGCCGAGCGGGGACCGGCGTGGAACCTCGACCACGAGCTGGTGGCCGTCGACCATCCGACCGAGTACCCGATGATGGGTCGGTCGATCCGGTCCGACCGGGGTCTGACCATCGACGTGGCCGAGTTGCTCGACCACGTCGAGGAGTACCAGGTCGAGGGCTCGACCGCCCTCCACGCCCGGCTCCTGGAGCGCGGCCGCTACCTGGTCGGCCCCCTGGCCCGCTACGGCCTCGCCGCCGACCGGCTGGCACCACGGGCGGCCGAGGCGGCACGACGGGGCGGCCTCGGGCCGATCTGTCGCGACCCCTTCGCCAGCATCATCGTCCGGGCGGTCGAGGTCGTCCACGCCTTCGCCACCGCCATCGAGCTGGTCGACGCCTACCGCCGACCGGCCCGACCGGCGCTGCCGCTGCCGACCGAGGTCGAGCTGCGGGAGCGGGTCGGTCCCGGGACCTGCGTCGGCCATGGCGTCACGGAGGCCCCCAGGGGCCTGCTCTACCACCGCTATCGCGTCGGCGGGGACGGTCTCATCAGCGACGCCGTGATCGTCCCGCCAACGGCTCAGAACCAGCCGGCGATCGAGCGGGACCTGTGGGCCGTCGTCGAGCGGAATCTGCACCGGCCAGACGACGAGCTCCGTCGCCTGGCCGAGATGGCCATCCGCAACCACGATCCCTGCATCAGCTGTGCCACCCACTTCCTCGACCTGACCGTCGAGCGGTCGTGACGATCCCCGGTCGGGCCCTGGTCGTCGGTCTCGGCAACCCGATGCGGGCAGACGACGGGCTCGGGCCGGCGGTGATCGAGGCGCTCGGCCGACGATCGGCCTCGGACGGCGTCGACCTGGTGGTCTCGGACCAGGACGGGCCGGCGCTGCTGGAGCTGTGGGCCGGACGACCGCTCGCCGTCGTCGTCGACGCCGTTCGCTCGGCCGGCAACCCGCCGGGCACGCTCCATCGATTCACCGGCAACCAGCTGGCCGGGCGATCGATGGGGACCGGTCCGACCACCACCCACCGGGTGGGTCTCGGGGCGACGCTCGACCTAGCCGAGGCGCTCGGTCGGCTACCGGAGCGCCTCGTGGTCCACGGCGTCGAGGTGGTCGACCTCGGCCGGGGCCGGGGGTTGTCACCGCCGGTGGCGGCCGCCGTCGAACCGCTCGTCGACCGGATCGTGCTGGAGCTTGGGCGCGACGCTCCATGATCAACCGGCCGGACGACCGACGCCGGTCGACGCCGCACGGTCTGCTCACGAGTCGGCGAAGGCGACCCGGACGATCGACGCCTCCCAGACGGTCCCGTCCTCGGCACTGATCGTGAACAGGAGGACGGCGCCACCCGTTCGGCCGGGGGGATCGAACGGGAACGTGGCCGCGAACGGGGCCAGCTCCGTCGCCCCGCCCATGACGATGCCGGTCACGAGCGGCTCGGTCGTGCCGTCGACCCGGAGCTCCAGATCGACGGTCGCCTCGAAGGCCACCGATCGCCCCGACACCTCCAACGGGCTGGCCAGGACGTCCAAGGCATCCGGCCGGTCGAGCTCGATGGACGCCGTGGCCGCCCCGATGACCCACCATGCATCGTCGGCGCCGAGCTGCCTGACGAGGACGACGGTCACCGGACCGTCGGGATCGGGCCGGACCTCGACCTCGCCCGACCGGCCGTCCCCCTGCAGGAACGGCCCGACGACCGGGTCGGTGAAGCCGACGAAATCGGTGGCGAAGCTCTGCGCGGCGACCGTCGGATCGTCGAATCGGGTCGGGGAGCCGGCAAACGGCCAGATGGCGCTCCGGGCGACATCGGGATCGACGAGCGTCGACGTCGAACCGGTCGAGGTGGTCGTCGAAACGGCCGTCGACGGGGTCGTCGTCGACACGATCGACGACGAGGCCGACGTCGGCGCCGCGGTCGTGCCCGGGGTCGACGTGGCCGAGGCGGCCGTCGACGACGAGTCGGACGAGGCGACCGACGTCGACGTGACGAGCGTCGGCGCCACCGTCTCGACCCCGTCGCCCGACTCGTTGCGGACCACGAGGATGATCAGCAACGTCGCGATCGACACGAGGAGTGCGATCATCACCGCGGCATACCAGGGAAGGCCGCCGCCTGGCGATCGTTGCGGCGGCCGGCCCGGCGTGTCGCCCGGGGCGGTCCTGGTTGGCATCTGATCGAACATCGTCGGCTCCGTCGGTTGGCTCGGCTGCGACCCGGCGCAACCGGCCCTCACCTCCATCGTCTGTCGACGCACTCCGCCCTCGCAGGGTCCAAGGTCACCGGTCCGCGGACCTCCGGCACGACGACGAAGCGGCCGGGACCAAGGGCCCTGGATGGTCGGCCGGCTCCGTTGGACGATCACACCATGGAGAAGATCATCGTCGGTGTCGATGGCTCGGACACCGCACGCCGTGGCTTGCGCTGGGCGCTCGACCACTCCGGGCCGAACGACACGCTCGTCGTCGTCCACGCCTGGTCGATCCCGGCCGCCGCCGGTTTCGAGCTCCCGGTCCCCAGCATCGCCGAATGGGAGCTCGCCGCCCACCGGCTGGTCAGGGAGTTGGTGGCCGACCTCGGTGACCTGTCGGCCGGGCCGACCGTCGAGAAGCTGGTCGTTGCCGGCCGGCCCGGTGCGGTCATCTGCGAGCTGTCCCAGGATGCCGACCACGTCGTCGTCGGTTCACGGGGCTACAGCGGGATCCGTAGTGCCCTGCTCGGGTCGGTCAGCAACCACGTCGTCCACCACGCCAACTGCCCGGTGACGGTCGTTCCCGACCTCGACGCCCGATCGGCGGGCAACTGAGTCGGCGAGTCGCCCGATGCCAGCCGAGATCACCGTCGATCGGGAGCGGGCGTGGCTCGACCTGGCCCGAGCGGAACCCCTCCCCCTCGACGGCACCGCCGACGGGATCGATCCGCTCCCCGATGCCGCACGCCGGTTCCTCGACCACGCCCTGCCGGCCGACCTGACGTCCGCCTGCGGCACCGTGCTTGACATGGAGGGCGCCATCAGGCTCCGCCGGTGGATGCCGTTCCGGGCTCGGCAGATCCTGCACCCCACGTGCGGATTCGTCTGGAACGCAACCGTCGGTCGGCTCCCGCTCCGCTTCAGCGGAGGCGATGCCCTGTGGCGCGACGCCGCATCCCTGGAGTTCCGGCTCCTCGGCCTCGTGCCGATCGCCCGGGCGTCCGGCCCGGACACGCTTCGCAGCGCCATCGGCCGGCTGGCCGTCGAAACGGCGGCCTGGGCACCTCAGGCGCTGCATCCCGCCACCGGCGCCGTCTGGCGAGCCCTCGACGCCAACCGGGCCGTCGTGACCCGGGTGATCGGCGGCGAATCCGTCGACGTGGTCGTGACGGTCGGGTCGGACGGGGAGCTGCGGGAAGTGCTCACGCAGCGGTGGGGCGAGCCATCGCCGGATCCCCTCGGACGCCACCCGTTCGGCGGCACGATCACCGAGACCGGAACGTTCTCCGGGGTCACGATCGCCACGGCCGGCACCGTCGGTTGGCACCATGGCACCGACCGGCAGGCCGAGGGCGAGTTCTTCCGCTTCCGGGTGGTCGACGCGAAGCCGGCGGCCGCACCGGGATGAACCCGGCTCGATCCGATGCGACGCCCGATCGGGACGCCACGGTGCGGCGGTGCCTACCCTCGGGGCCCCTCGGTCGGCGGGGCCGGCTCGGGTCGAGGCTCTCGGGCCAGGCCGAGCACCCGCTCACCGATGATGTTGCGCTGGACCTCCGTCGTCCCACCGCCGAACCAGCTCCCGGGCGCGCTCGACAGCTCGTGGGCCCGGTCGTTCCACAGCATGGCGTCGGCGCCGGTGGCGTCCGCCGCCAGTTCGGCCAGGTCGAATCGGAACCGTGACAGGGCCAGCTTCCTGGCCGAGGGGTGGGCTGCGTCACCTCGGGCACAGAGGGCCAGGTAGGCCTGCCCCTCGACCCAGCGCTCGGCGGCCCGGGCCCGCCAGACCGGATCGAGCCCGTCCGGCAGGTCCGCCATGGCCTGCTCGAGCTGGCGCTCCAGGGCCCGGGCCCCGTTCGAGCCGAACGACCGCTCTCGCCCGAGCACGTCCATGGCGATGGCCCAACCCTGGCCCCGCTGGCCGAGCAGGGCCGTGGCCGGGGCTCGTGCGTCGTCGAGATGAGTCTGGGCGAAGCCGGCGTCACCGTTCATCTGCCGCAGCGGTCGGATGTCGACACCGGGCGACCGGACGTCGAGCACGAAGAACGAGATCCCGGCGTGCCGGTCGACGTCGGGCTCGCTGCGAGCCATGAGGATGGCCCAATCGGCCTCGGTCCCGGTCGAGGTCCAGACCTTCTGGCCGTTGAACACCCAGGTGTCGCCGTCGAGGGTGGCCGTCGTCGAGAGGCTGGCCAGGTCGGAGCCGGAGCTCGGCTCGGAGAACAGCTGGCACCACAGGATCTCGCCTCGGGCCGTCCGGGGCAGCAGCTCGCGCTTCTGGGCCTCGGTGCCGTAGCTCAGCAGGGCTTCGGCGGCCAGGACCAGGCCAACCATGTTGAGGATGGGGCTCAGGCCGGCCGCCTGGCACTCCTGGGTCCAGGCCCGGTGGTGGTCGAGCGACAGGCCCTGCCCGCCGTACCCGATCGGCCAGTGGATCGCGGCGAAGCCGGCGTCGTGCATGGCCCGCTGCCAGGCCCGACCGCGCTCGTTCAGCTCGGCCGGGACGTTGGCCCCGTAGTCGGGCGGGGCCAGGTGGCCGTTGTCCTCGATCCAGGCCCGGGCCCGGAGCCGGAACCGGTCGACCGACTCGATCGTGGGAGGATCGGTTGAGCTGCTCATGGGGCGGGCCGGCCACCGTCGTGACCCAGGCCCAGGCCGGTCCGTCGCTTGCGGTCGTGGGTCATCGGGCCTCCCGGGCACGCTCGTTGGATCAGGAGCCTACTTGGCGTGACACGAGCGGTGCCTGGCGCCGCCCGGGGCAGCTTCCCTGCGATGGCTTCGAGCTCGGGAGCACCGGACTCGGGTCACCGTCGACGGTCGGCGGCCTGGGCCACCCGTCGCCCTCGCCCCGGTTCGGGCCGTCGCGCCGGTTGCCGGCGCCGAGCGGCTCGTCGTGCAGCCTTCCGTCGCGGCGGGCGTGCGGCGGCCGGTCAGCGACGGGGTGTGGATCGACCGGTCGGGCGCTCGGTCTCGTCGGCCCACGGGCCGGTCGGGGCGAGGTTGGTGAGGATCGTCGTGACGTGTCGCCCGAGCTCGTCCGCCTGTTGTGGGGTGAGGGCGTCGAAGATCGCGCGGCGGACGGACTCGACATGGTCAGGCGCAGCTTCGACGAGGTGGCGATGTCCCTCGTCGGTCAGCGTGACCAGCGTGACTCGCCCGTCCGTCGGGCAGCGGGATCGGCGTAGCCAACCTCGCTGCTCGAGCCGGCGGGCGCTGTGGGAGGTTCGGGAGAGCGACCCGCCAGCCAGGTGCGCGAGCTCGCTCATTGCCGCCGTGCGCTCGCAGGCATCGGCGAGGACGACCAGGACCGAGTACTCGAAGAAGGTCAACCCGTGAGCCTGGAGGGGCTCTTCGAGGCGGGGTGGCAGCAACAGGACGAGCGCAGCGAGCGGCCGCCAGGCCTCGATCTCGTCGTCGCTGAGCCACCGGGTTCCTGCCACGGCCCCACCCTACCCGCTACTAGTTGACGCTTCATGTTTCTCTCGATAGGCTCGATACATGAACAGTCACGTGAACGATCAATCAATTGGCCTACCGGTCGGCACCTGGAGGCTCGACCCCTCCAGGACGACGATCACCGTGACGGCCACGAAGCTCGGCGTCTTCTCGGTGCCGGCCACGCTCGCCGTCTCAACCGGAACCATCCAGATCGACCGCGATCACCGGGTCGTCGCAGTCGACGTCACGGCCGATGCCGGGTCGTACACGAGTCGGAACGCCAAGCGAAACGACCACGTCCGGAGCGCCGACTTCCTCGACGCCGCCAGCCATCCCGACCTGGCCTTCCACGCCGAGTCCGTCGACCGGACCGACCGCGGCTACCGGGCCGAGGGATCGGTCACCGTCAGGGGCAAGCGCTCACCACTCCGCATCGACATCACCGACGTCGAGGTCGATGCCGACCATGGCTCGCTCACGGCAACGGCCACCGTGGATCGCAACGCCATCGGGATCGGCAAGCTCCCGTCCTTCATCGTCGGCCGCCAGATCGAGATCACGGCCATCGCCAACGCAGTCCGGGCTGACGCCTGAGCAGGAAGGACACATCGTGACCACCATCGACGACCGCCAACCGGTCAACACGCTCCTGCGGGTCGCGGCCGGGCTCTGGGTGATCTGGGGACTCGTGCACATGTTCGCCGGCATCGTCACCATCGGTCGGGACACACCCGAGGCTGTTCAAGGCATCGCCGACGACGTCGAGCCCGCAGTCCTCGACGTCGCATATCCCGACGCAGCCGGCGCCATCATCGACCAGCACGGCTTCAACCTCCTCTGGATCGGTGCCGTCACCCTCGTCTGCGCGTTCTTCATCTGGCGGCGATCGTTGAACGCCGTGCTGCTCGCCGCCCTGGTCGGAGGGCTGGCCGACATCGGCTACTTCGTCTTCATGGACCTCGGCGGCTACGTCAACTTCATCCCCGGCACCCTGATGACGCTCGTCTCCGCGTCGGCGATCATCACCAGCTTCACCGCCGCGTACCTCGGCCGGACGACACCGATCGACGCTCGGGAGACGGTCGCTCCGTGACCCTCGACATCGGGCCCCTGCAACGGGCAGGAGACGCCGGCCACGAACTGCGGTCACGAACTGCGGTCACGAACTGGGGCCTCGGCTGGAATCCGGTGTCTCGATGCGGGGCTCGGGTCCACCATCGGCCTGCCGCCGCGAGGGGACCCCCGGCGGCGGGCTCACCCGGCCAGGCGAGCCTCGAGCTTGTCGATGGCCATCGCCCACCCCTGGGCTCCGGGCGAGTCGGCCGGGACGCCCTCGTGGGTCATCACCATCCGGGTCGAGCCGCCGAGGTCGTGGAGATCGACGATGACCCGGGTCGTCATCGGGGTGCCGGCGGGCATGCCCATCGCTTCGGGCGCCAGCTCGTTGCCGTCGGCGTCGGCCATCGCCTCGGTGTAGACGAGGTGGGTCTTGGGATCGATCTCCAGGTACTCGCCGGTGAAGAACATCTGCATCGCACCCTGCGGGCCGTCCATCTCCATGCAGATGAACCGGCCTCCCCCCGGGGTCACGTCCATCGTCGCCGTTGGGATCTTGGCCCCCATGGGCCCGTACCAGGCTGCGAAGTGCTCGGCCTCGGTCCACATCTCCCACACGAGATCGATCGGGGCATCGAGCGTGCGCTCGATGACAACGGACTGCGTCTTCTCGGTCATCGGTTCGTTCCTTCACTCTCGTCGGCTGCTTGCAGGGACCGGAGGTAGTCCCCCATGCGATCGAAGCGGTCCTCCCAGATGGGCCGGTACTGCTCAGCCCACGACGACACCGCCTCGATCGCTTCGGGGTTGATGGCACACGGGCGGTACTGGGCCTGTCGGCCGCGGACCACGAGCCCGGCCGACTCCAGCACCTTGATGTGCTTGGAGATCGCCGGCAGCGACATGTCGAACGGCGCTGCGAGCTCGTTCACGTTGGCCGCTCCCTCGGCGAGACGAGCGAGGATCGCCCGTCGTGTCGAGTTGGCCAGCGCCGCGAACGTCTCATCGAGTCGCTCGTCGTCCAGCACTGCGTTCATTCGGGAACCCGTTCCTCGGAGACCATCTTCCTTAACCATTCACTTAATTAACCAGTGGTGAAAGTACAGCGTCGACGCGCCGGGGTCAAGCCCGCGCCGCTGATCGATGGGTGCTCGGCGGTCGACCAAGGCACGAGCGCGGGAGCCCGCCCGTCTGGCTGGCGTCCGGCTCGGATCCGGTCAGTCGCCTGCCGTCAGTGCGTCGAGTGACACCACGATCATGGCGTCGACGGCGTCGCGGACGACCTCCCGATCGGGGTCGTAGCCGCTCATGTCGTCGTCGTGCTCGGCCAGCGGATTGCCATCGATGGCGAGGATGGCACCGGCCTCGACGCCATGGAGCGCAGCCGTGACGAACAGCGCAGCGGCTTCCATCTCGACGGCAACGACCCCGGCTCGTTGCCAGAGCTCGAGGTCTCCGCCGAGGACGTCGTGTGGATAGAACAGGGCGCTGCTGAGAACGACGCCCTCCTCGACCAACCGATCGGCAGCGGCGGCGGCTGCCCGCCTCAGCGCGATGACCTTGTCGACCGAGGCCCCGGCGGGATAGCCGAGTGGCACCAACTGCGAGGTCACGCCTTCGTTCCGGACCGCGGCCGTGGCGATGACGAGGGCACCGTCGCCCACGTGCGGCTGCATCCCTCCGGCCGTGCCGGCCCGGACGAGGTGTTCGACGCCGCCACGGCACAGCTCCTCGAAGCAGACCGCGGCGCCGGCAGCGCCGACGCCGTGTGAGATCACACCGACGTGTCGGCCCCGATAGCTGCCGGTGATCGTCAGGTACTCACGGTTCCGAGCGACGTCGGTGACGTCGTCGAACTGCTCGGCGACCCGTCTGGCCCGGGCCGGGTCGCCGACGACGAGCATGCTCGACGGGAGATCACCCGCTCTGGCCCCGATCACCGGCAGGAAGGCGTCGGGTCCCACTCGTTTCTCGGGCATCGACCACTCCTCTGCGTCGACTGCAACCATACGCCGTGTCCGATCGGGAGCGATCCGCGGTGTCGTCTGGCGACCAGGGCGCTGGTGCGGCCCGAGCCTCATCCGTCGCCGCCCACCGGCCCGCGGTGGCGTTGCGCCGGTCGGCCGCCGGCGAAGGGGTTCTCGATCTCGATGCGCGCCGCGCCGTCGAGCCTGACCAGGTGGCTCCCGACCGTGCCCGTCACGACCGACCGGGGGCCCGACCGTCTGGCCGGGCCCCCGAGTCAGGAGACGTGCTCGTCGTGGATGGCGGTGATGGTTCCCGCCCCGATGGTCCGGTTGCCCTCTCGCATGGCGAAGTCCAACCCGACGGCGAGCGCCACCGGTCGCCCCAGCTCGACCTCGATCTCCGCATGGTCACCGGGATGCACCAGTCCGGTACCGGCGCCGCCGTCAGCTGCGGCGACGAGGCTGATCGCGCCGGTCACACCTGCGGTCAGGAAGAAGAACTGGGGGGCGTAGCCGGCGGCGAACGGTCGCCGTCGGCCACCCTCCTCCGGCCCGAGGGCGTAGAAGCTGGCCCGGAACCGCTGGCGGGGCTCGATCGAACCCGGGGCGCAGACGACCATGCCCCGCTCCACGGCGCCGTGGTCGACGCCGCGGAGCAGCAGACCGACGTTGTCGCCGGCCTCGGCCGTCGTCATGGTTCGACGGAACGACTCGACGCCGGTCACCACCGACGAAACCGGGCTCCGCAGCCCGACCACCTCGACCGGATCGCCGGGAGCGATCCGTCCTCGGGTGACCAGACCCGTCACCACGGTTCCCCGACCGGTGATGGTCTGGACGCCTTCCACCGCCAGGAGGAAGGGCTCGTCGACCGCCCGCTCGGGCACCGGGATGCCGGCCTCGACCGCATCGATGAGGGCAACGATCGTGTCCTCCCAGGCCGGGTCGCCGTTGAGCGCCTCGAGCGCAGACACCGCGACGACAGCGACGCCGTCGCCGTCGTAACCGTGTGCTGTCAACAGCTCACGGACCTCGAGCTCGACCAGCTCCAACAGGTCGGCATCGGCCAGGTCGGCCTTGTTGATCGCCACGACGAGATGCTCGACCCCGACCTGGCGGGCCAGGATCACGTGCTCGCGCGTCTGGGCCTCGGTGCCGTCGACTCCGGAGACGACCAGGATCGCGCCGTCGACCTGGGCCGCGCCGGTGATCATGTTCTTCACGAAGTCGGCGTGGCCCGGCATGTCGATGTGCGCGTAGTGCCGGCCGGCGGTCTCGTACTCGACGTGGGCGACGTTGATCGTGATGCCGCGGGCCTGCTCCTCGGGCGCCTTGTCGATGTCGTCGAAGGCGACCGCGGTGTCGGTCCCCGCCCGGCGGGCCAGGACCGCGGTCATCGCTGCGGTCAGGGTGGTCTTGCCGTGGTCGACATGACCCATCGTTCCGATGTTGAGGTGCGGCTTGGTCCGCACGAACGCCTGCTTGGCCATGGTGTTGGTACCTCCTTCTCGCTCAGGCGCGTTGACTCGATCTCCACCGAGTCGGAGCCCTGCCGGCCCGATGGCGGGCAGGCGTGGACGAGCGTCCGTTGTCGGACCCCTTCCCCGGGCTCCGACGACGGGAAGGGGTCAGGCTCGATCGCCTGAGGGCGCGCCAAGCGACCAGCCGAACTCCAGGTTCAGGACCTGCTCGGGGCCGAAGGAGAGGTGACGCACCACCCCATTGTCGGTTTCGCCGACGACAGCGGCAACCGGTTTTCGCCCCGGAGGCGGACGAGCGGAGAGGGCGGTTGACCGAACGGCGACCTTCGTGCGGTCTACCCGTGCTCGCCCGGCGTGGCCTCACCGACGGGCACCGGTGGGGACGTGTGACCGTCGAGCACCGCCCGGTCGCCCAGGGGCGCTTCCAGCGTGATGGTGACCGGATGCCATGGATTGCTCGGGCACTCACCCTCGTCGGCCGGCTCGACGAGCACGACGATCACGATCTGCGACTGGCTCTCCGTCACGACGGGGAGGGTCTCCCGGCCATCGGGGGCCCGCCCGCTGGCACAGTTGCGCTCGTTGATCACCAGCGGGAGCTCCGTCGATGACGGGTCCGCCGGTCGGGTCGTGTCGAAGGCGACCGAGGCGTTGCCGTACGTGGGCGATTCCACCTCGATCCGGCAGCCGCCCCAGCCGCCCGGGCGGAACGGCTCGTCGGCGCTGCGCCGGTCGAATCGGGCGTAGACCGCACCGTCGGTGACGACGGCGTCCGGGTCGGCGTCGCGGCCGAAGAGGATCAGCTCGGTGTCGGAGCGATGGGCCGTCGACCAGATTCGCTCCTCGGCTTCGAGGAACGCAGCCTCCAGGCTCGTCTCGTCGCCGGTCGTCAACTCGGCCAGCGCCCGTTCGGCCTCCGCGTCGATGGCGGGGAACTCGTCGATGTCGGGCGGGATCGACCCGAAGCGCACCGGGCCACACGTCGCGACCAGCGACTCGGCCGGATCCGGCGCTGCCGGTGCCCCGGCGATGGCGGCCTGGTAGGCGGCGAACGTGTCGTCGAGCACCTCGACCGGGGCGTGTCCGACCACGGGCACGCCCCCGTTGGCCGTGCTGAAGTCGACGAGCTCGGCCATGCGGTCGGCGTCGAGCCAGTCGACGAAGACATCGAGCACGCCGGCCCACGTGTCGCCCGTTGATGCCCCACCAGACCCCCAGTCGGCGGTCAGCGCCTCGGCCTCGTGCGAGAGCGCCCGGAGTTCCTGCTCGCTGTAGGCGAACTCGACGAGACAGATCCGGTCGGTGAGGCCTTCGGCGTCGAGGTATCGCTCCCACGCCGCTCGGTTGCCGGCGATGGCGATGTGGAACACCCCGTCGTCGGAGTCCCAGGCGTCGGCGAAGCCTGGGGGTAGATCGGCCTCGCCCTCGGTCATGCCCTCGTTGGCCACCAGCCACGCCTCCGGCGGCGGCCCGGCGAACTCGCGGTCGTTGCATCGATTGAGGCCGTCACGATCCAGGCCGCGACCAAGCGGTCGCTGCTCGTCGACCTGCAGGCGACCGTCGACGATCCGCCCGGCCACCCACGCCCGACCCTCTGCGTCGGGCTCGACGTCGCCTCGAAACGTGAGGCAGGCGTGGTCGCTCCCGGGGCAGATCACGTCACCCTCGACCGAGCCGGTGAGACGCACGGCGAGCCCGGGCTCATCCGTCGCCGGCTGCGGCGCCGCCTGCTCCGACCCGGCCGTGGCGACGGAGTCCGGCCCGCATGCTCCGATCAGCAGCGCAAGCGCGCACGCGACGATCGACACCGGGTGCGGTGTCGCCAGGCTTCGATCCCGTCGACCGTGGCGCGGTGCCATCCGACGACGGTAGCCGTCACCACGTCGGCCACGGGCGCGCTGCGGGTCCTGGGGGGTGGGGGGGCGCACGGCCGAGGCTCGCCGGGCCACGCTCGGCGCGGTCGGATCGGCCAGACCCTGCTAGGGCGAAGCGATGCGGTCCGGCTCGTCGAGTGGGCCGTGCCCCGGCGCGTCGGGGTGGCGCCCCGGCCCTCGGGGCGTGACGAGGACGAACGCGAGGATGCCGGCGGCCAGGTAGATGGCCGCCTGGCCGTTGAGCAGCCTGTCGAGCTCGACGTGGTCGACCAGGAGGCCGGCGAGGATCGACCCGGTGGTGACGCCGATGGCCTCACCGGCGGACATGATGCCGGTGACCCGCCCGACCGCGTGTGACGGGCTCGCGGTCTGCACGGTGGTGAAGAGCCCGACCGTCAGCGCGGCTCCGGGCAGACCGGAGATCGAGAACAACAGCGCGTAGACCCAGACGGCGGTCGTGAAGGCGGGGGCGTTCCAGAACACGAGCGACACGACGCCCATGCCGACGAGGCCTGCGGCGAACAGGACGGTTGGGTCGACATCGGTCGCCAGTCGTGCGATGACGGCGGATCCGAGCAGCGCGCCGATGGCCATCGTTCCTCGGATGAGGCCGAGGCCGCTCCCGTCGTCTCCGAGGGTGTCGACCACGAACACCACGAACAGCACCACGAAGGCGCCCTGGGCCAGCTGTGAGAACGACTGGATGGACAGCAGCGGCGCGAGCGGACGATGGGATCGCACCACCTCGAGACCTCGACGGAACGTCTTGCTCGTGGCGTCGGCGGACTCGAGAGGACCGGTCTCGGCCCTC
This sequence comes from Acidimicrobiales bacterium, assembly GCA_028285495.1. GTDB lineage: Bacteria > Actinomycetota > Acidimicrobiia > Acidimicrobiales > SZUA-35 > JAHELU01. The sequence continues at coordinate 342,680 of JANQPB010000015.1, forward strand.
AGCTGCGTCGCCGCAACGGCGACGAGGACGAAGCTGGCGGCATCGAGCATCACGACGGGCGCCAGGCCGCCCCAGGCGACGAGGACCCCGCCGAGCGGCGCGCCGATGAGCCGTGCCGAGCTCTGGGCGGCCGAGAGGGCGGCGTTGGCGGCGGTGAGCTCGTCGGTGTCGACCACGCGAGGGATGAGCGCGACGTTGGCGGGGTTGTTGATCTGGTTGAGCGCCGACTGCGCAGCCATGACGACGAAGGCGGGCCAGATCCGGTCCGCGGTGACCGCGAGGAGCGGCAGGACGGCGACCGCCTGGGCGAGATTGGTGCCGATCAGGGAGCGCTTCAGGTCCCACCGGTCCACCAGGGTCCCGCCGATGGGTCCCATGATCGCCGCGGTCAGCAGCTGAGCGACGAACAGGAAGGCGGTGCTCGCCCCCGACCCGGTCTCGACGAACACATGGACCGGCAGGGCGACCAGGAGGACCCAGTCGCCGGTGTTGTTCACCAGACCAGCACCCCAGGCGATGCGGAAGTCTCGCCGACGCCATGGCGCGAGCCCGCTCGACGGCGGGCTCACGACGGGGCAGGGAGGCGAGGGAAGGCCTGGTAGAGGACGTGGACGGGTCGAGCGTCCACGGGGGCATCGGCGCGCGTCGGCGCCCGGTAGCGTCGCAGCAGCTCAGCGATGGCGTCGTTCAGCTCGTTCAACTCGGCCGGCGTGAGGACCACCTCGAACGTGTGGAAGTCGCTGGCCGCCCGCCAGTGCGGCTCGATCGAGTCGCGTGCATCGAGGAATCGCCTGATCAGTCGCTGGTGCTCGACCAACTCGGCTCGGGTCAGCGCCATCTCGGCGGCGCGGGCGGCGGGCGAATCCTCGAGCACCCCGGACCCGATCGAGAAGCCGACGGCGGCCGCCCGCCAGGGACGGGTCCGAGCGTCACCGCCGGTCGACTCGACTCGTTCGACCAGGCCGAAACGCTCCAGCTCGCGGAGGTGGTAGCTGCAGGCCGATGCCGTCCCCCCGACCTCGGCCGCACACTCGGTCGCCGTTCGCGCCGGACCCGACAGCAGGTAGTGGAGGATCGCAACCCGGTGCGGGTTCGCCATCGCCCGCACGGCATCGACGTCCTCGATCACCCGCCGCTCGCTCGAGACCTCATCGGTCGAACTCTGAAGGGCTTCCTTCATGGTTCCACTGTGAGCCTGCGGCCCACAGAAGTCAAGGAATCCCTTCACAACCACGACCGGGTTGCTTGTCGGCGACGAGCGGCGACCGGGCATCACACGGCCGAGCGCCACCACGTCGACCGCGACCTCGGCCAACACCCGACCAGGGCCGTCGTCGCCCGGTCAGCGCACTGCCGGCTTGGAGGCCCGCAGGGAGAAGGTGATCGGCGTCGACGGCAGGTCCGAGTGGACCATCACCCCGATGACGGCGTCGACCGAGCCCGACCCGACCGGCAGGCGGGCGGCATCCCCCTGCGCAGTGGCCAGTCGGCCGGCTGCGTAGCGGAGCATGCCGGCGGAGATGTCGACGCCGACCGGCGTCCAGCCGAGGGCCCGGACGCGATCGGCGAAGTCGCCGGTCCCGCATCCGACCTCCAGGCAAGTCCAGCGACGGGCACCGAGCAGGTCGACGAGCGCCCGGTCGATGCCGATGACGTCGGCGAACCCCCGGTCGTCGACGCCCCGCCGCTGATGGGCCGGGAACTCGGTTTCGTACCACTCGGCGATCTCGTCGTACGCAGCCCCGGTCATGGCCGAATCCCCCTGGTGCAGCCGACGTGCCCGATCGTCAGCCCTCGGCTGCACCGGACGACGAACGCGAACCCGCTCGCCGTGACCGGCGCCACGCGCCAGCTCGCGTCGATGGGCTTCACGACACGACGTGCCGAGCCGTCCGAGGCCGAGCCGGCGGCGGACCTGAACGGCATCGTCCAGCGGTTGCACCACGAGCAACGTCCCGATTGGTTCAAGGCACCGGACCCGGTCGCCTTCCTCCACGTCGTTCGGGCGTGATTCGCCTCCGACTGGACGGCGGTCTTCGTCGCCGAGCGCAGCAACGGCGACCTCGTCGGCTACTCGGTCGGTGTCCAGCATCGACGGCCGGACACCGCACTGGTCCACGGGGCCGACGTCGTCGAGCTCGACCAGGTCGCCGTCGTCCCGTCGGCCCGCCTCGCCCATCGCCCTGGCGCCGATCGGGTCGAACGAGTGGTAACCCGACGCTGGTGCCGCCGGTCGAACCGATCATGCGATACCGACTCGCCGACTGGGACGTGGCGATGCCGCCCGCCCTCGTCGCGTACTGGACGGCCTGGAACGAGCACGATCCGGTGGCGGTCGGCCGCTACCTCGAAGCGGCGGTCGACGACCGGGTCGAGTGGAACGACCCCCGGGACTCGTTCACCGGTCGCGCCGAGCTCGAAGCGGCGGTCCATCGGCTCCACTCGTCGAAGCCCGGCTACCGGTTCGTCATCGCCTCGGAGATCGACCACCACCACGAGAGATATCGATATCGCTGGGACATGGTCCGAGGCCATCGCGTGTTGATGGAAGGCACCGATGTGGTGACGATCTCCAGCCGATCGGGCCGGATCACCCGGGTCGACGGCTTCTTCGGCGCCGTGACCCCGCTGAAGGAGCTCGAGAGCGGCGTGCCTGCGGCGCTCCGTGGCCACGACGTCGATGGGAGCGGCGTGTCGAGCAGCTGACTGCGGCACCCGAGGGGCGGTGATCGCCCCGGCGCCGCGGCCATTTCCCGCGGCCGGCACCGTTCGCCCTCGCTACGCTGCACCCGTGGAGTCCGACTACGACGCGATGGCCGAGTTCCACGAGGTCCACATGCCCGCGGCATGGGACCGGTTGCGCGATGTGACGACGGAGACGTTCGGCGACATCGGAGCCGATGGCCTGATCGTCGACATCGGCGCCGGCAGCGGCCTCGGCTCGGCGATGGTGGCCGACGCGACCGACGCCGAGATCATGGCCATCGAGCCGAACGCAACCATGCGGGCGATGATGGTGGCGCGCCTCGACAACGCCGGTGTGCTCGACCGGGTCACCGTGCTGCCCCAGCCGGTCCCTGCCGCGCTCGACGAGCTCCCCGTACCGGTCGACGGTGTCCTGGCGGCCCACATGCTCGGACACCTCACCGACGCAGCGCGGACCCGGCTCCTCGACTGGATCGCAACCAGCCTCGCTCCGCAACGCTCGGCCCTGTTGACGGTGAGCGCCGACGCCCCGGTCGATGGCCACGACCCGGTGGTCGAAGAGCGGACGGTCGGGCGCCACGTGTATCGGGTCACCCACCACACGCCGGCCCCGGGTCGTTACGAGGGGGTCTTCGAGGTCATCGACCGCCGGCAGCGGGTCGTTCGCTCGCTGCGCGACACCACCCCATGGGAGGCCGTGACCGCCGACGACGTCAGGACTGCGCTCGACCGCCACGCCGTCCGGATCACCGAGCCGCAACCCGGCGTCGCACGGGTGACACGGCTCGCCCCGAGGTCGTCGACCACCGCGGCGTGATCGACCGGATGGGCGTCGAGCACGTCGATGCCGTCAATCGGCCGGACTTCGGCCTGATGGTCGTGGTCGTCCGCAGCTCACCCGATCTGGTCGCCGGCGAGTCCGACGAGGTCCACCCGGGTGAGAAGGCGGACGGCGACCCGTCGACCGGGCTGTCCGACAGGTCCGGTTCGGGCCAGCTGGTCGGCACCGCCACTGCGGCCTGATGGCCGCAGCGAGCGCGACGCCAACCGGCCGCAGGCCGTGTGGTGAGGGCCCGACCGTCGCAGTCGTCGCCCGGTAGGCTCGCCGGATCCGACACCGATGCGACGGGAGCCCCCTTTGAAGATCGCCGCCCATCTCCATCCACAGCACGCCAGTTACGCGCAGATCCGAGAGGCCGCCGTCCGGGCCGAAGAGCTCGGCGCCGACGTCATCTACAACTGGGACCACTTCTATCCCCTGTACGGCGAGCCCGACGGCAGGCACTTCGAGGCGTGGACCATGCTGGCGAGCTGGGCCGAGGTGACGAGCCGGGTCGAGATCGGCTGCCTGGTGACCTGCAACAGCTACCGGAACCCCGAACTGCTGGCCGACATGGCCCGCACCGTCGACCACATCTCCGACGGGCGTCTCGTCCTGGGGATCGGTGCCGGCTGGTTCCAGCGCGACTACGACGAATTCGGCTACGAGTTCGGCACCGCCGGCAGCCGACTCGATGCGCTGCGCGACGATCTGCCCCGGCTGATCAACCGCATGGCCGCCGGCAACCCGACCCCGAACCGCCGGATCCCGATCCTGATCGGCGGCGGTGGCGAGAAGAAGACGCTCGACTACACGTCGCGCTACGCCGACGTCTGGCACTCGTGGTGGAACGACGAGTGGGCGCACAAGAACGGCGTGCTCGAGCGGTGGTGCGCGACCAACGACCGCAACCCGGACGAGATCAAGCGCTCCGTCGGTGTCGACACCGACGGCGTCGACGACTGGGACGCGCTCTTCGCCGGGCTGGCCGAGGCCAACGTGCACGAGGTGACCATCGGTCGGGGCGGCCCCGACTACGACCTCAGCGACCTCGGACGCTTCACCGAGTGGCGGGACAGCCTCGGCTAGCGGCGTCGCCGGCGCTCGAAGCCCCGACAGGCGACGGCGATCGCGCCGAGAGCGCTCGAGCCGCTTCCTCTGCCTCGTCGGGGTCGTCGGCCGGGACTCGCCGAACGGGCGTCATCGAGACGCCTCGGTCAGGCGCCACTCGCCGACCAGCAGGTGCCATCGCGTCGTGATGTCGACGGCGTCCCCCGGCGTGTCGTAGCGGATCACGAACTCGTTCCAGGTGACGTCGTTGCGTTCCCCGACGAGCTCGTAGCCGACTGCGTCGGTCGGCAGCGTGCCGCCCTCGTCGGTGAACGCGACGAGAGCGTTGCCGTAGAAGTCGCCCTCCGCCGTGTCGTGGTCGCCGGCGACGACGGCCTCGGCGTGCCGCTCGGCAACCTGCCGTGCGGACGGCGGCGGCTCGGGCAGATGCAGGTGGCCACATCCGGTCATCTCGCTGGCCAGCTGCTGCAGCTGCCCGAGGTGGCCGTCGTAGATGCCGCGCGGATCGGTGCCGTGCTCGGCGCACAGGTGGGCGGCGATGCCGACCGCGGCGCCGTGCTGGCCGCCGTTGCCCATGAACTTGACGCTGCTGCCGGCGATGTGGGTCACGCTGATGTGCTTCCCGGCCATCATCAGGTTGTCGAACGACGCCGACAGCAGGCACCGGAACGGGATGGCGTACGGCTTGTGGTCGCGGGAGTCCCACACCCAGTCCTTGAGCCGGAAGTCGTAGTCGCTCTCGGCGGGCTGGTGCGGATAGTGGAGGCAGAACGCACCGTCGTTCCGGACGACGGCGTCGTGGAACTCCGTGTGGTCGCGGATGTCGTTCTCGGTGAGCACGTGCTCGCCCCGATACCGCACGAACTCGCCTTGGGCCGCGACGTGGGCGATCCAGTCGAGCTCGAGGTTGGCGTAGTGCTCGGGATCGAGGCGTTTCACGTTGGAGAAGGTGCCGTAGAGGGCCCGTAGCAGGTGGTCGCGGATGTGTTCGGCGTCTCGCTGGAGGTCGAGCCACTGGCCGTATTCCCAGAAGTGCGTCGCCGGGAAGCTCATCAGCGGGTTCTCGCCGGGAGCGGCGTCGTTGAAGTCGAAGACCGGATCGGCGTCGGCCGGTTGGCCGGGTTTCGGGCCGGGAGCGTTCTCGACCCCCGGTTGCAGCAACTGGCCGCTGAGGTTGGCGTAGTCCTTCGAGACCTCGGTCGCCCACGGGACGGCCGGGAACTCGGAGGGCTCGTCGGCGACGCGGGTCCGGAAGAAGAGCGTGTTGCCGTGGTGCATGCCGTCGCGCTCGTCCGGCGCCCGTGGCTCGTCGTACTCTGCCCTGGCCTCCTGGCCGCTGAGCAGCTCGGCTCCGGCCAGCTGGCCGAGGGTCGCCGAGCCCGAGCAGTCGATGAAGACCGGCGCCCGGAACCGGGTCTCGATCCCGGTCCGGGTCGCCCGGGCGTCGACCGACGTGAGACGGCGCCCGTCCGTCGCCACGGCGTAGATCCGGTGCTCGAGCAGCAGCGTGACGTTCGGTTCGGCGTCGAGCACCGCCTGCGCCGACAGATCGCCGTCGACCGTGCGATCGGCGATCTCGCGGATCAGGTCGCCCGACTCGCCCCGCGGGCTGAGGCCGATCTCCTTGCTGGCGTTGCCGCCGAGGAAGGGACGATCCTGGATGAGGGCCACCCGGCTGCCGATGCGGGCTGCGGTCAGCGTGGCCGCACAGCCGGCGATCCCGCCGCCGACGACCACGACGTCGAACTCGCCGCCGTCGACCGGTTCGGCGGGGAGGCCACGCAACCGCCGTCGCCACGCGATGGCGTGCTCGCCGGCGCCGTCGACCGGGGCCGAGCCGTCGGCGCTGAGGTAGACGGCGTCGCACCGGCCGTCGAAGCCCGTCAGATCGTGGAGGCGGATCTCGGTCGGCCCGGCCGCCAGCTCGACCTGACCGAGCTCCTGCCACCCCCAGTCCTGACCGTTGGCCCCCAGCTCGGAGTCGAGCCGGACGCCGCCGACCGACACCTGGAACCGACCGGGCGAGTGCGACGGCACCCAGTCCTTGGCCCGTACCCAGACGGTGTAGGAGCCCGATTCGGCGAGGTCGACGGTCGTGACCGCGTCGTCGACCGGGCGCCCCAGCCCGTGGGCCAGCAGGTACGGGCTACCCATCTGGAGCTCGAACTGCGAGTCCAGCAGCCACCCGCCGTAGTCGGCGAACTCCTCGGCCTCGATCAGGACCCGGAGCGTGCGCTCGCCGGCCGTCTCGGTTGACATGTCGCGACCTCCGTCGGCTCGCAGGGCGTTCGGGTCGACCCCGTCGATCGTCATCATACATACATGCATGTATTGTTACCAGCGGCGGCCGCGGTCGCCGGGCCAATTGTATTCCCGAGGAGGAATATGTAGCATGGCGGCGTGGTGAGCGCAGCGGACGTTCTCGATGCGGTCGGCGAGCCGAACCGACGTCGCCTGCTCGGGCTGCTGCACCACCGCGGCGAGTCGACCGTGTCGGAACTGGTCGAAGCGTCCGGGCTCAGGCAGCCCCAGGTCTCCAAGCACCTCAAGGTCCTCACCGGCGCCGTGCTCGTGTCGACCCGCGCCGACGGCCGATATCGCCGCTACCGACTCGACGGACGCGGTCTGCAGGCCGCCCACGACTGGTTCGGCTCGTTCGAGGACGTCTGGCAGGCCCGCTTCGACACGCTCGACGAACTCGTCTCGACCGACCCCGGTCTCGTTCAACCCGAGGAGCAGCTCCCGTGACCGACAGCACCAGCCAACCCGACCTCCAACCCGACCTCGCGACGCTGGACGCTCGGAGGGGATCGACCCGGATCGATCTCAGCGAGGACGGCTCGTCCTACGTCTGTGTCCGGGTCTTCGGCGCACCACCGGCCCGAGTCTTCCGAGCGTTCACCGAGCCCGAGGACCTCCGCGTCTGGTTCCCCTCCGGCGCTCCCCCCGGCTCGGAACTGACCGTCTGCGAGTCCGATCCGGTCGCCGGCGGCCGCTACCGCTACGTGCTGGTCATCCCCGAGCACGGGCCGATGTCCTGGCACGGGACCTACACCGGCGTCGACCGCCCGCATCGCCTCGACGCCGACGAGTGGTTCGTCATGGGCGAAGCGGCTCCGACGGGGCCGCCGACCACCCAGACCCTGACGTTCGAGCCGAGCGGAGACCGTTTCACGCTCATGACCATGCGCGTCGACATGCCCGAGGCCGAGGATCCGGAGACCTTCATGGACCAGGCGGCCGCCGGCCTGACCACCTCCCTGGCCAGCATGGACGAGCTCGTGTCGGGCACCTGAGACAAGCTCCCGTCTCGGGGCCGCGCCGGAGCACCGACCGAGCGCCCGAGCACGCGGGTCGGGATCATGGCTACGATCTCGGTCGTGGCGATCGAGGTCCGCCCGGCGACGGTGTTCGGCGACGTACGGACCATGGTCGGCCCGAAGCGACCCGATGCGAGCGTCTGCTGGTGTCTGAGCCATCGGCTCCCATCGAGAGAGAACCGGTCGCTGTCGGGGACGGCCCGAGGGGACCGGATGGGCCAGATCATCGATCGAGGGCCTCCGGGGGTGCTGGCCTACGACGGCGACGAGGTCGTCGGCTGGGCTGCGGTCGCTCCCCGGTCGGCGACCACCTTCGCCCGCAGTCGCGTCATCCCCCACGTCGACGACCTCGACGTCTGGTCGGTCTTCTGCCTGCGGGTCCGTCCCGGACACCGGATGACCGGCATCACCCACCATCTCCTCCGGGGCGCGGTCGACTTCGCCGAAGCGAGCGGCGCGCCGGCGGTCGAGGGCTACCCCCTCGACAACGAGGGCAGACGGATCGACACGACCATGGCCTACGTCGGGACCGTCGAGCTCTTCGAAGCGGCTGGATTCGTCAAGGCCAGCGACACCAGGTCGGTGCTCGACGGCTTCCCCAGGGTGCTCATGCGCAAGCCGCTCGGCCACCGGGGAGAGGGGCACGGTCCAGCGGGTCCGACCCACCTCGCATGAGCCGGACGGTCGATCGGATTCGTCGTTGGTTCGCGTCTCGGCACCGAACGTCCGTGTCACCGATCACCTGCGATCATGCGACGATGACCACCGACCGGGCCGCTCGATGGATCGGCATCTGCCTCGACTGCGCCGACGCCGATGCGCTGGCCTCCTTCTACAGCCGGCTCCTCGGCTGGGAGATCACAGCCAACGACGGTGACGGGTGGGCTCAGCTCCGTGACCCCGATGGCGGGGTCGGCATCAACATCCAGGCGGAGACCTGGTACCGCCCGCCGATCTGGCCCGAGCGGCCCGACGCCCAGCACAAGATGATGCACATGGAGATCGAGGTCGACGACCTCGAAGCGGCGATCGATGTCGTCATCGACGCCGGCGGCTCGACGGCCGCACACCGACCCGACGACCGTGACCCCTCGCGAATCCGGGTGATGCTCGACCCCGCTGGGCATCCGTTCTGCCTCTTCGTCGGCGGCGAGTAGGCCGCCCGGTACCGGCGCTGCCCCGGTGCGCCGCGCCGTCAGCCGCCCACGCCGCTCGAACCGAGCCAGTCGCCGATCACCTCGGCGAAGCGAGCCGGCTCGAAACCGGCGACCGGTGGTTCCGGCATCGCCGGGAGCGCGACCGAACCGGCCAACAGACCGAGCAGCGCCGTCGCCGTCGCCCGACGGTGGACGGGGTTGTCTGGCTCAGAGGCCATCACCGCAGCCGGTGCGGCCAGCGAGGTCACCTGCTTCGCCGAGGGGCTCGCCTCGTTCCGGGAGAAGCGAGCGGCGCAGTTCCGGGGTCGTTGATCGCGCCGACCCGGCGGAGGCGGGCGAGGGGCTGGCGGGCTCGACTCGCCGGCCGACCGACGCCGGCGTCAGTCGTCTGGCGCGATCGTCTCGGGCCAGAGCTGGCGGACCCGGACGACCTCCTTGGTCCGCTGGTTGTCCCAGTTCTTGGCGATCTCCTTGCCCGACTGCGACCGACCACTGGCTGCGGCCGCGGCGTCGAAGGCCGGCCAGAAACGGCGGATCGACTTGAGGCCCTGCAGCGGCCGGAACCCGCTGAGGTGGATCACGTCGTGGTCGGGGATGCCGTCGACCCGGTGGAGGACGTCGACCATCTCGAAACCGATGAACCGGCCGCAACGGTCGGCGTCGTGCAGCCGCCGCATGGCCGGCCCCGAGAACTCGTACTGCGTCGTGTAGTAGTCGTGGCGGGATTCGGGCCGCGAGATCACGTACTCGACGGCCTGGAGCATCCCCTTCGCCCGGGCCGCGCCGCCGATCTTGGGGTAGAACATGTCGAGCTCCGGCTGCAGCCGGACCACGTCGACCCGGCGGACGAGCGATCCCGGCCCGGTGTCGATGGCGTCCAGCACCTCGGCCGCCAACCCCACGCCGGGAGGGCCGTCGTCCTCGCCGCCGTCGTCCTCGCCGCCGGCCTCCTCGCCGACCTCGACCCGCAGGCCGAGCACGTAGGCGGTCCAGCCGACCGACGGTGAGCCCTGGCGCTTGTGGTGCACGGGGATGAGCGTGTCGATCGGCCATCGCCCCGGCGCGGCGTTGGCCGCGAGCCACGCCGCGACCTCGCTCCGGTCGCCGTCGAGGGCGATGCCGAAACCGTGGGGCTGCCGATCGTCAGGGTTCATGGTCGCTCCTCCCTGCGCTGGATCGCATTCCCGATCGCCGCCATCCCGAGACGATAGGCCACCCGGTCCCTGGAGGGTCGTCACGCGAGCTCCGTCCTGGCCGCAGCACGTCCGGGGGCGGAGGCGGGCGCCAGCGGGCCGAGGGTGGGTGGTCGGGCCGCTCCGGCCGTTCCCCGGTCGATCAGGGGCCGTCCGCCGTTCGCGTCCCCCCTTCGGCGAGGAACGCCGCGTCGCCGATGGTGCGGTGCTCGGTGAGGCCTGCGAACGTGCATGCGGTGATGCGGTGCTGATCGCCGCTGGTGATCGCCCACCGCCCGTCCGGCCTCGTGCCGAGGAACGCCGAGAGCTCGGTCGTGTAGCCGGCGGGTTCGGGCGTGGCGATGTGCACCCGGGTGAGCTCGGTGGCACCGTTCGGATGCGAGATGGCCCTCGGGCGCTGCGGGCGCGAATAGGCCGACATGAAGAACGGCAGGTGCGGATTCATCGGATGGCTCAGCCACCAGCTGACCGGATCGGACTCGCCCGGTGGCGTCCGCCGCCATCGCACCGGCTTCAGTGGCCCGACACCGGCATCGGTCAGGCGGGCAACCACCGCATCGAGATCGTGTGCCGGCGTCTCGGCCGCGGTGTGGGCCCAGCCGGTGCCGAGGGTGGCCTGGTAGGTGATGCGGTTGACCACCTGGGGGCCGACGTTCTCGGCCAGGAGCGACAGCGCCTCGTCGTCGAACGGACGGGACACGGCGAACTCGACGAACGGGCCGGTGGCGGACCAGACGAGGGCGTTGTTGGCCGTCTCGGGATCGCTGCCGTACGCGGTGGTGAATCCCTCGTCGCGGGCCTGGGTGACGGCCTCGTCGAGGTCGGCGACCATGCACACGACGTGGGAGAGGAACAGCTGGCCGGTTCGGTCCTGGTGCGGTTGGTTCATCGGACGGCTCCGGAGTCGGTTCGGGTGCGTCGTTGCTCGACGCCGTCGAGGAGGAGGGCGAGGTTCTCGGCGAACGCCCGGTCGAGGTCGGGCGGGAGGACGGCGGCCATGACCGCGGTCGTGGTGGGGAAGTCCTCGGCGGTGACGGGATCGAACACCGTCGAGCCGGGCGATCGGGACGCAGCGGCCTCGGCCTTGATCGCCCAGGTCGTCGCGAGATCGATGACGGCGGACGCGGTGCGCCAGGCCAGGCGATGGTCGAAGCCGGCGGCCACCAGCACCTCGAGGGTGTTCTCGACGAGCCGCATCGCAGCCGGCGACGACGGCCCGACCTGGAAGGCCCGCGACGCCGCGCCGGGCCGCGACCGGTAGGCCGCCCGGAAGCTCGAGGCGAGCGCCTCCATGTGCTGACGCCAGCCGAGTCCTGGTGGCGGTGGCTCGATGCGATCGGTGAACGCATCGACGCAGCGGGCGACGAGCTGATCGATCGAGTCGACGTGCCGGTACAGCGCCGCCGTGGTCACGCCGAGCCGGCGAGCGACGGCATGCATCGACAGATCGCCGAATCCGATCTCGAGCGCAGCGGCCACGATGCTGGCCTCGTCGATCGTCGGCGGCCGCCCCCGACGCGATTTAGTGGACACTATTAACAAAGTAGGCGCGTCGTCGCCGCCCGACAAGCGGGGCGACCGCCCGGCGTGGCGCGAAGCGGCGGCGAGCGGGAGTGGACCGGGATGACGCCGGGCCGGCGCCGCTCACTCGGTCATGCCCGCGATCAGGGCTCGCGTATCGAGCGATCCGTCGCCGTCGAATCGGGGGGCCTGCCGTTCGAATGCGGCGGCGATCTCCTCCGCACGCTCCTCGACGTAGGCGGCGACCGGCGGGTGGGTCACGATGTAGAACTCGCCGTCGATGGCGCCGGCCACCGCTCGTCGACCGACCTCGTCCGCACCGAGGCCGACGGGTGGGCTCTCCTCGCCGTCCATGCCCGTCATCTTGGAGGCGACGACGCCGGGGCAGAGCACGCTGACGACCACGTCGTCGGGCAGTTCCTGGCGGAGCACGTCGGAGAGCCCGAGCACCGCGTGCTTCGACGCGGTGTAGAAGGCCCGCCCGAGGACGGGTGCGGCCAGGCTGTTCTCCGATGCCGTGTTGACGACGTTGGCGGGACCACCCTGCTCGACGAATCGCCGACCGAAGACCGCACAACCGTGCCAGACGCCGATGAGGTTGACGTCGAGCACGGCTCGGGCGGCCGCCTCGTCGATCTCGATGCAGGGCGACAGCTCCCCGACGATCCCGGCGTTGTTGAACACGAGGTCCACCCGGCCGCAGGTCTCCCAGGCGAGATCGGCGAGTGTCTCGACCGAGCCCCGGTCGGTCACGTCACACGCCGTGGCCACCGCCCTGGTCCCGCCGTCGACCAGTTCGGCGGCGACCGCCTCGGCCCCGTCGACGTCGATATCGGCGACGACGACCGCCGCCCCCTCCGATGCCAGGGCCCGGGCGATGCCCCGCCCGATGCCGCTGCCGCCGCCGGTGACGACGGCGCCGCGGCCGTCGAGTCGTCTGCTCATGATTGCTCGCTCCTTCGTCTTGGCCGGAGACCGGCCCACCGGGCGGCGTCCGTCGCCGCCGTCGTCGTCATCATCATCATCATCGTTCGGTGCCCCCGACCGCCGAGCCGTCCGGAACCTGCCCCGCCGGGGCCGGGTCGCGGCGGCGTCAGGCGTAGCCGCGTCCGAGGTCGTCGTGGTAGCCGTACTCGACCTCGCCGTCGAGGGCGACGATGCCGCGGCTGATGTGTCGGCCGTGGCTGGACAGGCCCTCCCAGACCTCCCGGGGCAGCGACGGGCGCGGCCGCTCCCGGTACCACGGGGCGCAGTACTCGACGTTGGGGATGGCCCTGGCCTCGTCCGACAGGTTCGGCGTTCCCCCGTGCCACGCCCGCACGTCGCGGATGAGGGCGCTCCCGGCCGGGGCCGGGCAGACGGTGCTCAGCCGCATCCACTCGGGCTCATCGTCGAGCGACGGGATCGGCTCCCGGCTGTTCTGGGTGCCCGGTATCTGCCTGGTCGGGCCGTTCAGCGGGGTGAAGTCGACGGTCAGGAAGTTGCACGTCACCCGGGGAACGGGCAGGTCGGGCACCGACAACCGACCGGACGGGTCGAGGAACGACCCGAACGTGAGCGTGCGACCGGACGCATCCTGGCGGGTCCGTCGATCGCCCATGTCGGCGTGCAGCCGCTGGTAGGCAACCGCGCCCGGGAGGCAGAAGTCGCCACCCCCGCCCTGCACGTGGTAGCCGTCGTCGCCGAACAGGGCGGTCACGATCGGGGTGATCGACGGCAGGTCGATCAGCATCGACCACTCGGGAAGGTGCAGCAGGTGCCTCGTCTTGCTCGATGCGCCGAACGAGTACCGATGGGAGCCGCGGTTGCCGACCGGGTTGCGATCCCTCGACAGGATGCGGCGGATCTCCCGGTCGCTGCCGGCCTCGAGGAACGCCAGCTGCTCGGCATCGAGGGCACCGACGACGAGCACGAAGCCGTCGCGCCGGAACAGCCGCACCGCATCGTCGACCTCGTCCGGGCGCACCGCCTCGAGACCCCGGATGCCGTTCGATGCGAGCAGGTGCTCCCGCAGGGCGGCCACCGACGGGTCGCTGCGCTCCTCGCCGACCCAGCCGAGGTCGGCGGCATCGACCGACAGCGCCTCGGGGTCCGCCTCGAGCGTCGATTCGTGTGACACGACCAGATCGTAGTTCGGGCCGCGTCCGGCCGGCAGCTGCGCCCGACCGGATGCGGAGCCGTCAGCCGTCGCGCCGAGGGGGTGGGGCGATGTCGGTGACCTCCTGCTCGGGCCCGAGCCTGGCGCCGACGAGCTGCAGGTCGTCGCCGCTCCAGAACCGGCCCGGGTCGTACCAGTTGGCGGGCCGATCGGGGCCGAGCAGGCCCATGCGCTGGTAGGTGACGGCGACCAGCTCGGCGCAGTAGATGTCCTCCAGGCTGACCGGTCGGCCGAACCGACCTCGGACCCAGCGGGAGGCGAGGGCAACCGGCCGGGGGAACGCCCGGCCGCTGTACTCGCTGACCACGGCCAGGGCCTGGTTCTCCACCTCCCGGGTCGGCGTGATGTCGAGCTGGCGGACCCAGGCCCGCTGCCCGTAGCGGTGGGCCCACGTGCCGACCGCGTGCTCGAGGCGATGGAGCTGCGCACCACGCTGCCTCGTGCCGGTCCACACGTCCGGCAGCGACGCACCGAGCTCGGCGTGCAGCAGGAGCGGCGGGAGGTCGTCGATCACGACGGCCATCGCCACGTGGTTGACCGGGCTGTTGGTGACCAGTCGGATCGCCCGATCGGCCGGGCTCCTGCCCCGGAACAGCCAGATGTCGCCGGTCCTGGTGGTGGAGGCGGCCTCGGGGAGCGACGTGGTTGACTGCGGAGCCATGGTCGGTGCCTACCATAGGCGGCGATGGCGAACTGGAAGCTCCTCGGTCTGGCCGGGCTGGCCGGCGTCGCCGCCGTCGGTGCGGTGGCCGCCAGGCGGGGTCGGAGTTGGGAGGAGCCGTCGCCGGACGAGCTCCGGGCCCGGCTCCACGAACGTCTCCGCGAGGCCGATGGCGCCGACCCCCCGGCCTGACGGCGGCGACGATCAGCAGCGGTTGCCGTAGAAGATGATGACGTCGACCCGGTGATCGGCGGTCGGACCGAGGCTGGCGGCGGCGAAGATGCAGGTGTACGTCGGATCGATCATGGCGTTGCCGTGGTCGACCAGGCCGGCGTTGCCGTTGTTGCGGTTGCCGGACGCCGAGCGTCGCCCGATCTCGTCGACCGACCAGACCCCGTCCCCGTTGGTGTCCTCGCCGTTGTCGCGGTCGATCGGCTCGCCCGGGCGTGGTCCGCCGCCGTGCCCCTCCGCCGCCAGCCCCCCGGCGATGTCGGCCCGGTCGCCGAACCCGCCGTGCGACTCGCTGATGCCGAGCACGGTCTGCTGCATCGCCAGCTGCTTGTCGGTCGGGTACATCCGGAACGGCTCGAGGCCTCGGGCCTGGCGCTCGCAGTTCGAGTAGAGCATCAGGAAGAAGGTGATGCCCCAGAGCTCGTCGCCGGTGATGCTCTGGCCGTCGACGCTCTCGCCCACGTAGCCCGGGTTCGGTTGGACCGGGACGGATTGCAGGTCGGCGAAGATGCAGCGGGCCGGACCGCTGGTGGCGACGCCCCCGAACAGGCCGGCCGGGACGGCGATCGGGTTGGTCGGGTCGGCGGACGGCACGAGCGACGTGGTTGAGGTCGATCCGGTGGTGGCGGTGCCCGGGGGCGACGAGGTCGTCGATGACGGCGCCGTGGTGGCCGGTGCTGTCGTCGAACCGGTGGCGTCGGGCTGACCGGTCGACGAGCCCGTCGACGATGCCGTCGTCGGATCCGCCGTGGTCGACGGTGCCGACGGGTCCGACTCGGTGGTGACCGACGACGATCCCTCGCCGTCGACTGCGTCGGGGACGGTGGCCACCAGCACCGGTTGGCGGTCGGAGGCGAGGCGGGCCGCCCCGGTCGTCGGGCTCCCGTCCGGCGCCGGCGCGGCCATCGGGTCGTCGGCGGCGGTCTCGGAGGCCGGTCCGATCGCCCCGGGAGAGCCGACGACGGTGGCGCCGGGCGGCGCCCCGGCGCCCGGCCCGGTCGAGTCACCGCTGCAGGCGGCGGCGAGGCACAGGATCGCCGCACCGACCATCACGAGTCTTGTCATGGCACACCCACCTGAATGCCGGGAACCGCCTGCGACCGACGACGCCGACGAGCGTATCGGCGCCGTCGGGCCACCGATCCGTTCCGAGCGCTCGCCGCCAGCCGAGCCGAGGTCAATCTAGCGCGTGCCCGGTCGGGTCGACGGTCGCCCTCGCCCGGAGGATCGCCTCGGGCGACCGGTGGGCGCGGATCGACGGGTCTGCACCGACCTCAGCCCGGCCCGCCGGCCGAGATGCCGTCGAGATGGCCGCCGATGCGGTCGAGGCCGATCTCGACGATCGACGGGGTGTTGGCGTAGCCGATGCGCAGCGTTCCCTCGGCGTCGAGGGCGCTGCCGGGCGTGAGCAGCACACCGGTCCGTCGCAGGAGGTCCACGCACAGCTCCCGCGACGGCATCGGGTCCGCGTAGCGGAGCAGCCCGGTGGTGCCGCCGGCCGGTCGGACCCAGGCCAGGTCGTCGCGGCCATCCACCCAGCGGTCGACGACGGCGTTGTTGGCCCGGACCAGGTCACGGTTCCGGCGCAGGATCGCCTCGGCGTGCTCGACGGCGAGGCACGCCAGGTGGTCGTCGATCATGCCGACGCTGATGGTGGTGTAGTCGCGATGGATCGTGACGTCGTCGACGAGTCGGATCGGCCCGACGATCCAGCCGAGCCGCAGCCCGGCGAGCGAGAACGCCTTCGACATGCTGCCCGTGCTGATGCCCCGCTCGTAGAGGTCGGCGACGGAGGCCGTCGTGCCCGGATCGTCCTGATCGATGCCGCGGTAGACCTCGTCGCACAGCAGCCAGGCACCGGCCCTGGCGCAGATGGCGACGATCGCCTCGAGCGTCTCCCGGTCGATGAGCGAGCCGGTCGGATTGTTCGGGTTGGTGAGCACGACCAGCTTGGCCCGATCGCCGACGAGGTCGGCCAGCTCGTCGAGGTCCGGCAGGTACCGCCGCTCGGGCCGCAGGCGGAGCGGCCGCACGTCGGCCCCGACCGAGGCCGGGATCGAGGTGTGCTGCTGGTAGTTGGGGACGGCGGTGACCACCCGGTCGCCGGGCTCGACCAGCGTCAGGTGGACCAGGTGGTTGGCCCCGATGGCCCCGTGGGTGATGACGACGTTGGCCGACTCCTGGGTGTCGTACAGGCCGGCGATGCCCCGCCGAAGGCGGTCGCTGCCCTCGATGGCACCGTAGGTGAGCTTCAGGTCGAGCAGCTCGTCCCGCAACCGGTCCGCGGCGAGACCGGCCAGGTCGAGCAGCTGAGCGACGGTCAGCGACTCGACGCAGGTCTCGGCCAGGTTGTACTCGCAGCGGGTCTCGTACTCGTTCATCCACTGCTCGACGGCAAAGGGCTGGATCCGCACTCGTCACTCCGGTCGTCCGGTCGTCCGGTCGTCGAACCCACGGTAGGGCCCGGCCGGGGAGCGGCCACGTCGGCGGCGCTCGCGGTCGGGCGAGCCGTCACCTCCCGGGACGGTCACGTGTCGGCCATCCTCGACCGCATGGGGCCAACGACCGCGACAGGCCGTGGCCGAGGCCAGGACCAGGGGCCTGCTCTCGCCTCGGCGGCGGCTCCTGGGCGACGATGGGGCCACACCGGCCGACCCGGACCGACGAGGAGGACCCGATGAGCACCACACCGACGCCGGCGAGGCGATTGGTCGAAGCGTTCGGCGATTGCGAGACGATGGCTGCGCTGTACACCGACGACGTGGTCTGGCGCCTCAACCACTCGCTCGCCCCCAACATCGCCGGCCCCCATGTCGGCAAGGCCGCCGTCACCGGGTTCAACGAGGCCGTGTTCGGCAAGTTCTACGACCCGACCTCGGTGACGGTGGAGATCAACGACGAGATCGGCGGGCCCGACGCCGAGGGCAACGGCTCGTCGGTCGTCCGGTTCGACATCCACGCAACCAGCACCCGGGGCCACCCCTACGACGTCGAGTACGTGCTGTTCGCCAGGACCAGGGACGGTCGCATCTGCGAGGTGGTCGAGCTGCTCGACACGCTCGCCTCGGCCGAGCAGCACCGCGGCAACCCGGTCGGCGTCCCGCCGGGAACCGACCGCGACGACCGACCGAGCCGGGAGCGATCGGCGTCCTGATCACCGCGGGTCGGGGCCGACCGCCAGGCGGACGGGATCGGAGCTAGGCCAGACCGTCGCTGTGGCTGCCGCCCGGCTCGGTGTGGTGGCTGCCCCGGCTGCTGTAGGTGGCCGGGAGGTGCATGAACCTCGAGTAGGTCCGGATCGTCCAGGCGACGGGGCCTCGGAAGTAGTAGGTCTCGGGTGCGGCGATGCGGTCGATGTGCTTCTTGTAGGCGTGCGCCGTTCCCCTGGTGAGGTGGAACTTGAGCTCGTCGCTGCCGGTGAACGTCTCGTGGATGATGAGTGCGTCCTCGCCGGTGACCTCGTAGGCCTCGAAGCGGACGAGGCCGGGCTCCAGGTCGTTGGCGTCGGTCCCCACCCGCTGCCACCAGTGGCGCAGCTCGTCGAGGCTGCCGTCGGGTCCACACGTCCACTTCGCTGTCACCTGGACGGCGGTGGCCGGGTCGGGCCGGCGGTACTCGTCGCGGACGTAGCCGTAGATCCACTCCCCGAAGGCCACCGGTGCGCCAGTGGCCTCGATGACGGTCCTCGCCTCGCCCGGGACCTCGACGCCCCGCACCAGCTGCAGCTCGGGCCTGGCCACCCGGCGGAGGGCGGCCAGGTGCTCGGTGGCGGTGGTGGCGAAGTAGTCGACGAGTGCGGCTGCGTCGGCGAACACGTGGTGCACGAGCACGCCGTCCTCGCCGACGGCGTGGTTGATCTCGGTCGACCGGAGGCCGGGGTTCGACCGGGCGTCGGCATGGACGTCCTCCCACTCGGCCAGCAGCTGGCGGGACTCGTCCGAGGCCCGGAATCGGCCGCTCGGGTTGGTCGGGACCCACTTCCCGGTCACGCTGATCTCGGTCCCGATCCTGGAGGGGTCGGCCAGGAAGGCGGGCAGTGGTTCGGTGAGGTCGTTCATCGGTTCGGTGCTCCTCGCGCTCGTGGTCGGACTCGTCTGCGCTCGCCCTCGCCGATCAGCGATCGAAGCCGGCGGCGTGGGTGGCGAACTGGCCGCCGAGCTGCATCTGCTCGGTCGCCTGGCGCATCTCGTCCGGCACGTCGCCGAGGAAGAAGAACGGACCGGGGGTGGCGATGGCCAGCAGGTCGGGGAAGTGGGCGGCGGCGGTGGTGCCGAGGTGGAAGCCCATGGCGTCGGCGTCGACGAACTCGTCTCGAACGTAGACGGCGTTCTCGTCCTCGGACACGTAGAGGTGCACCGACTCGGCGCCCGGCTCGTTCTGCTCCATGGCGTCGGTGACCGACTTGTAGATCGTGGTCAGCTCGTCGAGCTTCCCCGGCTGAGCGGTCCAGCGGTAGACGACGGTGATGTGGTTGCTGTCCATGGTCGTGCTCCTTGTCATGAGGGTTCCGGTTGCGGTCTTCGAGCCTGCCGGCCGAAGGTAACCATTCAGTTACTTGTGATGAAGGTAATCAATCAGTTACCCTGACGTCAAGCAGAAATTCTGGCGTGACCACCGAATGACCGGATGAGGACCGATGAGCGGAGTGAAGCAGTACGACCGGACGGCGCTTCTCGAGCTGGCCATGGACCTGTTCCACCGCCAGGGCTTCCACGCCACCAGCACCGCCGAGCTGGTGAGTGAGCTCGGCGTCAACCGCAAGAGCATGTACGCCGAGTTCGGCTCGAAGCAGGGGCTGTTCGACGCCGCCCTGGACCACTACAACGCAACCAGCCTGACCGCCGTCCTCGCCGCCACCGAGGCCGACGACGCCGGGATCGACGCCATTCGCTCGACCTTCGCCGGGTTCGCGGCGGCCAGCGAGGACTGGGCCCAGGGCCGGGGATGCCTGCTGTGCAACACCGCCATCGAGCGGGCGGTCCTCGATCAGGCGAGCGGCGACCGGGTCGACGCCTACTTCGAGCGGCTGCACACGGCCTTCCGTTCCGCCATCGCCGCCGGGCAGCGGGCCGGCGAGCTCCGCCCCGAGGCCGACCTCGACGACCTCGCCGCCTACTTCACGATGGCCCTCGTCGGCATCGCCACCCTGGCCAAGGGCCGCGCCGACCCCGACCGGATCCACGCCGCCACCCGGGTCGCGCTCACCGTGCTCGACGCCAATCGTCCCGTCGGAGCGGGGTAGTCGACGGGGTCCCTGCTAGCGCTCGGCGTCGCCGGGCGGTGCGTCGACCCCGGCGGCCGCGAGGACGGCCAGCACCTCGTCGTGGCCGCCGTTGCCGGCGAGCGCGGCCGGGGTCAGACCCGAGCGACCGACCGGCCGGTCCAGGTCGAGCCCGAGCCCGACCAGGAAGCGCATGCGGTTGGGCAGACCGCGATGGGCCGCGACCTCAAGCTCGTCGTACAGCAGCTCCTCCGGCGCCCTCAGCCGGGGTGCCAATCGCCGGTACCAGGGACCGCTGCGTTCGGTGCCGAGACCGAACTCGACGAGCAGCTCGACGTGGCTCGGGTCGTCGATCGGGCTGCCGGCCAGACCCCGGTTGTAGAGCGCCTGACCGTCGTTCGGATCGGCGCCGGCCTCCAGCAGCAAGCGGGCCAGCGCCGCCGCCTCGGGGTGGGGCGGCTGGTCCTGCTCGCCGCCACCGAGTGCCCCGGTCAACGCGGTGAAGGGCGGCACCAGCCCCCGCCAGAGGAAGCCGGCGTCGGGATCGGCCCCGGCGCCGAGGAGGACGCCGGCCGCCTCGAGCGTCGACCACGAAGCGTCGACGCCGCCATGCCCGTCGAGGCGGGAAAAGGCGCAGTACAGGAGCGGCGGCCAGTCGTTGGGGCCGCAGGGCCGGTCGACCGACGCCGGGTCCGCGCCGACGGCGACGGCCAGGCCCCGATGGTCGCCGACCGTGGCCATGGCGGCGACGGAGCCACCGGCGAGGCTGGGATCGGCGTCGAGCAGCCGCCGAGCTTCGGCGAGCCGGCCGAGCACGTCGACCTCGGCGTACGAGACGCAGGCGAGGGCGGCGAAGCGATCGGACGGCGCAGACGGTCGACGATCCGCCGTGTCCGGGCGGGCCACGTCGTCGAGCAACCGCAGGTGGTCCCGGAGGTGGTTCCAGCTCCGGAAGCCGTACAGCCGGCTGACGACCAGTTGGGCGTCGGAGCGCTTGAACCCACCCGGGGCGACGGCCTCGGCGCTCGAGAGCCGGGGATGGAACTCGTCGACCAGTCGCAGCGCCCCCTCGTCGGCGGTGCGGACGAGGTCGCCGACGAGCTTGGCTTGGTTGCGGAGGTGCTCGAGCGAGGCATTCTCCGGCAGCGGAACAGCAGGCACCCCGGCCCCTTTCGTCGTGCCCGACGTCCGCATCACGGGCCCGAAAGAGGTGTCCAGGCTCATGGGAAGCACGTGCTCAGGTGGGCTTCGCCCTTCCCGCGGACCGGCAGCGACCTGACTCGCTCCGACCAGGCTACGCCGAATCGCCGGCCGCCGCCGCCCGCCTGGCCACGATCTCGGCCAGCTCGCCGTGTGTGATCTCGCCCATGAACAGCGACCTCAGGAGCCGACCGAACGGTCGGCGGGGCCAGCGCTGGTCGTCGACCAGGTGGACCTCGCTGGTCACCGAGCCGTCCGGCTCGAAGCGGTAGGTCCGATAGCCGGGCGGGAGCCACGTCTGCGGTTCGAGCGAGAAGTTGTTCTTGAGCGACGGGGCCACGAAGACGGGCCGACCCTCCAGCTCGTACTCGCCCGGGATGTGAGTGTGCCCGCCGCCGAAGCCGCGGACCCGGGGCAGGTCGGCGAGCAGGGCCCGCCACTCGTCCGTGTAGTCGTCGTTTCGCATGAACGGCACGGTCACCGCAGGCGGGTGGTGGAGCCACACGAAGACGTGCTCGGCCGTCGAGGCTGCAGCCATGCCGCGAACCCAGGCCGCCTCCCGGTCGCCGAGCGAGCCGTTGCTGTGCAGTCGGGCCTCGCCGGGCGGGTCGACGGGGCAGCCGGCCTCGTCCGGCTGCATCATGCCGGCGCACGAGTCGACGAAGAGGAAGGCCCAGGAGCCGACCTCGACCACCCGCGAGGTGCCGACCCCTGGTCTGCCCATGCCGGCGCCGAAGGGGACGTCGAAGTCGTGGTTGCCGGGGCAGACGTTGACCGGCGCCGGCAGCTCGGCGAAGGCGTCACCCGCCAGCCGGTACTGCTCGGTGCGACCGTGGTCGGCGACGTCGCCGGTGACGACGATCAGGTCGAGGTCGGCCCCGGTCCCGGCCCGGCCACCGAGGTGGTCCCGGACGGCGGCGAAGGCCTCGGTGGTGTCGTAGGCGTGCCCACCCTCGGGTTCGGCCCCCTCCTCGAGGAAGTGGGTGTCGGACAGCTGGGCGACCCGGATCGTCGACGACATGCCGGCCAGTATCCCCAGCGGAGCCGCCAGCGTCGAGCCCTACCAGGGGATCGGCTGCCGGTCCCGGAAGAAGCCGCCGGTCGGACCGTCGTCGGCCAGCGTGGCCGCCCACACGACGCCGGCGGCGCCGTCGGCGACCGGTCGACCGCCGCTGCCGCCCATGTCGGTGGCCACCCAGCCGGGGCACACGGCGTTGACGAGCACGCCGGGCAGCTCGGAGGCCCACATCCGGGTCAGTGCGTTGAGCGACACCTTGGAGACCCGGTAGGCGGGGAGATGGCCACCCATGTCGGTGAGGGCGCCGGCGCCGGACGACACGTTGACGATCCGACCGTGTCGGCTGGCCCGCAGCAGCGGGGCCAGGGCAACCGTGAGCTGCCAGGTGCCGAAGAGGTTGGTCTCCAGGGCGTCGCGGACCGTCCCGAAGTCGGGCTCGATTGCGGTCTGCCAGGTGTCGTAGGTGATGGCGGCGTTGTTGACGAGCACGTCGAAGCCGCCGATCCCCCGCACCAGCCGCTCGACGCTGGCGATGGACCCGGGATCGGCGACGTCGAGCTCGACGATCGTGGCCTCACCGCCGGCGGCGGCGATCGCGTCGGCCACCTCGGCGGCCTTCCCGGCCGAGCGAGAGCCGAGCAGCACGTGGTGGCCGAGCGCACCGAGCTGGACGGCGACCTCCCGGCCGATGCCGCGGTTGGCGCCGGTGACCAGCGAGACGGTCATGCCGCCGCCGGCGTGGTCGGGACCGGCCCGGGCTGCTGCCAGACCGCGGTCATGGTCATGGCCTCGATCGACCACGGCCCGTCGTCGACCCGCCGGAGGCGGAACTCGTAGTCGCCGCCAAGGGTCCAGCTGCGGTCCTCGAACTGGTGGGTGGCGATGAACTGGGCGGTGGCGGTGGCACCCTGACCGCCGTCGTCGACGGCGACGAGGTGGTTGGCGACGAGGTGCTGGTGGGCCGGGACGGTGGCGAAGTGCTCCCGCCAGCCTCCGACGATCTGGCCAGGGGACAGCGTGGCCGGCTCGCCGCCCTGCAGCGACGTGTAGTCGAGTCGGACCCGGTCGGCGAAGACGGCTTCGACCTCGGTCCAGCGGTGGTGGTCGGTGTGCCAGAACAGGCGGGTGATCGTCTCGACGATGGCGTCTCGGTCGGACATGTCGTGCTCCTTCGGTCGGTGGATCGATCGGTCGATTGGTCGATTGGTCTTCGTCGGCCGGCCGGATCAGAGGTGCTCGTCGAAGTGGGCGACGACGGCCGGGGTGGCCACGGCGACCTGTGCCGGCTGATCGTAGAAGTCGAGCTGGCCGCCGTCGGTCCAGAGCAGGTCCTTCGGTCCGGCCAGTCCTTCGTGGAAGGCCTCGGCGCCATCGGGAACGGCGCCATCGATCGAGTGGACCATCTGCACGGGAATCGTGATGTCGGGGGCGACCTCGATCGGGTTGAACCGCAGCCACGGCTCCCACGACATGACCGCCAGTCGGGCGTCCCACTCGGGGACGGCGCCCCTGGCCGGGTCGAGGTAGTAGTCGAACGGACCGAACATGGCGGCCGACTCGTCGGTCTCGGAGATGGCCGGCATGAACTCGACCTCCCCGGTCTCCCGGTACCGGGCCTCGGCCCGGCGCGAGAGCTCGATCCTGGCCTGCACCCCGTCGGGTCCGCCGTAGTAGGGGGCGACCCGGTCGATGTCGTGGAGCCAGGGGGCGATCAGGCCGAGGGCCCCGACCCGCTCGTCGGTTGCGGCGTTGACCGCCTGGTAGCCGGCCGAGGCGCAGACCCCGAGCCCGCCGATCCGGTCGGGGTCGACGCGGTCGAGCCCGGCGACGAAGGTGATGGCGGCGTTGATGTCCGCGGCCTTGCGGGCCGGGTTCTCCCAATCCCGAGGCTGGCCCTCGCTCTGACCGAAGCCGCGGAAGTCGAAGGTGAAGGCGGCGATCCCGTTGGCCGCCAGCTGGCGGGCGTAGAAGTTGGCCTGTTGCTCCTTCGACGTCGTCCAGGATCCGGTCACGACCACGATCGGGGCCGGGCCGTCCGGCGCATCGACGGGTCGGAACAGGTCGGCGACCAGGGTGTCGCCCTCGGCGTCGAAGCGAAGCCGCTCGGTGGTGAAGGCTTGGGTTGCGCCGGTTGGCGTTGAGCTGGTCGGCCGGGTGCTGGTGGCCATGTCGTCTCCTTCGATGCGAGCGTGTCGGGGGTGTGTCCTCACCATCACCCGGGAGGCACCGGCGAGTCCAAGACCTGCTGTCATGCGCATCGGTTATGACCTACGGTGGCCGCCGTGGACGTGCACCTCCGAGATCTCCGCTACTTCGTCGCGGTGGCCGAGGAGCTCCACTTCACCAGGGCGGCGGAGCGGCTCTTCGTGTCCCAGCCCGCCCTGTCCCGCCAGATCGCCAAGCTGGAGACCGATCTCCGGGTCACGCTGCTCGAGCGGGACCGTCGCTCGGTGAGCCTCACCCCCGCCGGCCAGGCGCTGCTCGGCGACGCCCGCCAGCTGCTGGCCGACTGGGACACGGCCAGGCGGCACGTCGGCGATGCCGCCGCCGCATCGGAGGCCGTCCTGCGCATCGGCATGCAGACCAGCATCGGCCGCGGCATCCTCACCCGGCTGATCGACGGTCTGGCCGAGCGGCGCCCCGGCTGGACCGTGCAGCTCGACCAGGTCAGCTGGGACGACCCGACCGCAGGGCTGGCCGACCAGACCAACGACGTCGCGCTCTGCTGGCTGCCGATCGTCGACCACGAGGCCAACGAGTCGGTTGCGCTCCGGACCGAGCCGATCCTGCTGGCCATCGTCGAGGACCACCGGCTGGCCGATCGCGACGCCGTTGCGTTCGACGACATCGTCGACCTGCCGCTCATCGCGCTGCCGGCCTCCGCCGGGCCCCTCCGAGACCACTGGCTGGCCCAGGGGCGACGACAGCGCCCGGCGCCGGTCGCAGCGGTGGCCAGCACGGCCGACGAGACGATGGAGGCCGTCGCCGCCGGCATCGGGGCGGTGCTCATCTCGGCCGGCAACGCCCCGATCTACGACCGGCCCGGCATCACGTTCGTTCCGATCACCGATCTGGAGCCGTCGACGCTGGCGCTTGTCTGCAACCGCGACGACCACCGGGACGTGATCCGAGACCTGGTCGCCATCGCCGCCGCCATCGGCGCGTCGACCGACCCGGGCGACCCGACCGACGAGGTCACCACCACCTAGATGTACTTGGCGGAGAGGTTGGTGACGGGTCCCTGAGTATGTGAAGACCTCCGGGCAGTGTGGAGATTGCCGTCCTCACACGAACCAGGAGGTCT
>JANQPB010000033.1 GCA_028285495.1 Acidimicrobiales bacterium
TGTGAGTTCTGGAAGACCCACAGCCTCTCTCGGAGGGCTCACCTCACCGGTGGATCACCCCAAACCCCACCGACAGGGACAACGTCCCCGCACGTCACAACTAGCGCATCGAGCCACCGCAGCTCGTCGCCACCCGGCCGGCGCAATGACCAACGGCGACGATCACGACGAGATGGTCACCAACGTCACCGACGTCACCGGCTCGACGATGACCGACGTGTTCGTCTGGGCGACGCTGGCCCCGACGGTCGCCCTCCAGGACGTGACGGTGACGAGCGGCACCGTTGACGACATCGTCATCGGGCGAACGACGCAACGGTCTCCTTCGACGAAGGGGGGATTCGGCACCGGGACACCGTCGGCTGAACGGCGGCCGTGTCGGTGCGGTCGACCTTGCCCGTTCGAGCTGTGCCGGCTGTGATGTCGGGCATGGACCGAGGCACGTGGCCCCTGACGTACGTCGAGTGCCGGGAGCGATTCCGGCTGGCCGCCGCCGAGGTCGGGGCCGACGCGGCTCCCCATCGGCTCGACGCCGTCGGGCGCCACGGCGAGGAGCTGACGATCGACGTGGTCCAGGTCGGCTCCGACCGCCCGCGCCGGGCGCTGCTGGTGCTGTCGGGGACCCACGGGATCGAGGGCTATGCCGGCTCGGCCATGCAGCGTGACCTGCTGGCGCACCTGGCCGAGCGCGAGGTGCCGGCCGACGCCGCCGTCGTGCTGGTCCATGCGGTCAACCCCTGGGGGATGTCGTGGTGGCGGCGGGCCAACGAGCACAACGTCGACCTCAACCGAAACTGGGGAGCCGGGACCGGCACCGTCGAGCGACCGGCCAACGACGCCTACGCCGAGATCCACGAGCTGCTGTGTCCCGACGGCGAGCGACCACCGGACGGCGATCGGTTCGTGGCCGAGCTGACCCGCCTCAGCACGACCCGGGGCCTCGACTGGGTACGGGCCGCCATCACCGCCGGCCAGTCGAGCCACCC
The DNA here is from genome assembly GCA_028285495.1 of Acidimicrobiales bacterium. Classification (GTDB taxonomy): domain Bacteria; phylum Actinomycetota; class Acidimicrobiia; order Acidimicrobiales; family SZUA-35; genus JAHELU01. The sequence goes on from JANQPB010000033.1 coordinate 987, forward strand.
CGACGGGTTGTACTTCGCCGGCCGGGAGCTGCAGCCGTCGACCCGCCTCGTCGACACGATCGCCTCGGACCGGCTGCTCGGGGCCGAGGCCGTGCTGGCCATCGACCTCCACACGGGGCACGGGCGATGGGGCACCTCGACGCTGCTGTCGAAGGCACCCCCCGGGGGCGGCGACGACTGCTGGATCCGCGAGACGTTCGCCGACACACCGATCGAGACCTCCGGCACCCCCGAGGCGATCTCGGCGACCAAGGGCGGGCAGCTGGCCCCCGGTCTCCTGACCCGTCTCGGGCAGGGCCGCCACCGGACCCTGACCTTCGAGCTCGGGACCCGCTCGGAGACGAGGATGATCGTGGCCGAGCGGGCCGAGCACTGGGCCCATCGCTTCGACCGGCGGTCGGATCCGGCCGGGGCCGCCGCCGTGTGGGAGCACCGCGTGTGCTCCATGCCAGACGACGCCGAGTGGGAGCGCACGGCACTGGTCCTCGGGCGGCGGGTCCTCCATCGGGCGCTCGACGTGCTGCCGCACCTGTAGCCGGTCGACCCCGTCGCCCCGACGGTGGGCGGGCACCGCCGGTGGACACCAGCGCCGGTGGCGGCGCCCGGCCGGGCGAACGCCCTCGAGGGAGCGGCAATCGCTAGTGGTAGCTGGCGATCAGCTCGGTCAGCTCGTCGGCGATCGAGCTCAGCCCGACGGCCGACTGGGTCGTGCTGTCGGTCGACCGGCGGGTGTCCTCGGCGGTCGAGGCCACCTCGGCGATGCTGCGGGCGATGTCCTGGGCCCCGGTGGTGGCGGCGTCGATGTTGCGCCCGATCTCGGAGGTGGTGACGAACTGCTCCTCGACCGCAGCGGCGATCGTCGAGGAGATCTCGTTGACCCGCTCGATCGTGGCCCCGATCTTCTCGTTCGCCTCGACCGCGGCTGCGGTGTCGGTCTGGATCCCGAGGATGCGGGAGGCGATCTCCTCGGTTGCCTGGCTCGTCTGGGCCGCCAGCTCCTTGACCTCGTTGGCCACGACGGCGAAGCCCTTGCCCGACTCGCCGGCCCTGGCCGCCTCGATGGTGGCGTTGAGCGCCAGCAGGTTGGTCTGCTCGGCGATGGAGTTGATGACGCTGACGACGTTCCCGATCTCCTCGGACGACGCGCCGAGCTTGCCGATCGTCTCCGACGAGTTCCCCGCAACCGACACCGCCTCCTGGGCGACCGACGCCGCCTCGGTGGCGCTGTCGGCCACCTCCCGGATCGACTCGGTCAGCTGCTCGATGGCGCCGGCGACACCGGACACGTTGGCCGACACGTTCTCGGAGGCCAACGAGGCGGACCCGGCCTCGGCCGAGGTCTCCTTGGCCGACTGGCTGACACCGGTGGAGAAACGGTTCAGGTCACCCGAGGTCTGCTCGAGCTGGGCGGCCGACGTCTTGAGGCTGGAGATCATGGCCCGAAGCGAGCCGGTCATCGCCGCGAACGACGTGGCCAGCTGGCCGAGCTCGTCCTTCCGGCGCCCGAGGTCGACCGGCTCGCCGTGCAGGTCGCCGTTGGCGATCCGCCTGGCCTGTTCCGTCATCCGCTGGATGGGGCCGGCGATGTGCCACGCCAGCAGCATGGCCACGGCCACCGAGCCGAGCACACCGAGAGCCATGCTCACGGGCAGGATGGTGGAGATCCGGTCGAGATCGGTGGCGAGGGCACCTTCGAACGTCTCCCGGTTGGGGACGTAGATCTCCTCGACGATGCCGTCGAGGACGTTCCGCAGGCCGTCGTGCAGCTCCCGACTCGTCAGCAGGTCCTGCACCACCGCCGGGTCGTCGCTGCGGGCCCCGCCCTGCAGCCGCCCGGCCAGCGCGTCGTTGTGGGTGACCCACGAGGTGCGGGCCGACTCGTAGGCCCCCCAGCGGGACTCCTCGTCGGCGAGGCCCCGGGCGATGGCGGTGTAGTCCTGCCACCGGCTGAGGGTCTGGTCGCGGTTGCTCGTGTACGAGTCGAGCAGATCGGGAACCACGTCCTCGGGAGCCGAGGCCAGCTGCTCGAGGGCGATCTGGGCCTGGTAGCTGTCCCGATCGATGTTGAGCAACAGCGACTCGGCCTCCGCGTCGACCTGCAACGAGCCGCTGGCCGTGTCGGCCAGGCTCGAGGTCGCCGTCCACTGCAACCAGGTCACGGCCACCATCACGAGACCGAGGGCCCCGCAGACCCCGAGGAGCTTGGTCCGGATCGAGATGAGCTTCGGTGGAGTCCGCACGTAGCGAGGATCGACGTGCGGCGAGCCGACTTGAGAAATCTTCTCTCGATGTGGATCGGGGACCGGCGCCCGCGGCCGATCAGGCCTGGTCGGCGGTGATGTCGAGCACCATCGTCGCTTCGGGCACCTCGCCGGTCAGCACCGCCTCGCTCTCGGCTGCGGCCGACTTGAAGATGCCCTTGGCCATCAGCGAGGTCTCCGCCGCCCGCCGCGCGAGGTAGATTGCGGCCCGGGCGCCGTGGACCGTGGCCGACTCGGGATCGGCCTCGGCCGCCCACTCGATCAGCTGGCACGCGAGCCGGAACTCGCCGGCCGCCGCCAGCTCCTCGGCCCGCTCGACGAGAGGCCCGGTCCCGCCGGCGATCGCCGCCACCTCCGCTCCGGCGGCCGCGTCGGTCGGCGGCTTGAGCCTGGCCGGATTGCCGTCCCACCACCCGCCGAAGAGCCGCCAGATGTTGCGGATCACGAACTCGGGCTCGTCGTAGAGCGGCCGCAGGTAGGGCAGGGCCAACGTCTCGGGCGGAACCGAAACCGAGTGCACGATGTCGTCGAGGGCGGCGCTGGCGTTCATCGCCTCGAGAACCTCGGCCACCAGCGTCTCGAGGGTCGCAGCCACCGTCTCCAGGCAGGTGACGATGCGGTCACGACCGGCGATCGGCAGGCCGTGGGCCGGGACGAAGAGCTCGGGCTCGAGGGCCGCCATGTCCCGGAGCGAGGCCGCCCACTCGATCGGATACCGCTGGACCTTCTGCGGATTGCCGCAGTTCGGGAAGTTCCAGATGAACTGGTCGCCGGCCGAGATCATCCGGTGGGCCGGGATCCAGGTCCACGTGTGGTCGTCGGTCTCACCGAGGCAGTGGTGGTGGGCGAAGTCGATCTCGCCGACCCGGCGGTCGAGCCGGTCGCGGTAGGTCCGGTCCGGCCGCAGGGTGCCGCGGGGGAGGAACGGTCGGTCGTCCTCCGTCGCCACCGCGGCGGCCGCGCCGCCGAACTGGCGCAGGTTGATCACCCGGTTGTATCCCCTGGTCAGCTCGTAGCGATCGAACCGGGGCAGGACCCGCTCGTGGCCGACGACGGTCGGGGAGGGGTGGCCACGGTCGTCGGCGTCGGCGGCGAAGGCGCGGGAGCCGCCGACGTGGTCGACGTGCCCGTGGGTGTAGACGATGGCGTCGATCGGCTTGGTCGACCAGGACCGCAACGAGTCGACCACGGCCCGCCCCGAGGCCGGCCCGCTCGCGTCGAACACGACAAGCGACTCGCCGGTGTCGACCACCACCGAGTGGCTGAACGACTCGATGAGGGCCACGCCGTCGGCCAGCTCCGACAGCTCCTGGGTGATCCGGTTGACCGGACCGTCGACGATGCCCGAGTCGATGGTGCGGGCGGACAGGTCGAGGGGGTGCTCGGTCACAGCCCGAACGCTAGCTGCCGACACGGGGTCGGGTCGACGCCGTGTCGAGCTGCGGCAGGACGTCGGCCGCGAAGCGCTCGATGACACCCTCGACCTCGGGGTGGGGCATGCCGCCGAGATCGAACATGAACAGGTGCCGGTCGAGTCCGAGGATGTCACCCCACCGGCCGATCCGGTCGACGACCTCGTCCGGTCCGCCGCAGATGGCCGGCCCGGCCAGCAGGCTCGGGTAGTCGAAGGCCGGCCAGCGGCCGGATGCGCCGATCAGGGTGCCGACGAACGCCCAGTAGTTGCGGTAGTAGGGCTCCCAGCGGGCCCTGGCCGCCTCCGTGGTCGGGCCGACGTGGGTGTGCGAGCAGGCACCGACCCGGGCGTCGGCCCAGGTGCGCCCGTTCGCCTCCCACCGGGAGCGGTAGATGTCGACGATCGGAGCGAACAGCTCGGCCGACCCGAAGACGCTTGGCAGCATCAGCCAGCAGCCGAGGTCGGCGGCCAGCTCGGCCGACTCGCGGGAGCCGGCCCCGATCCAGACCGGGAGCCGCTCGACCGGTCGGGGCCGGGTGGTGTGGCGTCGCAGCGGCGAACGGAACGTGCCGTCCCAGGTGACGTCCTCCTCACCGAGGAGTCGAACGAGCAGGGCGACCGATTCGTCGTAGCGCTCCCTGGCCGTCCCGACGGCGTGGCCGAACCCCTCGTAGGTGTGGGTGAACAGGTTGCCCCGGCCGAGCACCAGCTCGGCTCGACCGCCGCTCAGCACGTCGACGGTGGCGTAGTCCTCCGCCACCCGGACCGGGTCGAGGTTGCCGGCCAGGGTCACGGCGGTCGACAGCCGCAGCGTCGTGGTCCGCTCGCCGATCGCGGCCAGGACGACCGGTGGGGCCGACAGCACGTAGTCGGAGAAGTGGTGCTCGCCGAGGTGGACCGAGGTGAAGCCGCACGACTCGGCCAGCACCGCCTGGCCGACGATCGACCGGTGCCGCTCCGCCTCCGACGCCAACGCGCCCGTCTCGGGGTCGGGCAGCAGGTCGCCGAGGCTCATCAACCCGACTTCGAGCATCGGCACCTCCTCCCTCGCCGGCACTCCACCGTTGTATCCGGAGGCCGATCGGCGGTCCAGATGGAGGCGGTCCAGATGGAGGCGGTCGGCCTGGCGATCCGGGTCGATCGGCGATCGACGGTCACGAGCCCCGCAAGATGGGGACCAGCCGCGGAATGGCCGCGATGGCCAGCCCGCCGATGGCGACGGCACCGCCGCCGACGGCCAGCATCTCGGCCGACGGTACGTCGAGCTCGAAGTAGTCGCGCAGCAGGGGGATGGCGATGACGAGGCCGTAGGCCGCCGCCATCCCCGCCGCCAGCGCCACCTTCCACGGCCGCAGCGGGGCCGAAGCCACCACGAGCACCACCAGCCCGAGCCCGAGCAGCGTGAGCGTTGCCAACGTGCGGGCCTGGCCGAGATCGAGCTCGGGGCCCGGCATCAGCCCGGGGTCTCGGGCGATGGTGTAGACCGCCAACGTGGCGAGGCCGGACACCAGCCCGGCGGGGATCGAGAAGGCCAGCACCCGCCGCAGGAACCCGGCCCGCACGAGGTTCTCGTTGGCGGCCAGGGCCAGGAACAGCCCGGGGATGCCGATGCTGAAGCTGCCGATCAGCGTCAGGTGGCGGGGCAGGAACGGGAACGGGACCTGCTGGAACCCGATGACGGCGGTCAGCAGCACCGCGTAGACCGCCTTGGTCACGAACAGGTTCGAGACCCGCTCGATGTTGTTGATGACCCGCCGGCCCTGGGCCAGGACCTCGGGCAGGGTGGCGAACCGGTTGTCGAGCAGCACGAGCTGGGCGACACCCCGGGTGGCGGCGCTGCCGGACCCCATGGCGATCCCCATGTCGGCATCCTTGAGGGCGAGTACGTCGTTGACCCCGTCTCCGGTCATGGCCACCACGTGGTTCCGGCGCTGCAGGGCGCCGACCATCGCCTGCTTCTGGTGGGGGGTGACCCGCCCGAACACCGTCGTCTCGGCCAGGACGTCGGCCAGCTCGTCGCCATCGGTCGGGAGCTCCCTGGCATCGACCCGGCGCTCGGCCTGCGGCACCCCGGCCCTGGCCGCCACCGAGGCGACGGTCTCGACGTTGTCGCCCGAGATCACCTTGAGCGTCACGCCCTGCTCGTCGAAGAAGCGGAGGATCTCCTCGGCGTCCGGGCGGATCGTGTCCTCGAGGACGACGACGGCCATCGCCCGCCGGTCGTCCGGCAGCTCGTCGGTCAGCGGGTCCCCGTCGGCCGCCGGTGCGTGGCTCAGCAGCAGGACCCGCCGGCCCTCGGCGCTGCGGGCCGCAGCGAGGTCCCGGCCCTCTCCGTCGTCGTCGGTGACGAGGATGTCGGGGGCGCCGAGGTAGAACGTGCCCCTGCCGGCGAAGCGGGTGGCCGACCACTTGCGGGCCGACGAGAACGGCTCGGCCGCCACCAGGTCCCATCCGGATGGCGGGGCGGGGTTGGCGGCGGCGATGGCGGCCAGCGTCGGGTTCGGGTGCGGGTCGGCGGCGCCGACGGCACCGAGCGCCTCGATCGTCGACTCGGCCGATGGTCTGGCCAGGGGGATGGCCTCGACGTAGCCGATCTCGCCGGTGGTGATCGTGCCGGTCTTGTCGAGGCAGAGCACGTCGACCCGGGCCAACAGCTCGACCGTGGCCAGCTCCTTGGCCAGCGCCCGACGCCGGGTCAGGGTGATCACGCCGGCCATGAAGGCCAGGCTGGTCAGCAGGACCAGACCGTCCGGGACCATGGCCACGGCGGCGGCAACCGTGCCCTGCAGCGCCCGCTGCCAGGTGTCCTCCGCATCGAGCAGGGCCAGCAGCAACAACACGCTGGCCGGTGGGATCACGAGGATGAGGACCCGGAGGATGACGTTGATGCCCCGGCGCAGCTCGGAGTTGACCAGGCTGAACCGCCTGGCCTCGCCGGCCAGCGCGTTGGCGTACGACTCGGCCCCGACCCGGGTGGCCCGGTAGCGGCCCGATCCGGCCACCACGTAGCTCCCGCTGCGGACCTCGTCGCCCTCCATCTTGTCGATCGGGTCGGACTCGCCGGTGAGCAGCGACTCGTCGATCGTCAGCCCGGCAGCGGCGACGACCTCGCCGTCGACCGCCACCTGGTCGCCGGACGCCAGCTCGACGATGTCGTCGGTCACGACGTCGCCGACGTCGATCTCGACCGCGGCCCCGTCCCGCACCACCCGCGCCGCCGGGGTGTTGAGGATCTCCAACCGGCGCAGGGCCCGGCGAGCCCGAGCCTCTTGCCAGATCCCGATGACCGAGTTCGACACGACGACGCCGACGAACAATCCGTCCTGCCAGAACCCGGCGGCGAGGATCAGGGCGAACAGGGTCAGCATGATCCCGTTGACCGGTGTGACCACATTGGCTCGCACGATCTGCAGCGGCGAGCGCTCGTTCGGATCGGGGACCCGGTTGACCTGGCCGCGGGCCACCCGCTCGGCCACGTCGGCCGGGCCGAGGCCCCGTTCCGGGTCGATCACCGGTCGCTCGGCGGTTGCGCTCGACGACGTCGTCGGCCCCGGATCGATGGACATGGGTGCCACCCTACGGGCCCGGTCGGCCGGCCCGCCCGGTGCGGCGACAATCCGGCCCTATCCTGGCCGCATGACGCCTGCGGAGGAACCGGGCCCCACCGATCGAGGGCTCTCGTACGTAGTCGGTGTCGACGGCTCCGAGCCCTCGGTCGATGCGCTGACCTGGGCCATCGGCCGTGCAGCCGAGAGTGGTGCCCTGATCCGAGCGGTGGCCATGTGGCACTTCCCGCCGCTCGCCGTCGAGCGGCCGAGCCTCGCCTCCCGCCTGCACGATCGGACCGAGCAGGCGCTGGCATCGTCGGTCGAGGCGGCCAAGGAGCGGGTCGGCGACGAGGCCGGACGGGTCGAGGTCACCTGCGAGGTGTACCAGTACCCGGCCGACCTCCGCCTCATCGACCTGAGCCGCGAGGCGGATCTGGTGATCGTCGGCCGGCGCTCGCGCCGAGGTCTCGCCGCCCTCGGCTCGGTCAGCGAGCGGGTGGCGTCCCATGCCCACTGCCCGGTCGTGGTCATCCCGCCAGGCGAGTAGCGCGCCGAGTCCGGCCTAGTCCGCCGTCACCGGCGCCGACTCGACGACCGTCACCGTGCCGTTGGAGCCGTCGACCTCGACGATGGCGCCGTCCGGGATTCGCCTGGAGGCGTCGGTGGCCGACACGACACACGGGATGCCGAGCTCCCGGCTCACGATCACGGCGTGGCTCATGATGGCCCCGACGTCGACGACCACCGCCTCGGCGGCCAGGAACAGCGGAGTCCACGCCGGGTCGGTGAGCGGGGCGACCAGGACCTCGCCCGGCGACAGCCCGCGAGGGTCGCCAGGGTGGGTGACCACCCTGGCCCGACCCCGGGCCTTGCCGGGGCAGCCGGGCAGACCGGTGAGCGTCGCCCCGGCCGCCAGCTCCTCGGACGGGGCGTCGCGACGCTCCCACTCCGCCAGCGGCGGCTGCCGGTCGCTGAAGAAGAACGGGGGGATCCGCTCGGCCAGCCTGGCGTGCTGGGCCCGCCGCTCGGCGATCGTGTCGGCGTGGCCGGCCGGGTCGGCGAGGTAGGCGTCGACCTCCTCCTCCAGCAGGAACCACAGGTCACCCCGCTGGCCACCGGCCCGCTCGGCCAGCCGCCGATCGAGCTCCATGCTGCACCGCCGGGCCCCGTGGATGGCCCGGACGACCGTCGTCTTCGATCGCTCGCGGGACCGGCTGTGGAACCGGGCCGAACGAACCGCTCGCCGGAACAGGAACCGGGCCGGGCCCCGGAGGCGCCCGAGGCAGGTCCGTTCGAGCTCCTCGGCCTCGGCTGCCAATCGATCATGCTGGAGCGTCGGGTCGTGGTCGTCGTCGGCGGCCCGCATCCGGTCGATGAGGGTCAGGGCCAGCGCCGGGTCGGTCTCCCAGGTGTCGAAGGCGGTGTCCCACTCGTTCGGTCCCCGCGACCCGTGCTCGGCCAGGAGGCGATCGAAGCCGGTGACGAACTCGGCAACCGGGCCGTCGTCGCCGGCGATCGAGCGGAGGCGATCCTCCAGCCCGTTCGGACCGGCGTCGAAGGCGGCGGTCAGGGCCTGCGACCGGTTGGTCTGACGACTGAGCGCCCACATGGCGCCCGACGGGGCGGCGGAGTCGACGTCGCCGAGCCCGGCCAGCAACCGGGTGGCCAGCCGGGGGTCGTCGAGCTGGCGCTCGCACAGGTTGCTCAGCACCGCGACCGCCGTTCCGGCAGCCAGGCTGACCACCAGATGGCGCTCGAACAGGTCGGCGAACAGCGGGATGATGTCGCGGACCGACTCGCGCAGCTCGCGATCGCCGGCGGTGGCCGGATCCGGGAGGTCGGCGAGGAACCGGTCGACCCGCCGCCCGTCGTCGACCAGCTCGGGCAACTCGGTTGTGCCGAGGGTCCGCCACACGTAGCGCAGCCCGGCCAGTGAGGCCCGCAGGTTCTGCTCGTCGGGGCCGGGCACGTGGGGTGGCGGGTCGCCGACGCCGAGGTAGTTCACGTCGGCGTCGGTCGCCTTGCCGCCGGGCATGCGGGCCGAGGCCAGCCGCTGGATGCTGAGATTGAGGTAGGCGTACCCGCCGAACACGCCGCTGCCGACGGCGGTGGTCAGCGGGATGTCGTCGAGCTCCTCGGGGCGGATCAGCCCGCTGACGAGAATGGCGTTGCGCATCGCCCGCTCGGCCGCCTCGGCCGCAACCGAGAAGCTCAGCGGGGTGAAGACCTCCGGGTAGACCTCCCCGGCGTTGCCCCTGGTGTAGACGGGGAAGCGGTCGCTGGTGTCCTGGCCGACCCATCGGTCGTCGGCGTCGGACGGTCCGACCGGTCGCCACAGCTCGTCGCTCGCCATCTACGCCTCCATCCGGTGTCGCCGTTGATCACCGATTGCTCAGATCCCTGTTTAACAGAGCCCGACCTGCGGGTGAAGGCCGGGTGCCGCGGTCGGGTGGCACGGCCCGGCACCACGCCGCGTGATGGCCGCCCGGTGTGGCCGTGCACCCGATCGGCCGGCCCGGTTACGGTCGGGCCCATGCGAGCGCTGCAGGTCAACGAGCTGTCCGGTCCGGACGGCATCACGGTCGTCGACGTCCCCGAGCCCGAGCCCGGCGGGAATGGCGTCGTCGTCGACGTCCGGGCCGCCGGCGTCTCGTTCCCCGACCTGCTGCAGTCCCGAGGTCTGTACCAGGTCAGACCGGAACCGCCGTTCGTGCCCGGCCTCGAGCTGGCCGGCGTGGTCCGATCGGCTCCCCAGTCGAGCGGGTTCGCCCCGGGCGACCGGGTCTGTGGCATGGGCAGCGGCGTCCTGGCCGAGGTGGCGGTTGCCCGTCCCGGGCAGCTGTTCCCGTTGCCCCCGGCGCTGAGCTGGGCCGAGGGGGCGGCCCTGGTGATGAACTACCAGACCGCCGTGTTCTGCCTGCTGCACCGGGGTGGCCTCTCGGCCGGCGAGTCGGTGCTCGTGCTCGGCGCATCCGGCGGGGTCGGCACGTCAGGCATCCAGGTGGCCAAGGCGATCGGGGCCGTGCCGGTCATCGGGCTGGTGTCGACCGAGGACAAGGGCGACGTGGCGGCGGAGGCCGGCGCCGACGAGATCGTGCTGGTGACCGACGGCTGGAAGGACCGGGTCCTGGAGCTGACCGACGGCCGAGGCGTCGACCTGGTCTACGACCCGGTCGGTGGCGATCGCTTCCTCGACGGGATCCGCTCGCTGGCCCGGTTCGGCCGCCTCGTCGTGGTCGGGTTCGCCGCCGGGTCGATCCCCGAGGTGAAGGTCAACCGGCTGCTGCTTCGCAACGTGAGCGTGGTCGGCGCCGCCTGGGGCGAGGCGATGGCCGACGACGCAGGGTTGGCGACCCGAATCCACGACGAGCTGGTCCCGATGATCGAGTCGGGGGCGGTCAAGCCGCCCATCGGGGCCTTGGTCGACCTCGACGACGGGGTGGAGGCCTTCAGGCTCCTCGACGAGCGCCGGGCGGCCGGCAAGGTCGTGGTCACGGTCGGATCGGGGGACTGAGCGATGGCAACGGACGGCTACGAGCGCATCGACATCGAGCGGGACGGTCCGGTCACGCGCATCTGGCTCGACCGGGCCGACAAGCGCAACGCCCACGACCAGCTGATGCTGGCGGAGCTGCTCGACGCCTTCACGACGGCGTCGGCCGACTTCGAGACCCGGGCGATCGTGCTCGGCGGTCGCGGGCCCAGCTTCTGCGCCGGCGCCGACCGGCGGGAGCAGCTGGAACCGGCGGCCACGCCACGCGAGGACCGCTACCGGTCCCAACTCGGCCGGCGCGTCACCCGGGCCATCGAGGAGTGCGAGGTACCGACGGTGGCCCGGGTCCACGGCCACGCAGCCGGCGGTGGGTCGTGCCTGGCGGTGTCGTGCGACTTCCGGATCACCACCGAGAGCTGCCTGTGGTGGGTGCCCGAGGTCGAGCTGGGGACCCCGCTGCCCTGGGCCGGCACGCCCCGCCTGATCGCCGAGATCGGGATGGCCAGGGCCCGCCGCTACGTCATGCTGTCCGAGCGGGTCGACGGTCCGACCGCCGAGGCCTGGGGGTTGGCCAACGAGTGTGTGGCCGACGATCAGCTCGATGCCACGGTCGACCGGTTCGTCGAGCGCCTGCTGTCGCTGCCCGAGCTGGCGGTGACCATGGCCAAGGCCCACTTCCGTGGCTATGGCCGCCTCGGCTCGCTTGGCGACCTGTCGGAGACCGACGGGGACCTGTCGTCGCTGGTTCGCGGGACCGACGACTTCCGCCAGCGCTTCGCCGGGTTCTAGCTCTAGCCGCCGCCGTCGAGCGCTTCGATCTGCTGCTGCGAGTAGCCGAGGTCGGACAGCACCTCGGCGGTGTGCTGGCCGAGGCGGGCCGCCGGGGTGTGGACCCCGGGCAGGCCCGATCGGAACAGCAGCGGGCTGCGGACCAGGCGGTACGGCCCCTCGGTCGGGTGCTCGGCATCCTCGATCAGCCCGACGGCGGCGAAGTGGGGGTCGTCGCCGAGCCGCTCCAGTTCGACGACCGGGGCCGCCGGGATCGAGTGCTCGTCGCACAGCGCCATCCACTCGGCCGTCGTCTTGGTCCCGACCACCTCGTCGAGCAGCGCGTACAGCGGCCCGACGTGGTCGATGCGGGCGTTGACGGTGGCGAACCGCGGATCGTCGGCGTACTCCTCCAGCCCGGACAGCGTGAAGAAGTCCCGCCAGTTCTGGTCGCTGTAGGGGAGGAGGCAGACCCAGCCGTCGGCCGAGCGGCGGGGCCGCCGGTGCTCGGTCCGCAGCCGGAGGTAGCTGAACTCGCCGAGCGGCGGTTCGAAGGCGTGGCCCTGCTGGTGCTCGACCAGGTTGAACGCCGCCATCGACTCGGCCATCGGCACCTCGACGAAGTCGCCCTCACCGGTCACCTGGCGCCGGTAGAGGGCGGCGAGGACGGCGTAGGTGATGTGGAGCGACGCCACCTTGTCGGCCAGGATGCTCGGCACGTACGCCGGCTCGCCGCCGACCCAGGAGAACATCGACGCCAGCCCCGAGGCGGCCTGGATCACGTCGTCGTAGGCCGCCTTGTCGGCGTGCGGTCCTTCGCTGGAGAAGCCGGTGGCCGAGCAGTAGACGAGGTCGGGGCGGCGGGCCCTGAGGTCGTCGTCGGTCAACCGGAGCGAGGCCAGCGCCCGGGGTCGGAGGTTGGTGACGAAGGCGTCGCAGGTCTCGATCAGGTCGAGCAGGGCCTCCCGCCCGGCGTCGGACTTGAGGTCGAGCGCGATCGAGCGCTTGTTGCGGTTGACCGCCATCGAGAACGCGCTCATGCCGTCCGATCGCTTCGGCTCGAAGTGGCGCATGAAGTCGCCGCCCGGAGCCTCGACCCGGAGCACGTCGGCCCCGAGGTCGCCGAGCGCCCTGGTGGCCAGCGGGCCCATCACCACGGTGGTCAGGTCGAGAATGCGGACCCCGGCGAGGGGGCCCGGTCCGGAGCTGCGCATCGGCCCATGCTGGCCCAACCGCGGTGCCGGCTCAAAGATCCGGCCGGTCGGCTCGGGCTCGGGGCGCGGACCACGACCAGGTGATCGCCGGGCCGGACGGACCTCGCGATGTCGGATCCGGTTGGTCTTGGACCGGGTAGCGGGAGAGGACGGCCGTTCGGCCAACCAACCAGGACGCCGAGTGCGATCGCGGGTCATCGCATCGGCGGTTCCTCCGCTGCGGCATCGGACGTCTGGTGCCCTCGTCTCACGCGCCGGCGACACGGAGGTCAACGGTCGGTGATGCAGGGACGTCGGTCCGTGGCGCGATGGCGCCACATCCATCACCATGGGGGGAGGCGAAGTGAGGAGGAGATCATGACCACGGCAAACCCGGCGCCCTACGCAGCGCGCCTCGACGTCGACTACCCGGAAACGCTCGACCGCATCTCGACCGCGTTCCGGCTCATCTATCTGATCCCGATCGTCATCCTGTTGGCGGTGCTGTCGTCGAACGGCAGCAGTACGTGGACGAACGAGGCGGGCGAGACCGTCACCCAGACCGGTGGTGGCATCGCCGGTGGCCTGTTCATCGCCACGCTGCTGATGATCGTGATCCGTCAGCGCTACCCCCGTTGGTGGTTCGACTTCGCCCGCGAGCTCAACCGCTTCAGCTCCCGGGTTGGGGCCTACGGTGCCCTGCTCACCGACCGCTACCCGTCGACCGAGGACGAGCAGTCGGTCCACCTCGAGTTCGATTATCCCGACGTCGAGCGCGACCTCAACCGCTGGTTGCCGCTGGTCAAGTGGTTCCTCGCCATCCCGCACTACCTCGTCCTGATCGTGCTCGGGATCGGCGCGTTCTTTGCGGTGATCGCCGCCTGGTTCGCCATCCTCTTCACCGGTCGCTATCCGCGAGCGCTGTTCGACTTCGTCGTCGGCGTCGGTCGATGGTCGGCCCGGGTCAACGCCTACGCGTTCCTGCTGATCACCGACCAGTATCCGCCGTTCTCGCTCCGCTGAGCGGCGACGGCGGCGGGACTGCGGACCTCGCCGTCAGCCGGCGGCCATCGCCGCCTGGTGGCAGTAGCACGACGCCTTGACCGGGACCTCGGACCGGGCCTGGGCCAGCTCGAACTGGTTCCGGATCAGGGCGGCCTCGACGTCCTCACCCCGCTGCTCGAGACACTGGAGCAGGCCGAACAGGCTCCACAGGTTGTTGGGGTGGTGGCGGGATCGGCCGACCGTGTCGTCGAGCCCGAGGTCGGCCCGGTACACCGCCTCGGCCTCCTCGTAGCGCTCCTGCTCGAGCAGCAGCGCTCCGAGCGCGTGACGGGTCGGCTGCATCCAGCCCCACGGCTCGTCGTAGAGCAGTCCGTCCTCCAACTCGACCGCCCGGCGCAGGTGGGCGAACGCCTCCTCGTGCTCGCCCCTGCGGTAGGCCACCTCGCCGTCGGCCATCGCCGTCGCCACCTCGAGCAGATCGACCACGGTGTTGTTGTGGACCCGTCGGCTGTCCGGCACCTCCGCCTTCGCCGCAAGGAACGCCTCGCGGCTGGCCTCGGCTTCGGCGATGTTGCCGAGCGCGGCGTTGGCGACCGTCTTGGCGTAGAGCATGATGGCGGTCGTGGCCAGGTACAGCTCCCGATCGTCGGGGAGCTCCTGGTCGATGATCTCCTGCCACTTGCCGAACCGGATGAGCACGTGCTGCTTCATGGCGACGAACGCCTCGGCCGCATCGGCGTACGGGGGCGACTCGATCCGCAGGAAGTCCTCGGGGATCTGGTCGATCAGCTCCTCGGCCGCCGCCATCGCAACCGAGTACTGGCCGAGGAACATGGCCCCGTAGATGAGGAAGTGATGGTTGTGGTTGCGGTACAGCGTGTAGACGTTCTCGTAGCCCTCCCGCTCGAGCCAGCGACCGTCGGCGATCGTGGCCTCCCGGTTCCAGAACACGACGTCGTGGTAGTTCCCGCACAACACGTCGATGTGGGTCGGCATGTGGATCAGGTGACCGCCGTCCGGCATCAGTGTTCGCAGGCGGTCGCCGTGGCGCAGCGCCCGCTCGGGATGGGGTGACATCTCCATCAGGTGGACGTAGAGGTGCAGAACTCCCGGGTGATCCCACGACGCCGGGACCTCGTCGAAGGTGCGTTCGAGTACCTCGGTCGCCTCGACCGTGCCCGCACCCTCGGCCACCTCGCCGGTCCGGAGGTCCCACATCTGCCAGGGCGTCTCGTTCATGATGGCGTCGACGAACACCGCCGTGACCTCGAGGTCGTTCGGGTGCTCGACGTGGATCTCGCGCATCGTGTTGGTGAACGCCTCGTTCCACGCCATCTGGTCGGCCACGTCCTCGAGAGGCTCGGCCTGCGGGTAGCGGGCGGGGAGGGCGCCGATCAGGGCCGCCTCGATCGGCGTCACCCGGTCGACGAGCGCCAGCGCCGCCTCGGTGGCCTGGTTGGCCCCGCCGAGCGACCGGCGCCGGGTCCGGCGGTCCATGAGGTGCCAGGGCAGGTTGTAGTTGGGGCCGAGGGCGATGGCCAGGCCCCAGTGGGCCATGGCGCAGTCGGCGTCGGCCTCGATGGCCCTGGTGAAACAGGCGATCGCCTCGCCGTGATTGAACCCGTACAGCCAGTTGAGCCCGCGGTCGAACCAGGTCTGGGCGTCGGCCGACTCGGTGGTCACCGTCCGGGTGTGGTCACCCAGGTCGTAGTACCCCGTCTCCTCCATCGTTTCCTCCATGGCGCCGATCTTTCCCGGTTGACCGTCGGCGGGCAAGTGGGCGGGGTCGTCGAGAAATCGATGAGCGACCACCGTCCGGGCCCCTACGGTGGCCTGGTGCCCCTCGAGCTGACCTCCCTCATCGTCGACGACCAGGACGAGGCGATCGCCTTCTTCGTCGACGTGCTCGACTTCGACCTCGTCGAGGACGAGCCGTCGACGACCACCGACGGCCGGCCGAAGCGCTGGGTCGTCGTCCGCCCACCCGATGGTGGCGCCGGGCTGCTGCTGGCCGCAGCCGACGGCGATCGCCAGGTCGCTGCGGTCGGTGACCAGTACGCCGGTCGGGTCGGGTTGTTCCTCCGCGTCGACGACTTCGACGCGGCGCACGAGCGGTTGACCGCCGCCGGGGTCGAGATCGTCCGCCCGGCCCGTGACGAGCCGTACGGTCGGGTGCTGGTGTTCACCGACATCGCCGGCAACCGGTGGGACCTGCTCGGACCGGGCCAGGTCGGCGATGGCGAGGAGGACGGTTCGCCGGCGGCCGAGCCGACGACGCCGGCGGCCGGTGGCCCGCTGCTCGTGCGGCGGGAGCGACCCGACGATGTCGCCGCCGTGCGGGCGATCCACGCTGCGGCGTTCGAACGGGGCGACGGCGAGCCCCCCGAGGCCGGCCTGGTCGATGCGCTCCGGCTGGACGGCTGGCTGCCGGCGCTGTCGTGGGTGGCGGAGCGGGACGGGGTCGTCGTCGGGCACAACATCTGCAGCCGGGGCCGGGTGGGGGACACGCCGTGTGTCGGTCTCGGTCCGATCGGGGTCGCACCAGGTGAGCAGGGGGGCGGGGTCGGCTCGGCCCTGATGTTGGCGATGATCGGTGCCGCCGACGCCACCGGCGAGCCGTTGATCGCCCTGCTCGGCGACCCCGCCTACTACCGCCGGTTCGGTTTCGTCGCCTCGACCGAGGTCGGCATCGAGCCACCCGACGCCCGGTGGGGGCACTACTTCCAGGTCCGCACGCTCGCCGCCTGGGTCCCCGCCATCCGTGGCCGGTTCCACTACGCGGCCCCGTTCGACGACGTGTAGTCGGCGTGCTTGACGCCCCGATGACATAGCGAGTTAGCTATGTTGCTATGACCGCTGCCCTGGCTCCGACACCAGCCGCCAGCTCGACCGGGACCGCCGAGCTCGAGCGGACCCTCAAGGCGCTGGCAAGCGAGCGCCGCCTCCGGATCCTCGAGTGGCTCAAGGACCCGGTGGCCCACTTCCCGCCACAGGAGCACGGCGACCCGATCGAGCACGGGGCGTGCAACCTGTTCATCGTCGACAAGCTCGGCGTCAGCCAGCCGACGGCAACCCGGCACCTCAAGGTGCTGGTCGACGCGGGGCTCGTCATCGCAACCCGCCGGCGCGGCTGGACCTACTACCGGCGCGACGAGGCGGCCATCGCCGCCGCCGTCCATCGGGTGGCCGGGATCTGAGGAGGTTCCAGATGCACGGGTCACTGGCCGGCAAGGTCGTCGTCGTCACCGGCGCCGGGTCCGGCATCGGTCGGGCCATCGCCACCCGGTTCGCCGACGCCGGCAGCCGGGTCGTCGTCAACGACATCGACCCGGCCGCGGCCGACGCCACGGTCGACGCCATCACCGCAGCGGGCGGCGAGGCGGTCGGTGCACCGGCCGACGTGTCGTCGAGCGACCAGGTGGCCACGGTGGTCGACCGGGCGATGGCCGTCGACGACCGCATCGACGTGCTCGTCAACAACGCCGGACTGGTCGGTCCGATGCTCCACTTCTTCGAGGCCGACGAGGCGTGGTGGCGCCGGATCGTCGACGTGAACCTGACCGGCCACTTCCTCGTGTCCCACCCGGTCGCCCGGATCATGGCCAGGCAGGGCGGCGGCGCCATCATCAACATGAGCTCCGGTGGCGCGACCCAGGCCCACCGCTCCTTCACCGCCTACGACGCCACCAAGGGCGGGATCGAGGCGCTGACCCGGGCCATGGCCCTCGACCTCGGACCCTACGGGATCCGCGTCAACGCACTGATGCCGGGCTCGATCGACACCAACGGCCTCTCGGTCGAGCAGCGGATCCAGCGGGGCGAGAACGTCCCCCTCGGCCGGATCGGCGAGGCCGCCGACATGACCGGCGCCGCCCTCTTCCTCGCCTCGGACGACGCCTCGTACATCACCGGCGACGTCATCAAGGTCGACGGCGGCATGACGGCCCAGCAGCGCTCGGCCACCGTCGACATCATGCCCCCGTCCGGGTTCCCCAGCCCGGAGGACCTGTAGTCGTGAGGCCCCGGATCGGCGCCGATGTCGGCGGCACGTTCACCGACATCGTGGTCGACCTCGGCCCCGATGGGCCGCTCGGCACCTCGCCGATAGACCGCTACCCGTCGACCAAGGTCCTCACGACCCACGACGCCCCGGAGCGGGGGATCCTGGCCGGCATCGAGACCCTGGCGGCCGAGCTCGGCCTCGACCTCGGGGAGGTCGACCAGATCATCCACGGCACCACCCTGGCAACCAATGCGCTCATCGAGCGCCGGGGCGCCGCCACCGCGCTCGTGACCACCGAGGGGTTCCGCGACGTGATCGAGACCCGCAACGAGGGTCGGTTCGAGCAGTACGACCTGAACATCGTGCAGCCGGCGCCGCTGATCGAGCGCCGACACCGCTACGTCGTGCCCGAGCGGCTGTCGGCCACCGGCGAGGTGCTCCGGCCGTTCGACGATGCGGCGGCCGAGCGGGTCGTCGAGCGTCTGGCCGACGGTGGCTACGAGGCGGTGGCCGTCGGCTTCCTCCACAGCTACCGGAACCCCGACCACGAGCGCCGGTTCCGCGACCTGCTCCGATCGCAGCTGCCCGACGTCGCCGTGTCGCTCAGCTCCGAGGTCTCGCCCCAGATGCGGGAGTTCGAGCGGTTCAACACCGTGTGCGCCAACGCCTACATCCAGCCGCTGATGGCGTCGTATCTCGTCCGGTTGCGCGACGAGCTCCGGGCCCGCGGCGCCACCTGCCCGCTCGACCTGATCCACTCCGGTGGTGGCCTGGTCAGCGTCGACACCGCCGCCGCCTTCCCGGTGCGGCTCGTCGAGTCGGGCCCGGCCGGCGGGGCCATCTTCGCGGCCGAGCTGGCGGCGGCCTACGGGCGTGACCGGGTGCTGTCGTACGACATGGGCGGGACGACGGCGAAGATCGCGCTGATCGACGACCACACCCCGCAGACGGCGAAGACCTTCGAGGTGGCCCGCACGATGCGGTTCAAGAAGGGCTCGGGCATGCCCATCTCGATTCCGGTCATCGAGATGATCGAGATCGGCGCCGGCGGCGGCTCGATCGCCTCGGTCGACGCTCTCGGCCAGATCCGGATCGGACCCCGCAGCGCCGGCTCCGAGCCGGGGCCGGCCGCCTACGGCCTCGGGGGTGGCGAGCCGACGGTGACCGACGCCAACGTCGAGCTCGGTCGGCTGCACCCCGACACGTTCGGGGCCGAGTCGATCGAGCTGTCGCCTGCGGCCGCCGCGGCCGCCATCGCCACCGGCGTCGGTGGGCCGCTCGGCCTCGACGTCGGCACCGCGGCGGTCGGGATCGCCGAGGTGGTCGACGAGAACATGACCAATGCCGCCAGGGTCCACGCCGTCGAGCGGGGCAAGGACCTGCGGGGCTACTCGATGGTCGCGTTCGGCGGTGGCGCCCCGCTGCACGCAACCCGGCTGATGGACAAGCTCGGGCTCGACGAGGTGTTCGTGCCGCCGGGGGCCGGCGTCGGCTCGGCCATCGGGTTCCTGCAGGCCCCCTTCGCCTACGAGGCCGTCCGCAGCTTCTACACGACGGCCGGCGACTTCGACCACGAGGCCGCCAACCAGCTCCTCGACGAGCTGGAGGCCGAGGCCGAGACGTTCGTGCGGCGGGGGACCGACGCCCCGCTCGCGGTCGAGCGCAGCGTCGCCATGCGCTACCGGGGCCAGGGGTGGGAGATCCCGGTCGCCCTCCCGCCCGGACCGTTCGACGCCTTCGCCTCCGAGCTGCTGGCCGACGTGTTCACCAAGGCCTACGAGGAGTTCTTCGGGCGGGCGATCGACGACGTCGAGATCGAGGCCGTCAGCTGGTCGGTGCGGGTGGCCTCGATCCGCGACCGGCCGGTGGCCCGGACCACCGTGGCTGCGGACCGGCTGGCCACCCCGTCGACCACCCGGCCGATCCACGACCCCGCGGCCGGCGGCACCGTCGAGGCCGGGGTGTTCGACCGCGACGAGCTGGCGCCCGGGGTCGGGGTGACCGGTCCGGCCGTCGTCGTCGAGGCCCAGACCACGACGGTGCTCGGTCGCGATCACGTGGCCGTCGCCCAGCCGGACGGGAGCCTGCACATCACCCGATCTCGCCGCACCGCCGGAGGTGCGCCGTGAGCTGCCAGGTCCACTTCCAGGTCATGTGGAGCCGCCTGATCTCCGTGGTCGAGGAGCAGGCCCTGACCCTGGTCCGCACCGCATTCAGCACCTCGGTGCGGGAGGCCGGCGACCTCTCGGCCGGCGTGTTCGACCGCCACGGCCGAATGATCGCCCAGGCGGTCACCGGTACGCCGGGACACGTCAACACCATGGCCGCCGCGGTGCCGCACTTCATGGCCGACATCGGTCCCGAGCGGATCCGGCCGGGCGACGTCTACCTGACCAACGATCCGTGGAAGGGCACCGGCCACCTGCACGACATCACCGTCGTCACCCCGGTGTTCCGCCACGAGGAGGCGCACGAGCACGGCGGAACCGGCGCCGACGTCGACGGCGAGCCCGCCCAGCCGATCGGCTTCTTCGCCTGCACCGCCCACGTGGTCGACATCGGCGGCCGGGGTTACGGGCCCGATGCTCGAGAGGTCTACGAGGAGGGGATCCGGATACCGATCATGCCCTGGATCAGGCGGGGGGTCCTCAACACGGACCTGGTCGACCTGATCAGGGCCAATGTGCGGGAGGCCGACCAGGTGGTCGGCGACGTCCACGGCCTGGCGACCTGCAACGAGACCGGTCGGCGGCGGCTCATCGAGATGCTCGACGAGTTCGACCTCGATGATCTCGACGACCTGGCCGCCTTCGTGTTCGACCGGACCGACCGCGCCACCCGGGACGCGCTGGCCCGGGTCCCGACCGGCACCTACCGCAACCAGCTGCGGGTCGACGGCTACGACGAACCGGTCGACCTGGTGGTCGAGGTGACCGTCACCGCGGCGGGCATGGACGCCGACTTCACCGGCACCTCGGGCCTGAGCCCGTTCGGGGTCAACGTGCCGCTGACCTACGCCCAGGCCTACTTCACCTACGGGATGCTGGTGGCGCTCGCCCCGGAGCTGCCGAACAACTTCGCCTCGCTCGCCCCGTTCACGGTCAGCGCCCCGCCTGGCGTGATCCTCAACGCCGAGCACCCGGACCCGGTTGCGGTCCGCCACGTGCTCGGTCACTTCGTCACCGATCTCTGTCTCGGTGCCATCGCCCCCGCCCTTCCCGACGTGGTGCCGGCCGAGGGGGCCGGCGCGCTGTGGAACTTCCAGGCCAGCGCCAGGGCCGTCGATCCGGCGTCCGGCCTGCGCCCGGTGGAGCTGTTGATGTTCAACAGCGGCGGGACCGGCGCCAGACCCGGCCTCGACGGCCTGACCGCCACGGCCTTCCCCTCCGGGGTGATGACGATGAGCGTCGAGGCGACCGAGCAGATCGGCCCGATCGTCGTCTGGCGGAAGGAGATCCGGCCGGACAGCGGCGGGCCCGGCCGCCGACGGGGCGGGCTCGGGCAGGTGGTCGAGGTCGGGCCAGCCGACGGCTACCGCTTCGAGTTCTCGGCGATGTTCGACCGGATCGACAACCCGGCCCGCGGCCGAGCCGGCGGGGGCGACGGCGCCCCCGGACGGGTGTCGCTCGACGACGGCACGCCGTTCCCCTCGAAGGGCCGCAACCCCGTGCCGCCCGGTCGGACGCTGGTCCTCGAACTGCCGGGCGGTGGCGGGTTCGGGCCGCCCGAGGAGCGTGACCCGGCCGACGTCGACAACGACCACCGTCAGGGCTACGTGTCGTGAGCGCCGCCGCTCGGCCGGCGCGGATCGTGTCCGAGCCGAGGCGCGAGCGCTACGACGTGGTGATCGTCGGCGGGGCCATCATCGGGTCGTCGGTCGCCTGGTTCCTGTCCGACAACCCGGCCTTCGACGGCACGATCCTCGTCGTCGAGCGTGACCCGAGCTACGAGACGTCGTCGACGGCCCACACCAACAGCTGCATGCGCCAGCAGTTCTCCAACGAGCTCAACATCGACATCTCCCGGTTCGCCGCCGACTTCGTGCGCGATTTCCGGGATCACCTCGGCGGCGACCCCGAGATCCCCGATCTGGCGGTCAACCACTACGGCTATCTGTACCTGGCGGCCGACGACGCCTTCGCCGAGACGCTGCGGACCAACCAGCGGATCCAGGCGGCCAAGGGTGCGGGAACGAGGATCCTGTCGCCGGACGACATCGCCGCCGAGTACCCGTTCATCCGGGTCGACGACCTCGTCTGCGGCAGCCACAACCCGATCGACGAGGGGTACTTCGACTCCGGCACCATGTTCGACTGGTGGCGTCGGATGGCCCGCCGCAACGGGGCCGAGTACCTGGCCAACGAGGTCGTCGACCTCGTGCGGGCCGGCGATCGGGTGACCGGGGTCGTCCTGGCCGGCGGGGAGACGGTCGGCTGCGGCGCGGTGGTCAACGCCTCCGGCCCCCGGGCCGCCCGCACCGCTCGCATGGCCGGGCTCGAGGTGCCGGTCGAGCCACGGAAGCGCTACACGTTCGTGTTCGACGCGGCCGAGACGCTGTCGCGGGACGTGCCGCTCACGATCGACCCGACCGGCGTGCACGTCCGCTCCGAGGGCACCGCCTACATGGCCGGCTGCGGCCCCGACCACGACCCGGCGGTCGACCCGGACGACTTCGCCATGGACGACGACATCTGGGAGGCCAAGGTCTGGCCGGCCCTGGCCAATCGGATCCCGGCCTTCGAGCGGATCAAGCTCCGGACCCGCTGGGCCGGGCACTACGCCCACAACACCGTCGACCACAACGTGATCGTCGGCCCCCATCCCCAGGTGGAGAACTTCCTGTTCGTGTCGGGGTTCTCCGGGCACGGCCTCCAGCAGGCGCCGGCGATGGGCCGGGGCGTGAGCGAGTGGTTGACCTACGGCGAGTACCGGTCGCTCGACCTGTCGCCGCTCGGCTACGAGCGGATCGTGCTGGGCGAGCCCTTCGTCGAGACCGCCATCATCTAGTCGCGCTCGATGGGACGGCCGCAACGGCCGCTCGAGTCCGGCCGACTGTCGGGTGGTCGGGTCAGGGTCGTCGGTCGACTCCCGCGTCGTCGGCCGGGACGGTCGAGGTCGTCTGCCCTCCCGGGCCGTCGGCGTCGGCGGCCAGGCGTCGCAGGCCGCCGAGGACCGCCCGCTCGTGGGGGAGGGGGCCACCGGTGGTGGCCCGACCGAGGGCGAGGCCGAGCATGGCCTCGCGGGCGACGAGGTACAGCTCGGACTCGGCGAGGTCGCTCGGCAGGAGGTCGGCGGGGTCGACGAGCTTGGCGAAGCGGGCGATCACCGGCGCGATGGCGGGCCCAAGCGACGGGTCGTTGGCGGCGGCCAGCCACGCCTCGATCACGACCTTGAACCGGCCCTCGTCGACCGCCCGCCAGGTCCGGTCGATGGCCTCCAGCATCGTCGTCGGTCGCCGGCGGATGGCGGCGTCGCGGGCCAGCCTGGCGTAGTGCCCGTCGAGGGCCTCCGCCAACAGGGTCGGGAGGTCACCGAAGTGGTGGACGAGCGCGCCTCGGGTCAGGCCGGCCCGCTCGCAGACCGCGACCGACGTGGTGCCCGCCCAGCCGACCTCGTCGAGCAGATCGATGGCGGCGTCGAGCAGGGCGGCCCTGGTGGTCGCCGTGCGTTGGGCTTGGGTCCGTGGCGAGGTCATCGGTGGGCCAGGCTAACATACATACAGCAATGTAGGAAAGCTGCTGGATCGTTCACGCACCGCCGGCGCGGCGCTCGACCTCGACCTCGACGGTGGCGTGGACGGGGGCGTGATCGCTGGCCGGATGGAAGGGCGAGACGCCACCGGCGACGCCCCGCACGCCGCGGCCGAAGAGATGATCGAGGCGGACGCCGATCCCGGCGCGGCTGAGCGTCGGCAACCGGCCGACGGGGAGCTGATCGAGCCCGACTTGCGCCATGGCCTCGAGCAGGGCCCGGCGGCTCCTCGGGCCGGTGGTGTTGAAGTCCCCGCCGACGACGACCGGGCCGGCCGCCGCCGCGGCCGCCTCGGCCACCACCCGGAACTGCTGGCGCCGGCGACCGAGCGACAGCAGCGGGATCTCGGTGTGGACCGAGATGGCGCACAGCGTCGCCGTCGGGGTGGTCACCTCGGCCAGAACCGCCAGCCTCGGCACCCCCGACACCCTGGCCCGGTGGGGGAGGAGTACCGGCGGGAGCCCGCGCAGGCGGTGTGGCGTGAGCACCGCATTGCCGAACGGCCGTCCGGTCTCGGGATGGACGACGGACGGGTGGTAGACGTGGGTCAGTCCCAGCGCCTCGGCCATCCGGGCCGCGCCGGGCCCGTCGAGCTCCTGGGCCAGGATCAGGTCGGCGTCGGCGAGCTCCGGTCGGCTCGACAGGCAGTCGACGGCGCCATCGATGTCGGCCCCGAACCTGATGTTCCACGAGACGATGCGCACGCCTGGAGACTAGGGTCCGTCCGCTCCGGCCCGGCCGGCGGGCTCGAGCCGTCGGCGGTCCCGGCGCCGAGCGCAGAACCGATGGTGGTCGGCGCGGCGGCGATCTAGCCTTGCTGCGGTGGGCGACCTCGTCTTCGTCATCGTGGTCCTCGTCAGGGTCGGGGTGCCGCTGGCCATCCCCCGCCTGCCCCTGCCGGCCATCGCCGCTGCGCTCGTGGTCGACGCCGTCGACCAGACCGTCCTCGCCGCGGTCGATGCCGAGCCGGACAACTATCAGAACTACGACAAGGCGCTCGACATCTACTACCTGGCGATCGCCTACCTGTCGACCATCCGGAACTGGACCGATCGCCCCGCCTTCCTGACCGCCCAGTTCCTCTGGTACTACCGGCTGATCGGCGTGGTGGCGTTCGAGTTCTCCGGCAGCCGGACCCTCCTGCTCGTGTTCCCCAACACGTTCGAGTACTTCTTCATCGCCTACGAGGCGATCCGGCTGCAGTGGGATCCGCTCCGGCTCCCGGCAAGGGCGGTGTACGGACTGGCGGCGTTCATCTGGATCGGCATCAAGCTGCCACAGGAGTACTGGATCCACATCGCCCAGCTCGACTTCACCGATGCGCTCGCCAACCCGGCCTTCGCCGTTGCGGTCGGGGTCGGCGTGGCGGTGGTGGCGGCCGTCGCCGTCCAGGGGCTCCGGCGGGCGCCGGCGCCGGACTGGCCGCCGTCGCCGGAGGTCGACGCCAGGCGGACGACCGTGCTGTTCCGGCCGGCCCAGCCGCTGCTCGCCCGCTACCCGCTGATCGACCATCCCCTGGTCGAGAAGACGCTGCTGGCCGGGCTGATCGTCGCCGTGTTCTCCCAGGTGTTCGCCATCGAGGCGACGGTGACCCAGATCACCGTGGCCAGCGCGTTCATCGTCGTCGTGAACGCGGTGGCCAGCGAGTGGCTGCGCCGCCGTGGACACAGCTGGCGGAGCACCGCCACCGAGTTCGTCGGCCTGCTGGCGATCAACTGGGGGGCGTCCGCGGTCTACCTCGCCCTCCGCAGCCGTCTCGACGCCAACCTGGATCTGGTCCCGACCGTCGTCCTGCTCGGGCTGTTCACGCTGATCCTCATCCTCTACGACCGGTACCGGACCCTTCGGCTGGCCAACACGGCGATGCCGGCAACGTCGAGCGGTGCTGCGGTCCCGTCGTCGACGGCGTGAGCGTCCCGGCCCGGCGACCGAGAACGCGCCTCGAGCCGCCGGCGACCGGCGTCAGCCCGACCGGGCGACGGTCTCGATGTTGAGCTGGCCGGCCAGGCCGGCGGTCCGGTGGACGGCCAGCGCCCGCCACTCGGCCGACGAGGACATCGCCAGCAGCGCCGCCCGGTTGGGGTACTTGGCGATCGCCACCTCGTCCCAGAGATCCTCGACCTGGCCGAGGGCGAGGAACGTGACGTCACCGGCGAAGACGACCTCACCGCCGTAGTGCGGCAGCAGCTCGACGACGCCGCGGCCGTACACGCCGTAGGCCTCCTCGCCGGTCAGGTCGGTGTGGCGGCCGTCCTCGTACTCGGCGCGCTCCTTGAACTTGAGCAGGTTGACCATGTAGATCGGGCCGTCCGGGCCGGGCTGCATCATGGCTTCGATGCGCTCCTGGCTGGTCGGCATGACCTCGTTCACCACCTCCACGGCGGTCTCCTCTCGATGGGTCCGGTTCGGCCGGTCAGCCGATGAAGTCGATCAGGACCCCGGCCACCTCGGGGCCGCAGTCCTCCTGCAGGAAGTGGCCGCCGCCCTCGATCGTGACGTGCGGCTGGTTCCTCGCTCCCGGCACCTGGGCCAGGAAGGGTCGGTCGCCGCCCTCGGTGACCGGGTCCTGGTCCGAGAAGCAGCACAGGAACGGCTTGTCGAAGGTCTTCAGCACCTCCCAGGCCTGGCGGTTGGCCGGCGCCTCCGGATCGTCAGGCGAGGTCGGCACGAAGCTCGGCCAGATCCGGGCGCCGGCCTTGGCGGCATCGTCCGGGAAGGGGGCGTCGTACGCGGCGACGACCTCGGGCGAGAGGTCGGTGGCGCAGCCGCCGTTGACGATCTCGCCGACCGGGAAGACCGGCGTGGTCTGGGAGAACCGCTGCCACTGCAGGAACGCATCGGACGGCTTGCCGTCGCCGGTCGGCAGGCCCGTGTTGGCGATCGCCACCCGGTCGAACCGGTCCGGCTCGGCGGTGACGAGACGAAGCCCGATCAGCCCGCCCCAGTCCTGACCGAAGAACGTCGTGGCGCGGAGGTCGAGCACGTCGAAGACCAGGCTCGACATCCAGGCGACGTGACGGGCGTAGCTGTAGTCGGACGTCTCGGTCGGCTTCTCGCTTCGGCCGAAGCCGACCTGGTCCGGCACGATCACCCGGTGGCCGGCCTCGACCAGCGGCGGCACCATGTGGCGGTACAGGTAGGCCCACGACGGTTCCCCGTGCAGCAACAACACGGGCGCGGCGTCGGCCGGGCCCTCGTCCAGGTAGTGGACCCGCAGTGTCCCGCCGTCGCCCTCTTGGTCGGGGATGTCGGCATAGTTGGGGGCGAACGGGAAGTCGGGCAGGTCGGCGAAGCGGTCGTCTTGGGTGCGGATGGTCTGCATCAGCGATCTCCGTTGCCGGTCCCGAGGGCGGCGACGTCGGTGACGTCGCCGATCTCGGATGGGTCGGTTGCGGACGGGGCGAGGTGTTCGAGGCGGGCGGTGAAACCGATGTACTCCCAGACGAGGTGCTCACCGTCGCGGCGCCGGCGGACCTCGATCGGCGCTCCCCGGGGCCGCAGCACGTGGACGCCGTTCTCGTAGCTGGCGGCCACGTCGATAGTGGTCGTCTTGTCGAATTCGGCGACGTCGTGGACGCCGCGCTCGAGCGTGCCGTCGCACCGCATGTCGTGGATGATCCCACCGCCGGTGACCACGATGCGGTCGCCGCGCTGCTCGATGCGCTGGACATGCCCGATGGCGGGATGGGCAGGTGCGTCGGCGCCGTCGACCTCCACCGACACCGTCCGCCAGTAGCCGTCGAGATCGGGGGCCCCGGCGGTCGCCGGTTCGTGGCAGCCGGCCAGGATCGGCGGTGGCCACGACCGCCAGCCACCCGGTGGCGTCCTGGCCACGGGAACGGTGTCGATCGTCGTCGGCTCGGTCATCGGTGCGTCGGCTCCTCCCGTTGTGCTCCACCGGTGATCGGCGGCTGTCCGCATTGTCCCAGCTCGTCGTCGGGCTGTCCCGTTCGCCCGGTCGTCCGAGGTCGACGATCGGTCCGGTGCTGCGACCCACCGTGCCGCTCCGACACCGAGGCCGACGGGCTCGCCGGCGCCCAGCCATGATCCGCGGTGCTCGGCTCCTGTGGCGTCGGCAGCGGCGATGGGCCGGCTAGCTGTAGATCCCATCCACGTTCGTCAGGTGGGTCTCCTTGAGACTTGAGGGTGCTGAAGCCACTCTCATCTCAAGGAGACCCGTGAAGCTCCACGGTAATG
>JANQPB010000034.1 GCA_028285495.1 Acidimicrobiales bacterium
AGATCGAAGCCGCCACCTACAACCTGATCAGGATCTGCTCCCTCGACGCCGCAACGGCCTGAACTCCAGGCCCAGTCAACTCCCCGACCCCCCAGAGCCTCCAACAACCTCGAACCACCAAACAGACCAGGCCCAACGGACACAAACCCCTCAACAACCGATTTTCCGCACCCTGCTAGCGGCCCCGCCCCGCCTCGGCCCCGGCATGGACCGGGGTCGGGGGTGAAACCTAGGCTTGCGAGCGATGCGGGAGGCCCGTCGATGGGTCGCCCGCTCGCTCGCGACCGGGAGCACGACCATGAGCGAGACCGACATCCCGACCATCGACCTGGCGCCGGCGCTCGACGGCTCCGACGCCGGGGTCGACGAAGTGGCCAAGCGGCTCGACGAGGTCTACGCCGAGATCGGCTTCGGTCAGGTCGTCGGCCACGGCATCGATGCCGAGCTGATCGACGACCTCTTCGAGGCGTCCAGGCGGTTCCACGCCCTGCCGGCGGCGGACAAGGCGGCGATCAGCGTCAACGAGGCCCACCGTGGGTTCATCGCCATGGCCACCTCGACGATCGTGACCTCGTCGGTCGACGAGGTCAGGCGGCCGAACCAGTCGGAGTCGTTCCTCGTCATGCACGACCAGCCCGAGGACCACCCCGATCGGTTGGCCGGGCTGCCACTCGCCGGGCCGAACCAGTGGCCGCCGGCCGCCCCCGAGATCCGGGAGCCGATCGAGCGCTACGTCGAGGCGATGCGGACCCTCGGGCAGCGGGTGGCCCGGGTGGTGGCGGTGGCACTGGGCGCCCCGGCCGACACCTTCGACGCGGCGTTGGCCGAACCGGTCACCTTCCTTCGCCTGCTCCGGTACCCGCCCCAGCCACCGCAGAGCCCCGACGACCTCTACGGCGCCGCCCCCCACACCGACTACGGCTTCCTCACCTTCCTGGCCCAGCACGAGCTGCCCGGGCTCCAGGTCCGCTCGCCGGACGGGACCTGGCTCGACGTGCCGGTCGTCGACGGCGCCTTCGTGCTCAACTCGGCCGACATCCTCCGCCGGTGGTCGAACGGGCGCTGGGTCTCGACCCCCCACCGGGTCATCAACCGCACCGGCGAGGAGCGCTACTCGGCCCCGTTCTTCTTCGACCCCCACATGACCACGGTCGTCGAGCCCCTGCCATCGTGTGTCGCCCCGGGCGAGCGGCCGCAGTACGAGCCGGTGGCCTACGGCGACTACCTGATGGATCGGCTCCGGGCCAACTACACCCAGCACCAGGACTAGGTGTACTCGGCCGGGAGGCTCGGCCGGGGGCGAGACCGGACCCGCCGGTACGCTCGGCGGGTGCGCTACGCATCGATGACCGAGCGGCTGGCCGGCGACGGGTCCGACGGCTGGGGCACCCTGTTCGAGGCCTGGCAGGCCAGGAACCGAGGCGAGGACGTGATCATCCTCGCCATCGGCGACCCGGACTTCGGCACCCCCGAGCCGATCGTCGACGCCGCCGTCGACGCCCTCCGGGCCGGCGACACCCACTACGCCGAGATCGTCGGCCGGCCGAAGCTGCGGGAGCTGGTGGCGGCCCGGTTCTCGGCCCAGACCGGTCGAGCGTGGGGGCCGGAACACGTGATGCCGTTCGCCGGCACCCAGAACGCCCTGTTCGCCGCCTCGCTGTGCCTGTTGGAGGCCGGCGATGAGGTCATCGCATTCGACCCGATGTACCTGACCTACGACGCCACGCTCCGGGCCGGCGGGGCCGACCTGACCCGCCTCGCCCTCGACGCCGACGACGGGTTCCGCATCGACGCCGACCTCCTGGCCGGCGCCATCAACCCGGCCACCCAGGCCGTGGTGCTCAACACGCCGAACAACCCGACCGGGGCCGTCGCCTCGGTCGAGGAGCTGGAGGGCGTGGCCGAGCTGGCCCGCCGCCACGACCTGTGGGTCATCGCCGACGAGGTCTACTCCGAGCTGGTGTTCGAGGGCACCCACACCTCGATGGCCGCCCTCGACGGAATGGCCGAGCGGACCGTGACCGTGTCGAGCCTGTCGAAGTCGCACGCCATGACCGGGTGGCGGATCGGCTGGGCCGTCGCCCCGCCTCGACTGATCGGGCACTTCAACGACCTGGGCATGGCGATGGCCTACGGCCTTCCCGGCTTCATCCAGGCCGCGGCGGCCGAGGCCCTGGCCACCCAGGACACCGCAGTCGACGAGATGCGTGCCATCTACCGGCGCCGACGAGACCTGGCGGCCGAGGCCCTGGCCGGGATCGACGGCATCGACGTGCTCGTGCCCCAGGCCGGGATGTACCTGATGGTCGACGTCCGCTCGCTCCCGGCGTCCGACGACGGGTTCGCCTGGGACCTGTTCCGCTCGACCGGGGTGTCGGTGGTCGACGCCGGCGGCTTCGGCCCGGCCTCCGACGGCTGGCTGCGGCTGTCGTTCACCGAGAGCGACGAGAACCTGGTGGAAGGCTGCCGGCGGCTGCGAGACTACATCGCCAGTCTGCGCTGACCCACCGCTTGCAGGAGGGACACCACCCATGTTGATCAGCAGCTTCCTCTCGGCCGGTCGGACCGACGTCGGCACCACCCGATCGGCCAACCAGGACCAGTACCTGGTTGCCGACCTCAACAAGACGATGACGATCCACTCGACCACGCTGCCGGTCGACGACGAGACCGAGCTCTATGCCGGCCTCCGGGCCCAACTGCTGCTGGTGGCCGACGGGATCAGCGGCCAGCGGGGCGGCAACGTGGCCAGCCAGATCGGCGTCGGCACGACGGCGGCCTACGTGCTCAACACGATGCCCTGGTTCTTCAGCCTGACCCACGACCACGACGACGACCAGCAGGAGGAGCTGGTGGCGGCCGTGGCCGAGTGCGAGCGGGCGGTGGAGATGGAGGCGGCCGAGAACCCCGACCTGGCCGGCATGGGCACCACGCTCACGATGGCGTGCCTGATCTGGCCCCGGATGTACGTGGTCCACGTCGGCGACAGCCGGTGCTACCTGCTGCGCAACGGCCAGCTGTCGCAGCTGACCCACGACCACACCGCAGCCCAGCACCTGGTCGACGACGGCACGTTCACCGCCGAGCAGGCGGCGCGCTCCCCCCTCAGCCACATCCTGGTCCACTCGATCGGCCGACCGACGGCGTTCCGCCCCGAGGTGACCCGGACCAACCTGGAAGCGGGCGACCGGGTACTGCTGTGCACCGACGGCCTCAGCTCGCAGGTCGACGACGCCAGGATCGCCGAGCTGCTTGGCGGGGCCGAGTCGGCCGATGAGGCGACCGACGCCCTGGTCGACGCAGCCAACGACGCCGGCGGGGCCGACAACGTGACCGCCGTCGTGTCGTTCTGCCAGCCGCCGATCGAGCGGTAGCGACCGACCCGATCGGGCTCCCCGTCAGCCGGGATCGATGTCGTAGCCGGCCTCGTCGATCGCAGCGCGGATCGCTGCGTCGTCGCCGCCGACGACCGTGACCGTCTTGGCGTCGACGTCGACGGCGACCGAGTGGACGCCGGCCAGCGGGCCGACCTCGCCGGCGATCGCGTCGACGCAGTGCTGGCAGCTGACGTCGGGAACCCGGTAGGTCCTGCTGGCGGTGTCGGTCATGGGACGGGAACCTCGTCTGGTCGGTCGGCGGTGTCGATCTCGCTCGTCGGTGGCCCCGGTGCCGGGCCGGGGCCGGTCCGGTGGCCGGCGAAGCGGCGGAGCCGCAGGCTGTTGGTGACCACGAACAGCGACGACAGGCCCATGGCCCCGGCGGCGATCATCGGGTTGAGCACCCCGAGGGCGGCCAGGGGGATGGCGGCGGTGTTGTAGGCGAAGGCCCAGAACAGGTTGCCCTTGATCGTGGTCAGCGTCCGGCGGGACAGGGCGATGGCGTCGGCAACCGCCAGGAGATCGCCGGCCACCACGGTCAGATCGGATGCCTCGATGGCCACGTCGGTTCCGGTGCCGATGGCGATCCCCAGGTCGGCCTGGGCCAGGGCCGGCGCGTCGTTGATTCCGTCGCCGACCATCGCCACCCGTCGCCCCTCGCCCTGGAGCCGACGGACGACCGCCGCCTTGTCGTCCGGCAGGACCTCGGCGATGACCGACTCGGGCGTCGGGTCGATCCCGACGGCCGCAGCAACCGACCGGGCGGTGCGCCGGTTGTCGCCGGTGAGCAGGACAACGTCGAGGCCGAGCTGGCGGAGGGCGACGATGGCGTCGGCCGACGTCGGCTTGATCCGATCCGCGACCACGAAGACCGCCTCGGCCAGGCCGTCGCGGCCGGCCAGCACGGCGGTGGCGCCCCGCTCCTCGGCCTCGGCCGCGGCCGCCTCGACGGCCGGCGGCACCTCGTCGAACAGCTGGCGACGACCGACCCGCACCTCGATACCCGGCGTCGACGGCCCGTCGCTGGTGGAGCCGTCGTCGGCCGAGGCCTCGGGCCGGACCCTCCCGACCACGCCGAGGCCGGGGCGGTTCTCGAACGCCTCGACGGGCAGCCGCTGGCCGGAGGCGGCGGCGATGGCGGCGGCGATCGGGTGCTCGGACCGGGCCTCGATCGAGGCGGCCAGGCGAAGCAGCGCACCTTGCGTGCGGTCATCGAGCCCGGGGGCGACGGCGGCCGTCAGCTCCATGCGGCCCTCGGTGACGGTGCCGGTCTTGTCGAGCACCACCACATCGACCGACCGGGTGTCCTCCAGCACCTCGCCGCCCTTGATGATCACCCCGAGCTGGGCCCCCCGTCCGGTGCCGACCATGATCCCGAGCGGCGTGGCCAGGCCGAGGGCGCACGGGCAGGCGATGATCAGGACGGCGACGGCGGCGGTGAAGGCCTCGTTGGCCGGGTTGCCCAGCGCCAGCCAGGTCACCAGCGTCGCGGCGGCGATCGCGATGGCGGCCGGCACGAAGACCGACGCCACCCGATCGGCCAGGCGCTGCACCTCGGCCCGGCTGCCCTGGGCCTCGTCGACGAGGCGGATGATCTGGGCCAGCACGGTGTCGGCCCCGACCCGGGTGGCCTCGACCACCAGCGAGCCGTTGGCGTTGACCGTGGCGCCGATGACCTCGTCGCCGGCGGCGACCTCGACCGGCACCGGCTCGCCGGTCACCATCGAGGCGTCGACGGCCGAGTGACCGTCGACCACCACGCCGTCGGTTGCGATCTTCTCGCCGGGGCGGACGACGAAGCGCATGCCGACGGCCAGTTCGTCGAGGGCCACCTCGGTGCCGTCGACCAGGCGGGCGGTGCGGGCCCCGAGATCGGCCAGCGCCCGGATGGCATCGCCGGAGCGCCGCTTGGCCCGGATCTCGAACCACTTGCCGAGCAGGATCAGGGTGACGATGACGGCGCCGGTCTCGAAGTAGACGTGGGTCATGCCCTGCTCGGCCTGACCTGCGCCATGGTCGGCGTGATCGGCCCCGTCGACGCCGAGCAGCACCGCGACCGACCACAGCAGGGCGGCCAGGGAACCCATCGACACGAGCGTGTCCATCGTCGTGGCCCGGTGCCGGAGGTTGAGGAGGGCCGAGCGGTGGAACGGCCAACCCGACCAGAGCACGACCGGCACGGTCAGCGCCCCGACGACCCAGGCCCAGTTCGGGAACCGGAGGGCGGGGATCATCGAGATGGCGACGATCGGAACGGTGAGCACGGCGGCGACGACGAAGCGGCGCCACAGGTCGTCCTGGCGGCGGGCCTCGGCCTGCTCCGGGTCCTCGTCGTCGGCACCGACGGCATAGCCGAGGCTCTCGATCGTCCGGCACAACACGTCATCGGTCACCGTCGGTGAGCGCAGCACGGTGGCCCGGCCGGTGGCGAAGTTGACCCTGGCCTCGTCGACCCCGTCGAGACGCGACAGCTTGCGCTCGATGCGGGAGGCGCAGGCTGCGCAGGTCATGCCCTCGACGGGCAGGTCGCGCCGGTTGGTCGCAGTGGCCATGCGTCCAGCGTACGGCTTCCAGCCGACTGGAAGGTCAAGCGGTGCCGACCGTCACGCCTCCTCGACGATCGGGGCGATGACCTGGCAACGGTTCGGGTCGGTGCAGGCGCCGGGATCGAGGGAGCGGGCCCGGTCGGCCAGCTGCCGGAGCGACGACCTGGCCTGGTGGAGCTGCTCGATCTGGCGGTCGAGATCGACGAGATGCCGCTCGAGCAGTGCTGCGGTGTGGGCGCACGAGGTCTGGCCCGAGCCCTTCAGCTCCAGCACCGAGGCGATCTCGGCCAGGCTCAACCCCGTGGCCTGGGCGTCGCGGACGAACCGGAGCCGCTCGATGGCGGCGTCGTCGTAGTCGCGGTAGCCGCCGGGCGTGCGGGCCGGCTCGTCGAGCAGCCCGATCGACTCGTAGTAGCGGATGGTCTTTGGCGACACCTCGGCCCGGCGTCCCAGCTCGCCGATCTGCATGTCATCCACGCTAGAGCCGGCCATCGCCGACGACCAGCGGTGGGTTCCGAGCGTCAGCCGTCTCGAACGAGCTGCGGTGCACGAGGTCGACGACCTGGTCGTCGGGAGCGGGGCCACCGCCTCGGCGGAGAACCTGCAACGGCTCGCCGCCGAGGCCGCCGGCGCCGACCGACCCCTTGACCACATCCATCAGTATGCGCTAATCATTAGTCATGGCTGATGAAGCGGCGGCGGGACGAGCGGATGGGCCGGCGCCGGCCGGCACCGCGGCCGATGCTGCGCTCGATGCGGTCGGCAACCCGACCAGGCGGGCCGTGCTCCGGCTCCTGCGAGACGGCGAGCACACGGTCCGGGAGCTGACCGACGCGCTCCCGGTGACCCAGTCGGCGGTGTCGCAGCACCTGCGGGTGCTGAGCGACGCCGGGCTGGTCACCGCCCGGGCGGAGGGGACCAGGCGGCTCTACGCCGTCGACCTCGACGGGCTCGGCGAGGTCAGGGCCTGGGTGGACGCCTTCTGGGACGACGTGCTCGCCGCCTTCGTCAGCCACGCCGAACGACCCCCCGAGGAGACGCGATGACCGCACGACCGACCCCGACCGCTCCACCCATCCTGCGAACGGCGGTGGTGGCCCGCCCGGTCGCCGAGGCCTTCACCATCTTCACCGACGAGATCGGGGCCTGGTGGCCGCTGCCGACCCACTCGGTGTTCCAGGGCGAGGCCGGCGGCGTGCACTTCGTCGACGGCAAGCTGATCGAGCGGGCCACCGACGGCCGGCAGACCACCTGGGCCGAGGTGCTGACCTGGGAGCCACCGAACCGCCTGGTCCTGTCGTGGTTCCCTGGGCGCCGGCCCGAGGCCGGCGGCGGCGAGGGATCGGGACGGGTCGAGGTCACGTTCGCCGAGTCGGACGGCGGCACCCGGGTCGACATCCGCCACGACGGCTGGGAGGCCTTCGGCGCCGATGCGCTGCGGCGCCGTCGGGACTACCTCGGCCCCTCCGCCTGGGGTCACGTGCTCGACCACTTCGCCGACGGCGCCGAGCTGCGCCACGACCCCGAGCCGGAGCTGGCGCCGGACGCCGAGCCGCCACTCGGGGTCGATGGTCTCGCCGCGGCCTACGACGAGTTCTTCGCCGTGGCCGAAGCCGGCGCAGCAGCCGGCGACCCTGACAAAGCCGGCGCAGCAGCCGGCGACCCTGACAAAGCCGGCGCAGCAGCCGGCGACCCTGACAAAGC
>JANQPB010000042.1 GCA_028285495.1 Acidimicrobiales bacterium
CGGCGCCACCGCCGGTGTCATGCTCGCCATCGGGTTCTCGATGCTGCGGACGCGCCAACTCGGGCGCCGTCACGCCGTCGACCTCGCCGATCGCGAGGACACCATCCTCGAGTTGCGCCAGGAGGCCGCCGAGGACAAGGAGACCAACCGGCGCCTCCGTCACGAGCTGGCGGTGAAGACCCCCGGCCACCTCCTGGAGACGGCGACCGCAGCCGAGATCCAGCGGGACGGTGCACTGAGCGAACGCGATCAGGCGCTCGAGCAGCTCGACCTCGTCCAACGAGACCTGGCGGCGGCCAGGACCAGGCTGACCGCCCAGGACGCCAAGCTCGGTCGATACCGGGAGGCGCTGCAGGAGATCCGCCTGTCGCTCGAGGCGCAGGGTCGCGACCGTGGGCTGGAGAGCGCATCGTCGATGCTCGACACCGGCGACCTGCCGGTCGCCGACGGCTCGGTCGACCACGCAGACCACGGCGACAACGACGGTCCCGCCGACGCGGTCGTCGAGAACGGCGCCATCGATCACGGCGGGGCGGTCGATCACGGCGAGGCGGTCGATCACGGCGACCCGGTCGATCACGTCCGCCGAAGCGACGGCGACCGGGCGGCGTCCGAGGCCGAGATCGCCGGTGCCGTCACCGCAGACGCAACCCCCGAACCGGTCGACCTCAGCGCCGGCGACTGAGCCGGTGAGCCCCGTCTCGTTCGAACGGGTCGGCGCCGGCGGCGATCGCTCGGCGCTGATGGCCCAGGCCCGGCTGCTGGCCGAGCACGGCGTCCGCATCCACTCGGTCGACGAGGAGCGCGGCCTCCTGGTCCGGTCGGACGAGGCCGGTCGGGCCAGGGCAGTCCTCGGCGACGCCGGCGGATCCGACGCCGTCGCCGCCGGCCCGACCCACGCCGTGGCGGTCCATCCGCTCGACCGGCCGGTCGACGCCACGGTGGCCATCCCCGGTTCCAAGAGTCACACCAACCGGGCGCTCGTGTGCGCAGCGCTGGCCGCCGGCCGGTCCCGGTTGGCCGGCGTGCTGTTCGCCGACGACACGGAGGCCATGATGGAGGCGCTGACGACGCTCGGCGTCGTCGTGAGCGCCGACCGCGACGCCGGGCTGGTCGAGGTCGACGGCGGTCTCGACGGAGCGAGCCCCCCATCGGGGCACGATCGACTGGCGGTCGGGGTCCGCCAGTCCGGGACGACCGGCCGCTTCCTGTTGCCGGTCCTCGCCGCAACCCCCGGCCGCTTCCTGCTCGACGGCCACCCGCAGCTGCGGGCCCGACCCTTCGGCCCCCAGGTTGACGCGCTCCGCCGGCTCGGCGCGGCGATCGGAGCCGATCGATTGCCCATGGCGATCGACGGTCGCGTGCTCGACGGGGCCGAGGTCGAGGTGGCGGCCGACCTGTCGAGCCAGTTCCTGTCCGGGCTCCTGCTCGCCGCCCCACTGCTCCGGGGCCCGTCTGCGGTGACCGTGCGCGGTCCGATGGTGTCGCGCCCCTACGTCGAGCTGACCACGGCCACGATGGCCGCGTTCGGGGTCGAGGTCGACCTCGACCGGGCCCCCGGTGACGGCGCCGACGGCGCGACCTACCGGGTTCCCGACGGGGCCTACACCCCGGCCGAGCTCGGGCTGGAGCCGGACGCGTCGGCGGCCTCCTACTTCTTCGCCATCGCCGCCATCACCGGCGGGCGGGTCCGGGTCGAGGGCCTCGGCTCCGGAACGGTCCAGGGTGACCTCGAGTTCGTCGAGCTGCTCGGGGCGATGGGCGCCGACGTCGAGATCGGCCGTGACGCCACCGAGGTCCGGGGCACCGGCCGCCTGCGGGGCATCGACGTCGACCTCGCCGACCTGTCCGACACGGCCCAGACGCTGGCCGTCGTCGCCACGTTCGCCGACGGGCCGACCACGATGCGGGGCATCGGCTTCATCCGCCACAAGGAGATCGATCGCATCGCCGGCGTCGTCGCCGAGCTCCGGCGCCGGGGGATCGACGCGAGCGAGACCGACGACGGGATGGTGGTCCACCCCGGCGTCCCCCGGCCCGGCCGGGTCGAGACCCACGACGATCACCGGATGGCGATGAGCTTCGCCCTGCTCGGCCTCGCCCACCCCGGGATCGAGATCGCCGACCCCGGCTGCGTGGCCAAGACGTTCCCCGACTACTTCGACCGGCTCGACGCCCTCCGGGGCGAGGCCTGACCCGCCGGACCATGCGAGCGATTGCGCTGACGGGCCCCGAACGGGTCGAGATCGTCGAGGTGCCCGAGCCCGACCTGCTCCCCGGGACGGTGCTCGTCGACATCGATCGATGCGGGATCGGCGGTACCGACCTCCAGGCCTTCCGGACCGGCGAGGTGCCGGCGCCCGCCTGGTTCGGGCACGAGTGGAGCGGACGGA
Organism: Acidimicrobiales bacterium; assembly: GCA_028285495.1. GTDB lineage: Bacteria > Actinomycetota > Acidimicrobiia > Acidimicrobiales > SZUA-35 > JAHELU01. Next base: position 2,394 of record JANQPB010000042.1, read on the forward strand.
TCGTCGAGATCGGTGACGGGGTCGCCGGCCGCTTCGTCGGCGAGCGCGTGGTCGGCGCCGTGCCGCCGCCGTGCGGGCGCTGCCGACCGTGCCACGCAGGGCTGGGCGAGCACTGTGAGGAGGCCCTGGCCCTGATCGTCGGCACCCACCCGACGGCATCCCACACGGGAGGCTTCGCCGAGCGGGTCCGGGTCGATGCCAGGCGGGTCCACCGGATCCCGGACGGCGTCGACGACTCCAACGCCGCGCTGGCGGAGTCGGCGGCGGTCGCCGCCCATGCGGTAGGCCTCGCCGACCAGCGCCTCGGCGACGTCGTTGTCGTCGTCGGTGCCGGCACCGTCGGTCTGTTGGTGGCCGAGCTGGCCCGGCTGGCCGGTGCGGCCAGGGTCCTGGCGGTCGACGTGGCGCCGGCGAGACGGGAGCTGGCCTGCTCGCTCGGCGCCGATGCGGCCTTCGGGCCTGGCCCCGAGATCGGGCGCTGGCTGGCCGCCGCCGGCCACGGGCTGGGGGCCGACGTGGTCTACGAGTGCGCCGGGCCGCCCCTGGCCGTCGAACAGTCGCTACTGGCGGCCCGACACGGCGGCACCGTGGTGCTCGTCGGGACCGCCGTCCCCCCGGCCGTCATCGATCCCGCCGATCTGGTGGCCCGACACCTCACGCTGCGGGCCTCGCGGGGCTACACGATCGGCGACGTCCACCGGGCCCTCGACCTGATGGCCGACGACCGGTTCCGGGTGGCCGCCATCCACGAGCGGATGGTCGGCTTCGACGAGCTCCCCGCCGCCCTGGCCGAGCTCAGCTCGGACCTCTCGGCTCGGCGCAAGGTGCTGTTCTCGCCGAAGGACTGAGCGCCAGGCCGGGCGCCCCGGAGGTCGATCCCGCCGGGGACGGGGGCCAACCGGTCGCTACCGGAGGTGGGCGACGCCGTCGGCGTCGAGGTCGGCCGGCCGACCGATCGCCTCGCTCGCCATCATCTCGTCCATCGCCGACGGCTCGGTGACCCGACCCCAGGTCCGGCCACCGCCCGGCGTGGCCAGGGCGCAGAGCCCGACCTCGGGACCGTCCGCGGCGTGCATGACCGTGTAGGCCTCGACCGTGGTCGGACCGGCGTGGCCGGTGTCGGCCCTGGTGGTCGGGACCCGGTCGACCCGGTCCTGCACGTCGACCGCCCGGAACGCTTGTGCCGGCGGGGTCGTGCTGTAGATCCCCAGCGCGTGCTTGGTCAGGAACCCGCCGTTGGCGGTGACGAGACCGATCGAGCCGGGATCGTCGCGCAGCGTTCCGGTCATCGCCGCGATCGAGTGCGTCACGTAGTTGTTGAGCGGCCCGCCGGCGAAGGTCAGCCCGCCGGTCTGGGTCAGCGGCCGGTCGAGGCCGAGCCCGAGGGCGTCGGCCGCGACCTGAACGGCGGACGGGAAGCAGGAGTAGAGGTCGACGTGGCCGACCCCGTCCGGTCCGAGGCCGGTCAGCTCGAACAGGGCCCGGCCGGCCTCGGCGATCGCCGGCGACGAGTGGAGGTCGCGGCGCTCCAGCACCGCGTAGGTGTCGTGGGCGTCGGTCCCGGCCCACGGGAAGACCCAGCGGTCCCTCGCCACGCCCAGCGCCTCGGCCCGCTCGGCCGAGCAGAGCAGGACGGCCGCCGCCTGGTCGAGGTCCCAGTTGGAGTTCATCGCCTTGGTGTAGGGGAAGCCGACCATGCGGTTCGACGGCGACGGGTTGCGGATCTCCTCCGCCGTCATCGGCTGGCGGAACCAGGCGTGGGGATTGGCCACCGCCACCCGGTTGAACCGCTCCCACAGCTCGCCGATGCGATCGCGGTGGGCGTCGATCGTCTCGCCCCTGGCGGCTCGCACGGCGGATTCGAAGAGGGGGTACAGGTTGATCGGGGCGTTGAGCCCCCGCTCCCTGTCGAAGTCGGTCGACATCGGCACGTCAGCCTGGAACCGCTCGTCCGGCTCGACCCCCTCCTGGACGGTGCCCGGCGTGTCGACCCCGGCCCGGCGGCGCCGCCGACGGCTCCAGATGATCTCGCCTCCGACCAGGGCGGCGCTGTCGAGCTCGCCGGCCTGGATCCTGGTCGCCAGGTGATTGACGTAGGCCTGCGGGGTCTGGCCGCCGACGGCCGACAGCGAGGTCCTGGCATCGGTCGCACCGACCGCGTCGGCGACGAGCCGGCCGGGGTCGCTGTATTTCCAGGCGCCGTCGACGACGGCGACCAGGCCGAGGCCGCCGAGCAGCGCGCCCTGGCCGCTCTCGCCGGCGGCGTCGATCGCAGCCAGACGAACGGCCTCGGTCATCAGGGCCGACGCCTCGACCGCGTCGACCGGATCGTCCGGCCGCTGCTTGATCTGGGCGACGCCGACGAGGACGGGGGTTCGGGGGTCAACCGGAGCCATCCGGTCAACGTAGAAGGCGACACCCGGTCACGGCCAGCCCGCCCAGTCTCGGGCGGACCCTCGGGGTACCCTGCAACCGGATGTCTAGGCGACCGATGACCCTCTCGTGGTTCATCCGGCGGGCGATGCGACCAACGAACGGCCGGCGGCCCCGAGCCGTCGCGCCGGCGCGGTCGCATGCCGGCCGTCGCCGCGCCGCGCTCGCCCTCACCGCCTCGGTCCTGGCCGGTATCGCCGCCCTCTCGAGCGTCGCCCCGTCGCCGGCGAGCGCTGCGCCGGCCGACCAGGGCACCGCTGGCCAGCCGTCCGTCGCCGACGTCATACCGGACGTCACCCTCGTGCTCGGCGGGGCCACCGTCGAGCAGCCGGACGAGCTGGCCGAGCGGCTGGAGGCTCTCGACGGGGTGGCCCGGGTCGCCATCGACGTCGACGCCGAGCCGGACCCCATCGTCCACCTCGCCGTCAGCGAGGCAGCGGGGGAGCGCCGACCCGCCGGCTCGGTGATCGATCTCGCCACCGACCTCATCGAGCAACGGCTGCCGGGCGCGGAGGTCGCCGCCGGCGGCGCTGCGGTGGTCGACGCCGAGCTGGCCGCCGGCTTCGCCGCCACCGTCCGGCTGCTCGCCGTCCTGGCCATCCTCGTCGGCGCCGCCATCGGCTGGTTCGACGGGTGGCGCCGCGGGCTCGCCGTCTCGGTCGGTCTCGGCGTCGCCGTGCTCGCCGCTGGCAGCATCGGCGATCAGGCCGGCGGGCCGTTCGAGGGCTCGATGGCGTCCACCGGCCTTCCCGCCGCGCTGGCCGGGCTGACCGTCGGGGCGGCGCTGGCCGCCCGGCTGGTCGTCTGGTTCCGGCGGCCGGTCGAAGGCGACGGGGCGTCCCGGCTCCAGGCCGCCGTTCGCGATCTCGGGGCCGAGCTGGTCCTCCTGTTCGCCGGCCTGGCGGCCGTGAGCCTCGTGCTCGAGCCGCTCAACCCCGGCCGGTCGGCGGCCACGGTGGCCACGGTCGGTGCCGCCGTCGCCGCCGTCGTGGTGCTGGCGCTGATCGCACCGGCCCTCGCCCTCCTCGACCGTCAGCCGGCGACCGTGTCCCGTCCGCTCCAGCTCGACGTGCGCGACGGTCGGCACCTGCCGCTGCCCATCGTCGCCCTCGGCGCGGCGGCTCTGCTGATCCTGTCGGTTGCGGCGTTCGGCCGGACCGGCGACGACCTGCTCGACGTCGACGACCTCGATGCCGACGCCGAGCCGGCCCTCGTGGCCGAGGCCCAGGCCAGGCGGGGCGGCGACCCGACCTCGGCCATCGCCGTCGAGGCCCCGGGCGCCAGCTCCGGCGACTTCGCCGGGTGGGTGGCCCTGGCTGCGGAGCGTCCGGAGGTGGCGTGGATCGAGCTCGACCAGCGCCGCTACACCTCGGCCGCCGAGACCGAGCTGGCCGAGTGGGCGGCGCTGACGCCGTCCGGTTCGACCGGTGCCCTGGTCGTCCCGTCGGTCTCGCTGCGGTCGGACGAGGGCCAGGAGCTGACGGCCCAGCTCGCCGGGCTGCCGCTGGCCGGGGCCGAGCCCCGGTTCATCGGCCCCGGGGCCGAGACGGACGGTGTCGCCGGCTCCCGCACGGCGGTGCTGGTTGCGATCGCCGGTCTCGCCGTCGCCGCCGCCCTGGCCGCCCAGGCCCTCACCGGCAACCGGGCGCTCGCCCTGCTGTCGCTGCTGCTCCGACTGCTCGCCGGCGGCGCGACCGCCGGGCTGCTCAACCTCGTGTCGGCCCGCCCGGCCATGGGCACGGTGGTGACCCTGGTGCTGGTCGTCGGCATCGGCTCGTGGCTCGCCGAGCTCGAGCTGCTGCGCTGGCTCGACGACGAGGCCGATGGGACCGGTCCCGCCGCCCGGACGGGTGGCTCGACGGAACCGGGGGGAGCGGCCTGGCGTCCGGGCCCCCCCGGTCGCTTCGCTGCGGTCGGCCTGGCCGCGCTCGGGATCGGTGGGCTGGTCATGCTGCTCGGCGCGGCCGGCGGCGGAGGCGTCGGCACCGGCTGGCTCGGCCTGGCGCTGGTGCTGGCGGTGATCGTCGAGCTGGCGGTCAACGCCGGCGTGTTGCGTCCGGCCCTGCTCGGGCAACGGGCCGCCTACCAGACGGTGGCCCGGCCGCTTCGGGTCGTCGCCCACGGTCGCTCGACCGGCGACCCCCAGGCCGACGACCCACCCGACGACGATCCGGCCTGGCGGGAGGTCGTCGGCGACCTCATCCAGACCGAGTTCTGGCTCCAGACCGAACCCGAGCAGGCGGAGCTCGGCACGGTGTTCGAGCTCGACACCCCGGTCCATCGTCAGGCCGCGGCCCGCCACGACAGCCTGGTCCGGTCCGGGCTGCGGGTGGTCGGGCGAAGCCCCGAGCTGCGCAGTCTCCGGACGCTGCGGGACCGGCAGCCGGTGATCGTCACGGTGACCGTCGACCACCCCCCGAGCCAGCTGCTCGACCGGACCGGGCGGGTCGTCGGCGTCCGCCGGCCGGAGCGCCGGGTCGGCCGTCTCTGGCTGGCGGCGGGGCCCGGTGGCGGCCACCGGATCGTCGAGTCGATCGAGCTTGGGGTCACCCCGCTCGAGCACATCGACGGCGACGGCGACGGTGCGGGGTCGGCTGCCGGGCTCGGGCCGAGTGCCGGCGGCGTCGTCGAGAACGGGTCACCCCACCCGACCGCCGATCCCCGTTCCGGGTGAGGCCGAGCCGCTTCCGGCCCCGTTAGGCTGGCCCCGTTCGACGTTGGCCGCGGCGCACCGCTCTTCTTCCCGTCCGGTCTGCGCAGGCACCGACGGTCAGGAGCGAAGATGGACATCGCCGATTCGGTGGTCGACCTCATCGGCAACACGCCGATGGTCCACCTCCGACAGGTCACCGAGGGCATCGAGTGCCCGGTGGTGGCCAAGGTGGAGATCACCAACCCCGGCGGGAGCGCCAAGGACCGACCTGCGCTCACGATGATCGACCAGGCCGAGGCCGACGGGCTCCTCGAGCCGGGCGGCACGATCATCGAGCCAACGTCGGGCAACACGGGTGTCGGCCTCGCCATCGTCGCCGCCCAGCGTGGCTACGACTGCATCTTCGTCGTCACCGACAAGGTGGCCCCCGAGAAGATCGACCTCCTGCGGGCCTACGGCGCCGAGGTGGTGGTGTGCCCGGTCGCGGTGCCGCCCGAGGATCCGCAGTCGTACTACTCCACGGCCGAGCGGCTGGTGCAGGAGACCCCCAACGCCTTCCGACCGAACCAGTACGCCAACCCGAGCAACCCGAGGGCCCACTTCGAGACGACCGGCCCCGAGATCTGGCGCCAGACCGACGGCCGCATCACCCACTTCGTCGCCGGTGCCGGCACCGGCGGCACCCTGAGCGGCGTCGGGCGCTACCTCAAGACCAAGAACCCCGACGTGCAGATCATCGCCGCCGACCCCGAGGGATCGGTCTACTCGGGCGGCTCCGGCCGCCCCTACCTGGTCGAGGGGGTCGGCGAGGACTTCTGGCCTGCGACCTACGACCCCCAGGTCGTCGATCGGGTCATCCCCATCTCGGATGCCGACTCCTTCCTCTGCGCCCGCCGGGTGTCCCGGGAGGAGGGGCTCCTGATCGGCGGGTCGTGTGGCACCGCGGTCGCCGCCGCCCTCCAGCAGGCGAGCGAGCTGACGGCGGATGACCTGGTGGTCGTCCTCATCCCCGACTCGGGTCGTGGCTACCTCAGCCGGGTGTTCAACGACGAGTGGATGGCGGGCTACGGCTTCCTGACCTCGGACGGCCCCACGGTGGCCGAGGTGGTGAAGGCCAAGGAGGGTGACGTTCCCCGCCTCGTCTACCTCCAACCGACCGACAGCCTCCGCGATGCGGTGAAGCTGATGCACGAGCACGACGTCTCCCAGCTCCCGGTGGCCAAGGGCGAGATGCCGCTGGCTGCGGCCGAGGTGATGGGCTCGATCGACGAGCTCCGCATCATGGAGCTGGCCTTCGGCGACTCGTCGGTCCTCGACCGCTCGGTCGAGGAGGTCATGAGCCCGCACATGCCGACGATCGGCATCGGCCAACCGGTCGAGCTGGCCGTCGAGCTGCTCGACCAGGCCAACGCACTGCTCGTCCTCGATGGCGGCCGGCCCCGCACCGTGGTGGCCAGGGCCGACCTGCTCTCGTTCCTGTCCGTCGATTCCGATTCCCACGAGGTCCGCTGATGGCGCAAACCGATCCCGAGAGCCCGGCCGGCGACGCTGCCGGCGGCACCGTCGAAGGTGGCGGCGATCACGGCGGATCCTGGGGGTTCTCGACCAGGGCGATCCACGCCGGCCAGGACCCGGAGCCGACCACCGGTGCGGTCACCGTGCCGGTGTTCCAGACCTCGACGTTCGCCCAGGAGGCCGTGGGCAAGCACTCCGGCTACGAGTACGCCCGCACCGGCAACCCGACCCGCACGGCGCTCCAGACGGCGCTGGCCGCGCTCGAGGGCGCGGCGTTCGGTGTGTCGTTCGCCTCGGGCCTGGCGGCCGAGGACGCCATCCTCCGGCTGCTCGAGCCGGGCGACCACATCGTGATGGGCAACGACGCCTATGGCGGCACCTTCCGGCTGATCGCCAAGGTGTTCGGCCGGATGGGGATCACCTGGTCGGCCCACGACCTGACCGATCCGAGCGAGCTCGATCGCAACTGGCCCGAGGCGACCAAGCTGGTGTGGGTCGAGACCCCGACCAACCCGCTGCTGACCGTGGTCGACCTCGCCGCGGTGTCGGCCGTCGCCCGCCGCCGGTCCGGGGCCCGGCTGGTCGTCGACAACACGTTCGCCACGCCGTACCTCCAGCAACCGCTTGCCCACGGCGCCGACATCGTCGTCCACTCGACCACCAAGTACCTCGGCGGGCACTCCGACGTGGTCGGCGGCTTCGTCGCCACCGACGATCCCGAGGTCCACGACCACCTGACGTTCATCCAGAACGCCGTCGGCGCCGTTCCCGCCCCGTGGGACTGCTACCTGACCCTGCGGGGCTCCAAGACGCTGTCGGTCCGCATGGACCGCCACAACGACAACGCAGCCGCCATCGTCGAGCTGCTCCAGGCTCACCCCGGCGTCACCTCGGTGCTGTACCCCGGCCTGCCCGGTCACCCCGGCCACGAGGCGGCGACCAGGCAGATGAGCGGGTACGGGGGCATGATCAGCTTCCGGGTCGGCAGCCGTGACGGGGCCATGCGGGTCACCGAGGCGACCGAGCTGTTCACCCTGGCCGAATCGCTCGGCGCCGTCGAGTCGCTGATCGAGCACCCGGGGGCGATGACCCACCTCTCGGCCGCCGGCTCGCCGCTCGAGGTGCCGGACGACCTGGTCCGGCTCTCGGTCGGCATCGAGGACGTCGCCGACCTGGTGGCCGATCTCGCCCAGGCCCTCGAACGCCTGTGAGCGCTGCGAGCAGGCCGGCCGGAGGGCCGGCAGGTCCTTCGGCCATGATGGGGTCCGCGGGCGCAGCCCCCGGGGACGTGCGGTGAGCGAGGGTCGACCGAAGGTCGCCGTCGAACCGAAGTCGGGCCGCTTCGAGTCGCTCGAGGAGGCCGTCGTGCGGGGTGGTGGCGTCGTCGCGCCCCCGGAGGACGCCCAGGCCCTCGTCTGGGCCGACCCGCACCGACCCCAGGACCTGCCGGAGCTGCTCGCTCGGGTCGACGGGATCGAGTGGGTCGGCCTGCCGTTCGCCGGCATCGAGCCCTACGTGCCCTACCTCGACCACGAACGGGTCTGGACCTGCGCCCGCGGCGTGTATGCCCGCCCGGTGGCCGAGCACGCCCTGATGCTCGGCCTGGCCGGCTTGCGTGGCCTCGCCACCTACGCCAGGGCCACCACCTGGTCACCCCCGCAGGGCCACAACCTGGTCGACGGGAAGGTTACCGTGTTCGGGGCAGGCGGGATCACCGAGGAGTTGATGGGCCTGCTCCAGGGCTGGGGGGCCGAGGTCACCGTGGTCCGCCGGCGGGCCGACCCGTTCCCCGGCGCCGCCAGGACACTGGCCCTCGACGATCGCCTCGAGGCCGTCGCCGGCGCCGACCTCGTGATCCTGGCCCTCGCCCTCACCCCCGAGACCGAGGGGGTCATCGGCGCAGCCGAGCTGGCGGCGATGGCCGATCACGCCTGGTTGGTCAACGTGGCCCGGGGTGGCCACGTCGACGCCGATGCGCTGCTTGCGGCCCTCGACGCCGGCGAGCTGGGCGGGGCCTGCCTCGACGTCACCGAGCCCGAGCCGCTGCCGGACGGTCACCCGTTCTGGACCCATCCCCGGGTCCTGATCACCCCCCACATCGGCAACACGCCGGAGATGGGGATCCCACTGCTCGCCGACCACATCGCCGACAACGTCGGCCGCCTCGCCGCCGGTGAGGAGCTGGCCGGCGTCATCGACGTCGACGCCGGCTACTGACGACCTGCTGACGTCCGCCCGGCAGCTGGGGCCGCCTGGCCGGCCTGAGCTAGCGTCGCGGCCATGGCCCTGACCGCAGACGCCCCCGCCCTGCTCCGACCCGAGGACCACGAGCGCTACCGCGCCGACGGCTACCTCCTCCTGCCGTCGCTGGTCGACGACCGGTGGCTGGCTGAGCTGCGGGCGGCCGCCGACCGGTTCGTCGAGGCCAGCCGGGAGCTGACCGAGTCGAACAAGGTGCTCGACGTCGAGCCAGACCACACCCCGGACCGGCCCCGGCTCCGGCGGTTGGTGTCGCCCGTCGACCACGACGAGACGTTCCGCCGCTTCACCATCGAGGGCCCGCCGGCCAAACTGGCCCAGGAGCTGCTCGGCGGGCCGGTTCGGTTCCACCACTCCAAGCTCAACTTCAAGTGGGCGGACGGCGGGGCCGAGGTCGACTGGCACCAGGACATCCAGTTCTGGCCCCACACCGACTTCAGCCCCCTCACGATCGGGGTCTACCTCGACGACGTCGACGACGAGATGGGCCCGATGGGCGTGCTCCCGGGCAGCCACCTCGGGCCGCTCTACGACCTGTACCGGCCGGACGGCAGCTGGGGCGGCTCGATGGACGACGCCGACGTTGCCGGCCTCGACCTCGACCGGGTCTCGTGGCTGGTCGGCCCGGCCGGCTCGGTCACCGTGCACAACTGCTGTGCGGTCCACGGATCCGAGCCCAACACCTCGGCCAGGCCACGACCCCTGCTGCTGCAGACCTACTCGGCCGTCACCTCGTATCCGGTGCTCGGCATCGGGGCCAACGGCGTCACCGGGCCGAGCGGGGGCACGATCATCGGTGGCCCGGCGCCGCAGCACCTGGAGATCGACGGCCGCTCGATGCGGGGCGCCCCCGACTGGTTCCGCAGGGGAGCGCCGACGATCTTCGGCTCCCAGCAGGACGACGACGGCGAGGGCGACGGCGGGGCCTAGGAGCCCGTCTCGTCGAGCCCCGGGCCGTCCGGCCCCGTTCCGTCTCGCCCCGGTTGGTCGAGTACCGTGCCGCCGACCCGGAGGGTGCGGCCCCGGAACAAGGCCACCCGGCGGCCGTCGTCGTCGACCACCTCGACGTCGGTGATGGCGCCCTTGCCCTGCTGATGGCGCTGGGTCGCGGTTGCGGTCAGCACCTGCCCGACCCGGACCGGGGCCAGCCAGTCGATCTCGGCCTGGGTGGCCACCGAGCGGCGATTACCGGCGTTCGAGGAGTAGGCCATGGCCGAGTCGGCCAGGGTGAACACGAGCCCGCCGTGGCCGACGTCGAGCCCGTTGACCATGTCCGGCCCGACCGTCATCCGCAGCACCGCCCGACCGTCGTCGACCTCGACCAACTCCATCCCGAGCGCCTGCGAGGCCCGGTCGTCGGCCCACATCGCCTCGCCGATCCCGGCCGGTCCATGCTCCATGGCCGCCACTGTAGCCAGCGCCGTTGCCGGGGCTGAGGGGGAAGGCGGGCCAGGTTGGGGACGGCCGAGCGACCTCCGATACGCTGCAAGCCCGACAGCCAGATTCCCCGCTCCCGGCGGGGTGGATCGCAGGTTCCAGGAGGACCCCATGCCCATCACCACTCGACTGCTCCGCACGCTCGACGCCCTCCGACCGGCGCCGGTGGCCTCCGCCCACTGCGACGGCCCCTGCGGGGTCTACGACCCGGCCAGCGCCCGCATCGCGGCCGAGGCCGTGGTGTCGATGACCAAGAAGCTGCTCGACATCGACATGAGCGCCGAGGGCGCCCACAACACCTACATCCGGTTCGTCGCCATCAAGGAGGAGCAGGCCGAGCTGACCAAGCGGGAGCTCAACATCCTCTGGCACGACTACTTCAAGCCGGAGCACCTCGAGCAGTACCCCGACCTGCACACCACGTTCTGGAACGCGGCCAAGCAGGCCTCGGCGTGCAAGACCTCGGTCAGCCTCGACGCCGCCAACGAGCTGATGAGCCAGATCGAGGCCATCCACAACATGTTCTGGGCGTCCAAGGGCCGCGACGTGCCCTGGTACACCGCCAGCTGAACCAGCCCCATCGATGACCGCCGCCCCCGCCTACGACGACGCCGTCGGCTGGGTGCGGTGGGACGGGGTCCTCGACGAGCGACGGGCCGCCGACCTGGCGGTCCGTTGTCGCGTCCTGGCCGACGGGCTCGACGATCCCCGCAGCGGCGACAAGCCGAGCGGGGCGACCAGGCGGCTGACCGCCCTCGACGAACGGCTCCCGGAGACGGCCGAGCTGGCCGCGGCCCTGGCCCCGGTCGTCGATCAGATCCTCGGCGACGACTGGACGGTGTCGGAGATCGCGTTCCGCAGTCCCGGTCCGGGGCACGGGCACCAGCGCCTGCACGCCGACGACATGCCCCGGTTGGCGCCCGGCCCCCACGCCGGGGCCACCGCGATCGTGCCGCTCGTCGACTTCACCGCAGTCAACGGGCCGACGGTCGTCGTGCCCGGTAGCCATCACCGACCCGATCTGCAGCGCCGGTCCGGGCAGCTCGAGCGGCACCCCGAGGCCGTCCCGCTGCTCGGCCGGGCCGGGACGGCGTTCGTGTTCACCGCCCACGTGCTGCACGGCGGCACCGCCAACGCCAGCGACGAGCCGCGGCCGGCCATCCAGATCACCTACCGGACGGCACCGGGCGTCGGGGCCCGCTCCGACGCCAGCCGATGATCTTCCTCGACCGCCGCCACGTGCGGGGGATGGGGGAGACGATGGCCTGGCTCGTCGGCCGGCGCCGTCGGGTCCGGGTCGTCGGCGATTCGATGCTGCCGACGCTCGCCAAGGGTGAGTTCGTGCTGGTCGACGGCACCAGGACCCCGGCGGTCGGCCAGCTGGCGCTGGCCCGCCACCCCGACGATGCCGACCTCCTCGTGGTCAAGCGGGTGGGTGCCATCACCGCTGACGGTCGGTTCGAGGTCCGCAGCGACAACCCGGCGGCGGGGACCGACAGCCGCACCTGGGGCCCGCTCGACCCGTCGGCGATCGTCGGGGTGGTGACGCTGGTCCTCGACCGACCGTCGAGCGATCTGGCCGCGCCGAATTGAGCCGGCGCAGCCGCAGGCGATCGCTACCCTGAGACCGGTGCTCACCGTTTCCGGGCTGGCCAAGTCACACGGCGCCCGAACCCTCTTCACCGACGTCACCTTCCGGCTCTCGCCCGGGCGCCGGATCGCGCTCGTCGGGGCCAACGGCGTCGGCAAGACGACGATCCTCGAGATCGTCATGGGGCTGCAGCACCCGGACAGCGGTGAGGTCTCGCACCCGAAGGACCACCGGATCGGCTACCTGCCCCAGGAGCTGACCGAGGCCTGGACCGACACCGTGCTGCACGAGGTCATGCGGGGGGCCGGCGACATCCTCGAGCTGGAGGCCGAGCTGCGCCGCCTCGAGGCGGCGATGGGCGAGGCCGGCCCCGGCCACGACCGGGTGGTCGAGCGGTACGGGGAGGCCCAGTCCCGCTACGAGACCCTCGGCGGCTACCAGATCGAGGCCGACGCCCGCCGCATACTGGGCGGCCTCGGGTTCACCGCAGCCGACATGGATCGGCCGTTGCGGGAGATGTCGGGAGGCTGGCAGATGCGGGCCGTGCTGGCCCGGCTGCTGCTGCAGCAGCCCGACGTGCTCGTGCTCGACGAGCCGACCAACCACCTCGACGTCGACTCGGTCGCCTGGCTCGAGCAGCAGCTGGCAACGTGGCCGGGGGCGCTGCTGTTCGTCTCACACGATCGTGACTTCATCGACGCCGTGGCCGAGCGGGTGGTCGAGATCGCGTGGGGCACCTCGTCGGAGTACGTCGGCGGCTTCGCCGAGTTCGTGGTGGCCCGGGAGGAGCGGCTGGCCTCGCTCGAGGCCGCCGCCGCCCGCCAGGCCAAGGAGATCGAGCGGGTCGAGCGGTTCATCGAGCGCTTCCGCTACAAGGCGACCAAGGCCCGCCAGGTCCAGTCCCGGATCAAGACGCTGGAGAAGCTGGAGCGGATCGAGGTCCCCAAGGTCGACGACCTCAAGCTCAAGTTCGCCTTCCCCGACCCGCCACGCTCGTCCCGTCTCGTGATCGAGATCGAGGACGCCTCGATGGGCTACCCGGACGACCGGACGGGCACCCCGGTCCTCACCGGGGTCGACCTGGTGGTCGAGCGCGGCCAGAAGCTGGCCCTCGTCGGCCCGAACGGGGCCGGCAAGTCGACGCTGCTCCGCACGATCATGGGCGAGCTGGAACCGCTGGCCGGTACGGCCAAGCTCGGGGCCAACGTCGACATCGCCTACTTCGCCCAGCACCACGTCGACGCCCTCGACCTGAACCGGACCGTCGAGCAGGAGTTCCGGCACAAGGTCGGAGCCCAGCCGAAGAACCGCAACATCCGCACCGTCCTCGGCTCGTTCGGCTTCTCGGGCGACGCGGTCGACCGCCTGGTCGGCGACCTCTCGGGCGGCGAGCGCACCCGGCTGGCCCTGGCCGAGACGATGTGCAACCCGGTCAACCTGCTGGTCCTCGACGAGCCGACCAACCACCTCGACCTGCCCAGCTGTGACGTGCTCGAGGACGCGCTGCGGGCCTACCCGGGGACCGTGCTCCTCGTCAGCCACGACCGGTACCTGATCCGCAACACCATGGAGGAGTTGGTCGCGGTCCGCGACGGTGTCGTCGTGCACCACCACGAGGTCGACGAGTCGGTCCTGACCCCCGGTACCCCGGTCCTGGCCGCCCGATCGACCGCTCCGAAGCCGCCGCCGGCCGACGGCCAGCGGGAGCGCAGTTCGTCTGGAGGCCGGCGGCGCCAGCAACGCCGGGTCGAGGCCGAGGCCAGGAACGAGACGAGCCGCAAGACCCGCGACCTGCGCAAGAAGGTCAGCCGGCTGGAGAACCGGGCCGGGAAGGCCGAGGCCGAGGTCGGCGAGCTGGAGCGCCAGCTCGCCGATCCCGAGATCTACGCCGACAAGGCTCTGATGAACGACCTGATCGACCGCCACGAGACGGCCAGGCGGCGGGCCGACCGGTTGCTGGCCGAGTGGGAGGAGGCCTCGACCGCCCTCGAGCGGGCCGAGGCCCGATCCTGATCGGCCGTCCGGTCGGCGGCCAAGCGGCGAGGATCGACCGCCGGTGCCGTCGTCAGCGGGCCAGGGCCTCGGCGCCGGACAGCTCGACGGTCCAGCGGTGCCCGGACGAGCGTGACGCCAGCACCAGCCGCCCCCGGTCCCGGCCCATCGACCGATCGGCGTCGTAGCGGACCCAGATCGCGGCGCGCATCTCGCCGTCGACGGCCGGCGGGGTGACCACCGACGCCGACATCACCGAGAACGGGGCGAGTGGGGGCTCCACCACCTCGATGTCGCCGACCGGTCCGCTGAGCGTCACCGCTCTGGCCGCCGAGTGGCCGATGGGGACGCGGCCGAACTCGAGCAGGGGCGTCTCCAGCCGGGGGAGCGTCCCGGGGCGTCGATCGGCCGGCGGCTCGGTCGCTGCGTCCTGGTCCACGGTCGTCCATCGGCGGCGACCGGACGCTCGTGAGGTGGTTGGCGCTCAGCGGTTGCCGTCGAGGGCGATGGCGGAGGCGATGAGCCCGGCGTGGGCGTGGACCTGGGCCAGGTTGCCGAGCGCTCGCCCGTTGTCGGGGTCGTACTGCTCCGACAGCAGGCCGGTGCGGCCGGCGAGGCCACGGAACGAGTCGAACAGCTCGCCGGCCTCGTCGAAGCGGCCCTGGGCGCAGCGCGACCGGATGAGCCAGGCCGTGGCGAGGTGGTGGGCACCCTCCTGGCCTGGCAGTCCGTCGTCCCGACGGTAGCGGAACACCGCCGGGCCGGACCGGAGATGGTGCTCGACCACGTCGACCGTCGAGGCGAACCGCTCGTCGTCGGCCGGGAGGAGGCCGCTGAGTCCGACGACGAGGGCCGAGGCGTCGACATCGGAGGAGGCGAACGCCGACGTGAAGGCGCCGACCGACGGGTTCCAGCCCTGGTCGAGGGTGGTGGCGGCGATGCGGCTGCGGAGCTCGAGCCAGCTGCCGGGGGCCCGATCGAGGAACCGGCCGGCGAGATCGATCGCCCGGTCGACCGCGACCCAGCACAGCACCTTGGAGTGCACGTGGTGGCGTGGCGTCGTCCTGGTCTGCCAGATGCCCTGGTCCGGCTCCTGCCATCGCCGCGACACGGCGACGACCAGCGATTCGACCAGGTGCCAGTGGGCGTCGCTCAGCTCGACGCCCCGCTGGTCGAGGCGGTGGACGAGGTCGACGACCGCGCCGAAGCCGTCGAGCTGGACCTGGCGCTCGGCGGCGTTGCCGACCCGCACCGGTCGGCTGCCCCCGTAGCCCGGCAGATCGGCGATCTCGGCCTCTGGCGGCAGGTGGCGACCGGTGACGTTGTACACGGGGGCCAACCGCTCGGGCTCGGGCCGGGTCTCCAGCAGCCGCTGGACCCAGTCGAGGTAGGCGAGGGCCTCCTCGGTCGAGCCGAGCGACACCAGGGTCGCCGCCGTTCTGGCCGCATCGCGGAGCCAGCAGTAGCGATGATCCCAGTTCCTGACCCCGCCGAGCACCTGGGGCATGCTCGTGGTCGCGGCCGAGACGATCGCACCGGTGGCGCCGTGGCACAGGGCCTTGAGGGCAAGGGCGCTGCGCACGACGACGTCGCGGTCGGCGGTCGGCAGCTCGAGGCCGTCGACCCATCCGACCCAGAACCGGGCGGTCTGGTCACGGCGGTCGTCGACCGACGGGCCGGTCGCACCGAGCTCGGCCGTTCCCGATCGCAGCTCGAGCTCGACCGGCCGCCCCGGCTCGAGCTCGACGGTGGCGATGGCGGTCTGGTGCCGGCCCTCGGAGACCACGTCCCAGCTCACCCCCGGGGCCCGGAGCACGAGTTGGTCGGTCGTTCCCCTGACGACGAGCCCGTCGTCGACCACCTCGAGCCGGGTGGCCACGCGGCCGAAGTCGAGGCGGGGGGCGAACTCGATCGTCGCCGGCCCCCGGCCGTCGAGGATCCGGATCAGGTCGGAGCGGCCGGCCAGCTCCCCGGTCCGTCCGGCCGAGGTGTCGAGGAAGTCGGTGACCGTGAAGCCCCGGAACCGGGTCTCCAGCACCATCGATCGCTCGTGGTAGCGCTGGTCGAGCGGTCCGTCGGAGCCGTCGGGGCCGCCCCGGATCGTGTAGTGACCGGCCGAGCGGCCGCCGAGCAACTGGGCGAACACCGCCGCCGAATCGATCCGGGGCAGGCAGAGCCACGAGATGGCCGAGTCCGGGGCCACGATGGCGGCCGTGCGCTGGTCGGACAGGATCGAGTGGTCCTCGATGGCCACCAGTCCGTCGCCCCGGAGCCACCGCCCCCGCAGCTGTGACAGCAGGGCGAGGACCTGGGCCACCCTGGCCGGGTCGGCCACCCGGAAGGGGGCGGCGGTGCGGGCCGCACCGACCTTGATCCCGACGTCGGGCCCCCGGAGGCTCTTGAAGGCGTCCTCGTCGGTCATGTCGTCGCCGATGTAGACGACGGCCGATGCCCCGACCCGGTGGCGGATCGATTCGAGGGCCCGCCCCTTGTTGGTCTGGATGACCGACAGCTCGATGATGTCGTGGCCGTTGCGGACGTGGACACCGTCCCACGAGGCGGGACCCCGCACCAGCTCCTGGCGGGCCGCCTCGGCGTCGGCGTCGTCCATCGTCCGGAAGTGGAAGGTGAGCCCGGCCGGCTTCTCCTCGATGATGGCGCCGTATCGCTCGGCCAGCGGGCCGACCTCGGCCAGCAGCCGCCGCCGGAGCTTGGCCGACTCGGGGGCCATCGCGGCCGCGAACCCGAGGTCGAACTCGCTGCCGTGGCTGCCGACGAGCCGGATCTCCTCGGGGAACCGCGACAGCGTGGCCAGGTCTCGCAGGCTCCGGCCCGAGATCAGGGTGACGTGGGTGTTGGCCAGCTCGGCCAGCGAGCGCAGCGCAGCCGCCGCATCGCGGTCCGGCCTGGCCTCCATCGGGTGGTCGGTCAGCGGGGCCAGGGTGCCGTCGTAGTCACAGGCGACGAGCAGGATGGGGACACGAGCCAGGTGGCCGAGTCGCTCCGCCAGCTCGCCCAGGTTGTCCGTCGTCATTGCACCCCTACCACTGCCGCACCGAGTCACCGTCGTGGCGGATGGCCAAGCTTACGGCCGGACGACGGCCGATCGACGGACCGTCGACGGGCCGCCCGGCCGTCGTCGAGCGCCGATCGCACGCCGGCGGGGCCGGCCGCCCCTGGCCCTCAGCCGATGTCGGCGCAGGGGCGCAGGATGCGCTCGGCCAGCTCCCCGGCCCGCTCGGCGGCCGAGCCCTTGGCCAGGAGGAACCCGGGAACGATCGAGCGGGCGACGCCGAGCTCGGCCAGCTCCTGCGCCGCGCCGACCGGGTCGTTCCCGAACAACCCGGGGTGGCCGGCGGTCAGCTCGATGGCGTCTGGGTCGCGATCGGCGTCGGCTGCCGTCTGGCGAACGACGTCGAACATCTCCGCCAGCTCCTCGGGTGACCCCTTCCCGGGGAAGAAGCCGTCGCCCAACCGACCGGCCCGCCTGGCCGCAGCCTTGGAGTGACCGCCGACGACGATCGGGATCGAGCCCTTGGCCGGCTTCGGGTTGCTCGACACGTTGGTGAACGATGTGAACGGGCCGTCGTGGTCGGCCTCGTCGCCGGCCCACAGCGCCCGCATGGCGGCCACGTAGTCGTCGGTCCTCGCCCCCCGCTCGGCGAAGGGGACGCCGAGGGCGTCGAACTCCTCCTCGAGCCAGCCGACACCGATCCCGAGGTCGAGGCGACCGTTCGACAGCACGTCGAGCGTGGCGCACGCCTTGGCCGTCACCAGCGGGTTGCGCTGGGGCAGGATCACGATGCCGGTGGCGAGGCGAACCGTCGAGGTGGTGGCGGCGACGAAGGCGAGCCAGATCAGCGGGTCGGGGATCGGGGTCCCGAACCGGCCCGGCATCTTGCCGTCCTCCGAGTAGGGGTAGGCCGAGTCGTAGTCGGACGGCCAGATCACGTGCTCGACGGTCCAGATCGACTCGAACCCGCTCTGCTCGGCCACCTGGCCGAGCTCCGCCGCCCCGTCGGGGGTGACGAAGGGGCCGGTGTTGGCGAACATCAATCCGAACTTCATCGCGTCTCCTGGTGGTGGTATCGGACGGGGATGGGAACGTCTGGCGGTGCCACTCAGCGGCCGGTCCACTCGGGCGGGCGCTTCTCGGCCCACGCCCGCCGGCCCTCGGCCGCATCGTCGGTGGCGCCGGCCACCTTTCGCATCGTCTCGCCGAAGCGGACCGACTCGATCCAACCCATGTCGGCGGTCCGCCACGCCACCTCCTTGGTGGCCCGTTGGGCGATCGGAGCGGCCCTCGTCAGGGTCTCGGCCCAGGCCCTCGCCTCGGTCATCAGCTCGTCGTGCTCGGTGATGCGCCAGACCAGGCCGACCTCGGCCGCCCGCTCGGCGTCCATCGGCTGGCCGGTGAGCAGCAGCTCCATGGCGTTGGCCCACCCGATGCGGTGGGGGAGGCGGATCGCGCCGACGATCGTCGGTACCCCGATCGACACCTCGGGATAGGCGAACGTGGCCCGCTCGCTGGCGATGACGAAGTCGCAGAACAGCACGCCGGTCAGGCCGTAGCCGATGCAGGGCCCGTTGACGGCGGCGATCGTCGGCTTGAACAACTCGAGCCCGCTCTCGAACGAGTTGATCGTCGGCTTCTCCCAGAAGGTGCCGCCAAAGTTGCCGGTCGAACCGGCGCCGTCCTTGAGGTCGGCGCCGGCCGAGAACACGCTGCCGCTCGCGGTCAGGATGGCGACCCAGGCGTCGGTGTCCTCGAGGAAGTTGGTCCAGGCCGCGTTCAGCTCGGTCCTGAGCTGGCCGTTGATCGCATTGCGGGCCTCGGGCCGGTCGAGGGTGATGGTGGCGATGTGGTCGCTGACCTCGTAGAGCACGGTCGACCCGGTTGCTGACCCCGTTTCGGACATGGCCGCACCTTAGCCTCGGGGTCCGGGGGCCGGTCCAGGTCGGGTCGGTCGGTCAGCCCCGGTCGGGGTCGGCGGCGCCCGTCCAGAGGTTGGCGACCGTGATCCCGCCGAGCGCCCCGTTGGTCCCCGGGGCGACGACGATGCGTCGGTGCGCCGGCGGTCGGGCCGCCGCCGGGGGGAGCTGCTCGTGTGAGAGGAAGCGGGCGCCGGCCCTGAGCCGGGCCACGACCGGTTCGAGGAGCTCGGCCACGGCCGCCGGCGGCAGGAAGGCGAACACGAGGTCGGCGTCGTCGACCTCGGCGTCGCGGGCGTCGCCGGTGACGATCTCGACGAGGTGGCCGACGCCGGCTGCGGCCACCCGTCGCCTCGCCTCGTCGGCGATGGCGGGATCGAGCTCGTAGCCCCGCCCCCGGCAGCCGTTGACGGTGGCGGCCTCGATCAGTACCCGGCCGTCGCCGCAGCCGAGGTCGACGACGATCTCGCCCGGGGTCACGTCGGCGACGGCAAGCAGGCCCCGGACCAGCCCCGGTGGCGTCCCGAGCAGGATGCCGAGGTCGTCGCCCCGACCTCCGGCCCCTCCGCTCGGTCGGTCTGGCCGGCGATCGGTGGGCCGGTCGTCCGACCGCCAACGCAACCGGACCCGGGCGGTGCCGTCCGGAGCCAGGTGGTCGATGGCGTCGACGCCGGTGGCGTCGCCGGCCCGGAATCCCTCGTCGGTGGCGGCGACGGGCCGGAAGCCGGCATCAGCCAGCCTCCGCTCGACCAGGGGGCCGGCCCGGTGCGGCGAGCCGGCGATCTCGACCACCGCGAGCGGATAGGTCAGCCGGCTCGGCACGGGCAGGACGGTGGCGTCGACCTCGGCCCCGCCCACGGTTGCGGCGGCCAGGTCGCCGGCCCGCTCGGCTGCGCCGGCCAGGGCCGTCATCGTCTCGTCCAGATCGTCGAGCAGCTCGGCGGCCGGCGAGCCGGGGGCCACGTCGGCCCGGAGCCGACGGACCTCGAGGGGGAGTCGACCCTGGTCGATGGCCTCGATGAGGACGTTCTCGACGTCCTTGCGGCGATGGCGGACGCCGGCGCCGTCGAGCGAGGCCGACAGCGCGGCGGCCACGTGCTCGACGTTCGGCTCGTCCATCATGCTCAGGTGCCCTCCGGGGGCCGAGGCCAGCTCGAGGCCACCGGTGGCGACCATCCGCCAGCCCATGCCGTCGTCCAGATGGGACGTGGCCAGGGGATCGTCGCCGGCCTTGATCACCAGCATCGGCCCGACGTAGGGCCGGTAGCGGTAGCCGGACTGGGCCCGAACGTTGTCCTCGATGAAGCGGCGGATCTCCGACCTGGCGTCGTTGCGGAGCCCGAGGCGGCGGCGAACGGCCAGTCCACCCCGCTCGATGATGCGCATGGCCCGGCGGCCCTGGTGCTCGGCCTGCTCGCGAGCGAAGCGGGCCGGGTCCGACGTGGCCCTGGTCAGCTGGGCCGCCAGCCGTCGTCCGGTGGACGGGGCGCTGGCATCGGGCCCGAAGGCGTCGAAGAGGGCCAGGAGCGACACCTCCCGGGACCGGTCGAGCAGCTGCTGGGCCAGCTCGTAGGCGACGACGCCACCGAGCGAGATGGCGGCCAGCACCACGGGCCCGTCCGGTGCGACCCGGTCGATCTCCTCGGCGTAGCTGCGGGCCACCTCGGCCACGTCGGTCGGTCCGGCGGTGTCGAGCTCCACCGTCGGCTGGCCGAGCCCGTACATCGGTTGGTCCGGACCGAGCCGGGCCGACAGCGGTCGGAAGAAGGCGCAGTCGACGCCGAGCACGTGGATGGCGAAGATCGGCGGGCGGGTGCCGTCCGGCTGGATCGGGACCAGGAACGACCGGTCGATCGCCGGCGACGGCTTGCCGGCGGTGATCGAGGCCGGCGACTCGGTGCGGTCGATGGCGAGGTGGCGAGCCAGCGCTCGAGGCGTCGGATGGTCGTACAGATCGGCGACCGGAACGGCCAGACCGATGGCGTCCTCGAGCGCCATGACCAGCTCCATGGCCAGCAGCGAGTGACCACCGTGGTCGAAGAACGAGCCGTCGGCGCCGAGGCCGGGCTGGCGGAGTGCCTCGGCGAACCGGTCCCGAACGAGGGCCAGCAACTCGGGATCGACGGCGTCGGCGCCACTCGTCAGGTCCGCCGACGGGTGGCCGCTCGGCGCCGGCCCGTTCGCCGTCACCGGCGGCAGCTCGTCGGCCGCGGCCCGGTCGAGCTTGCCGTTCGGCGTGCGGGGCAGCCGGTCGTGCACGGTGTAGTGGCTCGGTCGCAGCGCAGCCGGGAGACCGCGTCTGGCGGCGACTCGCAGGCGATCGACGTCGAGGTCGGCCGGGCCCTCGACGTGGGCGACGAGCCGCAGGTCGGCCGTCCCCTCGCGTCGGAGCTCGGCGTCGAGCGCCACCGCCGGATCGGGTCGATCGGCCGCCCGCTTCATGGCCCGGCCGACCTCGTCCGGGCCCAGGTCGCGCAGCAGCTCGTCGCGGCTGCGCACGTCGGCGGCAACGACGACGGCCGCGGTGACACCCTCGACCGCGGTGAGCGCCCGCTCGATCTCCTCGGGCTCGGCCCGGACACCGCCGAGGTTGAGCCGGTGGTCGTCGCGTCCGAGGAACCGGATGGCGCCGTCGACCACCACCGCCCGGTCGCCGGTGCGGAACATCGGACCACCGGCCCCGTCGGGGAAGCGGCCGAACGATCGGGCCGTCGCCTCCGGCCGATCGAGATAGCCGTCGACGACGCCGGCCCCGCCGATGACCAGCTCGCCCTCGACACCGTGCAGCCGGCGCCGTCCGGCCCGGTCGACCACCGCCACCCTGGCCCCGGGGATCGGCTGGCCGAGCGGCACCGGGTCGTCGCCGGGCCGGCAGTGGTGGGCGGTGGCCCACACCGTGGCCTCGGTCGGGCCGTACTCGTTGGTCATGGCCGAGTCGGGGAAGCGGTCGTGGTGGGCCTCGACCAGCGATGGCGGGCAGCTCTCGCCGGCGACGATCACCCTGGTCGGCCACGCTCGATTGCGCCCGACCGCCTCGTGACGGTCGAGGAGCGCCCGGTAGAGCGTCGGGACCATCAGCGTGTGGTCGACGGTGGCCAGGAGCCCGAGGAGGGCGTCGAGGTCGTTGACCTCGCGCTCGGTCGGCAGGACGACGGCACCGCCGGCGGCCAGCGTCCAGAACAGCCCGACGATCGAGGAGTCGAAGGCGGGGCTCGACGGGACGAGGAACCGCCCGGGGGGATGGGGGTAGACCCGGTCACGGGCGTTGGTGCTGGCGGTCAGGTGTCCGTGGGTGACCGGCACGCCCCGTGGGGTCCCGGTCGAGCCGGAGGTGAAGATCAGATAGGCCTCGTCACCGGGCCCGAACCCGGCCGGGCGGTCGGCCCGGGTCGGCTGGTCGGTGGTCCGGTCGTCCGCCGGCCAGGGTCGGCCTCCGATGCCGGTCCGGCCGACGGCGATGGCGTCGAGACCGGTGGCGACGACCGGCTCGGTGCCGGATCCGACGAGGGCGACCGAGGCGCCGCTGGTGGTCAGGGCGAGGGCGATCCGGTCGGGCGGGTAGCCGGGGTCGATGGGGACGTACGACGCACCGGCCCGCAGCACCCCGACGATGGCGACGATCGTCTCGACGGAGCGGGGCACGAGCACGGCAACGCGCCGGCCGGAGCCGACGCCCCGCTCCCGGAGCGCCACCGCCACCGCGGCCGAGCGACGGGCCAGCGCCGGCCAGTCGAGCTCGACGTCGCCGCAGACGACCGCCGGTCCGGAGGCGGTTGCGAGGTGTCGCTCGAGCCGATCGAGCACGGACGGCCCTGCGACCGTCGGCCCACCGTCGACGGCGGCGGCGGCGTCGAGCTGGTCGAGGGCGGCGTCGATCGTCGCCCCGGCCGGCGCGTCCGGCCTGGTGGCGGCGGCGGTCAGCAGCCGATCCCACAGATCGAGCATGGTCGTGGCGACGGTGGCCGGGACGGACGAGCCCTGCCACTCGACGCTGAGGTCGAGGCGGTCACCCCTGGACTCGGCGAAGAAGGTGAGGGGGGCGACGGCGGTGCCGTTCCAGCGGACCCGCTGCTCGACGGCCACCCCCTGGAGGCTGAGGTCGTCGAGCTCGTCCCAGGCCATCAGCACCTGGAACTGGGGCGCGGGCAGGCCGGCCGCTCGGCGATCGGCCGCGATCTGCGCTCGGGGTGTGGTCCGGTTGGCCAGGACCCCACCGATCGCCTCGGCCGCGGCACGGGTGAGCGCCGTGAGGTCGGGGTCGGTCCCGTCGTCGCCCCCGACGGCCAGCCGGACCGGAAGGGTGTTGAGGAAGTAGCCGAACAGGTCGGCCGCCGCCGGGTCGGTCCTGGTCGACGTGATCAGCCCGATCTCGACCTCGACCCCGCCACCACCATGTCCGGCGCCGTCCGCCGATGACCCGCCGCTCGGACCGCCATCGGCGCTGGCGGCCACGACGGCGGCCAGCGCGCCGAGGGCGGCCGCGGCCGGGCGGGATCGGGTGCCGGTTCGCAGGGCGCCGGCATCGACCGAGGCGGTCCGGGTCAGGAAGCCGTCCGGTTCCGGCTCGATCGGGCGATGGATCGCCAGCGCCGCGGCCGGACCGCGGCGGCCCTGCTCGAGCCAGTGCTGGGCCTCGCCCGCCGGGCGGGTCGCGGCCTGCCAGGCGCAGAACCCGGCGTAGTCGATCGGCAGCTCGTCCGGCTCGCCGCCGGCGAGGCGGGTGTCGAGTCGGCGCCAGAGCCGGTCGAAGCTGGCGGCATCGCCCGAGGCGTGGTGGATGGCGAGCACGACGCCGGTGGCGCCGTCGGTCAGCGGTTGCACGAGGGCCCGGAGCAGCGGACCCCGTTCGAGGTCGAAGGGCCGGCGGTTGAGCTCGTCGGCGGCCGTCTCGAACCGCTCGGGCGAGACCGCGCCGCCGGCGATCTCGATCGCGACGGCGTCCTCGGGGGCGAGCGCCCGCCTCGGCGTGCCATGGGTCCAGACGAGGGGCTGGTGGGCGCCGGCCTCGGCCACGAGCGCTTCGGCCAGCGCCGGCCCGTCGACCGCGCCGGCGACCCGGTACGACCGGGCCACGTTGTACATGACGTCGTGCGGGCGGGTGGCCTGGTCGTGGAGGATCGCCAGCTCGCCCGCCGATCGAACGGGCACCCGGCCGGGCTCGGTCCGGTTGGCGGCGAGGTCGGTGTCGACCGCCCGGTCGCCGACATCCGGCCGCTCGCCGGTCGGGTCGGTGCCGGCCCCGACGGCGTCGACCGCGGCGGCCAGCGACCGCGGCGTCGGGTTGGTGAAGGCGAGGTCCTCGCCGAGGAGCTTCCCGAGCTGGTCGCCGAGGGCGACGATCATCTCCAGGGCGGCGAGCGAGTCGCCACCGAGGGCGAAGAAGTCGTCGTCGATCCCGATCGGCTCGGTGGCCAGGACCCGCTCCCACAGCTCGATGACCGACCCCTCGGTCGGGGTGGTCGGGGCGAGGGCGAGCGTTGGGCCGGGCCGGTGGACGCGCTCGGGCCTGGGGAGGGCGGCGGTGTCGAGCTTGCCGTTGGTCGACAGCGGGAGGGCGTCGATCTCGACGAAGGCGGAGGGGACGGCGTGGCTCGGCAGGGTGCGGGCGAGGAACGAGCGCAGCTCGGCCGGGCTCGGGATGGCGGCGGTGGTCCCGTCGTCGCCCTCGTGTGGCACGAGCCAGGCGGTCAGGATCCGACGGTGGCGGGGCTGGTAGCCGACCTCGTCGAGCATGGCCTCGACCTCGGCCAGGTCGAGCCGGTCGTCGAGCTCGGCGATGGCCTCGCTCCTGGTCTTGTGGCCGAGGCGGACGTCCCAGGCGTAGGGGACGGCGTAGTTGTGGTAGCCCTGCTCGACCTGGTGGGTGTGGATGCCGGCGGCGTTGATCAGGCAGTTGGTCGAGCGGCCGGTGTCGCTCGGTCGGACCCAGGGCGCCCGCTGGTCGAGGAACCGCAGCAACTCGGCCAGCTCGACGTCGACGTAGCGGTAGAAGTCGAGGTACTCGATCTGCTCGAACGTGTCGTCGGCGGCGAAGACCTCGGTGTCGAGCAGGCGGTTCGGGCCGTCGTCGATGCGGTGGTAGACCTTCCTGGCCTCCAGCACGGCCCGGTCGATGGCGTCCGGGTCGAAGCGGTCGGCCGAGAACTGCTGGGGGATCAGCCGGGTCTCGAACAGCTGGCCCCGCGACAGCCCGGTGACGATCAGGGGGATGCCCAGCTCGTCGGCCCGGTTGGTGGCGACGGTGTAGATCGCCTTGTAGCAGCCGTGGCACACGTTGGAGTGGCGATCGAGCGAGTCGCGGAAGATGGCGTTCATCGCCTCGAGCGTCACGAACTCGTGGTCG
The DNA here is from genome assembly GCA_028285495.1 of Acidimicrobiales bacterium. Lineage (GTDB taxonomy): Bacteria > Actinomycetota > Acidimicrobiia > Acidimicrobiales > SZUA-35 > JAHELU01. The sequence goes on from JANQPB010000042.1 coordinate 27,549, forward strand.
ATGCCGAGATCGGCGATCGAGCGGGCGACGTTGGCCTTGGCCTCGTCGGAGATGAACCCGTTGTCGAGGGTCAGGGCGTAGGGGCGGAAGCCGAGCTCGACCAGCTGATAGAGGGCGTAGGTCGAGTCCTTGCCCCCGCTGAGCAGGTGGAGGCAGTCGTACTCACCGGTTCGCCGCTCGCGGGCCCGGTCGCGGATGGCGGCCAGGTCGTCCGGGGTCCGGAACCAGCTCTCGGCCACCGGCGCCACCCGGTCGTAGTCGTGGCAGGTGTCGCAGACGCCCGCCTCGTCGAAGCCGACGCCGGGGATGTTGTCCGGCAGGCCGCAGCGGACGCAGTGGGCCGCCGGCGCGTCGGCGGCCGGCGACCACAGCCGCACGGCGCTCCGCTCGATCGCCGGGTGGGCGTCGAGGGCCTCCTCGACCTCCATCGGCTCGAGCCGGATGCCACCGACCTTGACCTGCTCGTCGGCCCGACCGAGGTACACGAGGCGCTCGGGGTCCTGCAGACGGACCAGGTCGCCCGACCGGTACCAGCGGCGACCCTCCCACTCGACGAAGGGCCCGCCGGTCCCGTCGTCGATCGGGTCGCCGGCGCCGGCGTCGGCATCGAGGTAGCCGGCGGTCAGGCCCTCGTGGGCGATCCACAGCTCGCCGGGCCCGCCGATCGGGGCCCGGTGACCATGGGTGTCGACGACCGCCAGCTCGACCCCGGGGGCCGGCGCACCGATCGGCACCTCCGACTGGGTGTCGAGCAGCTCGGGCTCGACCCGGTAGTCCATGCAGCCGACGACCGCCTCCGTCGGCCCGTACTCGTTGTGGATCTCCAGCCCGGGTCGGTCGGCCAGCAGGTCGCGGGCCAGGCGGGTGCCGAACGCCTCGCCGCCGACGACGAGCGTGGCCAGGGCGTGATCGCCCGGGAGGAGCCGGGTCAGGATCTCGAGGTGTGACGGGGTGGCCTTGAGCCACGTCAGGTCGGTTCGGCGGGCGATCTCGGCCAGGCCGGGCGGCCCGTCGTCGGCGATGACGACCAGGCGGCCCCCGGTCAGGAGCGGGAGGAAGATCGACGTGATCGTCAGGTCGAACGTGAGCGGGCTGAACAGGGGGGCGATGACGGGCGGGCGATCGCCGCCGGTGTACCGCTCGGTGGCGAACCGCAGGTACCGGGCGAGGCCACGGCGACTGATCGGAACCCCCTTCGGCTCACCGGTCGAGCCGGAGGTGAAGATCACGTAGGCCTCGGCGGTTTCGTCGACGGCGACCTCCCCGACCCGATCGACGGTCTCGGCCGGTCTCGGCTCGCCGTCGGCGGCTGGCTGGTCGTCCGGGGCTCGGTGTCGGCCCGGCCCGTGCCCATTCGTGCGGCCGTCGGCCTCGGTTGCGGCCGTCGACTCGTCCTCGGCCGGCCGGAGCCGGGTGACGGTCGCACGGCGGTCGATGACCAGGCGGCACCCGGCCCGCTCGACCAGCCGGGCCCGCCTCGCCTCGGGCTGGGAGGGATCGAGGGGGACGAACGAGGCGCCGACCACCAGCGTTGCCGCGATCGCCACCACCGCCTCGGCCGAGCGGGGCAGGTCGATCGCCACCCGATCGCCCGGCTCGACGCCATCGGCGATCAGCCAGGCGGCCACCGCGTCGATCCAGGCCAGGGTCTGCGGTCCGCTCAGCTCGCAGTCGTCATCGACGACCGCCGTGCCGACGTTGGTGGCGAGGGCGCGACGCAGGTCGGGCACCACCGGCCGGGTCGGGCCGTCGAAGTCGTCCCCGTGGCCCCAGCGCTCGATGCGGGCCCGCTCGTCGTCGCCGGTCAGGCCCCACGCCCCGAGCGGCAGGTCGGGCTCGTCGACGACGACCCGGAGCGCGGTCAGCAGGTGATCGGGGGCGACCAGCCGGTGGTCGGCGTCGGCCGCCCCCTCGTTGAGGTCGAGGGCGAACGCCCAGCCGGGCCCGCCATCGGCCGTTGCACTGGCCTCATCGGCGGGGCCCTCGCCGGCGTAGGCGGTCATCTGGATCCTGGCCAGGTGGGAGCCGTCGATGGCGCCGGCGTGCAGCCAGCGGGTGGTGGTCGCGTGTCGACCGAACCGGGACTGCTCGGCCCGGGGGATCACGTTGACGACCAGCTCGTAGTCGGCGGCCGGAGCCGTGCCGGGGACGGCGTGACCGAGGGTCCGCATGATCGATCGCCCGACCCGGCGATGCAGGCTGCGGCCCGTGTCGTCGGGCCGGACCTCGACGTCGACCGGGAAGACCTCCATCGTCGGGCCGATCATCTCCCGGCACTCGGGGTCGCTGCGGTTGTGGACGGGGAGCCCGACGGCGAACCGCTCCGAGCCGGTGACCCGGTTGGTCCACAGTGCGGCGGCGGTGACCAGCAGCGCCGACCAGCCGAGCTGCTCGGTCAGCATCCTGAAGTCGCCCTCGATGCGGCTCCTGGCCCGGTCGAGGACGTCGCCGAGGTCGAGGTCGAGCCGGTTGGCCGCCGGCGTCGGCCGGTCGGGCGCCCGGTACAGGCGACCGACGCCGGGGGCCGACGGGCGGCTCCGCCAGTGGTCGATGGCCCTGGCTGCGGGGCCGGTCGGCTCGTCGAGGGCGGCGACGAGCCGTTGCGACCAGTCGTAGTAGCTCCGCTCCGCCGAGCGCCCGGGGGACGGCGGGTGGCCGTGGTAGGCGGCTGCGGTGGCGGCGAAGACCAGCGCCGACGAGGTGGCGTCGGTGATGACGTGGTTGAGGTTGAGGTACCAGGACACGGTGCCGTCCGGATGGGTGGCGATCGCCGAGTCCCAGCCGCACCGCGAGAGGTCGAGCGGCTGGCCGGTCCTGGCCCTGGCCCAGGCCTCGACCTCGCTGCGGGGCAGCTCCACGATCTCGGTCATGGGTAGATCGCCGACGTCGGTCAGATCGACCGAATCGATCGAGGCGCGGCCGGGACCGCCGATCCGGGTCCGGAGCACGTCGTTCGCGGCCACGACGGCGGCGAAGGCCTCGGCCAGCCGGACCGGGTCGATCGGCCCGTCGATGTGGGACAGCAGGGCCATGCTCTGGGCCGGGTGCTCGGGATGGGCCAGATGGGAGGCCAGGAGCGAGCGTTGCATGGGCGACAACTGGCGCGCTCGACCGAGAACGACCGGGGCCTCGGTTGTCACCTGGGTCGCTGGCGCCATGTCCACAGGTCTTTCCGCTCTCCGCTGTCCGGGCTCGTCGGGGCGTGACAGCCGCTACGCTCACGGTTGTTCGGAGACATCGGTGGTCGTGGATGCGCCGACGTGGGCCCGCTGGTCCTGCACGCATCTACGGCAGCCCGTTGTTCGAACTGTATCCGTGAACCGGTTCTGGCGGGCCGGATGATCCGACGATCATCACCACAGACCTCCCGGCTCTCGTTGCTCACCAAACTCGTACGACCCCGGAAGGACTGTCTCCGATGCGCCGACCCAACGAAACAGGCCCCGTGAACGGCGAGCGCCGTCGCCCGCTGCGACTCGCCCGTCTCCTCACCCTCGTCCCTGCCCTGGCGGTGCTCGCCGTCCTCGCCATGGCCGGGCCGTCGTCGGCCCACAGCGGCGAGCAGTCGTACCTCTACCTCGACGTGACCCAGTCGTCGCTCGGCGGTCGGGTCGAGGTGCCGTTCGGCGATCTCGAAGAGGTGCTCGGCATCGACCTCGACGGCTCCCGGGAGGAGGCGCTGGCCACCCTCGAGGCCAACGAGTCCGCGATCGAGGCCTACCTGGCCGACCACCTGGCCCTCGGCCCCGGCGCTGATGCCAGCGGCGACTGGGCGGTGACCTTCGGCGGCATCGAGCTGTTCGAGTCGGAGGAGCCCGAGGACAGCCTCGACTACGCCGTGCTGGAGTTCTCGGTCGCCGCCACCGACCCGGTGCCCCGCACCTTCGACCTCCGCTTCGACCCGTTCGTCGACGAGATCGACGGCCGCGACCACCTGCTGCTGATCGCCAACGACTGGGAGGCCGGCGTCATCGACAATGGTTTCGACACCCTGCTGGCCTTCGACGCCGGGAACCGGGTCCAGGAGGTCGACCTCGGCGACACCAGCGTGCTCCAGAACCTGTGGTCGAGCATCAAGCTCGGGATCAACCACATCGAGACCGGTCCTGACCACATCCTGTTCGTGCTCGTGCTGCTCCTGCCGTCGGTGCTGGTGTGGCAGCGCGGGCGCTGGCTCCCGGTCGACAACTTCGGCGCCGCCCTGTGGCGGATCACCAAGATCGTGACCATGTTCACCGTCGCCCACTCGATCACGTTCACCCTGGCCGGGCTCGGCTTCCTGCCGCTTCCCGGTCCCCGCATCGTCGAATCGATCATCGCCCTGTCGATCGCCGCCGCTGCGATCCACAACCTGCGTCCCCTGGCCGCCAACCGGGAGTGGCTGATCTCGTTCGTGTTCGGCCTGTTCCACGGCATGGGCTTCGCCTCGCTGGTCTCGGGGCTCGACGTACCCAGGAGCACCCAGCTGATCTCGCTCCTCGGTCGCAACATCGGCATCGAGATCGGCCAGGTCGTGGTGGTCCTGGTGCTGTTCCCGGCGCTGTTCCTCCTCCGGCGGCTGTTCGTCTACCGGCCGCTGTTCATCGTCGGCTCGATCCTGCTGGCGATCGTCGCCGTCGGGTGGGCCATCGAGCGCTCGCTCGAGGTCGATCTCGGTGTCGACAGCCTCGTCGACCCGATCTTCGTCTACCCGCGGATCTTTATCCTGGTCCTGCTGGCCACGCTGGCCGCCGGGTTCCTGTACCGCAACCAGCAGGCGGCCGGCCGGTTGCTGCCGACCGCGTCGCGGGCCGATGCCGGCGACGGCGCGACCGACGCCGACACGACCGAGAGCGTGACCGCATGACGGACGAGGCCGATGGGACCGCCGAGCGCCTGCTCCAGTTCGTGTCGACCGAGGTGTCGGTCAGCCCGGATCCGATCGAGGCCGACACCGACCTGCTCCTCACCGGTGCGGTCGACTCGCTCGGGGTCATCCGCATCACCCAGTGGATGGAGGACGAGCTCGGGGTCGAGGTCGACCCGGTCGACGTGACGCTGGAGAACTTCCAGACGGTGGCCCGCATGATCGCCTACCTGGGCCGCCACCAGCCGGCCTGACGGCGCCGAACGGCGCGGCGGGGCCGGATTTTCGGGCCGGTCCCCGCCGTGCAGTACTGTCGGAGGCCGCCAGCCCCCTGCGCCGACGTCGCGGGTGACCCGATCAGGAGAGGTGCCCCGACCACGATGACCGATCAGCGGATCGAGAGCCACGGCCTGCAGTGGGCGGCCGACCTCCATGCCTTCGTCGTCGACGAGGCCCTGCCGGGCAGCGGTGTCGAGCCGGACGCCTTCTTCGCCGGGATGGCGGCCCTGGTCGGCGAGTTCGGGCCACGGAACGCCGAGCTGCTGGCCAGGCGGGAGGAGCTGCAGGCCGCCATCGACGGCTGGCACCGGGAGCGGACGGGCACGCCCCACGACGCCGAGGCCTACCGCGGCTTCCTCGAGGAGATCGGGTACCTGGCGCCCGCCGGGCCGGCGTTCTCGGTCGAGACGACGAACGTCGACCCCGAGATGAGCACCGTTCCCGGCCCGCAGCTGGTCGTGCCGGTCACCAATGCCCGCTATGCCCTCAATGCGGCCAATGCCCGCTGGGGCTCGCTGTACGACGCCCTCTACGGCACCGACGCCATGGGTGACGTGCCCGCCGGCGGGCCGTACGACCCGATCCGCGGCGCCAGGGTCATCACCTGGGCCCGCAACTTCCTCGACCAGGCCGTGCCGTTGGCCGACGGCTCCCACACCGACTCGACGGCCTACCGGGTGGTCGACGGCGGCCTGCTCGTCGACCTGGTCGGCGGGCGCCAGGTCCCGCTGGCCGACCCGTCGGCCTACGTCGGCTACCGGGGCTCCGGGGCCGAGGCCGACGCCATCCTGCTCGAGCACAACGGCCTCGGGATCGAGCTGGTCGTCGACCGGGACCACGACGTCGGTCGCGACGACCCGGCCGGCGTGGCCGACGTGGTGCTCGAAGCGGCGGTCACCGCCATCATCGACTGCGAGGACTCGGTGGCCGCGGTCGACGGGGCCGACAAGGCGTTGGCGTACCACAACTGGCTCGGCCTGATGCGGGGCGACCTGACCGAGGAGGTGACCAAGGGCGGCGAGACCTTCGTCCGGTCCCTCGCCAACGACCGCACCTACACGAGCCCGAGCGGCGGCGAGGTCGTACGCCCCGGCCGCTCGCTGCTGCTGACCCGCAACGTCGGGCACCTGATGCGCACCCCGGCGGTGCTCGACGCCGACGGCAACCAGGTCTTCGAGGGGCTCCTCGACGCCCTGGTCACCGTCCTGTGCGCCGTGCACGACCTGGCCGGCATCCGTGGCCGTCATCGCAACTCCCGGGCCGGTTCGGTCTACGTGGTCAAGCCGAAGATGCACGGCCCCGACGAGGTGGCGTTCACCGACGACGTGTTCACCCGGGTCGAGGAGATCCTCGGCCTCGAGCCCAACACGGTCAAGGTGGGGATCATGGACGAGGAGCGGCGCACCACCCTCAACCTGGCGGAGTGCATCCGGGCCGCCAGCAGCCGGGTCTGCTTCATCAACACCGGCTTCCTCGACCGGACCGGCGACGAGATCCACACCTCGATGCAGGCCGGTCCGATGGTCCGCAAGGGGGCGATGAAGGCCGAGCGCTGGATCGGGGCCTACGAGGACCACAACGTCGACACCGGCCTGGCCTGCGGCCTGGTCGGCCGGGCCCAGATCGGCAAGGGCATGTGGGCGGCCCCCGACCTGATGGCCGACATGCTCGAGCAGAAGATCGGCCATCCCCGCTCCGGGGCGACCTGCGCCTGGGTGCCGTCGCCGACGGCCGCCACGCTGCACGCCACCCACTACCACCACGTCGACGTCCTGGCCCGCCAGGACGAGCTGGCCAAGGAGCTGGCCGAGCGGGGCCCCCGGGCCTCGCGCGACGACCTGCTGACCATCCCGCTCGCGCCGAGCACCGACTGGAGCGCCGAGGAGATCCAGGCCGAGCTCGACAACAACGCCCAGGGCATCCTCGGCTACGTGGTCCGGTGGGTCGACCAGGGCGTCGGCTGCTCCAAGGTGCCCGACATCGACGACGTCGGGCTGATGGAGGACCGGGCCACCTGTCGCATCTCGTCCCAGCACATGGCCAACTGGCTGCATCACGGCGTGGTCGACGCCGACCAGGTCACCGCCACCTTCCGGCGGATGGCCGAGGTCGTCGACCGCCAGAACGCCGACGACCCGGACTACGTGCCGATGGCCCCCGGCTTCGACGGCCCGGCCTTCACCGCAGCCAAGGCCCTCGTCCTGTCCGGCGTCGAGCAGCCATCCGGCTACACCGAGCCGATCCTGCACGCCCACCGGCTTGAGGCCAAGGGCGACGGGTCAGGGTCAGGCGAGGGTCCGGGCGGGAGCTGAGCCGATGGCCCGCCGCCCCGGCTTCTTCGATCGCCTCCGCCCCGGGCGATCCGCGGGGTCCGAGCCCGAACCGACCGGCGATCCGTTCGTCGATGCGCTCCGCGCCGCCCTCGGCGCTGACGGCGTGCGGATCGACGGCGCCCACCGGGCGCTGCACAGCCACGACGCCTCGGTGTTCGACGAGGGCAACGCCGGCCCGGTCTGCTACCCCTCGACGGCGGCCGAGGTGCAGGCGGTGGTGCGGCTGGCCGCTGAGCACCGTCGCAACGTGGTGCCCCGAGGCGCCGGCACCGGCCTGGCCGGCGGCGCCATCCCGCTCGGTCAGTCGGTCGTCATCGCCATGACCCGGATGAACCGGGTGCTGGAGGTCGACACGACCAACCGGATCGCGTGGGTCGAGCCGGGGGTCATCAACCTCGACCTGACCCGCCAGCTGGCGCCGCTCGGCTACCACTTCGCCCCCGATCCGTCGTCGCAGCAGGTCTGCACGATCGGCGGCAACGTGGCCAACAACTCCGGGGGCCCGCACTGCCTGGCCTACGGCGTGACCGCAGCCCACGTCGTCGCGGTCGAGGTGGTGCTGCCGGACGGCGAGCTGGTCACGCTCGGCGGCCTCGACCCCGAGCCGGCAGGCTACGACCTCCGTGGCGCCTTCGTCGGCAGCGAGGGCCTGCTCGGCATCACGACCAGGGTCGCGGTGCGGATCACCCGGAACCGGCCCGAGGTCCGCACGCTGCTGCTGTCGTTCGACGAGGTGCGCGACGCGGCCAACACCGTCAGCGGGGTCATCGCCGCCGGGATCGTGCCGGCGGCGATGGAGGTCATGGACCAGCTGATCACGAGGGCGGTCGAGAACTACGTCGGCGCCGGCTACCCGACCGACGCGGCGGCGGTGCTGCTGGCCGAGGTCGACGGCCTGGCCGGCGGCGTCGATCTCGACGCCGAGCGGATCGCCGAGATCGGGCGGGCCAACGACGCAACCGACGTTCGCCTCGCCGGCTCCGAGGAGGAGCGGGCGCTGCTGTGGAAGGGCCGCAAGACAGCCTTCGGGGCCATCGCCCAGATCGCCCCCGACTACTACCTGCACGACACGGTCGTCCCCAGATCGGCGCTGGCCGACGTGCTCACCGAGATCTACGCCATCGCCGAGCGCCACGAGGTGCTCGTGATGAACGTGTTCCACGCCGGCGACGGCAACCTCCACCCGCTGCTGATCTTCGACGGCCGGGAGCCGGGGATGCTCGACCGCGTCCACGCCGCCGGGGGCGAGATCATCGAGGCCTCGCTCGCCGCCGGCGGGGTCCTGTCCGGCGAGCACGGGATCGGGCTCGAGAAGCAGAAGTTCATGGACCGGATGTTCACCGCCGACGACCTCGACCACCAGAATCGCCTCCGCCAGGCGTTCGACCCCGGGTGCCGGACCAACCCGGGCAAGGTCATCCCGTCGAGCCACAGCTGCGCCGACATCCAGGCCCTGAAGTCGGTGCCTCGCGAGGTGTGGGTGTGACCGGCGGAGCGTTGGTGTGACCGCCGAGGCCACCGTCCCCACCCTGGCGACCGACGACCCGGTCCTGGCCGCCTTCGCCGAGGAGGTCGGCGTCGACGGCCCGGTTGCGGTCGAGGGTGGCCGGACCCGCTGGTCGCTCGGCGGCGAGCTGGCGCCCGGCACCCGGACGGTCCGGGCCCCGACCGGGATCGTCGCCTACACCCCGGACGAGATGACGGTGACCGTCCGTGCCGGCACCCCGGTTGCCGACCTGCGCGCCGCGCTGGCGGAGCGGGGCCAGCGCACGGCGCTGCCCGAGCGGGGCGGGACGGTCGGCGGCGCCGTCGTCGTCGGCGAGAGCGACGTCCGGGCCCTCGGCCTCGGGTCGGTCCGCAACGCCGTGCTCCAGGTCCGCTACGCATCGGCCGATGGTCGGATCGTCTCCGGTGGCGGGCCGACGGTCAAGAACGTCAGCGGGTTCGACCTGCCCCGGTTGCTCGTCGGGTCGCTCGGCACCCTCGGTCTCGTGGCCGAGGTCATCCTCCGCACCAACCCGATGCCGCCCGTGTCCCGCTGGCTCCGGGCCGGCGATGCCGATCCGCAGGCCGTCGTCGACCGGTTGCTCGACCCGTCTGCCGTGCTCTGGGACGGCACGACCACCTGGGTGCTGTTGGAGGGCCACGAGCCCGACGTCGACGCCGAGCAGATCACGCTGGCCGGCGTCGGTTCGTTCGTCCCCGTCGACTCCGATCCCGCAACCGGCGTGCCGGTCGCCCTGCCGCCGAACCGCTGGTCGCTGGCCCCGGGCGACCTCGTCGACCTCGACGGCTCCGCCACCGGCGCCTTCGTCGCCGCCGTCGGCGTCGGCCTGGTGCTGGCCGAGCGACCACAGCCGCCCCGCCGGCTCGCCCCCGCCGTCGCAGCCGTGGCCGAGCGGCTCAAGCAGAACTTCGACCCGACCGGTCGGCTCAACCCGGGCCGCAACCCGGCGGACCGGTAGACGGGGGACCGATGGACCTCAAGATCGACCCGGACGACCTCAACACCTGCGTCCAGTGCGGGCTGTGCCTGCCCCACTGCCCGACGTTCCGGGTGACCGGTGACGAGACCCTGTCGCCCCGGGGCCGCATCAAGTTGATGCGGGAGGTCCAGGACAACGACGCCCCCATCACCGAGGAGGTCCTCGACGCCTTCGCCACCTGCGTGCAGTGCCGGGGGTGCGAGCCGGCCTGCCCGTCTGGGGTGCCGTACGGGCAGCTGATGGAGCAGACCCGCGAGACGCTGGTGGCCGACGGTCTGATGACGCCCTGGTGGCAGAGGCTGGCGATGAAGCCGCTGGCCAACCCCCGGCTGCTGTCGGCGGGGACGACGCTGGCTGCGCTGGCGGCCAGGACCGGGCTGGTGCCCGACCGCTTCGGCCTCCCGGACGACATCCCGCTGCGGTCGGCGCCGCTCGAGGCGACCGGCGACCCGGACGACCGGGACACCGTGCACTTCTTCACCGGGTGCGTGATGGACACCATGCAGCGCGACGTGCACCGGGCGGGCATGGACGTGCTGGCCGCAGCCGGTGTCGGCGCCGTCCCGACGGGCAACGCCGCCCCGTGCTGCGGCGCGCTGCACGTGCACGCCGGGCTCGGCGACGAGGCGAGGGACCTGGCCACGGCGACGATGGACGGGCTCGACGACGGCCGCCTGATCGTCGTCGACTCGGCCGGTTGCGGGGCGGCGATGAAGGAGTACGGCCACCTGCTCGGCTCCGACCGGGCCAGGGCCTTCTCGGGACGGGTCGTCGACATCGCCGAGTTCCTGGCCGCGCCCGGTGACGACGGGGTCGCCCCGGTGGAGCGGCTGCCGGACGTGGAGCCGCTCGACGCCAGGGTCGCGGTCCAGGATCCGTGTCACCTCCGCCACGTGCAGCGGGTCCACGCCGCCACCCGGGTGGTGCTGCGACCCTTCGTTCGGGAGCTGGTCGAGCTCGACGACGAGGGCCTGTGCTGCGGGGCCGGCGGCGCCTACTCGGTGCTGGAGCCGGAGCTGGCCGGCCAGATCCGGGACCGCAAGCTCGACTCGATCGGGCGGGCCGGGCCCGACGTGGTCGCCTCGGCCAACCCGGGGTGCTCGATGCACCTCGGCGCCGCCGGCGTGCCGACCGAGCACCCGATGACCATCGTCGCCCGGGCCCTCGACGGCCGACCCGAACCCGACGGCCCGTAGGTCCACTCAGCGGTCGCCGAGTCCGGCCAGCGCCGCCCGCAGCGTCTGGGCGTGCCCGTCGAGCCGGCCCGGTCTCGGCGTCGGCGGCGTCGTTCCCGAGCGGGCCCCGATCCGGGACCCGTCGTCGGCGGATCGTGGAGAGACGTGCAGGTGGGCGCGGCACACCTCCAGGAGCGCGGCCTCCCCGTCGTCGCAGCGCAGGTCCACGCCGCCGCAGCGCAGCGGCGGCCGGCGGAGCGCGACGGCCAGGCGGCGGGCCACCGCGAACAGCTCGGCGCCCGAGCTCGGCGTGGTGGAGCCGAGCCCCGCGAGGACCGCCGGACGGAGCTCGCGGCGGGGCGCTCAGCCCGAGGCCAGGTCCCGACGGACCGAGCGGCGGTCGATCTTGCCGCTCGGGGTCAGGGGGAAGCGATCGCAGGCCTCGAAGGCGGCCGGGACGGCGTAGGCCGGCAACCGTGCCGCCAGCTCCCGCCGCCAGCCGTCCGGATCGGTCGGGCCGACGGCCACGTAGCGGGCGACGAGCTGGTCATCGCCCCCCGGCCGGTGGCGGATGCCGACCACGGCCGTCTCCACCCCGGCCAGGGAGCCGACGGCGGCCTCGACCTGTTCCAGCTCCACCCGGTTGCCCCGGATCTTGACCTGGTTGTCACCCCGGCCGTGGTAGCGGAGCCAGCCCCGATCGTCGACGTGGACGACGTCGCCGGTCCGGTACCACCGGCGGGTGAGCCCGCCCGGCCCGGCCTCGTCGAGGAAGCCGGCGGCGTCGAGGTCGGGCCGGTTCCAGTAGCCGGCCATCATCGTGGCCGACCTGGCCAGCAGGAAGCCTCGCTCGCCGTCTGGAACCAGCCGATCGTCGTCGTCGACCACCCGGAGCTCGACGTCGGGGCAGGCCACGCCGATCGGGAGGGTGGCATCGCCGCCGCCGCCGTCGGTCGGGGCGAGGGCGGCGTCGAGCTCGTCCGGGCCGAAGACGTGGGTGGTGATGTGGTTGACCTCGGCCGGCCCGTAGACGTTGGCGAACCGGGCGTGGGGGAGCAGCGCCACCAGCTCCCGGAGCGGCTCGGGCGGGAAGACCTCGCCGGCCGGCAGCACCAGGCGGACCGACGACAGGTCGCGCTCGGCGAGCGCACCCCGGGTCAGCATCTGCTGGAACAACGACGGCACCGTGTAGAGCGTGGTGCAGCCCTGGTCGGCCACCAGCTCGGTCAGGCTGGCCGGCAGCCGGAGGTGGGGCTCGGGGACGAGCACGACCCGGGCCCCGGCGGCCACCCCGGCCAGCACCTCGAAGGTCGACATGTCGAAGTGCAGCGGCGAGAAGTTGGCCATCCGGTCGTCCGGCCCGAGCCCGAAGAAGCGGGCCGACATCGTGGCGTAGGCCAGCCCGCTCCGGTGGGTGTGCATGATCCCCTTCGGCGCGCCGGTCGAGCCCGAGGTGTACATGACGTAGGCCAGGTCCTCGCCGAGCACCGCCACCGGGCCGATCGGGTCGATGCCGGCCCCCGGGCCGGTGATGGCCTCCCAGGCCACGACGGTCGTCTGGCCCGATTCGAGGGCCTGATCGAGCCCGATGACGGCCCGTACCGTCGAGCCGGCGGCGATCAGGCGGTCGAGACCGGTCCGGCGGGGCTCATGGCTGACCAGCACCTCGATGCCACAGTCGTCGACGATCGTGCGCACGGTGTCGGTCGGCGCCATCGGGTCGATCGGGACGTACGCCGCCCCGGAGCGGAGGATGCCGTGCACGGCGATCAGCGACTCGAGCGACTTGTGGACCAGGATCCCGACCCGGTCGCCGGGACGGACCCCGAGCTCGACCAGGACGGCGGCCAACCGGCCGGTGGCTTCGTCCAGCTCGCCCCAGCTCATCGTCGCCCCGTCGCAGGTTGCGGCCACGTCGCCTGGTCGAGCCGCCGCCGCCCGGGGGACCAGGGACGAGAGGAGATGGAGCTGGTCTGGCATGCGGGCTCCTGCTGGTGGCCGGGCCGTCCCGTAGCGTAGCGGTCCGCTACCGTGGCGGTGACCGCTCCAGCCCCGGCCAACTCTGGGAGGCGACGTGCCCATCTTCGACGCCGGCGAGGCCATCGCCGCCCTGACGGATCTCGACCACCCGACGAAGGTCAAGGCACGCGACTGGGCCGCCACCGCCCTCGACGACCCGACGCTCGCCGAGCGCGACGTCGCCTGCCGTTTCTGGGACGAGGGCTGGCGGCGGCTGGCCGAGCGAGGGACGATGGCGCTGCTCAACGACCCGGCCTGGGGCGGCTCGGACGTCGGGGTCATCGAGGCACTGCTGACCTTCGAGGGGCTCGGCTACGGCTGTCGCGATGCCGGGCTGCTGTTCGCGGTCTCCACCCAGGTGTGGACGATGCAGCCGATCATCGAGCGGTTCGGTGACGACGCCCAGAAGGCCCGCTACCTGCCCGACCTGTGCGCCGGGCGCACCGCAGCGGCGTTCTGCATCACCGAGGCCGACGCCGGCTCGGACAGCTTCGCCATGAGCACGACGGCAACGCCGCACGACGACGGCGGGTTCGTGGTCACCGGCTCGAAGGCCTACATCACGTCGGCCCCCCGGGCCGACGTGTTCGTTGTGTTCGCCACCTCCGACCCCGCCATCGGCCGTTGGGGGGTCACGGCGCTGCTGATCGACGCCGACACCCCGGGTCTGACGGTCGGTCCGAACCGCCCGAAGATGGGCCTGCGGACCACGCCGTTCGCCGACGTGACCTTCGACGGGTGCCGCGTCGGCCCCGAGGCCGTGTTGGGCTCGGTCGGGGCCGGGGCCTCGATCTTCTCCTCGGCCATGGAATCGGAGCGGGCCTTCGTGCTCGCCGGCCAGATCGGAGCGATGGAGCGCCAGCTCGACGAGGCCGTCGCCTACAGCCGCCGGCGCCAGCAGTTCGGCCAGCCGATCGGTGACTTCCAGGCGGTCAGCCACCGGCTGGCCGACATGAAGCTGCGCCACGACAACGCCAGGCTCCAGCTCTACCGGGCCGCCATCCTCGACGGCCAGGGCCGGCCGTCGATGGAGGCCGCGGCCCTGGCCAAGATCCAGGCGAGCGAGGCCGCCGTGGCGTCGTCGATGGACGCCGTGCTGATCAACGGGGCCCGGGGCTACGTCACGGAGTTCGGCGTCGAGGCCGACCTGCGCAACGTGGCCGGCGGCGTGGTCTACGGCGGCACGTCCGACGTCCAGCGCAACATCGTCGCCGGCCTGCTCGGTCGGGCGACGAGGTGACCGCCCCCGGTCGGCCGGCCCGGCCACCGGGTGATCATCTCGAGATCGACCGGTCGGGATCGAGCCGGGCTCGCACCGCAGGGGCCGGTTGGGGCACGCTGGGGCCATGAAGATCCGGATCGGCTACGGCCTCGGTACCCGCAACGCCACCAACGACCAGGACCGGTTCCGCCAGCTCGTCGATGCGCTCGAGCGCAACCGCTTCGACTCGCTGTGGCTGTCCGAGCGGATCACCGGCGACTGCCCCGACCCGCTGGTCGGCATGTCGTATGCGATGGCCCGCACCGAGCACCTCAAGGTCGGCATGTCGGTGATGGTGCTCCCCGGTCGCAACCCGGTTGTGCTGGCCAAGTCGATGGCCAGCCTCGACCGACTCTCCGGTGGCCGGCTCCTCCCGGCGTTCGGGCTCGGTGTCGCCGATTCGGCCGAGCACCAGGCCTTCGGCGTCGACCGCAGGGACCGTGGCGGCTGGTTCAACGAGGCGCTGCCGCTGATGCGGCGGCTGTGGACCGAGGACGAGGTGACCCACGAGGGCAAGCGGTTCACGATTCGCGACGTCACGATCCGACCGAAGCCCATCCAGGACGAGCTCGAGGTGTGGCTCGGCGGGATCAGCCCGCTCGAGCTGAAGCGCGTTGGTCGCCTGGCCGACGGCTGGCTGCCGTCGTTCTGCACGCCGGCCCAGGTGGCCGAGGCCCGCGGCGTCATCGAGGAGGTGGCGGCCGAGCACGAGCGGCAGATGGACCCCGAGCACTACGGCGCCCTGATCCCGTACCGGGCCACCAATTCGGCCATCCCCGAGGCCATGCAGATCGTGCTCAACAAGCGGAACCCCGACGCCGACCCCGGCGAGATCATCCCGACCCGCGACGAGCTGGAGAAGACGATCGGACGGTTCATCGACGTCGGCTTCTCGAAGTTCGTCCTGATCCCGACGAACGAGCCGGACGACTGGGACGCCGAGCTCGACGAGCTGGCCGGCCTGGTCAAGCCGCTGGAGAACTAGCAGGGTGCCGACCTCGACGGTCGCGCCGACCTAGGCCGGCTCGTCCTCCCAGACCGAGGTCATCGCCGCCGGGTACACGTCGACCGTCCACGCCCGCGAGTCCGCCGGGTCGACGAGGACGAGCCGGTGGTTGCCGGTGTCGGCCACCAGCAGCAGCCCGCCGTCGACCGCGGCCAGGCCGGTCGGCTGGTCGAGCCCGGCCAGGCCGAGGGTCCTGACCCTGCGCCGGCTCAGCACCCGCAGGCGGTCGTTCCCGGTGTCGGCGACGACCAGCTCGTCGTCTGCGGTGGCGGCCAGGCCCCCGGGTCGCTGGAATCGGGCGGCGGCCGCCGGGCCGTCGACGAGACCCCAGTCGAAGAACTCGTTGCCCGTCGCCGTCAGCACCTTGCCGCCGTCGGTCAGGATCCGCACGTTGCTCGATGCGGCATCGCAGAAGGCGATGCCGTTCGCCGTGCGGACCATCGCCACCGGTTGGGCCAGCCCGGCCCGGTCGGCCGGACCGTCGTCGCAGCCGGTGCCGCCCCGACCGGCGATCGGGCCGATCAGCACGTCGGATCCGCCGGTGCCGACGATCCGGATCAGCTGGTCGAGCCCGGCGTCGGCCACCACCAGGCTGCCGTCGGTGTCGACGAGCAGGTCGGTCGGCGCCTCGAGCTCGCCGTCGGCGACGATGTCGACGGTCCCGGCGACCAGGTCGATCTGGATCACCGAACCCGTTCCCCGCTCGATGGCGTACAGCAGCTCGTCGCCGCCGAAGGCGACGGCGGTCGGCCGGTCGACGTCGGTGATCTCGACGCCGGGTCGGAGGGTTCGCCGGTCGTCGTCGATGCGCCCGACGAGCAGGCGGTCGTTGCCGGTGTCGGCGACGGCGACGACGCCAGACGGGGTGACGGCGACGGCGGAGGGGAACCAGAGCGAGGTGTGGTGCCGGTTCCGGTCGAGCCGGTCGATGGCGGCCGACGTGATGCGATCGGGAACCGAGGCCAGCACGGTCGACGGGCGCTTCCCGGCCGCCGAGCCGGCCTCGCCGCCGGTCCTCGACGAGGCCCGGTCCCGGTCGCGGCGTCCCGTCGGTCTGGCGATCTCGGCGGCGACGGCCTCGACGACGGTGTCCAGCCCCTCGATGCCGTCGGCCATCCCGACGACCCGGCCGTTCCGGTCGACGACGGCGGTCGCCGGCCAGCCACCCGGGTTGTACCGGTTCCAGGTCAGGTAGTCGGGGTCGTGGACGACCGGGAGGTCGATCCGGTGGCGCACGACCGCCTGGGTCAGGCGCCGCTCGTCGTCCTCGTACGGGAAGCGAGGGGTGTGCACGGCCACGGCGGCCACCTGCTCTGGCCAGGCGGCCACGAGCGCATCGACCCGCTCGAGGGCGGCGATCGACGCCTCGCAGCCGAACGACCAGAAGGCGATCACCAGCGGGCGGCGGGCGAGGTCGGTTGCCGCGATCGGGGTGGATGCCATCCACCGTCGACCTTCGACCGGGGGAGCGACGGGAGCCATGGTGGTCCGATCGGCCGTCGCCGCCAGCCTGTGAGACCCTGCGGCGGCCACCGCCGGTCCGGGGCCGACCGATCGGCGCTCGGTGGCGGTGCGCGCAGCCGTCCAACTACATTTGGGCCAGCCCGATGCGGGTCAGCATCCGGCGCCGGGCGGGCCCCTCCCGATCCGGCGACCATCTTCACGAGGGGAGCCAAGGGTGAAAGTCCCACTGACGATCAACGACTTCCTGGACCGGGCGATCGCCGTCTATCCCGACCGGGTGGCGATCGTCGACGAGCCGGACCAGCCGGCGGCGCCCCTGCCGACGATGACCTACCGGGAGCTCGGCGACGTGCGCCGCCAGATGGGCGTGGCCATGGACGAGCTCGGCCTCGACATGGGGGCCAGGGTCGCCATGGTCTCCCACAACTCGGGTCGGCTGCTCTCCTCGTTCTACGGCGTCAGCGGCAACGGGCGCATCTTCGTGCCGATCAACTTCCGGCTCAACGCCGACGAGGTCGCCTACATCGTCGAGCACTGCGGGGCCGAAGCGCTGCTGATCGACCCCGAGCTGGCCGACGACCTGGCCGGCGTCCAGTGCAAGCAGACGTGGATCCTCGGCGAGGAGTCCGACGCCGTGTGGCTCGGTCGTGAGGGCGAGCCCCGCCCCTGGACACCAGACGAGGACGCCACCGCCTCGATCAACTACACCTCGGGCACGACGGCCAGACCGAAGGGGGTCGAGCAGACCCATCGGGCCAGGTGGATCAACGCCGTCACGTTCGGTTGGCACACCGGGGTCAACGACCGCGACGTGTACCTGCACACCCTGCCGATGTTCCACTGCGACGGCTGGGGCATGCTCTACACGACCACCGGCATGGGAGCCAAGCACATCGTGCTCCGCAAGGTCGACGGGGCGGAGATCCTCCGCCGGGTCGAGGAGCACGGGGTGACGCTGCTGTGCGGCGCTCCGGCGGTGTGCGCGGCCGTTCTCGATGCGGCGGCCGAGTGGGACGGCGAGATCCCCGGTCGTGGCGAGGTTCGCATGGTCGTCGCCGGTGCCCCGCCGCCGACGGCCACCATCGAGCGGATGGAGACCGAGCTCGGCTGGGAGTTCATCCAGATCTACGGCCTGACCGAGACCGCCCCGCTGCTCACCATCAGCCGCAACCGGGCCGAGTGGGACGAGTTGACCCCGACCGACCGGGCCCGCAAGCTCAGCCGGGCCGGGTCGCCGGCGATCGGGATCACGATGAAGACCAGCCAGTCTGGCGAGCTGCTGGCCCAGGGCAACGTGGTCCTCAAGTCGTACTGGGACAACCCCGACGCATCGGCCCAGGCACTCGAGGGCGGCTGGTTCCACACCGGCGACGGTGGCTACCGGGACGACGAGGGCTACTACAGCATCACCGACCGCAAGAAGGACGTGATCATCTCGGGCGGCGAGAACGTCTCGTCGATCGAGGTCGAGGATGTCCTGTTCTCCCACCCCGAGGTCAGCGAGGTGGCGGTGATCGGTGTGCCCGACCCGAAGTGGGGCGAGACGGTCAAGGCCCTGGTCGTCCTGGTCGACGGCGCCTCGGCCACCGAGCAGGACCTGATCGCCTACTGCCGCGACCGGCTGGCCCACTACAAGTGCCCGACGTCGATCGAGACGCGGAGCGAGCTGGCCAGGACGGCAACCGGCAAGCTCCAGAAGTTCAAGCTGCGCGAGCCCTACTGGGAGGGCCGGGAGAAGCAGATCAACTGAGCCCGGCCGGGGTCACCGGCCGGGGACCCGCCCGTTACCATCGGGCCGGTGATGGTTGCCAGGGATCGGTCCCGTGCGGTGGCGATGGCGGCGTCGTTCGGCGCGCTGGCGCTGCTGGCCGCAGGCTGCGGCGAGGAGTTCGACCGGACCGCCGCCGTCGAGAGCTTCCAGCGGGCCAACCCCGAGATCTCGGCCACCCAGGCCGAGTGCGTGGTCGACCGCCAGATCGGGCGGTACGGGATCGACGGCCTGGCCACCGAGCTGCAGGCCGACCCGGAGAGCGACGAGTTCATCGACCAGCAGTTCCGGGACATGTTCGCCTGCGGCATCGACGGCGACATCACCGAGCAGCTGATCGACCAGCTCCAGTCGAACGGCGTCGCCGCCGACGACGCTCCGTGCGTTGCCGGTGCCCTCACCGGCGACCTCGACGACGCCGACATCGACGTGCTCGTCTCCGGCGAGATCACCGACGAGTTCATGGCCAAGTTCGTGTCCGCGATGGAGAGCTGCGGCGCAACCGGGAACGGAGGATGACCCGATGAGCATCGGAACCGGCATCGACACGGCGGAGGCCGATCGCCTGATCGGCATCGCCTGGCCCGAGGACCTCGTGCCCCGGCTGCAGGAGTACATCGCCATCCCGGCCCTGTCGCCCGCGTTCGACGCCGACTGGGCCGCCAACGGCCACCTGACCAGGGCCATCGACCTCGTCGAGGACTGGATGCGGTCCCGCCCCGTCGAGGGGATGACCGTCTGGCGCCAGCAGCTCGAGGGGCGGACGCCGCTGCTGGTGGCCCGGATCGAGGCGTTCGGTCCGGGGGTCGACCCCGATGGTCCGACCACGGTGCTGTACGGTCACCTCGACAAGCAACCCGAGATGGTCGGCTGGCGCGACGACCTCGGCCCGTGGCGGCCCGTGCTCGAGGGCAGCCGCCTCTACGGTCGCGGCGGGGCCGATGACGGCTACGCCGCCTTCGCCTCCCTCACCGCCATCGAGGCCGTCCAGCGGACCGGCGGCAGCCACCCACCGCTGATGGTCCTGATCGAGGCCTCCGAGGAGTCGGGCAGCCCGGATCTCCCGGCCCACGTCGACGCCATGGCCGCCGATCCGGACGGCGGCCTCGACGACGTCGACCTCGTCGTCTGCCTCGACTCGGGCTGCGCCACCTACGACACGCTGTGGCTGACCACCTCGCTTCGCGGGCTCGTCGGCGGGCAGCTCCGGGTCGACATCGTCACCGAGGGCCTGCACAGCGGCGGGGCCGGCGGGGTGGTCCCGTCGAGCTTCCGGATCGTGCGGATGCTGCTCGATCGGATCGAGCGGGCCGCCGACGGCGCCGTGCTGCTCGAGTCCGCCAACGTCGAGATCCCCGACCACCGGATCGCCGAGGCGACCGCAACCGCCGAGCTGCTCGGCGACGGCGTGTACGAGGCGGCGCCGCTCGTCTCCGGTGCCCGGCCGATGACGGCCGACCACCTCGACGCCGTGCTCGGCCGGACGTGGCGCCCGTCGCTGTCGTACACCGGCATCGACGGCATGCCGTCGACCGGCTCAGCCGGCAACGTCCTGCGGCCCTCCACCACCCTCAGCCTGTCGATGCGGATCCCACCGACCGCCGACCCGGGGGCGGTCGAGCGGGAGCTGACCGAGGCTCTCGAGGCCGATCCCCCCTACGGTGCCCGGGTCGCGTTCCGGGGCGAGGGGGCGGCCGGCTGGAACGCTCCCGAGCTCGCCCCGTGGCTCGGACGGTCCCTGGACGCCGCCTCCCGCGACGTGTTCGGCCAGCCGATGCAGCTGATGGGTGAGGGTGGCACGATCCCGTTCATGGGCATGCTCGGCGAGCGGTTCCCCCAGGCCCAGTTCGTCATCACCGGTGTGCTCGGACCGGGCTCGAACGCCCACGGGCCCAACGAGTTCCTCGATGTCGCCTACGCCGAGAAGCTGACCCGGATCCTGGCCCGGGTGCTGGATCGGGGCTCGTGATCGATCGCCGGGAACCATGGGCGGGGCTCGCACGACCTCCGTACGTGATGCCCAGCCGTGCCCCCCGACGTCTGCGCCGGCCCCTCACCACGCTCGTGGCCGGTCTCGGCGCGGTGGTCACGCTCGGCGCCTGCGGCGGCTCGGACCCCCAGCTCCCACCCCTCGCCACCGAGGGGCGCGAGATCATGCGGGACTCCGGCTGTGCCGCCTGCCACGGCCGCAACGGCGCCGGCGGCGTCGGCCCGGCCTGGGATGGCCTGTTCGGCAGCACCCGCGAGCTCGACACGGGCGAGCGGGTGATCGCCGACGAGGCCTACCTCCGCCGCTCCATCGCCGAACCCGACGCCCAGAAGGTGGCCGGTTATACCGTGGTCATGCCAGACAACAATCTGACCGATGCAGAGGTCGACGCCGTGTTGGCCTACATCGAGGCGATCCAATGACGAAGCCCCTCCAACCCCGTCACCCCCGAGCCGTCCTGGCGATCGCCATCGCCTGCGGTCTCCTGCTCGCCGCCTGCGGCGACAGCGAGCCCGAGGTCGAGGCCTTCGCCGGCTTCGAGCGCACCCCGACCCCGGTCGTCGACGAGCACGAGCTGCCCGCCATCGAGGCGGACGGCTCGGAGACGCCGTTCAGCTTCCGGGCCGCGACCGGCGAGCTGCTGCTGGTGTACTTCGGCTACACGAGCTGCCCCGACGTGTGCCCGACCACCCTGTCCGACCTGGCCAGGGCCAGCGGCCGGCTCGACGACGCCGAGCGGATCGACGTGGCCATGATCACGATCGACCCGGAGGTCGACACCCCCGAGGTCCTCACCGGCTACGTGCGCTCGTTCGTGCCGGACGCCACCGCCATCCGCACGGTCGACGACGCCAGGCTCCGCCCCGTCGCCGATCTGTTCGGTGCCGACTACGGCACCATCGAGCAGAACGGGGAGGAGACGGTGTTCCACACGGGCTCGCTGTACGCGGTCGACGACGCCGGTCAGCTGATCCTGACCTGGCCGTTCGGGGTCTCGACCGATGATCTCGAGCGGGATCTGTCCCGTCTGCTCGAGGAGGTCGTATGACCAGGCGAATCCTCCTGATGGTGCTGGCCGTCGGGCTCGTGCTCGTCGGCTGCGGCGGCGACGAGGTCACGGTCGGCGCAGCCGGCGGCGACCAGGTCGCCGATCACCGGTTCGTGATCCCGGTCGGCACCGGCGAGGCCATGGACCGGGGCGAGCCGGTCGAGATCCTCCCGGCCGCACTCGACGCCAGGGTCGGTCAGGTGCTCGAGCTGGTCAACGAGGACGACCGCGGCCACCTGGTCGGTCCGTTCTTCGTCGGGGCCGGCGAGACCCTCCGCCAGGAGTTCACCTCGCCGGGGACGTTCGAGGGCATCTGCACCGTGCACCCGAGCGGCCAGTTCGTCCTCACCGTCACCTGATGGGGCCCCGGGGCCGGCGCTCGCCGGCGCTCGCCCTGACCGGCCTGCTGCTGGTCGTCGTCACGGTCCTCGGCCAGGCGGAACCCGCCGCCGCCGATCCGGCCGGCCCGACCGACTACCGGTCCGAGATCGTCGCCGTCGAGCCGGCGACGCCGGCCATCGAGCTCGACATCATCGGCGGCGACAGCTTCGTCGAGCTGCGGGCCGAGCCCGGCACCCGGGTCGACGTGGTCGGCTACGAGGGCGAGCCCTACCTCCGATTCGACACCGACGGGCGGGTCTGGCAGAACGATCGCTCGCCGAGCCGGTGGTTGAACGACGACCGCTACGGCGGGGCCGAGATCCCCCCGACCGCAGACGGCGACGCGGAGCCCGACTGGATCGAGGTGGCGGACGACGGCACCTACGCCTGGCACGACCACCGGGCCCACTGGATGAACCCGAGCCGCCCGCTCGGAGCCGAGCCGGGCGACACGATCCTGGAGGCCGTCATTCCGCTCGTCGTCGACGAGCGGGCGGTGTCGGTTTCGGTCCGCTCGGAGTTGCTGGCGCCGCCGTCGCCGCTGCCGGCGCTGGTCGGGGTGGCCGCCGCCGTACCCGTCGCCTGGCTGCTGTGGCGCCGTCGCGCCGCCGGTTCCGGCGCCACGCTGGCCGTTGCCGGGCTCGTCGGCGCCTGGGCTGCGCTGGCGACGGTCGTCGGCGTCGGATCGGTGCTCGGCCTCCCGGCCGAGGCCGCCCCCGGGCCGAGCCTGTGGCTCCTGCCCCTCCTGGCTGCGCTGGCGGTCGTCGCCGCGCTGGTGGTCGTCCACCGGCAGCTCCTGGCCCCACCGCTCCGGGCGTTGGTCGTGCCCGCGGCGCTGGCGCTGGCCGCCGCCGAGCTGCTGATCTGGGCCTGGTTGCGACGGGAGGCCGTCGTCCGGGCCCTCATCCCGACCGTCGCCCCGGAGTGGCTCGACCGGCTGGTGGTGGCCGGGGCGGCGGCGACCGGGCTGGTTGCCCTGGCCGCCGCCGGCGTCGCGGCCACCGGGCTGATCAGGGAGCCTCGCTCCGCACCTCGACCTCGACCGTGAACTCGTCACCGGCGTCGTCGGTGAGGGTGACGTCGAAGGTCTCACCCTCCTCGAGCGGCTCCGGCAGTTCCAGCAGCATGACGTGCAGGCCGCCCGGCTCGAGCACCACCTGGCCGTCCGCCGGGATCGTGATGCCGCCCTCGACCTCCTGCATCATCATGGCCATGTCACCCATGTGCTCGTCGTCGCCCATGTCCTCGTCCATCGCCATGTCCTCGTCGTCGCCCATGGCGTCCTCGTCCATCGCCATGTCCTCGTCGTCGCCGTGCTCGTGCTCGCCGTCCTCGTGCATCTCGTCCATGGCCACCGTCTCGTGCAGCTCGACCCGGCCGGCGACATCGCTCGACACGGCGGCGGAGACGATCGTCGTCTCCTCGTCGGCGTCGAGCACCATGTAGACGGCGGCGGCATCGGTCATCATGGCGCTGGGCCGGGCCCAGGCGCCGGTCGCCTCGACGCCTCCGGCGTCGGATCCACAGGCGGCGCCGACCGCCGCCAGGGCGACCAGACCGGCGCCGAGGCGCGTGCGGGAAGACGAGTGGTTCATTGGACTCTCCTCGATGACGATGTTGGGGGTTCGGGGGGTCGTCGTCGGCCCGGTTCGGGGCCCACCTGTACGGAGGTCGCACGGGCTGCGGTGCCAGTTCCCGGACCATGGTCGGTCGGGACGGGGACCCGGTCGGGTCGGCGGGAGGCGACCGGTCCGGTCGGTTTCCCCGGCCACCATCGCTCGCCTTGGCACTCGCCGCACGGGTGCGGTCAGGGCGCTACGAGCCCGTGCCGGTCTCGTTCTCGGGGCGGGCGTCGAGCTCGGCCAGGAGCTGGCGACGGGCCCGGGACACCCTCGATCGGACGGTGCCGATCGGGCAGCCGAGGATCTCCGCAGCGTCGTCGTAGGAACAACCGGCGAGCTGGGTCAACACGAACGCCTCTCGACGCTCGTCGTCAAGCACGGTCAGCAGCTCCTCGACCACGGTCAGATCGGGGTCGAGGTGGGCCTCGTCGTCGATCGGCTGGTCGGCCCGGTGGCGGCGGCGGACGATTCGCTTCCTGGTCGCGTCCGCACAGGTCCGTCTGGCGATCGTCAGCAGCCAGTTGCGGGCCGGACCCTCGCGCCGGTAGCTGTCGATCGATCGGATCGCCCTGGCGTAGGTGTCCTGCACCAGATCCTCGACCGTGTCGCGGTCGCCCAGATGGTGGCAGACCGCCCAGACGTCGTCCTGGGTCTGGCGGATGAACGATTCCAGGGCGGTCTGGTCGCCGGCCTTGGCCTGGTCGAGCAGGTCCGCGAGCAGATCCACCCACGAAGTGTGCCATGATCCGGGAACCAAACGGCGCACCACCCCGACCACTGGGGTATGGAGCGCAGCGACGAGGGCACGACCGATTGCAGTACGGCCCGATCGATGATCTCGGCCCGCGTCGACGGTGAGGCCGAGGTCGGCGAGATCGCCGCCATCGAGGGCCACCTGGCCTCGTGCCCCGGGTGCCGGGCCTGGGAGGAGGCGGCCTACGGCCTTCGCCGCACGATGGTGCTGCGACGGTCGACCGCCCCCGATCACCTGGCCGAGCGGGTGGTGGCCAATCTCGCCGTTCCCCACGCCGGGCCGGGCGAGTGGGTCCGCTACGCGCTCGGCGTCATCGCCGCATCGCTGGTGGTGCTCAACCTGCCGCTCCTCGTCGGGCTGGCCGACGGCGGCCACCAGAGCCGCCACCTCGGTACCTTCGGGGTCGCACTCGGGATCGGTCTCCTGTGGGCGGCCAGGCAGCCGGAGCGGGCCGTCGGCCTGGTCCCGCTGGCCGGGGCGCTCGGGCTGGCGACCCTCGTCGCTGCGGTCGTCGACCTCGGTGCCGGCCGAGCGGCCGCCGTGACCGAGGCCAGCCACCTCCTCGAGCTCGTCGGCCTCGTGTTGCTCTGGGTCCTGTCCGGCGGCCCACAGCGGCTCCGCCACCACCGGCTGCGGCTGGCCGCCTCGCTCGGACTGTCCGGCCACCCCCGCGTCACCGGCTGATCCCGCCGCCGTCTCGCACCGGCGCCGTCCGGCCGGTACGGTGCCTCGGGCGGCGCAGGGGTTGCGCCGATCGCCGACGATCGGAGGCCGGGCATGAGTGAGGACGCGAGTCGGGAGCTGGCCGGGCGGGTGGCCCTCGTCACCGGCTCGTCGAGCGGGATCGGTGAGGAGATCGCCCGCCGGCTGTCGGCCGAGGGGGCATCGGTCGTGGTGAACTCGTCCAGCTCGGTCGAGGCCGGACGGGCCGTCGCCGACTCGCTGCCCGGCCCGTCGACCTACGTCCAGGCCGACATCGCCGACCAGGCGCAGGGCCGGGCGCTGCTCGACGCCACCGTCGAGGCCTTCGGCGGGCTCGACATCCTGATCAACAACGCCGGCTGGACCACCGTCGTGCCCCACGGCCAGCTCGACGGCCTGACCGACGAGATCTTCGACAAGACGTTCCAGGTCAACGTGTACGGCACCTGGTGGCTGACCAAGGCGGCCATCCCGCTGCTGCGGCAGTCGGACGACGCCTGCGTTGTCACCGTGACGTCGATCGCCGGGGTCCGGCCGGTCGGCTCGTCGATCGCCTACTCGATGAGCAAGGCGGCGCTGAACCAGATGACGACGCTGCTGGCCAAGTCGTACGGTCCGATCCGGTTCAACGCCCTGGCCCCCGGTCTGGTCGAGACGCCGTGGACCGAGACCTGGGACGCCCAGCACGCACAGGTGGCCAAGATCGCCCCGTTGGGCCGGTCGGCCACCCCGGCCGACTGCGCCGAGGCCACGCTCGGCCTCATCCGGGCCCGCTACGCCACCGGTCAGGTGCTCGTTGTCGACGGCGGGGTCACGATCGTCAGCTGACCGCCGCCGGGGTCCGCTCGGCCCCGGGCGAGGGCCGGCCGGACGGCCGGGTCGACCGCTACAGCTTGAGGTCGATCGGTCGTGACGTCTCGGCGTAGAAGTCGTTGCCCTTGTCGTCGATGACGACGAAGGCGGGGAAGTCCTCGACCTCGATCCGCCAGACCGCCTCCATCCCGAGCTCGGGGTACTCGAGCACCTCGACCGAGCGGATCGAGTCCTTGGCCAGCCGGGCCGCCGGCCCGCCGATCGAGCCGAGGTAGAACCCGCCGTGGCGCCGGCAGGCGTCGGTGACCTGCTGGCCCCGGTTCCCCTTGGCCAACATGACCATCGACCCCCCGGCGGCCTGGAACTGCTCGACGTAGGAGTCCATGCGGCCGGCGGTGGTCGGACCGAACGAGCCCGAGGCGTAGCCATCCGGGGTCTTGGCCGGGCCGGCGTAGTAGATCGGGTTCTCCCGCAGGTACTCGGGCATCTCCTCGCCGGCGTCGAGGCGCTCCTTGATCTTGGCGTGGGCGATGTCACGGCCGACGACCAGCGTGCCGTTCAGCGACAGGCGGGTCTTCACCGGGTAGCGGCTCAGCTCGGCCAGGATCTCGGCCATCGGCCGGTCGAGGTCGATCCGGACCACCTCGGTCGACAGGTCGTCCTCGGTGACCTCGGGCAGGAAGCGGGCCGGGTCCCGCTCCAGCTCCTCGAGGAACACGCCCTCCGCGGTGATCTTGGCCAGGGCCTGGCGGTCGGCCGAGCAGCTGACGGCCACCCCGACCGGCAGCGAGGCCCCGTGGCGCGGCAGGCGGATGACCCGGACGTCGTGGCAGAAGTACTTGCCGCCGAACTGGGCCCCGATCCCGAACCGCCGGGTCAGCTCCAGGACCTCCTGCTCCAGCTCGACGTCGCGGTAGCCGTGGCCGGCCGGTGAGCCCTCGGTCGGCAGGCGGTCGAGGTAGCGGGTCGAGGCCAGCTTCGCCGTCTCGACCGCGAGCTCGGCCGACGTGCCGCCGATGACCAGGCCGAGGTGGTAGGGCGGGCAGGCCGACGTGCCGAGCAGCCGAAGCTTCTCGTCGAGGAACGCCATCAGGCTCGCAGGATTGAGCAGGGCCTTGGTCTCCTGGAACAGGAAGCTCTTGTTGGCCGAGCCGCCACCCTTGGTCATGAACATG
This sequence comes from Acidimicrobiales bacterium, assembly GCA_028285495.1. Lineage (GTDB taxonomy): Bacteria > Actinomycetota > Acidimicrobiia > Acidimicrobiales > SZUA-35 > JAHELU01. Next base: position 54,671 of record JANQPB010000042.1, read on the forward strand.
AAGGTGTAGGCCGACCCCTGGGTGGCCTCCAGCTTGATCTCGGCCGGGAGGTTCGTGCCGGTGTTGCGCTCGTCCCACATCGACAGCGGGGCCATCTGGGAGAACCGAAGGTTGGAGTCCTGGTAGGTGTCGTAGGCGCCTCGGGCCAGCGGGACCTTGTCGTTGCCGTCGGTCAGGACGTGCTGGCCCTTCTTGCCCTTGATGATGACGGTGCCGGTGTCCTGGCAGCCGGGGAGCACGAAGCCGGCGGCGATCGAGGCGTTCTTGAGCAGCTCGGTGGCAACGAACCGGTCGTTGGCCGACGCCTCGGGGTCGTCGAGGATGTCGGCCAGCTGCTGCAGGTGCCCGGGGCGGAGCAGGTGGGAGATGTCGCGGATGGCCTCGGCCGACAGGAGCCGCATCGCCTCGTCGTCGACGTGGAGGAAGGTGCGGTCGCCGAGCTCGACCTCGTCGACGCCGTCGGTGGTCAGCAGCCGGTACGGGGTGGTGTCCTCGCCCAGGGGCAGCAGGTCGGTGAAGGAGAAGTCGGGAGCCTGGGCCATACGGCAACGGTAGCGGGGCCGTCGGGGGTCCGGGGGAGTGGAGCGGCGCGCCACCCTCGGCGATCGGCGGTCGTGGCAACCGGATGACCCCGTCGCCGACACGGGATCTCCCGCCGTCGAATCGGGCTCAGTCGTCGAGCGAGGCGACGAGGCCGAGCACGTCGGCGCCGTAGCGCTCGAGCTTCGCCGGCCCGATCCCGCTGATGGCGCCGAGGTCGCCGAGCGAGGTCGGTTCGACCCGGGCGATGGCATCGAGCGTCTTGTTGTCGAAGACCACGTAGGCCGGTACGCCGTCCGCCCTCGACCGCTCGCGCCGCCACGACGCCAGCACCTCGCGAAGTGCCGCCTCCCGTGGCGTGCCCGGCTCGGCCCGCTCGGCCGGTCCGCTCCGGCCGCTCGTTCCCTTGCCGTTCGTCGCTCCGGCGGCCCTGGCCCCGGCGGACACGACGGGCTCGCTCGGCCAGGGCTCGTCGGCCGGCCGGAGCCGGGCCAGCTCGTCGACGAACGGCGACGGCGGACCGGAGGGGGCGACGGCAACCGACCGGCGGCCCCGGGTGACGGCAACGTGGAAGATGCGCCGCTCCTCCTCGGTGTCGGTGGCCAGCTGGTGGGGGTGCAGGTCACCCCGGACGTCGTGCACGACGACGTGGGGCCACTCGAGGCCCTTGGTGGTGTGGATGGTGGCCAGCGTCACCGCCGCCCGGGGCTCGTTTGGGTCGTAGGCGGGGATGGCGGCCAGATGCGACCGCAGCCACGAGTCGAACGTGGCCGCCTCGCGGTGCAGGCCGGCGACGGCTCTGACCGCGGCGAGCTCGTCGCCGTGGGCCGCTCGCCTGGCGCTCCGCTGGGAGGTGTCGAGCTGCGAGGCCGCGCCGAGGAGGCCGATCTCGTCGTACACGGTGGTGAGCAGTTCCTCGGTGGTGGCCCCGTCGGCGGCGGCGTCGCGGAGCCTGGCGATGTCGTCGGCGAAGGCGGCGACGGTCTCGGCCTCCCGCTCCGTGTTGAGCCGGCCGGCCAGGGCGGCCAGGTCGGACAGCGAGCGCTGCTCGCAGGCCCAGTCGGCGACCCGGGGGTGCAGCGACCGGGGTGGCCGGCGCAGGGCGAGGCGGATGTCGTCCGGACCGAAGCCCTTGGCCGGGCCGGTGGCCAGGCGGAGCCAGGCCAGGGCGGCGCCGACGCCGGAGCGGTCGAGGATCTCCGGTCCGAGGCCCCAGGGCCGGACGACGGGGATGCCGGTCTCGGCCAGGTGCACGGCGGCCGGCAGCAGCGAGGCATTGACCCGGGCCAGGACGGCGATGTCGGTCGGCTCGGCCCCGCGGCCGAGCAGCCGGCCGACGTGGTCGACGAGGCCCTGCTGCGGGTCGCCCCGCAGGATCACCAGCCCGTCCGGCTCGGCCCCGGGGCCGGCATCGATCGTCTTGGTCACCCGGCGCCGGTTGTGGCTGAGCAGGTTGACGGCGGCGCCGACGACATCCTGCGGACAGCGGTAGTTGACCGTGAGGTGGTGGTCGGCGGCGCCGGGGAAGAACCGCTCGAACTCGATCAACCAGTCGGGGGAGGCGCCGGCGTAACCGTAGATCGTCTGGTCGTCGTCACCGACGGCGAAGACCTCGCCGGCCGGGCCGACCAGGACCCGCAGCAGGAGCAGGTGGGCCGGGGTGAGGTCCTGGAACTCGTCGACCAGGAGGACCGGGGCGATCGAGCGGGCGGTCCGCCTGGCCGCCGGGTCGGTCAGCAACCGATCGATGGCCCGGAGGATCTGCTCGTCGAAGTCGAGGGCGTTGCGGCGGGCCAGCTCGCTCCGGTACTGCTCGAGGACCGCGGGGAAGTCGGCGACGTCGCCACCGTAGCTCCGCTCGATCTCGTCCGGGTCCCGCAGCCCGAGCCGGCAGGCCGAGAGGGCGTCGATCCACGGCTCGAGCGGGTCGGTCAGCCGCCTCCGCCGGCGCCCCGGGAGGATGCGGTCGAGCAGGCGCCTGGCCTCGGGCTCGTCGATCGTGGCCAGCCGGCCGTCCGGCTCGCCGCCGGCCCGGAACGGGCCCGAGCCGGTGGCCAGGGCGAGCGCCAGGCTGTTGAGGGTTCGGATGTCGAGCGCGGCGACGTCGGTCAGCCGCTCCCGCATCTCGTCCTTGGCCCGCCGGTTGAACGCCACCATGCACACCGAGCGGGCGGCGATGCCGCAGTCGGCGACCAGATGGCGGCTGCGCTCGGTCAGGACCCTGGTCTTGCCCGACCCGGCCGGGGCGAGGATGCGGGCCGCCCCGGTTCGGTGGGCGACGGCGGCCAGCTGGTCCGGGGCCAGGTCGGCCGTCGGCGCCGCCCTGGTCAGGAGGGGGCGGAGCGATCCGCCGATCAGATGGACCCGGGGGATGAGCGAGCCGACCGTCGCCGGCAGGTCGAGGTCGAGCGGCCCGCCGTCGACGAGGTGCTCGCGGCCGTCGGTCAGGGTGACGTCGGCCGCCGGCCGATCGGGCGTCGCCGCGGCGTCCGGGCCGGCGATCGCCGCTCCGGCGGCCAGGGCGAGCTGCAGCGGCTCGAAGGCCGGCTGCGAGCCTCGGGCGTCGACCGCGTTGGCGGTGACGGCGAAGCGGAGCCGCTCGCCTGCGAGCTCGTGGCCGGGGCCGAGGCGGTGGAACGGCTCGTCGGTGGTCGGCTCGGGGTCGGGGAGGGGCCCGGACCAGCGGATCACGAGGCGCTCGCGTCGCCGCCACGCGTGGTGGAGGCGCTCGACCACGGCCTGGTCGGCCTCGGCGTCGGCGGTCACCTCCTCGGCCTCGGCCCAGGCCGCCGGGACGCCGTCGCCAGGGCCGACGAGCAGGCTGCGGCCGAGCACGTCCGGCCCGGCCAGGCGCTCCGGCGGCAGACCGCCGGGCAGCGGCGGCAGCGTCGCCGAGCTCCGCCCCGCCGACGGAGCCGTCGACGGAGCGGTCGACGAGGCCGGCCCGCGGTCGGGGTGCGGGCTGGACCGGCGCTCGCCGACGGCCGCAGACCGGTCGGACCGTCCGGTGGCCCGGCCGCTTGGCTCGGTTGGCGTCGACCGCTCGCCACCGGCCGATTGGCCGGACGGCGCCGGCTCGGCGGTCGGTGGCACACCGGCCGGTGTGTCGACCGGGTTGGCGGTGGCGCAGGCCCTGACCTCGGCCACCGAGCCGTGGGTCGCTCCGCAGTGGCCACAGCTGATCACGGGCATGCGGTCACCGCCACGGTGGTTGGACCGGGGCCACCGGCTCGTCGGCTCAAGCGATCCGGGCCTCGTAGTAGAGGTTGGCCGCGTCCTCGAACTCGTGGCGGGTGAACGAGGCGAATCCGGCAGCGGTCACGAGCTCCTCCATCCGCTCAGGGTAGAGACCGAGGGTCCCCAATCCCATGCCCCCCGGCTCGGAGCAGGCCGACTGCAGGCACGACGTGACCGAGAAGCCGTAGAACATGGCCAGGAGCGGGTTGCGGCGGTCGCGTTCGAAGTCGCCCGTGCTGCGGATGTCCTTGATCAGGACCGTCCCGTCGTCGGCCAGCGCCGACCGGATGGCCGCCAGCGCCTGATCCGGCCGGGGCATGTCGTGCAGGCAGTCGAAGCAGAGCACGAGGTCGGCCGCGGTGCCGGCGGGGAGCTCGACCGCCGTTGCGTCGACGAACGTGGCGTTGTCGAGCCCGGCCGCAGCCGCCCGCTCCCTCGCCATGTCGATGGCGATCGACGAGGGGTCGTAGCCGATGCAGCGGGAGTTCGGGAACGCCTGGGCGATCGTGGTCGCGGTCACGCCGCCGCCGCAGCCGATGTCGACGACGGTGGCCCCGGCCTCGAGCTTGGCCACCACCCCGTCGAGCGCGGGCAGGATCACCGACGTCAGGGCCAGGCGTGACCAGGGGCCGGTCATCCTGGCCAGGCCGGCCGCGGCCGCCGGTCCCTGCTGCTCGTAGGTGATCCCTCGACCGGTCCGGAACGACTCGACCAGGGCGTCGATGGCCTCGGGGCTGGTCCCGCCCCGGAACGCTCCGAGGGAGAAGCTGAGCGAGCCCTCCTCGTCGGCCAGGACGGCGGCCTGCACCTCGGTCAGCTCGAAGCGGCCGTCGTCGTGGCGCTCGAGCAGTCGGGCCGCGGCCTGGCCGAGCAACCACTCGCGCACGAAGCGCTCGTCGAGGCCGGCCCGATCGGCCACCTCGTGCGAGGTGAGCGGACCGGCACCGTGCAGGGCGCGGTACAGGCCGAGCCGATCTCCGAGATGGATCAGCAGCGAGACCTGCTCGCCCATCTTGTAGGTCCAGACCGTGAACGAGAACTGCTTCAGGGCATCGGGGTCGGGTGCGCTCGGCATGCCCGGACGCTAGTTGTCCCCCCTGGCCCCCGCACGCCGACGCTCAGCCGACGCCACTGGCGTGTGGCGGTCGAGGATGAGAGAGGGGTGTGGCCGTGCCGCCGCGCATCGGCCACACCCCGAACTCGGGCCGATCGACGTCACGACGAGGTGAGGATGCGTCCACCGGCACAGACTGAACAGTTGCAAGGCAGACCGCATCACGAGCCACAATCATCCGCCTTCTCGAACGAACTATACACCTCGCCCCCGTTGGCAGTCCCGTCGCCACCGTCAACCGTCTTGGACAAGTAACAGACCATTGTCGGACGTACGACAATGTCGTCATCTGGCCGAGACCTCAGATCGGCGCACTTTGAACTATCGATCTGAGATATCTCGCTGGCCGAGCGGCGTTTCCTGCGGCGGAGTTGACCGGCCGGTCAGTCGCGCATCCGGTACCGGAGCAGGGGACCATCCGACTTTATGTCAGCTTCATGACAGAGTGTGAGGTGCTGGAGGTGGGCGTAGGTCTCGGATTCGGCCATCGGTCCCCACGATCGTTGCTGGAACAACTCGCGCATGTACTCCTCGACCGTGCCGTCGCCGAGCCGCTCGCCGGCCTCCCGCAGGGTCTGCAGCCGGTCCTCGTGATGACGGATGATGTCGTCGGCCCGCCCGGCCAGGTCGGTGAACTCCAGCCCGTGGGCCGGGAGCACCGACCGGACGGCGGAGAAGCCCTTCATCCGATCGAGGCTGGCGAAGAACTGGGCCAGCGGGTCCCTGGCGGTCGTGAGGCCGGAGATGTGGGGCGTGATCGTCGGCAGCACGTGGTCGCCGCTGATCATCACCCCGCCGTCTGGGTCCCACAGGCACAGGTGGTCCTCGGTGTGGCCGGGGGTGTGGACCGACACCCAGCCTCGGCCGCCGAGCTCGAGCACGTCGGCATCGTCGACCCGGCGTGTCGGTCGGGTCGGGGCGATGAAGCGCCCGGCGGCGAGGCGGAGGGCCCGGTAGCGGATGCGGCGGCTGAGCGGCAGCTCGTACGGCTTGCCGCCCCAGGGGGTCTCGCGGACCAGGGGGCCGTCCGGCACCGGCCGGGGCAGCGCCGATCCGTCGGCGGACGATGTCGACGCCCCGTCACCGTTCGCCGCATCCGGCTCGAGGACCGTCAGCGCCTCCTCGTCGTCCGCCTCCGCCTCGGGGTCGAGGAACGTGCGGAACTGGCGGTGGGTGATGATCTCGGAGCCGCACTGCTTGCGGAACCGGGAGGCCTGACCGAAGTGGTCGGGATGGGAGTGGGTGACGACGACGGTGTGGACCCGCGAGATCGGGATACCGACCGAGCCGAGCTGCCGCTTCAGGTACCGCCACGTGCGCAGCCCGGGCAGACCCGGGTCGACGAGGGCGACGCCGTCTGCGTCCTCCATCGCGTAGCAGTTGACGTGGCCGAGGCCGGGGAAGGAGATCGGGAGCTGCAGGCGGAGGATGCCGGGAACCACCTCGTCGATCTCGCTTCGAGGTGGTTGACGCTCCACGCGAACCGGCTTGACCGGAGATACTTCGCTCACCAAACCAACATAGACGGCGATGGGGGCGTCGACGAACTCTCCCTGGCCGCCGTGACCGATGCCGCACACGCCCGATGCCCGAGCCGTCCGGCATCGAGGCTCGTCGGTCAGGTCGGTGTGGTGAAGTCCAGGCGAGCCGAGGCGGTCTGATCGGCGACGTCCTTGACGGTGACCGTCAACGTGTAGGCCACGCCGGGGGTCAGCTCCGAGCCCCTCCTGGCGTCGAAGTCGAGGTTCCAGGCCAGCGCACACTGGATGGCGGCGTCGTAACCGCTGCTGGCGCCCGACTGCAGCGACCCGTCGCTGCCCCGGAGACGGAACTGGGTGGCGACGCAGGCGTCGCTCCGGTAGGTGATCGACGCCGAGTCGCCGTCGACGGCGACGAGGGTCGGCCGAGCGAGGGCGGGGGCTGCGTCGTCGTCCGGCGGCTCGCCGTCGTCGTCAGGGGGCGGGGGCAGGACATCGCTCGTGGTCGTCGAGGCCGTGGTCGTCGTGGTGGTCCGCCGTCTGGTGGTGGTGGTCTCCTCGGTTGTCGGCGGGCTCGACGTCGTCGCCCTCGTGGTGGTGGTCCGGCGTCTGGTGGTGGTGGTCTGGGCGGTGGTCGGCGGGCCGGTCGTGGTCGCCCGTTCCGTGGTCGGCGGGCTCGATGTCGACCCGATCGTCGGCGGCGACGTCGCCGGACCGGCGGCCGCCGTCGTGTTCGGCCGGCGCCGGACGGTGGCAACGGTGGTCGCCGTCGTCGGGGGCAGGTCGGTCACGAAGGGCGCGTCGGTGGAGACGTAGTTGACCCCGGTGGTCGCGGTGGTCAGCGACGGTTGGGGAACGCCCTCGGTGCTGATCGAGGTGGTGCTCGAACGGATCTCCCTGGCGGCGAAGAACAGCACCGTGGCCACGATCGAGGCCAGTCCGAGCAGCGCGGCGAGGGTCGCCACCCGACGTCGGTTGCGGAACCAGAACAGCTCGAGCCGCACCCTGGCCCTGGCCAGCAGACCGTGGTCGTCCGCCGCCGTGCGGACCCGGCCCATGTTGGGGAACGGGATCGCCTCCGATGGTGCCGGCGGGGCGAAGGGCAGCGCTCCGTCGTCCGGCGCCGCGACCGCGTCGACGCCGAGCTCGTCGAGGCCGTCGGCCGGCTGGTGCCCGTTGGTGTCGATCGGTTGGTCGAACACGTCGGTCGGGTCGTCGTCGGCCGCCACGAGCGACGGGCGGGCCGGCATCGTCGGCGGTGCCGGCGCCAGGAGGGCCATGGCTCCGTCGTCGTCGGCCGTGGCCTCGGCCCCGACGGCGGCGGGGCCGGCCTCGACGCCAACGGCAACCGGCTGGACCGGCGGGTGCGGAATCGACTGCGGGGCCCGCTCGGGCGAGTGGCCGGCGCCGCCCGGCCCGATGATCGGCGGGCCGTCGAGGCGGCCATTCGGGCCGTCGTGACCGTCGCGACCGCCGTCGTCGGCCCCCGGCCCGTCGCCCGGCACGGCGGTCGGGTCGTAGACGAACTCTTGGGTCCTGGTGAACAGCTCGGTGAGATCGACGATCTCGTCATCGCCCTCCGGCTGGTCGTGGTCGAGGTCGTCGCCCGGACCGTCGTGCTCGGCGTCGACGTCGTCGGCCCCGGCCTCGCCGGCCGGCCCCTCGGCCGCCTCGTCCGGGTGGCCAGACGTGGTGCCGACGTCCTCGTCGGATTCGGGGTCGAGGTCGGTGCCGGGGTCGAGGTCGGTGCCGGGGTCGAGCTCGACCGTCGCCCCGGCGTCGGTCCGCAGGTCGATGGTCTCGGACCCGTGCGGCTCACCCGTCGGTGCCCAGGTCTCGTCGCTGGGATCCGGGTCGGGGAACGGGGTCGTCTCGTCACCGGGGAGCTGCTCGGCGGCCCGCATCTCCGGCGTGGCCAGCACGATGTCGTCGAGCCCGGCCGGCAACAGGAGGCGGTCGTCGTCGATCCCGGACTCGTCGGCCTCGACATCGTTCCCGCCGTCGAGGTCGTCGAGGCCGTCGGCGAAGGCGATGTCCTGCAGCCCGGACGGGACGAGCGGGTCGGGGCCGGCGTTGACGACCGGAGCGGAGGTGGCCAGCAGCTCGTCGAGGTCGACCTCCGGCTCCTCAGCGTCGCCGGCGACGGCGCCGTCGTGCTCGTCGTCTGGTCCGGCCTCGATCGCCCGCTGTAGCGCCCGGTACATGGCGGTGGCGCTGCCGTAGCGGTTCATCAGCGAGTCGTGCAGACCGTGCTCGATCACGTCGAGGATCCGGGGCGGGACGAGCCCGGTCACCTCGCTCAGGTAGTCGTCGACGGGCTCGTCGCGGCCGGGGCTGCGGCCGAGCACCAGCGTGCACAGGATCAGCGCGAGCGAGTAGACGTCGGCGGCCGCCGTCGGCGGCCGGTCGTTGCCGGCCTCGGGGGCACGGAAGTCGGGACCGCCGTCGTCGAACCGGCGTGTCGCCATCCCGAAGGCCGACACCGTCGGCGTGTCGGCCGCCTCCAGGAGGATCTTGGAGGGCCGCAGGTCGCCGATGGCGATGTCGTCGTCGTGCAGCGTGCCGACGGTCCTCGCCACCTCGGCGACGAGTTGGGATGCGGGGAACCAGGGAGTCGGGCCCCGGTCGATCTGGTCCTGGAGGCTGCCGAGCGACAGCCAGGGGATGACGACGAACGACCGGCCATCCGGCGCGACGCCGTGGTCGAGCAGCGCAACCAGCCCGGCGTCGTCGCGGCTCCGGCGCAGCAAGGCCCGCCTCCGGCGCTGCAGTCGCTTGGGCAGCACCGGTTCGCTGGCAGGGTCGAGCAGCTTGACGATAACCTCACGGCCATCCTGTTCGCGGCGGGCTCGGACGATCGTCGACCGTCCCGCTTCCAGTACCCTCGTCGTCTCGTACCCGGGAACCCCGGGAGAAGTGCTGTTCACCTGTGCCTTCCGGCCACCGATGCACCCGAAGCCGGCCCGTACGGCATGCGAGGTTCGGCGAAGATCACCCTGTGACGGTCGATTCTAGACCGCTGCGGTCGTGCCGGTCCCACTCTAGGCGGTTGGCGCGCACCGGATCGGGCACCCCCGACCACGAGTTCGGACGGCCGCGGCCGGGGGTGTCATGGAGCTGAGCGCGGTCACGCTGTTCACCGACGACATGGCTGCATCAGTGGCGTTTTGGCTGGTTCCCGGCCTCGAGATCGCGTACGGCGGTCCCGGCGCCTCCTTCACCAGCCTGCGGCTCGGCCCGCACTTCGTGAACCTCACCGGCCGTGACCAACCGGGCCAGCCGCCTGCGGCCGGGCTCTGGGGCCGGTTCATCGTCCACGTCGACTCACCCGACCGGGTCCACCGGGCGTTCGTCGACGCCGGCTACCGGCCCGAGACCGAGCCAGCGGACGCGCCCTGGGGCGAGCGCTACTTCCACATCCGCGATCCGGCCGGGCACGAGGTCAGCTTCGCCACACCGCTCCGGAACGACCCCGTCACACCGCCCGAGGAGGTGCAGGACCGATGATCTGGCGCAACTGGTCCGGGAGACAGGAGGCCGAGCCGCTCGCGGTCGCCTCGCCCGGCGACGAGGCCGGTTTCGTCGACGCCGTGGCCCTGGCCCGGCGCGAGGGCTGGTCGGTCCGGGCCGTCGGGGCCGCCCACAGCCACTCCCGGGTCGCGGCGCCGGACGGCCTGCTGGTCGAGACCGACGACTGGCATGGCCTGGTCGACGGTGATGTGGTCGACGGGATCGGGCACGACGGGCAGCCCGTGGTCCGGGTCCGCTCCGGCACCCGGATCCACCAGCTCGGTGAGCCCCTCCATCGCCTCGGGCTGGCCCTGGTCAACCAGGGAGACATCGACCGCCAGTCGATCGCCGGCGCCACCGCCACCGGGACCCACGGCACCGGGCCGACGCTGCAGAACCTCAGCGCGGCCGTGGTCGGCGCTCGACTGGTGACGGCCGGGGGCGAGGTGGTCGACTGCGACGCCACCAACGAGCCCGACCTGTTCGCCCTGGCCCGACACTCGCTCGGCGCCGTCGGCCTGGTCACCGAGCTGTCGCTCCGGGTCCGACCCCGCTACCGGCTCGACGAGCGGCAGTGGTTCGCCCCGCCAGGCGAGATCATGGGCGACCTCGACCGCCTCGTCGCCGACACCCGCCACTTCGAGTTCTTCTGGGTGCCCGAGCGTGACCTCTGCGCCTGCAAGTCGCTCGACGAGCTGCCGCCAGACGCCGAACCCGACCCGGTCGACGGTCCGATCGCCCCCGTCGAACAGGTGGCCAAGCGCGAGCGGCGTGGTTGGAGCCATCAGATCATCTCCTCGATCCGCGACGATCGACACACCGAGATGGAGTACGGCGTGCCGGCGGAGGCCGGGCCGGCGTGCTTCGCCGAGATCCGTGAGCTGATCCTCGAGCGCTTCACCGACCTCCAGTGGCCGGTCGAGTACCGGACGCTGGCCGCCGACGACCAGCTGATCAGCGTCGCCGCCGGCCGGCCGACGGTGACGATCTCGGTCCACCAGGACGTCGCCCTGGACGACCGACCGTTGTTCGAGGCGTGTGAGGAGGTGTTCCGCCGGCACGACGGCCGCCCGCACTGGGGGAAGGTCCACTACCGGACCGGGGGCGAGTTGGCCGACCTGCACGTCGGTTACCGCCGCTGGTGGGAGCTGCGCGACCGCTACGACCCCGATGGGGTGTTCGTCACCGCCGACCTGGCCGCCCTCCGGCCCTGACCGACCGCGGAAGCGGCGGGCCGCTGGCCGGCCGGCCGAGGTCGGGTCCGGGGGCGATCGGCGGCCGCGGCCGCCCGGTCTCGGGCGCCGGCGGCTCGGCGATCAGGGCTCGGGCCTGGCCGAGGCCGGTCGAGGGCCGTCCGGCTCGTCGAGGGCGGCCCACTCGAGGTCGGCGATCGTCACATAGCCCTGGGCCACGAGGTACTCGACCAGCATCTCGGTCGTGTCGAGGAAGCGGACGTCGCGGTTGCGGAGCTTGGCCCGCAGCCGCTGCAGCGTGTTGTCGACGGTCTTCTTCGAGACGCCCCAGATGTCGGCGATGTCGGCCTGGGAGGGGAGGGGGCCGCCCCGCCCGGTGAGCCGGTTGCGGGCCAGCACGACGACGAAGTCGAGCTCGCGGGGCGTCAGGGCCGTGCCGTAGGTGGCCGTCTCGGCCCCGACCGGGATGCGGCCGGTCGTGTCGAGCCCGAGCGGCGACGGCTCGGTCTCCAACCAGTAGGCGACCTCGTAGCGGGTCGGCCCCGCCACCAGCGACACGGTGCCGCTGCGGCCGAGGATCGGCGACGAGGCGCCGGCGTGCAGGTCGATCACCGAGCCGTCCGACGACATCATCTTCAGCCGGAGGCGGCTGCCCCGGTTCTCGAGCCACCAGATGTCGCCGACCAGCCGGAACCGGCCGGCCTGGCGATGCAGGTAGCCGTTGTCCGGATCGAGGCTGAGCTCGGCGTTTCGCCCGAACGCCAGCTGGTCGTCCGGCCGGAACGTCTGCTCGATGAACTGTACGACCAGGGTCATCGGTGGTGATCGCCGTCCGTCCGGTTGGGATGCACTGGGACATCATTCCAGACTCGCCGTGGTCGGGAAAGGTTCGCCTGCCCCGAACGCAGAGGATCGGGGAACGGCGAGGACGGCCGGAGACAGCGGGTCGGCCGCGGCTGCCGTCAGTGCCATGGCGATGCCGGTGAGCCGCTCGACGACCTCGGCCGTGTCCGGCCGGCCCGCCGCCGGCGCCACCAGCAGCAACAGATCCGATGCGGGGGCGGCGGCCAGGAGCCGGCCGCCGGGGCCCGGCCGGTCGCCGACCCCAGGGAGGCGGTCGGCGATGGCGATCCAGCCCGTCGTCCACCGGCCGTCGCTGAGAGCGACCAGGCGCCCCGGCCCGGCGAGGTCGGCGACCGCCGGGCTGCGGGCCGCCAGGTTGGCCTTCGCCCGACGCCAGACCTCGGCCGGAGGCCGGTCCCAGGACGCCAGCAGCGCATCGTCGACCCGGACGACGGCATCGTCGGCGTCCAGGGCCAGGTCGAGCCGGGGGCCGGGCTCACGGCCGCCGTCGAGCCGGTCGAGGCCGATCGAGTGGGTCCCGGCCCGCCGGCGCGGGACAAGGCGGGGGAGCAGGCGAGGCCCGGCATCGGCCCACGAGCCGAGGTGCAACCGGCCGACGGCCAGCTGGGCTGCGTCGACGGCCGAGATCGGTGTCGGTGGCGGTGTCGGGGAACGGCCGCTCGGGCGTTGCTCCTCCGGTGGTCGACCGGGGTCGGTCGGGTCGTCGGTCACGGGATTGGGCTCCAGGCGCTGGCCCCGCTCGAGGGGAATCGGGGCGGACGAGCGATCGGGGGAGGAGCGGCCGTGGCCGAGGGGCCGCTTCGGAGGCCCGAGCCGCCCGGGCGGCACGGGGCCCGGGCGACGAGGCCAACGGTAGCGGCCCCGATGGCACCAACGATGTGGCGGCACCAGTAGCGTGGTCTGATGGACATCGAGTTCTGGGTAGATCCGATATGACCGTGGTGTTGGGTGACGGCCCGTTGGGTCGTCGACGAGGTGGCACCGGAGCGGGATCTCAACATCCTGTGGCAACCGATCTCGCTGCTGGAGAAGAACCAGCCCGATCCCGACAGTGACTACTACGGCCCGGTCGCCCGCACCCACGGGCTGCTCCGGGTCATGGAATCGCTCAGGGCGGCCGAGGGCGACGACGCCGTCTTCCCGCTCTACTGGGAGTACGGCAGGCGGATCCACCACGACCGCGATCGAGACTTCGACCCGACCGAGGCGCTGAAGGCGATCGGGGCCGACGAGGCCCACGCGGCGGCGATGGACGACGAGTCATGGGACACGGTGATCCGCGAGCGAATGGGGCAGGGTCTCGCCCTGTCCGGCGACGACGTCGGCACGCCGCTGATCGCGTTCGACAACGACGACGGCGAGAAGGTCGCCCTGTTCGGGCCGGTCATCACCAGGGTTCCGCCCCGCGAGCAGTCGCTCCGGCTGTGGGACGGGTTCGTGATGATGGCAACGACGCCGGGCTTCTGGGAGGTCAAGCGGACGAGGACCGAGCGCCCCGAGTTCGGCGAGCGCCCCTGACCGAGCACGTCTGGGGCCGACGCCGCACCGATCAGGGCGACCGGACGGATGAGCCCGAGCCGACCGGACCGGACACCCGGTCCGGTCGGCGAGGCTCGTGCCCGCCGGCGATCAGGGGCCGCACCCCGGCTGGTCGGCCACGATCTCGCTCGCGCCGAAGCGGACGGTCGTCACCACGTCGTCGGTGAGGTCGAAGACGAGCCGGAACACCTGGTCGTCCTCGTCAGACGGCAGGAACACGAACAGCCGGCGGGCTGGGTCGCCGTCCGCGGGGGCCCGGGCCTCGACCCGATCGCCGTAGGCGGCGACGACGTCGGCCGCCGTCGAGCCGACGCTGATCCCCGACAGCGTCGCCAGCCCCGGGGTGAACACCTGCACGACGACGAGCTGTCCGTCGCGGAAGGTGAACAGCGGCGAGTAGGGGTCGCCCTCGAGCGTGCTGAGGTAGCAGGCGCTGCCGGAGGCCGGCACCGGCGGCCCGCCGACCGCCGCCGTCACGTCGGCCGGGCCCTGCCCGAGCTCGACCGGACCGACCGAGGTCAGATCGATCTGCGAGCCGGCCAGCGGGTTCTCGGCCGCGTCGACGAGCCAGACGGTGGCCACCGTGGCCTCGCCGGACAGGATGCGGTTCGGGCCGCCGACCAGCAGCGACCCCGCCGGCTCCGTGGCCAGCTCGGCCCCGGCCGGGATCAGCAGGGTCGTCTGGCCGACGCGCAGCTCGGCCTGCTCGCCCCCCTGGTTGACGAAGCTGATGCGGTGGTGGGCGGCCACCGCAACACACGGGACGACATCGGGGACGAGCACGGCCCGACCGGGGCCGGGCCCGGTCGTCGTCACGCAGTCCGCCCGCTCGGGCAGCGGCACGGTCGTCGGGGCGACGGTGCCGAGCGGCGGGGCGGTCGTGGTCGGCTGCACGAGCGTCGGGCGCTCAGCCGAGCAGCCGGCCGGCACCAGCAGGGCGAGCGCAGCGGTCACCGCGAGCGATCGAAGCACGCTCGACCGAGCGCGTGGCGATCGGGGGCGACAGGACCGCATCGCTCCGAGGCTAGAGGCGCAGCCGGCGGACCCGGATCACCCGCGTCCTGCGCCCCTCGGTGCGCTCGCTGCCGGCCGAAGCGGCGGTTGACCTACCGGGCGAGCTCGCCGGTGAGGTCGATCTCATCCTCGTCGAGGTCGACGATCGGCTTGCCGCCCCGGTAGTGGGTGACCGAGTCGTCGTCGTTCGTCAGCAGGTAGCGGAAGCCGTCTCGCTGCTGGTCGGCCAAAGGGCCGAGATCGATGTCGAGGTCGTGATCCCACGTGCGGCTGTCGACCTCGATGGCGATGCCGGGGCCGAGGTCCCGGTCAGGATCGGCCAGGTCGGTCCGATCGTCGCGCCACACCACCTTGGTCGCCTTGACCCGCGCCTGCAGGCGACCTTCGCAGCGGAGGTAGACCCAGCCGGCCCGGCGGAGGTAGTGGGGGAAGGCCCTGGCCGACAGGCAGTCGGACCCGAGGACGCCGTCGACCGCCTCGACGGGAAGCGACATGTCGAGGTCGCCGGCCAGCGGTGAGATCTTGTCCTTGGCCGAGGAGGGGTTCTTCGTTGCCCTCGGAGCGGGAGCCCGTGGTGGCGTCACCTTCTTCGGCATGGCCAGGCACTCCAGGCAGGCTGCCTCGACCTCACCGTGCTCGCAGTAGGCGATGGTTACCGTGTCGGTGCTCATGCGTTTCGGTCACCCCTTGGCGCTGTGTTGTGTTCCACCCGGCGGTGACTGTACTGGGGGTGCCGGACCGCGTCAGCGGCTCAACAGAACCGCGCAGAGATCACCACGAAATCGTCACGTGATTCGCGAGCCGCGATTTGCTAGGCCGCTTGTCGCTGCAGCCTCGTCCGTTGGGCGGGATCAGGGCCCGGGATCGGGCGCCGGCGCCGCCGCGAAGTCGCTGGCGACCTCGCCATCGAGCCGGACCCGGACGTTGACCTGGTAGTCGGTCGTCGGCACGAGGTCGCCGAGCATCACCGAGTCGCTGTCGACGCAGCCGCTGGCGGGGCCGGTGCTGCTCACCGTCTCCCCGTCGCCGCCGCCGGTCGGCACGGCGCTGATCGTGTAGCTCGTCACGCACTTGTTGGCCGAGAACGAGGCGGTGATCCGCTCGCCGGCCGTGCGGGTCACGTTGAACGCCGTGATGTCGAGCGGGCCGATCGTCACCGTCGCCGAGGTGCCGGTCGACGAGCCGCCGTCGTCGTCGATGGCACGGACCGTGTAGGTGTACGTGCCGGGGTCGAGGTTGCGGTCGGTGAACGTGGTCCGGTTGGCGGCCACCTCGCGCAGCAGCGTGCCGTTGCGAGTGAGCCGGTAGCCGTCGGGATCGGGGCCGGTCTCGGGCGCCGTCCAGGTCAGCGACACGGACGTGTCGTCGGCCCCGGCGGTGGCCGACAGGCTGCCGGGCGGCTGGAGCGGGTCGTCGATCGTGGTCGACGTGCTGCTCGACGGGCTCGAGCTGGACGGGCTCGACGAGGTGCTGGTCGTCGTGTCGGTGGTCGACGACGTCGCCGTGGTGGTGTCGGTGGTCGACGAGGACGACGCCTCGGAGGTCGTCGAGCCGTCCGAGGTCGTGGTCGAGCTCGGGTCGGGGCTGGTCGTCTCGGTCGACGACGCCGACGTCGAGCCGGCGGTGGTCGTCTCGGTCGTCGACGACGCTCCGGCCTCGTCGCCGCCGGTTGCGGACCCGCCGGAGCCGGTGTCGACCTCGATCGACGAGGCCGTCGTCGCCCCGGTCGTCGGCCCCGCCGGGTTGTCGGCTTCGATCAGGGTGCCGTCACCGTCTGCGATCGTGCTGTCGTCGCCGCCGAACAGGGCGAATGCGGCGATCCCGACCACGGCGACGAAGGCGATGGCGGCGATCACGATCGGCGCGATCCTGAAGCGGTCGAGATCGATGAACGGCGTCGGGGCGACCCCCGGCGGTTGGTTCACCGGCTTGGCCAGCGGCTGCGCGGTCTCCTGCAGCAGCGGGCGCCCCGGCGAGGCCGACGCGGTGCGATGGACCGCGGTGTCGGGCGCCTCGTGTGGCGCCCCGACCGGCGCGACCGGGCCGGCGGGTCGCTGGGTGGTGGCCGGTGACGGGAACAGCGCCGTGCCGTCGCCGGCGTGGACGGGTGGGGCGAAATCGGGTGACACGCCGGCGGCGGCCTGCTTGAGGGCGAGGCTGAACTCGCTGGCGGTCTGGTAGCGATCCCCTGGCCGCTTGGCCATGGCCCGCTCGATCACGGCACAGATCTCGCCCGGGGCGATGTGGCGGAGGTCGCCGACCTGGTTGTTGACCACCCGGCCGATGACCGCCATCAGGTTCGAGTCGTCGCCTGGCGTCAGGAAGGGCGGATGACCGACCAGCAGCGCCCACAGCGTCGCGCCGAGGCCGTAGACGTCGGACGGGGGACCGGTCTCGCCGTCGAGGAAGGTCTCGGGGGCGCTGTAGGCCGGTGTGAAGGCGGTGCCGGCCGTCGTGCCCGCCGTGGCGACCCCGGTCAGGCGGGCGATCCCGAAGTCGGCGATCCGGGGGGCGCCGGTGTTCGTGAGCAGGATGTTGGCCGGCTTGAGATCGAGGTGGACGATGCCCTCCTCGTGGGCCGCGGCGATGGTCTCGGCTGCGACGTCGACGTAGCTGACCGCGGTCTCCCACTCGAGGGGGCCGGTGTCGATCTGGTCCTGCAGCGACCCGTTCGGGTAGTAGGGCATCACCAGGTAGGGCTCGCCGTGGGTGGTCACCCCGCTCGAGTAGACCGGCACGATGCCCTCGTGCAGCGACAGGCGGCCCATCGCCTTGCGCTCGCGGTCGAACCGGCGGGCGACGCCCTGGTCGCCGCCCGGGTTGAGCACCTTGACCGCGACCACCCGGTCGAGGTCGACCTGGCGAGCCCGGTAGACGCGCGACGAGCCACCGGTGCCGATCTGCTCGACGTCGGTGAGCCCATCAATGCCGAGATTGGTGACGCTCAGGGTCAAGATGCCTCCAGGGACCGGGCCAGTGTAGTCGGGCCCGGGGTCCCCCCTAGCTCAACCGTTCGGGGCGGGAGGAACGGTTCTGGGCGAGCTTACCCAGATGCAGCGGCGGCCAGAGCGCGCCCCGTGGCCGCCGGTGGGTCCGGAGGCCCGGGAGCGGTCCGGTGGTCTGGGCCGTCGGTCACGATCGGTGGCCGGCACATCTGCCCAGGCCGTTCGGCGGCGACGACAGGCGACGCCGATGGGCCCGTCCCGCAGGCAGGCCGCGTCGACGTCCCGCCTCGACGACCCGCCACGACGAGACGAGCGGCAACCCCTGCGCGGGCCAGCGCTCGCCGGCGTCTGCGGCGCCGCTACGGGGTGTCGGCGACGATCTCGGCCAGCCACTGGCCGAACGTCGAGGTGGCGATGTTGAGGCTGGCGTTGGCCTCGTCAGGTGCGCCGGCGTACACGACGCCGATCACCTCGTTCTGGCTGAAGACGGGGCTGCCGGACGCGCCCTGGCCGCTCTGGAAGGTGGACAGCAGCACCCCGCGCTCGACGTCGCCGCCCCGCGAGCACTGCACGCCGGGGGGCGAGTCGGCGGGGATGAACGTGTCGAGGTCCGGGTTGGAGCAGCCGGGCCAGATGGCGAAGTTCACCACCTGACCGCTCGTGGCGGCGACCGCCGGCAGGCGCAGCTCGCCCATGTTGTCGGTGCTGGTGATCCCGAGGCGACCGGGGAAGCCGGTGCTGAACACGTCGTCGCCGATGCTGACCTCGGTCGAGTCGCCGATCGTGACCGCCGGGAGGCCGATGTCGCCGACCGGTTCGCTCGAGATCTCGGGACCGTTCGACCCGATCGTGGCCCGGTTGGAGACCCGGAGCACGGCGATGTCGAGGAACGGGTGGTTCGAGACCAGCTCGGTTGCGTACTCGATCTGGGCCGGCTCGTCCGGCGAGCGAGACACGCCGACGAGCAGTTGCGACGACAGGGCGGCGACGTGCTGGTTGGTCACGATCAGGTTGTCGTCGACGAAGAAGCCGGAGCCCTGGCCGCCCTCGAGCCCGAACAGCATCACCGTCGAGCGCTTGGCCGATGCGAAGTCCGGCTCGGCCCCGCCCCGGGTCAGCAGGAAGGCCAGGATCAGCAACGGGACGAGCACCGCGGCGGCCAGCAGGGCCATGAGGGGCAGGTTGGCGTTGAATCCGGGTCGGTGGGTGCCGGCGGTGATGACCCGCATCGGCGTCCCGGCCTCGTCGTCGCCGAGCTGGGCGACGAAGTTCCCCTCGGCCCGGTACGGGCCCTTGAGCCGGCGGTGGTCGACCCAGGTGCCCTTCGACGAGTAGTCCTCGATCCACCAGGCCCCGTTGCGGTGCACGATCCGCAGGTGCCGGCGGGAGACGAGCGAGTGGCGCTCCTCGAGCTGGACCAGGCAGGCGGGATCGCGGCCGACGGTGACCTCGGCGCCGGGAAGGAACGAGTAGTCGTGGCCGTCGATGCTGAGCCGGAGCGTGTCGCCGGCGACGGCGGGAGAGCCGGGCCCGAACGTGACGGCCGGATTGACCCCGGTCGGGCCGGGGACGCCGTCGTCGCCCGGGCCCGCTTCGGCCAGGAGCGATCGAGCCGGCCTGACGACCTGATCGTCGGCCGGGCCGGCGGGTCCGGGCGGCGGGGGCGATCCGGGACCTGCGGGCCCTGGTGTGGCCGCCACCCGGGCCGAGGCGAGCACGGGGGGCGCTCCCGGCGACTCACCGGTCTGGCCGTCGGCGCCGACGGCCAGGGTCTGCGGGTCCTCGGGGTCGCCGTCGGCCAAGGGCACGAGGCGAAGGCCGACGGTCACGCCTTCGGTGCCGCCGAGGCGCAGATCGATGTCGCGGTCGACGACCCAGCGCGCGGGCTGGCGCGAACCGGTCGGTCCGTAGCTGCCGTGGGTCGAGTTGTCGACGGCGATCCAGCTCGACCCGTCCCAGGTCAGCTCGAGGTGGCGGCGGGAGACCGAGGCCTGGGTCAGCGTGACCGCAGCGGTCGACGAGCGTCCGATCTGCACCGGGCCGTCGTCCGCCGTGAAGCGGGCGCTGCCCTCGGGCCACGTGATGTGCAGGTCGAGCATCGGGGATCTGAGCCTCCGGGAGGCGTCTGCGGTCGTCGGTGGGAGCCGCCCCCTCGGACCTCTGGCGGATCGGGGCGGATCGGAACAACCAAAAGTTAACCGCTCAGAGCGTTCCCGCAACAGGCGCGTCCGTCGACGGCCGCGACGAAGCGACGGCCCGACCCGATTCCGGGCCGGCCGGTGATCGTCGCTCCCCCTCGTGCGGGGCGGCCGGACGGGCCGCCCCGGGCATCAGCCGGCGGCGGTGATGTGATAGATCTCGGCCGGGGGAACCTGGACGACCTGCCGGTCGACGGCGATCGACACCCCCTTCAGGCCGACGGCGAGGATGGTCCCGCTGATCGTTCCGTCGGCGGTCTCGACCCGGGACAGGCGGCCGAGCATCATCGTCGGATCCGTCGTGCTGTGCATGATTGTTCTACTCCTACGCCGCGCACCATTGAGCGGCTGAGACGGTCAGGCTAGCGCACCGTCACCGAGGGTGACCGGGCAGCGGGGAGGTTTCGCCCACGCTCGATCGCCAGTGACGTCGACTGTCCTGGATCCCATGCCTTCGGCAGATGGGCTTCGGACCTTGAGGCCGAGGCCGAGGCCGAGGCCGGGGCCTGGGGCCGGCCGACGGTCCCCCGGTCCGCTCAGCGGAGCCCGGCCAGCCCCCAGTACCGGTCGACCCGCTCCCGCAGCTGGTCCCGGTCGCCGTCGTTGACGATCACGTGGTCGGCGACCGCCCGCCTGGCCTCGTCGTCGGCCTGGCTGGCGATGCGGGCCATGGCCGCGTCCTCGGGCATGCCCCGATCCCGCCGCAGCCGCTCGAGCCGGATCGCCAGCGGCGCCTCGACCACCAGCACCTCGTGGTACTGGCCGGCCCCCAGCTCGGTCTCGACCAGCACGGCCATGTCGAGCACGACCGTCGGCGTGGTGGCGGCGGCGATGGCGGCGGCGATCTCGACGTCGATCGCCGGGTGGGTGATGCCGTTGAGATCGGCGAGCGCTTCGGCGTCGGCGAACACGAGGGCGCCGAGCGCCGGTCGGTCGACGGTGCCGTCTGGCTCGAGGATCTCCCGACCGAACCGCTCGATCAGCGGACCGTAGGCCCGGCCGTCCGGCTCGACGACCTGGCGGCCGAGGCCGTCACAGTCGACGATCGTGGCTCCGAGGCGGGACAGCTCGGCGGCGACGGTCGACTTGCCGACCCCGATCCCGCCGGTCAATCCGACCACCCGGTCGACGGAGCCGGCGCTCACCGCAAGCCTCCATCGCCGGCCTCGCCCGACCGTCCCGCCCGTCCCGCCCGGTCGCCGGCGTCCGGCCCCTCCGTCGGGTCCGCCGTCGCCGACCGCCCGCCGTCTGGCCCGTCCGCCGGGACCCGACCGACGATCCTCTCGACGGCGATCTCGATGACGACCCGGTCGTCGCGCTGCTTCGGCGGCCGGTAGCGCTCGGTGTAGCGGGCCACGGCCTCGGCGACGGCGGCCGGATCGTCGCTGAGGGTCGCCGTGCCCGAGAGGGTCAGCCAGCGCCCGCCGTCGACCTGGCAGGCCGCCACGGCCGCCCCCGGCCTGGCTGCGACCAGACGGGCCTTGACCGAGCCGGCCCAGGTGATGACACGGACCAGGCGCCGGTCGGCGTCCCACGTCACGCCGACCGGCGAGACCTGGGGCGTGCCGTCGGCCCGGACCACGGTCAGCGTGGCCAGGTGGCGCTCGGTCAGGAACCGGTTCACGGGCGGCGGCAGGTCGTCTCGGTCGAACACCACGGAACGGGAACGTAGCAGCCGGGCCCGGCCGGCCCCGACCCGGCGGCGAGCTGGCGGCCGGCGGCCGAACGCCCCTACGGTCCACTCGGCGGCGGGTACCACCGCCGGCACACGAGACCCCGGGCAGGACACCCGGGCCGACGAAAGGTTGCGCAGACGTGGAGACGCTCGACGTGGTGAGGGCCGTCGATGGCCCGATGGGCAAGGCCGGAGCGGCCTTCTACTTCCATCCCGACACGCTGGCCAAGGGCAAGGAGCTGGGTCTCGACGGGTTCCGCTTCTACGTGCTCGGCCGGGCCGGCGTGATGGGCGACGTGCCACCCAGGGTGGTCGAGAGCGCCTTCGGCTACTTCGCCCGCCCGCTCATCGAGAAGATCTACGGGTCGGCCCAGGAGCAGATGGCCCCGGCCGAGGCCAGCGCCGCCTACTTCGCGTGCGCTGGCGAGATCGGCCGCAAGGCGCTCGGCGAGGTCGACGGGCTCGACGCCTATGTCGCCGCGGCCGAGAAGGTGGTGGCGGCCGCCCGCCCGGCCGGCCTGCCGCTGTTCGCCGGGATCGCCAGCATGGAGCTCGACGACGACATCGCCGGGCGTGCCCTCCAGCTCACCGCCGTGCTGCGGGAGCTGCGGGGGAGCGTTCACCTCGTCGCCGTGACCGCCGTCGGGCTCGACGACCACGTCGCCCACGCCATCCGCCGCCCGGACGACGTCGCCACCTTCGGCTACCCGGAGCCGCCGACGATCACCCAGGAGGACCGGGCCAAGCTCGCCCAGGCCGACGCACTCACCGACCGCCTCCTCATCGGCCCATACGGCGTGCTCGCCGCCGCCGAGTCCGAGGCCCTGGTGTCCGGGGCCGAGGCCATCGCCGCCGCCGTCGCCTGACGGGGCCGACGACGGCGTGGTCCGCCGTCCGAGGCTGCGCCCGGGGGGCCATCGGCGGCCTCGCTCGGGCCCCTTGGGCGGTTCCCACCCCATCCTGGCGGCGCCCCACTAGGGTGGGGGGCGGCCGGCCACAAGGGTCCGGTCGTTTCTAGCGAAGGTAGTGTCATGCCTACAGGTACCGTGAAGTTCTTCAATGCCGAGAAGGGCTTCGGTTTCATTTCCCGCGAGGGCGCCGACGACGTGTTCGTTCACTTCTCGAACATCGTCGGCGAGGGTTACAAGACGCTCGACGAGGGCCAGTCCGTCGAGTTCGATATCGCTCCTGGCCGGAAGGGTGAAGAGGCCAAGAACGTCCGCAAGCTGTAGCAGCTGCGCCGGTCCGACCGGCGAGTGACGAGAGCGGCCGCCGGACCACCCGGCGGCCGCCGCCGTTTTGGCGTTGCCCCCTCAGCGGAAGCGCCGCCGGCCGTCGCCGGTCCGTGGTTCAAGGAGGGACTTGACCTCGTCGGCCATCGTCAGCTCACCGGTGCCGACGTAGCGGTCGTGGTTGGCCTCGATCGTGCGCAGGTCGTAGCGGTAGTTGACCATCAGGCCGAGGCCCCGGTCCCAACCGGTCTCCGTCGGGTTGGCCATCCAGTTCAGGCGCTCGATCCTGGCCCCGTTCGAGAGGTGGAAGTGGGCGACCGGGTCGATCGCCCGCCCGTCGTCTCGGATGGTGGTCACGTAGCGGGCAGCGAGATGCTCGACGACCGGCCGGACCGGTTCGAGGTCGGGATCGTCGATGCTGCGGGCGCCGCCGTCGACGAGCTTTCGAAGCTGGTCCCAGACCTCGGTCTCACCGACGTCGTCGGCCCGGTGGAGCTCGGCGAGCGGGATCGCGCCGCCGGCGGTGCGGTCGGTCGTGCCGTCGGCCGCCTGACCGTCGAGCCAGGAACGGAAGCCCGGCAGCGGCGACAGCGTGGCGAAGGTGGTCAGGCCGCTCAGCTCGGCCGAGAGCTGCTCGGCGACGGACTTGATCAGGAAGTCGCCGAGCGAGACGCCGGCCAGACCGCGATGACAGTTGGAGATCGAGTAGAACACGGCCGTGTCCGCCCGGTCCTCACCCGAGCGATCGTCGACGTCGACCTCGGCCCCGAGCGGCTCGAGGAGGGGGCCGAGACGGTCGGGAATGCCCCTGGTCAGCGCCACCTCGACGAAGATCAGCGGATCGTCGGGCATCCCGGGATGGATGAAGGCGTAGCAGCGGCGGCCTGGCCCGAGACGCCGCTTCAGGTCGTCCCACGACTCGATGGCGTGGACCGCCTCGTACTCGATCAGCTTCTCCAGCAGCGCCGCCGAGGTCTCCCACGTCAGCCGGACGAGCTGCAGCAACCCGACGTCGAACCAGGTCTCGAGAATCTCGTGCAGCTCGACGTCGAGGTCGCCGAGCTCGGGGGAGCGGCGGCGATGGGGGAGGAGGTCGGCCCGCAGCGCGACGAGGAAGGCCAGACCGCCGTCCTGGCCGGCCAGGCGCCGCAGCAGGGTCTGATGGCCCGGCCGGAGGGCCTGGCGCAGCTCCGCCTCGGCCGCCCGGCGCTCGGACCGGTCGTCGCCGTCGTCCGAACCGGCGGGACGGCCTGCGGAGCCGCCCGTGGTCAGCAACCGATCGACCGCCCGGTCGACCCGTTCCGGATCGCGGTCGTGCTCGGCCGCCAGGTGCTCGAAGAACCGCTGCCGGCCACCCTCGCTCAGCGTGCTGTAGGTCAGGGCCACCGTCCTGGCCCGCCGCCGGGCGGCCGCCAGCCCACCCCGCGTCTCGATCACGGCGTCGATCTCGCTCGACAGCCGGCGCAGGTCCGAGGGCGGCAGCCCGGGGTCGACCGGGATCGGCTCGTCCGACGCCTGGGAGCGCCATCGCCTGACCTCACGCCAGACCCTCGTCAGCCCGGTCTCGAAGCGCATGCGGTTGGCCTCGCTGGGTCAGTCGCCCTTGACGTCGGTCCCGGAGTAGGGGGTCGGATCACCCGGCTGGGGGATCATCGGCCGGCTCCACGACAGGTAGCTGGACAGCTCCTCGGCCACCGCCCGCCAGGCCTCGGGGACCCAACCGTCGACGACGTGGAGGAAGCCGTCGGAGCGGATGTGGACCAGTGCCGGCAGCCGCTCGACACCGAGGGCGGTGACCGCCTCCCGGTCCGGGTCGGGGAAGGTCAGGAACCGCTCGGCCCACGGCCCGAGGAACTGGCGACAGCCGTCGTCGTCGGTCGTGGCCAGCCACCCGACCCGCACGTCGGCGGGGGAGTAGTGGTCGAGGATCCGGCCCGCGGTCTCCAGGATCCAGGCGCTCTCGTGGGTGTAGGGATCGATCGCCACCAGGCACATCGGGTAGGACGTGAGCCAGTCCCGAAGGGGGTACCCGTCGCCACGAAGCGAGTCGAGGACCAGATCTGGTGGAGCTACGGCCACGGGCGGCGAGACTAGCGCAGAACGGTCGACAGTCGGAACCTGGGCTGCGAGAACGACGGAATTTGTCATCAAACCCCCTGACGGTGTTTCGGCGGCGGGATGAGCCGCCGGTCGGGGCCTCCGGCCATCTACGATGAGGGTATCCCACCGCCGCTCTCCGGGGCTCCGCCGCCCCCGCCCGAGGGTCCGCCCGTTGCCGACCCGGAACGGACGCCACCATGACCTCGACCGACCTCGATCGCGCCCGCGCCGGCGACCCGGATGGGGGGCCGGCCGGTACGCCAGCCGGATCCGAGCCGACCACGACGGTGCTCGACCTCTACCGGATGGACTACCCGACCGCGGCCAGCGCCGTCGACATCTTCGCCGGCGACTGGTCGTCGATCCTGCCGGCCGAGACCGGCGTCGACACCGGGGGGTTCGCCCCGCTGTTCACCGACGCCAGGATCGACTGGATGGTCGAGGCCCTCGGCGGCGTCGCCGGTCAACGCATCCTCGAGCTCGGTCCGCTGGAGGGCGGCCACACCTGGGCCCTCGAGGTCACGCACGGGGCCGACGAGATCGTGGCCGTCGAGGCCAATCAGCGGGCGTTCCTGCGGTGCCTGGTGGCCAAGGAGATCCTGCGGACGACCCGATCCCGCTTCCTGCTCGGCGACTTCAACCGGTACCTGGCCGAGTCGGGTGAGCGGTTCGACCTCGTCGTCGCCTGCGGGGTGCTCTACCACATGCAGGATCCCGCCAGGCACATCGCCCTGTGCTGCTCGGCGGCCGACACCGTCTTCGTGTGGACCCACCACTACGACGCGGAGCGGGTCCAGTCGAACCCGAACCTGGCCCGCAAGTTCGGCCAACCGGTCGAGGCGGTGACCGACGGGATCGCCTACACGCTCCATCGCCAGGACTACCTCGACGCACTCGGCTGGGGCGGCTTCTGCGGGGCCGGACGCCCGTCGGCCAACTGGCTCGACCTCGACGACATCAACACCCTCTTCGAGCACAACGGCTTCGCCATCACCGAAACGGCCTTCGAGCACCCCGACCACGAGCACGGCCCGGCGATCGCGTTCCTGGCCCGCCGGCGCTGAGGCGGCTCGGAGCTCCAACCGGACGGCCTCGACCGGTCGCGCCGCCCGACCCGCTGCTATACCGGAGACGGCCATGCACCCAATCGAGCAACTCCGTTACGTGGCCCGGGCCAGCGGTGCCGACGCCGGGCTCCTCGTCGAGGAGGCGGCCTCGGCGCTGTCGGTCTTCGGGCGCGATCCGGCGGCCATGCTCACCGCATCCCGCCGGCTCCTCACCCGCCAGCCGGCCGTCGGCCCGCTGTGGTGGATGGCGGCCAGGATGGTCACGGCGGCCGACGCCAGGGGTGAGGCCCGCGCCGTCAGCCAGGAACTGCGCACCGACCGCACCGGCCGCCACCTCGTCGACAACCTCCCCGACGGGGCCACGGTCGCCGTCGCCGGCTGGCCTGACCTGACGGTGGCGGCCCTGCCCCGCCGAGGGGACGTCGAGGTCCTGGTCGTCGACGTCGAGGGTCAGGGGCCGGCCGTCGTCCGCCGCCTCGAGCGCCACGACGTCATCGCCGAGGACGTCGATCCGGCCAAGGTCGCCGGCGTGGTCGAGGAAGCCGATCTGGTCGTCGTCGAGGCCGGCGCCGCCGGGGCCTCCGCCGCACTGGTCGACCTCGGCTCGGTTCCGCTGGCCGCCACCGCCCGGGCCATCGGCAAGCCGGTCTGGCTGGTCGCCGGGGCGGGTCGGCGGGTCCTCGAGCGGTACTGGCAGGCGATCATCGAGCGAATCGATGAGCCGGACCAGCCCCGCTTCCTCGACCCGTTCGAGGTGCTCGGCCTCGGCCTGGTCGACCGGGTCGTGACCCCGGACGGCCCGATGCTGGTCGCCGAGCTGGCCGAGCCGGACATGCCCCTCGCCCCCGAGCTGCTCGTCGAGCTGGACTGACCCACCGCCGGTGCGGGCTCCCGGCTGCGAACCCCTCGGACGGCCCGCTCGATCGCCCCGTGCCCGGGGCGCCCAGCCTGGTGCTCGCACCACAGCGAGGCCGCCGGTTGTCGTCGGATCGCAACATGGGTGGCGAAACCGCCTGGCCGGGCGGCGAATCGGTCGCACCGAGGCGCCGGCGGCGGGCCGACACGCCCGGATCGACCGCTCGGTGGCCCGCCCCGGACTACGCTGCCGGCATGGGTCATACCACCGAGGCCGCCCCCGGACGGGCGTCGACCGGAGCGGCTGCCGCCCGGGCAACCGACGTCGGGGACTCCTCAGCCGAGCACATGCGTCAGGCCCCGGCGGGCTGGTACTACGATCCGGCCGACGAGGCGATCTATCGCTTCTGGGACGGCGAGCGCTGGACCGAGCGGCTGTCCGACACGGTGACCACCGAGATCCCCCGGGCCTGATCCGTCTCGTCCGGCGCCCCGGCCGAGGCCAAACGGCCCGGTCGGGCTACTCGAACGCGGCGAAGATCTCCTCGAACGCCTTCATCTGCCCGCCCGAGGTCGACGACGGCACCAGGATCGGGTTCGGGACCCCGGCGTCGAACCAGGCCTCGACGCCCTCCCTGACCTCACCGGCCGAACCGTAGAGCGTGCAGTCGGACAACCACCGGTCGGACATGGCCGCCTTGAGCGCGTCCTCGTCCTTGGCCGCCATCGCCTGCTCGACCGCGCCCATCTCCTCCTCGTAGCCGGCCTCCTTCCAGTAGTTCCGGTAGTTGGGGAGGGCGACGTAGCCGGCCAACGTGGCCCGGTTCCTGGCCGCACCGGCCTCGCGGTCGTCGTCGATGACCGTCGGGATCATGTTGCCGACCCAGAAGCCGTCGGCCAACCGGTCGTCCGGCATCAGGCCGATCGAGTGGCCCATCCGCGACCGCGAGGCATTGGCCCAGACCGCGCCGTCGGCGACCTCGATCGACAGCGCGACCATCCTGTCCCGCAGCGCCGCCAGGGTGATCGGGGGCAGGCCGCCGGCCCGCTCGCCGGCCGAGCGCATCGACTCGACGTAGTCCCGCATGTCCGAGAGCGGCTTGCCGACCTCGAAGCCCATACGGTCGTGCACCGGGCCGTGGGTGACGCCGAGCCCGAGGCGGAACCGGCCGCCGGACACCTCGTTGATGTAGGCCGCCGTGCCCGCCAGCGCCGCCGGATGCTGGAAGTAGATCGGCTGGATCGCGGTGCCGAACTCGATGCGCTCGGTCACGTTGGCGATCGACAGGCACAGCGACATCACGTCGCCGAGGCTCGGGCCGTAGATCCCGCTGAAACCGCGACGCTCGATCTCGGTGGCCAGCTCGATCGTCCGCTGCCGTCGGCCGGGCACGGCGGCCAGGGACAGCGCGGGCATGGCGGCATCGGCGCTCATGGGTTCGCTCCTTCCGGCGACGGGCCGGTCGGCCGGGTCGCTGCGGCAACGCTAGCCCCGCCGCTCGGGGCCGGCCACGTGGCGACCGCCGGCCGGGCCGAGGCCCTCCACCAGGCGAGGCGCGGATCGGCCACGATGGCTTGACGGGCCCCGGCCCCGGCCGACAGGCACGGGGTGTTCGACCTGCCGGTGTCGTCTCGACGGCCACCCGCCTCGGTCCCCCGTCGACGTGTCGCCGGGGGAGGTCAGCGCGGCGCATCGCTGGTCGAGGGGGCGATCGTCGCCCCGGCGTTCTTCCTGTTCGTGCTGTCGATCGTCGAGCTCGGGCTCCTGGCCCACCACGAGCTGGCCACCGCCAACGCCTCCCGCCAGGGGGCGCGGGCGGCCGCCGTGTTCGACACCGAGCTCCGGGCCGATCACGAGATCCTGCAGGCGGTGGTGGCCGGGGCGGCGAGCGTCGGGCCGAACCCCATCGAGTTCGTGGTGGTGTACCGCATCGCCGAGGTCGGCCAGGCGATGAACCCGACCTGTCTCGTCCGCTCGGTCGACGTCGGCGAGGACCCGGACCGGCCGTGCAACCGCTACGCCGGCCCCGATCTGAGCGCCGACGTCTACGAGGCCGACGGGGTCACGCTCACCGGCGCCTTCGGCTGCGGCGCCTCCGCCCTCGACCGCTACTGGTGCCCGCAGGACCGCATCACGACCCTGTCGGGCCCGCTCGACCTGGTCGGCGTCCACGTCGAGACCGACCATCGGTTCCTGACCGGCCTGTTCGGAACCAACCGGGCGCTCGCCGACGCTACCGTCGTCCAGATCGAACCGGACGACCTGTGATCGGCCGAGGGCCGACGGGCGGGGACGGGGTCGGTCGCCGACGGCGACCGCTTGGCGGTGAGCGGGGAGCCTCCATCGTCGAGCTGGCGCTGATCGCCCCGGTGCTCATCATGCTGGCCATCGGCGCCGTCGAGGTCGGCATCGCCTGGACCCGGGCCCAGGCCGTCGTCCAGGCGACGGCGACGGGGGCCAGGACCGCGACGCAGTCCGGGGTCGCGGTCCAGGCCGACCATGCTGCGCTCCGCAGCATCAAGGCCGGACTCGGCGACGACTGGGCCGCCATCCAGCGGGTCGTGGTCTACGAGGCCCAGAGCACGGGCAGCGGTGAGCCGCCCGCCGCCTGCATCGCCACCGGGGTCACGACGGGGCCGAGCGGGACGAACTGCAACGTCTACACCGGGGCCGATCTGGCCGAGATCGACGACGGCGACGGCACCGACGACGAGCACTTCGCCGACGGCCAGGACTGCGGTTCGGGCCGCTCGGCCAACTGGTGCCCGAGCGATCGCGACGCCGACCTCCGCACCGCCCAGTGGCTCGGCGTCTGGGTCGAGTACGAGCAGTCCTGGCTGAGCGGGGCCATCCCCTTCGTCGGCGAGTTCACCATCGTCGAGCGCACGGTCATGCGGCTCGAACCGAGGGCCGTGTGATGGCGCGCCCGGTCGACCGCCCGATCGCCGCTGAGGGCAACGAGGTCCGCGCCGGCGGTGAGGGCGGCTACGTGATGGTCACCTCGCTGCTGCTGCTGGTACCGCTCGTCGCGTTCGCCGCCCTCGTCGTCGACGTCGGTGCCTGGTACGTCGAGGGCCAGCGGGCCCAGCGGGCGGCCGATGCCGGGGCGCTGGCCGGCGTCGTGTGGCTGCCCGACGAGTCCACCGCAGCCGACACGGCCATGGCCACCGTACGCCTCAACGGCTACCCGTCGGCATCGGTGGTGTCGACCAAGGCCGAGTTCGACAGCGCCCCGTCCGGCGGCCCGCCGGTCGTGCTCATCGAGCCGACCGACGACAACGAGATGCGGGTGGCGGTCAAGTCGAGGGGCGACAGCTTCCTCGGGCGGGTGCTCGGCGTCGACAACGTCGCCATCGGCCGGTCCGGCAGCTCCCGCTACGTTCGCCCGCTGACGATGGGCAACCCGGACTCGTCGCTCGGGGGCGGCGTCGACGCCCCCGAGCCGGACAACTACTGGCTCAACATCCTCCCCGAGACCAGCAACCGGAACGCCGGTGACCTGGTCAGCTCGATCAACGGCGCCACCGGTCCCAACCCGAACCACGACGCCCGCGGCTACCTGTTCGTCGTCGACGTCCCCCCGTCGGCGGCGGGGACGAACCGCTATCTCCAGGTCCGCAGCTCCTGCTACACCCAGAACACCGGGTCGGCCGATCTCTCGCTGTACGCCCCGGACGACACCGCGGCCAGCGACTACGACAACGTGACCCCGAGCAACCTCGTCGTCTCCCGGACGATCAGCCGGACCGACAACCCGTCGCCGTGCGACTGGAGCACGGCCGCCGACTCGGCGGCGTGGCAGACGATCCACGACGTCGGGGCCGAGGCCGGGCGCTGGGTGCTGCAGGCCGGCCACAACGGGACCGGCGGCCGGGTCCTGTACTCGCTCCGGGTGGTCGACACGGCCGGGGCCTCGTGCGTCGCCACCGACCCCGGCTGCGTCACCGTTGCCGCCCTCAACTGGCTCGGCGGCTTCACCCAGAGCGACATGTTCGACGACGACGACGACGATGACGACGACGGCGGCGGCGACACGGACACCGAGCTGTTCCTGGCCGAGATCGGCGAGGACTACGCCGGCAACATCCTCGAGATCCTCCTGTTCGACCCCGCAGACGGCATCGACGCGGTCAAGGTCAAGGACGCCCACGACGAGTTCGTCGACTTCACGTGGGACACGATCGACGTCGACTTCCACGGCTACGACGGGGGCGGCTTCTACACCGCGGACGCCGGACCGTTCGACCAGTCGTGCGGGGGCCACTCGGCGGTCACGTCGCCGATCGGTGGCGCCTGCGACCCGAGCCAGCCCGAGCGGAACTGGTTCCAGGACCGGACCGTCCGCATCCGGGTGCCGGTCTCGCTCGACCCGTGCGACGGGAGCTGGTGCTGGTGGAAGCTCGTCTACATCAACGACGGCGACGACACCAACGAGACGATCACGTTCCGGGCCTCCGTCATCGGCGACCCGGTCCGGCTGACCCGCTGATGCCCGGCGCCGGGTCCTCCGGCGACGGCTACCCGTCGACCGCGTTGACGAGCGAGCGTGCGATCACCTTCAGGCACAGCGTCTCGTCCGCTCCCTCGAAGATGCTGAGCACACGGGCGTCGACGAAGTAGCGGCTGACCGGGTACTCCTCGGCGTAGCCCATGCCCCCGTGGATCTGCATCGCCTCCCGGGTCACCCACTCGGCCGCCTTGCAGACGTAGGCCTTGATCATCGAAGCCTCCATCTTCCCCTCGCCCTTGGCCATCTGTCGGCCGACGGAGTAGGCGAACTGGCGTGAGGCCTGGATCAGGGCGGCCATGCGGGTCAGCTTGGCCCTGGTCAGCTCGTAGTCGCCGATCGGCTGGCCGAACACCACCCGGTCGGTCGCGTAGGCGCAGGCGGCGTCGTAGGCGGCCTGCATGACGCCGATGGCCCTGGCCGCGGTCTGGAGCCGGCCGTTCTCGAAGCCGGCCATCTGGTAGTAGAAGCCGCGGCCCTGGCCGTCGTCCTCGCCGATCAGGTGGTCGGCCGGCACGTGGTAGTCGTCGAACGCCAGCTCGTAGGAGTGCATGCCCCGGTAGCCGAGGGTGTCGATCGGTCGGCCCTCCAGCGTGCCCCCGCCCGGCTGGGCGAGCTCGAAGCCCTCGCCGTCGCCCCGCTCCTTCGGCACGATCAGGATCGACAGCCCCCGGTGGCCCTTCGAGCGGTCGGGGTCGGTGCGGGCGATCAGCATGAGGATGTCGGCCCTGGCCGCAAACGTGCACCACGTCTTGACGCCGTTGACCAGCCAGCCGGCGCCGGCCGGGTGGTCGGCCGGGGCCGGGGTCGCCGAGACCTTGACCCCGGCGACGTCGGAGCCGTAGTCGGGCTCGGTGACGGCGACGGCGGCCATGATCTCACCGGACGCCAGGCGGGGCAGCCAGTGCCGCTTCTGCTCCTCGGTGCCCCCGGCCTCGAGGGCCCGGGCCAGGATCTCGGGCCGGGTGATCAGCGAGCCGGCGGCCCCGAGCGAGGCCTTGGACAGCTCCTCGGTGGCGATGACCATGCCGTAGAAGTCGGACTCGCCGCCCGTGGCGAAGCCCCCGTACTCCTCGGGGATCGACAGCCCGAACAACCCCATCTCACCCAGCCCCGCAATCAGCTCTTCGGGGATGTCGGTGTTGTGGCGGTGGATGTGCTCGGCCACCGGGGCCACCCGGTCGGTGGCGAACCGGCGGAAGGTGTCCTCGACCAGTTCGAACTCGTCGTCGAGATGGCGTCGGCCGGCCTCGAAGGCCATGGCCGACAGCACCGCCGGGTCGCGCCAGGTCGAGACGAACGCGCTCGTCTCGGCGAGCGCCTCGGGTCCGATGCCCCACAGGGCGTCGCGGCCCCACAGCCTGGCCCCGAGCTCGGCCACGACGTCGGCGACGAACACGCAGGTCAGCGCCCCCTCGACCGCGCCCTTTGCCCCGTAGTCCAGGGTGGCCCGCGCCGTCTCGACGGCGGCCGCGGCGTGGGCCACGTCGTAGGCCAGCACCTGGTCGGCGTCGACCGAGCTGGTCTCGGCCAGCTTCCTGGTGGCGGTCCGCACCACCCGGTCGGCGGCCTCGATGGCGGCGGCCGCAGCCTGGAGGTCGGGCTCGGGCCCCGGCACCATGGCGTCGGCCGATGAGGCCGCACCCGTCTCTGATGGCGTCATGGGTTCCGAGAATAGGGCCGGCTGCCTGCCCGCTCACATCCGGCGGATCAGGTTGCGGCCCGTTTCCAGGCACGGCGAGGGCCCGCGCTACAGTCCTCGCCCAGGAGGTGCCGCATGGCCGTACACGAACGTCCCTTCGGTCGCTATCTCGAGGACTTCGAGCCGGGCGACGTCTACCGCCACTGGCCCGGCAAGACGATCACCGAGGCCGACGACCACCTGTTCTGCATGATCACGATGAACCACCACCCGTTGCACACCAACATGTGG
Source organism: Acidimicrobiales bacterium (assembly GCA_028285495.1). Taxonomy (GTDB): domain Bacteria; phylum Actinomycetota; class Acidimicrobiia; order Acidimicrobiales; family SZUA-35; genus JAHELU01. The sequence continues at coordinate 87,673 of JANQPB010000042.1, forward strand.
TTCGCCGAGAACGAGACCGTGCACGGCAAGAACGTCGTCGTCGGCAACCTCGTGTACTCGCTCGTCCTCGGGATGAGCGTGCCGGACGTGTCCGGGGCGGCGATCGCCAACCTCGAGATCGAGACCCTCCGGCACTCCAAGCCGACCTTCCACGGCGACACGATCTACGCCGAGACCAGGGTCCTGTCGAAGCGCGAGTCCTCGAAGGGCGACCGGGGGATCGTCGAGGTCGAGACCAAGGGCATCAACCAGCGGGGCGAGGAGGTCTGCTACTTCAAGCGAAAGGCCCTGGTCTGGAAGCGGGACGCCGGACCGCCACGCAAGCGGCCCTACGGCGACGAGATCTGGGCCGACGAGTCCTGAGCAACACGGTCGGCCGGGCCGACGACGCGGCCGTCGACGACGCCGTCCCGCCCGCCTCGGCTGCGTTCGATCTCGGACCATGGTTCGAGGTCGACGGCCGCGACCTGCCCTGGCGCGAGACCCGCGACCCGTGGGCCATCGTGGTGGCCGAGCTGATGCTCCAGCAGACCCAGGTCGACCGGGTCATCCCCCGCTGGCATCGCTTCCTCGACCGCTTCCCGACCATCGAGGCCGCAGCCACCGCGCCCCGCGGCGACCTGATCGACGAGTGGTCAGGCCTCGGCTACAACCGGCGGGCGGTCAATCTCCACCGGCTGGCCGAGGCCGTGGTTGGCGAGCACGGCGGACGGTTCCCCGCCGATCGCCACGCACTCGAGGCGCTGCCCGGCATCGGCCCCTACACGTCCCGGGCCATCCTCGTGTTCGCCTTCGAGCGGTCGGAGGCCGTGCTCGACACCAACGTGGCCCGCATCCTGGCCCGGACCGGCGGCCGATCGCTGACCAGGACCGAGGCCCAGCGCCTGGCCGATGCCGCCATCGGCCCCGACCCGTGGGTGCACAACCAGGCCATGCTCGACGTCGGCGCCCGGTTCTGCCGGCCCCGCGACCCCGGCTGCGCCGAGTGTCCGTTGCGGACCCGGTGCCGCTGGGCGGTCGACGGTCGCCCCGAGCCGGACCCCGCGGTCGGCTCGGCCGCCGTCTCGGTGCGGCAGTCGACGTTCGAGGGCAGCGACCGGCAGGGCCGGGGTCGGCTGGTCCGGGCCATGCGGTCCGGCCCCGTCGCCAACGATCGGCTGGCCGTCGTCATGGGCTGGCCGGACGAGCCCGAGCGGGCGCGCCGGGTGGCGGCCACGCTCGTGACCGACGGCCTGGCGGTCGACGACGGCGAGGGTCTGCGCCTCCCGGGCTGATCCCGCCCGGCCCGGACGATCAGCCCGCCGTCAGGCGCTCGACCAGCGTCTCGACGGCCTTCTCGGCGATCGTCCGCATCTCGTCGTCGGTCCGGTCCTGGATCGGGTGCTCGACGAAGACCCGGGGCGGCTGGAAGCCGAGGGCCTCACCCTGCTGCTGCGCGGCGTCGACGAACACGCTCGAGGCGACGAACACCCCGGGAACGCCCCGGCGCTCGATGTCGGTGATGTCGTGCACACTGCACGACGTGCACGAGCCTCAATCGGCGAGCGCCTCGATCACCGCATCGCAGTTGGCGGCGATCTCGTGGCGCAGGTCGACGGGCGCCGGTTTGGTGAAGGTCGGCTTGGCATAGCGGGTCACGTTGGCCCCGCGCTCGACGAGCAACTCCTCGAGCCGGTCGAGGAAGACGTCGCCCCGCGGCTTGGTGATGTCGAGCAGACCGACCGTCTTGCCCTCGATCGACGCCACCCGGTCGGCGCCGGGGAACCCCGCCGCCTCCTTGCCGGTCGTCGGGTCGAGGACGATGGTCGTCCGGTTCTCGCTCATGGTGTGGTGTGGCTCCTCTCGGCCATTGACGGGTCAGGACGGGTTCGGGTTCATGGGGTGATCTCGACGGTGACCGGCTCGCTGCCCTTCGGGCCGCCGACCCAGCCGCCGACGACGGCCGAGAACAGCCCGGCGTCGCCGCCGGCGTGCACGATCTGCAGGCCGCCGGGGCGGAACTTGGGCACGGTGGCCCCGGCCGCGAAGTCGGGGAGGCCCTCGTCGATGCCGTCGGTGCCGCGCAGCATCGGGTCGGCCTCGAGCATCAGCAGGCCCTCGAGCTCGGTCCGGAACCGGCTGCGGTCCCAGCCGGCCTCACGGAAGATCCGGCCGTGCTCGGGGCCGACGATCAGCATGGCGTCCATCCCCATCGCAAGCTTCGGGTTGGCCTGGGCCCGCAGCACGGCGGCCATGGAACGCACGAGCGACTCGGGGGTCCGCGACAGCTGGTCGACGATGGCGTTCGGGCCGTGACCGGCGAACAGGGTCAGGGCGTCGGTGCCCTCGGCGAGGCCCCGCTCGACCGACAGGGGAGCGAAGGGCGAGTCGTGCTCCCGCTCGGCGAAGCACAGGCCGAGCTTGCTCGGCGAGCCGATCGCCGACATGTCGACCCCGCCGGGCTTGCCGCCACCGAGGTTGCGGATCACGAGCTGCAGGGCCCGGCCGATCGTCGAGTTGGCCCTGGTGCCCTGGCCGAGCACGTTGCCGGCGGCGTTGAGCCCGATGCGGCCGGCGATGGGCCCGTTGACCACGATGATCGGGCCCGAGAAGTAGGTGGTGGCCAGCAGGCCGTGCATGTTGAAGTCCTCGGTGCAGGCCGCCTCGACCGCGGTGAGCACCACCGGTAGGTACTCGGGTCGGCAGCCGGCCATCACCGCGTTGATCGCCACCTGCTCGACCGTCACCTCGGCCAGGTCGGGGGGCACGGTGGCCACGGTCTCGTCCGGGGCCCTCGTCGTGCCCTCCAGCATCCGCAGCACCCGGGCCTCGGTCGGCGTGACCACCGGTAGCCCGTCGGTCCAGCCCCGGTCGAACGCGGCCTCGAACTCGTCCTCGAGGGCTGCGATCTCGATGCGCCGCGACCGCAGGTTGGAGCCGCCGAAGCGGGCGAGCAACTCGTCGGCCAGCGACGGGTCGACCGAGAGCGAGCCGCAGCCCGGCCGCATCTCGGGCAGGTCGGTGCCGAGGTCGTCGACGGAGGTGAACGCCCGCCACTGCTCGCGGGACCAGCCGACGATCCGCTCGACCTCGACGCCATCCTCCACCCGGAGCAGGGTCGGCACGGTCTCGATCTCGTGGTGCCACGACACGGTCAGATCGGTGTCGTCGACGACATCGCCCTCGATGCCGGGGAAGCTGGGGTCGTCCTGGGTGTAGACCGTCAGGTGCGGCCCGTCGCCGGCCAACCGATCGAGGACCGGGACGACCAGCTCACAGGTCGGGCAGTCGCGTTTCACGACGGCGACGAGCCCGTCCGGCAGGGTCGGTCGATCGATGGTCGTCACGCGTTGAGCCCCCTGGTGCCTGCGGCCGATGCGGGCGCCGGCCGTTCCTCCGACAACGCTATTCGCTCCGGTGCGGCCCGGTCGAGCCACGGTGGTGGTCGGCCCCGAGCCGGGAGCGGGACCTGAGACCTTGTTCACAGCGCTTCACCGGCCCCGTGGGCCATGCACTACCCTCGCTGGACAATCCGGGGACGCAACAAGGGGACGGCGACGGATGATGCTCGACATCACGTTCTACGGCGTCCGGGGCTCGACCCCCTGCAGCGGTCACCACGTCGCCCGGTACGGCGGGAACACGTCGTGTGTCGTCGTGTCCGTCCCCGGCGAGCCGCCGATCATCTGCGACCTGGGGACCGGCCTCCGCTACTTCGGGGCCGACGTCGGCCGCCGGCCCGACTCCGGACCGTTCCGGGCCACCGCATTGGTCACCCACCTGCACTGGGATCATGTCCAGGGTCTGCCGTTCTTCGCGCCGGTCCTCGATCCGGCGGCTCAGCTCGAGGTGATCGGGCCGATCCAGGACGACCGGTCGCTCGAGGACGCCATGTGCGAGGCGATCTCGCCGCCGATGTTCCCGATCCCGCTGGCCGACCTCCCCGGCCGGATCACCTTCCGCGAGCTCGGCCGCACGTGCCTGTCGGTCGGTTCGGCCATCGTCTCGGTGTTCGACGTCCCCCACGTCGGGCCGACCAACGGCTACCGGATCGACGCCGGCCGGGCCTCGGTCGCATACATGAGCGACTTCCAGCAGCCGATCGTCGACAACGGTGAGCCACCGGTTCCCCCCGGCGTGCTCGATGCCATCCGTGGCGTCGACGTCCTGATCCACGACGCCCAGTACGACCACGACGAGTTCGCAACGAAGGCGACCTGGGGCCACTGCACGGTCACCTACGCCGTCGACGTGGCCAGGGCCGCCGGGGCGAAGCGCCTGGTGCTGTTCCACCACGATCCGCTGCACGACGACGAGTGGATCGACCGGGCCGTGGCCGAGGCGGCCGACCGGGCGGACGGCGCCGTCGAGGTGATGGCCGCCCGCGAGGGGCTGGTGCTCCGGTCGGAGACCGTCGGGGGCGAGCCCTAGCTCCCGTCGGCACCGCCGGCCGGCGGAGCCCGGGGTTGCTTGCGCGTCGAGCGGGCTCGTCCGTACGATCGGGCCGTTCGCAGCCGCGAGCAGCGGGGGAGACCCGCGAACGACCGCAGGCGAAAGGGCCCCGGATGTCGCAGAACCAGGATGACCACCCGACCATCGACCCGGCGCTGTTCCGCCAGGTGCTCGGTCACTTCCCGACCGGGGTCACCGTGGTCACCGCTGCCGGCGCCGATGGGCCGGTCGGCGTGGCCATCGGTTCGTTCGCGTCGATCTCGCTCGACCCGCCCCTCGTCGGGTTCTTCCTCGGCACCGGGTCGGGTAGCTGGGCCCCGATGCACGAGGCAGGGCACTTCTGCGTCAACGTCCTGTGCGCCGACCAGCAGGAGCTGTGTGGGGTGATGGCATCGAAGGCCGAGGACAAGTTCGACGGCGTCTCCTGGGAAGCGGCGGCCGACACCGGGGCCCCGATCCTCCCGGGCGTCCACGCCGCCATCGACTGCGCGATCGCCCAGGTCGTCGAGCTCGGCGACCACAACCTGATCGTCGGGCGGGTCCTCAGCCTCGAGCCGCGCCGCGACGCCCCACCGATGGTGTTCTACAAGGGGCAGTACGGCTCATTCGGCGGGTAGATCCCATCAGCGCCGCCGGCCGGCCTCCGTGATTCCCTGAACCGGACGGCGTCTCGTCCGACGCCGGTTCGGCTCAGGCGGAGGACACGGCACGGTGCAGGCGGGGATCGCACGGAGTCTCGCTCGATCGGATCGCCCGGTCGGGCCGGTCGAGGTCGACCTGCGCTGGCTCGTCCCCGCCGCCGGCTCGTTGCTCGCCCTGGCCGCGCTGGCCCCGAGCGGGCTGGCACTGCTGGCCTTCCTCGGGCTCGTCATCGCGCTGCACGAGGCCGGCCACTTCGTCGTCGCCCGCCGCAGCGGCATGCAACCGACCGAGTTCTTCTGGGGCTTCGGGCCGTCGCTGCTGTCGGTTCGGATCGGCTCGTGCCGCTACGGGATCCGGGCGCTGTTCCTCGGCGGGTTCGTCCGGCTCGAGGGCATGACGCCGACGTCGACGCTGCCGGACGGCTTCGACGAGGCCGGGACGTATCGGGCGGCCAGCCACCGGGCGCGGCTGGCGACGATCCTGGCCGGCCCCGGGGTCAACCTGGCGACCGGCTGGCTCGCCTTCGCCGGCGGCCGGGTGGCGGCCGGCGGCTCGCCCGGCTCGGCCCTGATCCGGGGACTGGGCGACGTCGTCGCAGTGGTCGAAGCCACCGCCTGGTCGCTCTGGACGCTCGGGGCGAACCTCGGTGGCTACGTCCAGGCGGTGCTGGACCCCTCCGGCGAGGCCGCGGCCCCGGTCCGCTTCCTCTCGCCGGTGGCCCAGGCCCAGACCAGTCGGCTGGCGATCGAGCTCGGCCCCGATGTCGTCCTGCAGTGGTTCGGGATCCTGTCGGTCGCCGTCGGCATCATCAACCTCGTACCGCTGCCCCCGCTCGACGGCGGCCATGCGGTCGTCGCCGCGGTCGAGGGCGCGCTCGGCCGCCTCGGTCGGGGTGAGCACGTCCGCCTCGACGCCAACCGGCTGGTGCCCGTTGCCTGGGCGACGATCGTCGTGCTGGTGGCCCTGTCGGTCAGTGCGCTGGTGCTCGACCTGCGCGACCTGGCACAGGCGGCCGTTCCGGCTCAGCCGACGTAGGAGCGCTTCGCCACCTCTTCGAGCATGACCTCGGTCGCCCCGCCGCCGATGGGCAGGATCCTGGCGTCCCGGTACATCCGCTCGATGGCCGACTCCCGCATGTAGCCCATGCCGCCGTGGAACTGAACGCAGTCGTACATGACCTCGTTGACGACCTCGCAGCCCCAGGCCTTGATCCCCGACATCTCCTTCACGTTGTCGTGGCCCTGCTCGCCGAGCCAGGCGGCGTGGTACATCGAGGCCCGGACGGCGTCGACCTTGGCCTGGTTCATCGCCATCCGCTGGCGGATCGCCCCGAGGTCGAACAGGTGGCCGCCGAAGGCGGGGCGGCTCTGGGTGTGGGCGTTGGTCATGTCGATGGCGGCCTGGGCCGCCCCGACCCCCATCCCGACGAGCACCATCCGCTCGTTCTGGAAGTTCTTCATCGTCTCGTAGAAGCCGCGGTGGGGGGTGCCGAGCAGCTGGCTGTCCGGTACCCACACGTCGACGAGCGACAGCTCGGCGGTGTCGGAGCACCGCCAGCCGTGCTTGTCGAGCTTCTTGGCCACGGTGAAGCCCTCGGTGCCGGCCGGGACGAGGAACATCGAGATGCCGTACTTGTTGTCGGTGTCGGTCTTGGCCGCCACGATCGTCATGTCGCCGTAGACGGCGTTGGTGATGAAGGTCTTCGAGCCGTTGATCCGCCAGCCGTCGCCGTCCTTGACCGCCTTGGTCCGGATCCCGGCCACGTCGGAGCCGGCGTCCGGCTCGGACACACCGATCGACAGGATCGTCTCGCCCGACAGCACGCCCGGCATCCACTGCTCGAGCTGCTCGGGTGATCCTGAGTTGACCAGGTGGGGGCCGGCCATGTCGGTGTGGACCAGCACGGTCACGTCGAACCCGGCGAACGTCGAGGCGCCGAGGGCCTCCGAGAACGTGGCCGAGGCCAGCGGCCCCATCCCGAGGCCGCCGAGCTCCTCGGGCACCCGCAGGCCGAGCATCCCGAGCGAGCCCATCTGACGCAGGATCTCGCGGGGGACCTTGCCCTCGTCCTCCCACTGCTCGCCCTTCGGCATGACCTCGTTGCTCACGAACTCGACGGTCGAGTCGTAGATCGCCTGCAGCTCGTCGCTCATGTAGGCGTTGCGGTGTGACGTGCGCGGAGACATCTCCTCAACCTAGCTCCTCGCCAGATGGCGATCGGAATTCGGCCTGCGAAGCGCCCTGCGCATCGGCGGCGGCCGGGGTCCCGTCGATCGGAGGCGGGCCGCTACGGTGACCGGATGGCCATCTACGCCCTCGGTGGGGACGAGCCCAGGATCGACCCGACCGCCTTCGTGCACCCGGACGCCACCATCATCGGCAAGGTCGAGGTCGGCGCCGGCTCGTCGATCTGGCCCCAGGCGGTCCTGCGAGGTGACCACAACTGGATCCGGGTGGGAGAGCGGACCTCGATCCAGGACGGCAGCGTCCTGCACGTGACCGCCGAGCACGAAACGGTGGTCGGCAGCGGGTCGGTCGTCGGCCACCTCGTCCATCTCGAGGGCTGCACGATCGAGGACGGCGCCCTGTGCGGCAACGGCTCGATCATCCTGCACCGGGCCGTCGTGCGGACCGGTGCGGTCGTCGGGTCGAACGCGGTACTCCCGAACGACTTCGAGGTGCCGACCGGTGGCCTGGCCCTCGGCGTGCCGGCCAGGGTCAGGGAGGGGCGGGCCGACCCGGAGATGATCAGCTACGCCGTCGAGCAGTACGTCGAGCGGGCGGTCCAGTACCGATCGCAGCTGCGCCGCCTGGCCTAGCACGGTGCTGAAGATCGCCGACGGGGTCTCGGCGTCCAGACCGGTGGAGGGGCGTCGAGCGCCCGTCATGTGGCTCTTTGCACCCTGCGAGGGGTCCCGAGTCACGGGTCGCGCTCGCGACTCCCGTGAATCCGGGCACCCGAGCACGCGCGACCAGACGGGGATTTGTTACTATCTGCGTAGTGGTAATTCCCCGCCTTGCCCGCCAAGGCACCGTCTCTCAGTGACCGCCCGGAGCGCAGGATGACCGTCACCCCGCAGAACCTCGACCTCGATCGCTACAAGCTCGGCTGGAGCGATGCCGAAGACTACGTCTTCAAGCCGAAGAAGGGGCTCACCGAGGACATCGTCCGCGAGATGTCGTGGATGAAGGGCGAGCCGGACTGGATGCTCGACATGCGGCTCAAGTCGCTCCGCCACTTCGACCGTCGCCCGATGCCGAACTGGGGCGGCGACATGTCGGAGATCTACTTCGACGACATCTACTACTACATCAAGCCGACCGAGGGTCAGGTCAACGACTGGGAGGACCTACCGGACGCCATCAAGGACACGTACGAGAAGCTCGGCATCCCCGAGGCCGAGCGCAAGTACCTGGCCGGCGTCACCGCCCAGTACGAGTCCGAGGTCGTCTTCCACCGCAACCGCGAGGACCTCGAGCGCCAGGGCGTCGTGTTCTGCGACATGGACACCGCCCTGCGGGAGTACCCGGAGCTGGTCAAGCCCTACTTCGGCAAGGTCATCCCGATGAACGACAACAAGTTCTCGGCCCTCAACACCTCGGTGTGGTCCGGCGGCTCGTTCATCTACGTCCCGCCCGGCGTCGAGGTCGAGATGCCGCTGCAGGCCTACTTCCGGATCAACGCCGAGAACATGGGCCAGTTCGAGCGGACGCTGATCATCGCGGACGAAGGCTCGAAGGTGCACTACATCGAGGGCTGCTCGGCCCCGGTCTACACCTCCGACTCGCTGCACTCGGCCGTGGTCGAGATCGTGGTCAAGCCGAGCGCCCACGTCACCTACACCACGATCCAGAACTGGTCCTCCAACGTGTTCAACCTGGTGACCAAGCGGGCCTGGGTCGAGGCCGAGGGCCACATGGAGTGGATCGACGGCAACATCGGCTCCCGCCTCACGATGAAGTACCCGGCGGTCTGGCTGGCCGGCCCGAAGGCCACCGGCGAGGTGCTCTCGGTCGCCTACGCCGGCCCGGGCCAGCACCAGGACACCGGGGCCAAGATGGTCCACGCCGCCCCGGAGACATCGTCCAAGATCGTCTCGAAGTCGATCTCGAAGGACGGCGGCCGGTCCAGCTACCGGGGCCTCGTCCGGGTCGAGGACGACGCCTACGGCAGCAAGAGCTTCGTCCAGTGTGACGCCCTGATCCTCGACGAGGACTCGGTCTCCGACACCTACCCCTACATGGAGATCGGGGCGCTCGACGCCGAGATCGGCCACGAGGCCACGGTGTCGAAGGTCGCCGACGAGCAGCTGTTCTACCTGATGAGCCGAGGTCTCTCGGAGGAGCAGGCGATCGGCATGGTGGTCAACGGCTTCATCGAGCCGGTCACCCGCACGCTGCCGATGGAGTACGCCGTCGAGTGGAGCCGGCTGATCGAGCTCCAGATGGAAGGCTCGGTCGGCTGACCCGAGGCAGTCGAGCGATCCCCTGAGGACGAGTTCGCCTCGGCGAACTCGGTGAGCTCGGCCAGGGGCCGAGCGGCGGGCTCGGTCGGCTGACCCGAGGCAGTCGAGCGATCCGCTGAGGACGAGTTCGCTTCGGCGAACTCGGTGAGCTCGGCCAGGGGCCGAGCGGCGGGCTCGGTCGGCTGATCCCCGGCTGAGCTGCGGCTGCCGGGCGCCGGCCCGGCCGTCGAGAAGCACTGCGAACCGGATCCCACGCTCGACCCGACAGGGGGGCGTGGGATTCGTTGCTTCCGCCCTGACCAGCCTCCGTCACGCTGCGTTCGTGTTCGCGTCGGCGCTGACGACCGTCACCGCCTCCGAGTGGATGTACTGGTACTACACCGACGCCACCCCGGACGTGTTCCTCGGTCTGGCCCTCTTCTACTCGCTCTCGATCTACGCCGTGCTGTGGTTCGTGCACCGATACCACGTCGACGACGTCACGTCGCTCGTCCTGGCCGTCCCGATCTACGCCTACGTGACCGAGGGGGTCATCACCCCGATCCTCTACTCCGGCGGCCCGGTCCCGTTCTTCCCCCTCTGGTTCTCGGCCTGGCACGGCGGCCTCGGCGTGCTGGTGCTGTGGTACCTGCTGCGGCGGTTGCTCGTGGCCGACCGGGCGTTGGCGGTGCTCGCCGTCGCGGCCGGGCTCGGTCTGTTCTGGGGTACGTGGGCGACCACGATGTGGCTGCCGGAGAACCTCGACGACCCGGACCTGGCCGAGAGCGCACCCCACATCCGGACGGTCGTCGACTTCGCCCGCTATGCCACGATCGTCACCGCCGTCCTGGCCGCCGCCCACCTCGCCCTCGGGCGAGGCCTGTGGGTGGCGAACCACCAGCCGTCGAGGGTGGTGACCGCGCTCCTGGCCGGCGCATCGCTGATCGTCGTCGCCGCCTACAGCGCCGTGTTCGTCTGGGCCCTGCCGATGATGGCGGCGCTGCTGGCCCCGACGGCGTGGCTGCTCCGACGACATCGGGCCGCCCGGGCCGCCGACGATGACGACCGGGCCGGGGAGCGGCCGCCGATCCTCGCCCAGCTGGCCGGCCCGGTCCGGTTGCGGACGCTGGCGCCGCTCGTCGCCCTGCCGGCGACGGCATCGGTGACCTACGCGGCCTGGACCGCCGTCGACCCGGGTGACGACGTGGTCCGGGTGATCATGTACGGCACGATCGGCCTGCAGACGGTGGCCGCGGCCGTCGTCCTCTGGGTCGCCGCCCGCCGGGTGATCCGAGCCTCCCCGGGCACCGGTGGCGTCCGCTCGGGCCGGTGGCCGGGGCGGCGTCGGCTCCGGCCGCCCGGCGCTCGGCCGCCGACTGACTCGGTGGCGACGTCGTCCGGGTCGGCCCCCTGACCGGCGGCTGAACGGTCCTCGGCGCCGTCACCACCGGGGAGACACCGTCGGCCGCCGGACGCGATCGGGCCCGACCCAACGGGGTCGGGCCCGATCAGCTGCGATGTCAGCGGGCGCTGCTGCCCGCGACGGGGCAGCGCTCAGTCGTCCTGGTCGTTGCCGGGGACCTTGTCGGCCAGGTCGTCGACCGTCTCGGCCACCTCGGCGACCTTGTCACCCATGCCGCCCGGGATCTTGTCGGCGTGCTCCTTGGCCATCTGGGCCGCATCTTCGGCCTTCTCGGCGAGGTCCTTGGCCTTGTCGAACATTCCCATGGGGTGTGTCTCCTTTGCGTGTCGTGACCCGTTGCGGGTCTCTGTGAGTATGACGCCCGGGGGCGCCGAATGTCGCGAACCGGCGACGGATATCGCCGCTCGATCATCGTCACATGACAGATCGATGACCGGGGAACCAGGGCGGAACCGGCTGCGTCAGAGCGGGCATGGGAACACGACGAGGGAAACTGCTGAGCCTGCTGCTGGCCCTGGTGCTGGTCGCCAGCGCCTGCGGAGGATCCGACGACGATGATGCGGCCACGACGTCCGACGCGACCAGCGAGGCCGCCGAGACGTCGGGTGGGCTCGTCGACGCCGGCGGCGAGGAGTCCGACGACGCCGAGGCCGACTTCGACGACGCCGGCGAGGCCATGTTCGACGAGGACGCAGCCGAGGAGAGCGACGACGCGATGGAGGAGGAGGCGTCCGGCGACGCCGAGGCCGCGGCGCCGGCCTCGAGCGACCGGGCGGTGACGACGACCGAGGGCGGCTTCTTCGCCCCGGACGGCCCGCCAGACGACGAGGACGACGGCACCGCCAGCTTCGTCGACTACGGCATCCGCCCCTTCGTCGACACCGAGCGAGATCCGTTGTCGACCTTCGCCCTCGACGTCGACACCGCGGCCTACACCGTGGCCCGCCGCTGGTTGACCGAGGGCTCGATACCGCCACCCGAGTCGGTCCGGGTCGAGGAGTACGTCAACAGCTTCGACTACGACTACGACGCCCCCGCCGACGGGTTGGCGGTCCGGGTCGACGCCGGCCCGTCGCCGTTCGACCCGGAGAACGTGATCCTCCGGGTCGGCGTGCAGGCGGAGCGGGTCAGCAACGCCGATCGACCGGATGCGTCACTGACGTTCGTGGTCGACACCTCCGGCTCGATGGACCGGGTCGACCGGCTCGGCCTGGTCAAGAGCTCGCTCGCCCGTCTGGTCGCCGAGCTGAGCGACGACGACACCGTCTCGATCGTCACCTACTCCGACGGCGCCTCGGTCGTGCTCGACCCGACGCCGGCCGATCGCCGGGAGCAGATCCTGGACGCCATCGATCGGCTCGAGCCGACCGGCTCGACCAACCTGGAGGCCGGCCTCGTCGAGGGCTACGAGCTGGCGGCCCAGTCGTTCCGGGACGGCGGCATCAACCGGGTCGTGCTGGCCTCCGACGGGATCGCCAACGTCGGCCTGACCGACGCCGATGGCCTGGCCACCATGATCCGCGACGACGCCGATCGGGGCATCCAGCTGGTCACCATCGGCGTCGGCATGGGCGGCTTCAACGACGAGGTGATGGAGCAGCTGGCCAACCGGGGCGACGGCTTCTACGCCTACGTCGACGACCTCGGCGAGGCCGACCGCCTCTTCGGCGACGAGCTGGTCTCGACGCTCTTGACGGTGGCCAAGGACGGCAAGATCCAGGTCGAGTTCGATGCCGAGTCGGTCAGCCGCTATCGCCTGATCGGCTTCGAGAACCGTGGGGTGCTCGACGACGACTTCCGCGACGATTCGGTCGACGCCGGCGAGCTCGGTGCCGGCCACCAGGTCACCGCCCTCTACGAGCTGACGCTCCGCCCCGGCGTGGCCGAGGACGGTGATCGTCGGCTCGGCACCGTGCGGCTCCGCTGGGAGAACGATGACCGCTCGGTCGACGAGACCAACGTCCCCGTCGACGCCGACGTCGTCGAACCGAGCTGGCAGGCCACCGACGACGACTTCCGTCTTGCCGTCACCGTCGCCGCCTGGGCCGAACTGCTGCGCCGGAGCCCCCACACCGGCGAGGTCACGCTGGCCCAGGTCCACGCCGAGGCCGAGGCCCTGTCGCCCGGCTCTGGTGCGGTGGCCGAGCTCGTCGACCTCATCGAGCTCAGCCGCTGATCAGCCGCCGACCGAGGGAGAGCGGTCGCGGCGTCGACGAGGGGCCCACCGGTGACGGTGGGCCCCTCGCGCCGTTCCCGGGCCGCAGGGAGCGGGGAGCGGGCCCGTCCTGCTCAGCCGGTCACGGCATCGAGGACCAGCGTGATCATGGCGTCGAACGAGCTCTGCCGCTCCTCGGCGCTCAGGTGCTCACCCCGCTTCAGCTGGTCGCTGACCGTCGCCACCGTCAGCGCAGCGGCGCCGTACTCGGCCGCCACCCCGTAGAGGCCGGCCGCCTCCATCTCGACCGCAAGGAAGCCGTACCGCTCGAGCAGCTCGAAGGTGTCGGAGCCCTCCGGCTCGTAGAACGTGTCCGACGTGAACACGTTGCCGACCCTGGCGTTGAGACCGTGCTCGCCGGCCTGATCGGCCACGGCCCGCAGCAGCCCGTAGTCGGCGGTGGCCGGGAAGTCCCGTCCCCCGAGGCGCCGTCGGTTGACCGTCGAGTCGGTGCCGGCGCCGATCGCGACCACGACGTCGCCGAGGTCGAGATCGTCCTGCAGGGCGCCACAGGACCCCACCCGCACGATGCGCTCGACCCCGAAGTGCTGCACCAGCTCGGTTGCGTAGATCTGGATCGAGGGCACGCCCATGCCCGAGCCCTGGATCGAGACCGGCGAGCCCCGGTAGGTCCCGGTGAAGCCGAGCATGTTGCGGACCTCGTTGACCTGACGAACGTCGTCGAGGTAGCTGGTGGCGATGTAGCGCGCCCGCAGCGGGTCGCCCGGCATGAGCACGACCTCGGCGTAGTCGCCAGGCTCGGCCTGGAGGTGAGGAGTGGACATGGTTGAAGGATGGCAGAATGGAGCGATGTCCATGCGCCAGGACTGCAAGCATTTTCAGAGTCGGACCTATCCGAGCGGTGACACGATGCGGAAGTGTGCGCTCGATCTGGCTCCCGAGGCCCCCTGGCGGTGCCCCGACGACTGCACGGGCTACGAGCGGCGCATGGCCGACGTGAACTGGCGCCACGGCTCGCTGGTGACCCCGCCGACGCCGGACGCCCCCGAATCGGTCGGCGACGACGAGTCGGTTGCCGACCTGCTCGACGAGGCCGAGGACATCATCAACGCCGCGGTGCCCGACGTGCGGGCCGAGGTCGACGCCGAGCGGGAGCGCGAACGGCGCCGCCAGGGACGCTTCGGGTGGCTCAGGCGCCGGCCGTTCAAGGGCCGCTGACACCGTCGCGATCGGGCCGGCCGGCCCGGCCTCGACAACCGGAGCGGCACCCCCTGTGACCAGGGAAAACCGCCGAGATTCCGCCCGCCCGATACCTGGTTGACGGCAGCGGAACGGATAGCGTGGAGCGGTGAGTCACAGCTTCTCGCCCGACGTCGCCACCTCGGTGAGCCCGCGTCCCGGACGGGCCGGTTCGGCGGCCGAGGCCGCCGGGCTCGACCTCCCGAGCCCCGAGACCGAGGAGTGGCGGTACAGCCCGATCGGTGACCTTCGGCTCGACCGATTCGGCCCGGTCACCTCGCCTCCCGAGAGCCGAGGCGCCGTCGCCGACCGCTTCGAAGCGGCCACCCCGAGCCGGGCCGCCACCGTCGTCGTCGTCGACGGCTTCGTCACCTCCATCGAGATCGACGACGGCTGGGCCTCGAAGGGCCTGATCGTCACCACCGACGACGAGCCGACCGGGCTCGATCGCCCCGACGCCACCGTGATCGACCACCTCCACCGGGCGTTCTCGCCCCCGGCGCTTCGGATCGGGGCCCCCGACGGCCTCGCCGTCGACGTCCCGGTCGTTGTCCTCAGCCATCACGGGGCCGCCGACGGAGCCACGTTCCCCCACCTGCTGATCCGCACCGGCCCCGGGGCCGAGCTGTCGGTCATCGAGCAGCAGACCTCGGGCGACGGCCCCGGTCTCGGCGTCCCGGTCGTCGAGCTCGTCGCCGGCGACAGCTCGAACCTCCGCTACGTCGTCGTCCAGGAGAACGGCGCCGAGCAGTGGCAGCTCGGTCGCCAGCTGTCGAGCATCGGCGCCCAGGCGACGCTCCGCACCGGCATCGCCGCCTTCGGCAGCCGCTACGCCCGCACCCGCACCGACTCCCGCCTGGTCGGCCGGGGTGGCACGGCTCACATGTCGGCCGCCTACTACGGCGACGGCGACCAGATCCTCGACTTCCGGGTCTTCCAGCACCACGACGCCCGCGACACCCGGAGCGACCTGGTGTTCAAGGGCTCACAGGACGACACGTCCGGCTCGGTCTACACCGGCATGGTCCACATCCACCCGGACGGGGCCGGCACCAACGCCTTCCAGACCAACCGCAACGTGAAGCTCAGCGAAGACGCCTGGGCCTGGTCGGTGCCGAACCTGGAGATCGAGAACAACGACGTCCACTGCAGCCACGCCTCGACGGTCAGTCCGGTCGATGCCGACCAGCGCTTCTACCTCCACGCCAGGGGCGTGCCGCCGACCATCGCCGACCGGCTGATCGTCGCCGGCTTCTACCAGGAGGTGATCGACCGGCTGCCGGTCGCGGCGGCCAGGGACGAGGTCCGGCGCCTGATCGCCGAGAAGCTCGACCGGAGGAGCGACGATGCCTGATCCGAGCGCCGATGGCACCGCCGCGGTGCTCGACCTCGGCCCGCTGACCGACTTCGAGCCGGACGGCGCCCGCCGGGTCGACGTCGACGGCCACCGCCTTGCCGTCGTCCGGCTCGGCGGCCCCGACTCGACCGACGTCTACGTGATCGGCGACCGATGCTCCCACGCCGACTACTCGTTGGCCGAAGGCGAGATCGACGAGGGGGAGAAGACGCTCGAGTGCTGGAAGCACGGCTCGACCTTCTCACTCGAAACCGGCGAGCCGACCTGCCTCCCGGCCATCAAGCCGGTCCCCACCTATGGCGCCACCGTCGTCGACGGCCGCATCGAGGTCCGGGTCGACCCGGACGGAGGGAAGTGACGACATGAGCTCCCTGATCATCTCCGGCCTCCGGGCCGCCGTCGACGGCAACGAGATCCTCAAGGGCGTCGACCTGGAGATCGGCGCCGGCGAGGTCCATGCCGTCATGGGGCCGAACGGGGCCGGCAAGTCGACGCTCTCGCACGTGCTGATGGGCCGGCCCGGCTACGAGGTCCTCGGCGGCTCCGTGACCCTCGACGGGGTCGAGCTGCTCGACCTGCCGACCTGGCAGCGGGCCAGGGCCGGGCTGTTCCTGGCCATGCAGTACCCGACCGAGGTCCCCGGGGTCGCGCTGAGCGACGTGCTCGACGCCTCGGCCGCAACCGACTTCGGCTCCGGCGACGAGCTCGACCGACGCCTGCTGGCCGAGGCCGACCGGATCGGCTTCGACCACCAGTTCCTCGACCGGCCACTCAACGTCGACATGAGCGGCGGCGAGAAGAAGCGGAACGAGACCCTTCAGCTCGCGGTGATGGCGCCCCGGTTCGCGGTGCTCGACGAGCTGGACTCGGGGCTCGACGTCGACGCCATGCACCAGGTGTCGCAGCGGGTGGAGGCGGCCACCGAGGAGACCGGACTGGGGATCCTGGTCATCACCCACTACAGCCGGCTGCTCGACGAGCTGAAGCCCGACCGGGTCCACATCCTCGTGCGGGGCCGCTTCGTCGCCTCGGGCGGCCCCGAGCTGGCCCAGGAGCTGGAGGAGACGGGGTACGGCGCCTACCAGGACGACGAGCCGGCCCCGCCGGCCGCAACCGCCACCGATCCCTTCGCCGATCCGCTGGCCTAGGCACACCGGGTCCGAGGTGTCGGCCGTCGGTCGACACCGGCGGCCCTGCATCGATCGGGTCTCACATCGATCGGGTCTCACATCGAGAGGGGACGTGCCGACGGGGAGCGGGTAGTCCGATCGGCCCACGCCCGAGCCGCCAGGTGTGGCTCGGACCGGCCGGTCCCTCGACACCAGCGAGGCACCCGCCATGTTCCTCACCCGATCCGCCGATGCTCGTCGGGCGCCGACGCGCCCCTCCGACCCGCTGCCGCCCGCCGCTCGCCGGACGGGTATCGCGCTCGTCGTCGCCGTCCTGGCCGCCGTCATCGTCGTGATCACGGCATCGACCGGCCGGGCCGAGGCGGAGCCGGCCCGCATCCGCTCGGTCCAGTTCGACCTGGCGGCCGACCCGGGCATCGCGGCCGACGATGGTCCGCTGAGCGCAGCGGTGACCGGTGCCGCGGCCAGCTACGTCAGCCTGCAGGTCGAGCGGGCGGCCGGTCCCGAGCGCCTCCGCCCGCTGACCGCCGGGGTCACGGTCACCAGCCAGGCCGCCCACGGGACGTTGGTGGCCGAGCTCGGTGGCCTGCGGATCGGTCCGGACGATCCGGCCTTCGACCAGGCGGTCGCCGACGCGTTCACCTCGCGCTCGGTCCAGGATCTGGTGCGGATCGACACCGGCGCACCGGACGCGACGGTCACGATCGACCTGCGCCTGCCCCGGGCATTGGGGCCGGACGACGCGCTGCTCGTGCAGGACGGCGGCGGTGACGCCTCGATCGAGATCGCCGGGCTGGCCCCGGACGGAACGGTCGTCGCGCCCTTGGCGGCCGGGGCACCCCCCTACGCCTGGAACACGGGCCACCACACGATCGAGGGCATCGTCCAGTGGGTCGCCGTGGTCGACGGCCCGGCGGCGACCGACGGCCAGCCGATCACCGGACTCCGGCTGCGCACGGCCAGGGCCGAGCTGAAGGTGCTCGTGCTCGAGCCGACGGCGCTGGCCGGAGCCAACGCGGCGACGGCATCGCCTCCCGCCCCGTCCGACGTTGCGTCGGCGCCGGTGGCAGCGGCGACGTCGTCCGAGCCGGTCGCAGCGGCCGGCCCCGAGGCCACCCCGGCCACCCCGGTTCCCGCCCCGGCGTCACCGCCCGAGACGCCGAACCCGCCGACCGGGGCGTCGACACCACCCGATCCCGGCCAGGGTGACCGGGCGACCCCCGCACCGACCGAGGTCGGGGTCGAGGCGGACGTCGCATGGGCCGACGGTCAGCGATCGGTGGCCGGCCCCGACGCGGCCGGGGGTGCGACCGAGGTTGCGAGCCCGTCGATCGACCTCGCCGTCGGCGTGCTGCCGGCGGTCGCCGTCGGCGGCGTCGGCTGCGAGGAGGCGCTCGAGGTCGCAGCCGCCCCCGCCCCCGACCAGGGGGCCTCCACGTTCTGCTTCGCCGTGACCAACACCGGCTCCACCCCGGTGTCGGAGATCAACATCACCGACCCACGGGCCGGTCTGGCCAACGCCGTCCTCCCACGGTCGTCCGGCCCGACCGTGCTCCAGCCCGGTCAGCAGGTCGTGTTCTACCACCACGCCACCCCGACGACCGACGGCGCCTCGACGGTGGCCGAGGCCTCGGCCACCGTGGTGGCCGACGACCGGCGGGTCTCGGCCGCCACCGATGGCGCGGTCGCCGACGTGACCGACGTGACCGGCCCGGCCGTGACCGCGCTGGCCATGACCGGCGTGGCCACCGAGCCGTGGACGCTCGTCGCCCTGGCCACCGGACTCATGTTCTTCGGCTACACGATCGTCGTCGCCTTCCGCCGGCCACGGCATCGGCCCGAACCGGGCGAGGCCGCCGGCCACGCCCAGCTCGACGCCCTCGGGTTCGAGTAGTCGGGGGCGGAACCTGCCCGGTGTGGTGACGCCCGGATGAACTCCAGGTGAACACGGGGTGGCGCTAGCCTGCGTGCGTGACTGTGACGGGCGCGACCCTGATCGCCGCTGTCGAGCCGGCCGCCGACGAGGCGGGGACGGTCGACTGGTTCCTGGTCGTCACGGGGCTGATCGGCGGGCTGGCGGTGTTCCTGTTCGGCATGGATCGGCTGACCGAGGCCCTCCGGGTGGCGGCCGGCCGCCGGCTGCGCCTGGCCCTGTCGCGGATGACGAGGAACCGCGTCCTCGGCGCCCTGAGCGGAGCCGGCGTCACCGCCGTCATCCAGTCGTCGTCGGTGACCACCGTGCTCGTGGTCGGCTTCATCTCGTCCGGCGTCATGACCCTCAGCCAGGGGATCGGCATCATCCTCGGGGCCAACGTCGGCACGACCATCACCGCCCAGGTGGTTGCGTTCTCGGTCACCCGCTACGCCCTGCTGCTCGTCGGCGTCGGCTACGGCCTCTCGTTCTTCGCCCGCTCGGACCGACTGCGGGTCCAGGGCAACCTGGTGATGGGGCTCGGCCTGATCTTCTTCGGCATGTCGGTGATGGGCGCAGCCATGGCGCCGCTGCGAACCTACGAGCCGTTCATCGATCTGATGGCGGCCATGCGCAATCCCCTGCTGGCGCTGCTCGTCGGACTGACCTTCACGGCACTCGTCCAGTCGTCGTCGGCGACGACCGGCGTCGTGATCGTGCTCGCAAGCGAGGGCCTGATCACCACCGAGGCCGGGATCGCACTGGTGCTCGGGGCCAACGTGGGGACGTCCGTCACCGCCCAGTTGGCGGCGATCGGTAAGCCGCCCGAGGCGGTTCGGGCGGCCGTCGTCCACTCCCTCTTCAACCTGATCGGGGCGCTGGCCTGGTTGCCGTTCATCGGGGTCCTGAACGGGGTCGTCGACTCGATCGGCGGGCCCCTGGCCCGACAGATCGCCAACGCCCACACCATCTTCAACGTCACCAACACCGTCGTCTTCCTGGCCTTCGTGCCCCAACTCGAGCGGCTGGTGATGCGCCTGGTACCCGATCGACCGGAGCCCGAACGGTTGCAGCCGCGCTACCTCGACGACTCGCTCGTCCGCAGCCCGACCCTCGCCCTCGAACGGGCGAGACTGGAGCTGTTGCGGATGACCGGGCGCGTCCAGGCGATGCTGGGTGACGTCCTCCCGGCGGTGCTCGACGGTCCGGCTGATGCCCTCGACGCCGTCGAGCGCCTCGACGACGAGGTGGACCAGCTCCACGGGCAGATCATCGTCTACCTCGGCAAGGTCGGTGCGCGCTCGCTCGATGCGAGGTCGGCCGACGAGCTGATGGACCTGATGGAGGCGACGAACAACCTCGAGGCGATCGGCGATCTGATCGAGACCAACCTGGTCTCGCTCGGTCGGACCCGGTTGTCCGAGGACTACCGGGTCGGGCCGACCAGCCGGAAGCTCATCGAGGACCTCCACCACGAGGTCAGCCTGGCCCTCGACCTGGCGGTGGCTGCGCTCGTCGAGGCCAACGAGGACGACGCCAAGACGGTGTCGGGGATGAAGGAGTCGATCAACGCCAGGGCCCAGGAGTTCGCCAGGCACAGCACCGACCGCCTGTCGGCTCCGGATGCCCATCGGGTGGAGCTGTACCGCTTCGAGACCGACGTGGTGACCCAGCTCCGACGGATCTTCTACTTCGCCAAGCGCACGGCCAGGGTCGCCATCCCGCCGGCCGAGCAGGCGACGAGCTGAGACCCGCGCCGGAGGGTCGCGACCGGCCGGGACCGCCGGCCGCTCAGTGCGACAGCAGGCCCTGGTCCCGCAGGAAGGCCTGCTCGTTCAGGCTGTCGATCGCCCGCACGGTTCCCTTGAAGCGGATCCGATGGACCGAGGCGTGCACCGGCCGGTAGAACATGTCGACCGACAGACCGAGCAGGTCGGCCAGGTAGGTGTTGATCACGCCGCCGTGGCAGGCGACGACCACGGTCTCACCCGGATGGTCGGCGATGGCCCCCTCGACGGCCAGCCCGACCCGGCGACGGAAGTCGGCCGACGTCTCGCTGTGGGGATAGCTGTCCCATCGACGGGTCAACACGAACCGGTTCCTGGCCCCGCCGATCACCTTGTCTCCGAGCACGTCGGACGGGCGGGTGTCGGGGGGCAGGCCGCCGTAGAGGTGGATCTCCTCGAGCTCCTCGATGACGACCTGCTCGACCTCCTTCGCCTCGGCCACCGCCCGGCCGGTGGCGTGGGCCCGCTTCAGGTGGGAGCTGTAGACGACGCTGACCGGCTCGTCGGCCAGATAGGCGGCCACGGCGGCGGCCTGCTTCTCGCCGAGCTCCGACAGCGGCGGGTCGACCCAGTCGCCGACGGTCGCCGTCTCGGGGTCGGGCCACCGCTGTTGGCCGTGGCGGACCAGGATCAGCTGGCCGGCCTCGGGATCGTTGGTCAGGAAGGCCCGGTCGATGGGGCTCGGCGGGTGCTCGTCGTTGGCGTCGTCGCTCGACATCGGTTGGCGGGCCCGGGCGCTCAGGAGGCGGCGGCGTGTTCGTCGAGGGCCTGGCTGAGCGTGTTCCAGCTGAGGGTGGCGCACTTGATGCGCACCGGGAACTTCACCACGCCGCGGAGGGCCTCCAGGTCTCCGAGCGGGAGCTCGCCCGACGCGTCGGCCGGTGCCCCGTCATCGCCGTCGCCGGCGCCGCTCTCGGTGCCGTCGCCGCCGATCTCGTGCTCGTGGATCGACATCATCGCCTTGAACGTCGAGGTGAGCGCCCGGACCTCGTCGACCGTCTTGCCCTTGACCGCGGCCGACATCATCGACGCAGACGACTGCGAGATCGAGCAGCCCTGGCCGTCGATCCTGATGTCGTCGACCGTTCCGTCGTCGGCCAGTTGCAGGTACACCACCACCTCGTCGCCGCAGAGCGGGTTGAAGCCCTCGGTCCGGTGGGCCGGCGGGCTCTCCAGCTGGCCCCGGTTCCTGGGCGAGCGGTAGTGATCGAGGATGATCTCGCGATAGAGGTCTTCGAGGCCGGACATGCGGGCTGCTCCGGAGGGTCGTTAGAGGCTTCGGCGCGGTGCGCCTCGCTCGGAGCTCCGCCACAGGCGGAACTCGTGGCTGACAGGGGATCTCACGTGTGTGACCTTGGGGTCGCTAGAGGGCGAAGAAGTCCCTGGCCTTGACCAGGGCGCTCGACAGTGCGTCGACGTCGTCGACGTCGTTGTACAGATAGAAGCTAGCCCGGGCGGTGGCCGGCACCCCCAGCTCCTTCATCAGCGGCTTGGCGCAGTGGTGGCCCGGGCGGATGCAGACGGCGTCGGTGTCGAGGATCTGGCTGACGTCGTGGGCGTGCACGTCCTCGAGCGCGATCGACAGCACGCCGCCCCTTGCCGCCGGTTCAGCCGGGCCGTGGATGGTCAACGCGTCGCCGAGGTCGTCGGTCAGCTTGCGAAGGGCGTAGGCCGTCAGCTCGACCTCGTGACGGCGGATGGCCTCCATGCCGACACCCTCGAGGTACTCGACCGCTGCGGCCAACCCGACCGCCTCGGCGATCGGCGGGGTGCCGGCCTCGAACTTGGCCGGCACGCCGTCCGGCACGAAGCCATCGGTGGTGACGTTGAGGATCATGCCGCCGCCGCCGAGGAACGGCGGCATGGCGTCGAGCAGCTCGCGCCGGCCCCACAGCACACCGATGCCGCTCGGCCCGAGCATCTTGTGGCCGCTGAAGGCGACGAAGTCGGCCCCCATGGCCTGGAGGTCGGTCGGCAGGTGGGGGACCGACTGGCAGGCATCGACGGCGACCAGGGCGCCGGCGGCCTTGGCCGACGCGACCACGTGGTCGAGATCGGTGAGGGCGCCGGTCACGTTGGACATGGCGGTGACGCCGCACAGCTTGGCCCCGTCGAGGAGGCGGTCGAGGTCGGTGAGGTCGAGCTGGCCGTCGCCGGTGATCGGGATCCAGCGGATCTCGAAGCCCTTCTCGGCCGCCAGCATGTGCCACGGCACGATGTTGGCGTGGTGCTCGAGCAGCGACAGCACGATGGCGTCGCCATCGCCGAGGTTGGCCCGACCCCAGCTGCCGGCCACGAGGTTGAGCGCCTCGGTGGCGTTCTTGGTGAAGACGATCTCGTCTGGCGACGCTGCGTTCACGAACCGGGCCACCGTGTGGCGGGCCTGCTCGTAGCGGCTGGTCGCCCGCTCCGCCAGCTGGTACACGCCGCGGTGCACGTTGGCGTAGTCGTGGTAGTACAGCTCGTTCATCGCCTCGATCACCTGGCGGGGCCGCTGCGACGAGCCGGCCGAGTCGAGGAAGACGAGGCGCTTGCCGTCCTGTTGCTGGTCGAGGATCGGGAAGTCCTTGCGGATGGCGCCGATGTCGATCGACGGGCTCTCGGCGTCGGAGGTGCCGTTGGCTGGATCGGTGCTCATCGGAAGCTCTCGTAGCCCTCGGTCTCCAGCTGTCTCGCCAGCTCCGGGCCGCCGGATGCGGCGATCCGGCCATCGATCAGCACGTGCACACGGTCCGGTTGCAGGTGGTCGAGCAGGCGCTGGTAGTGGGTGATGGCGAGCGTGCCGAGGGCCGGCCGCTCCGATCGGACGGCCTGGACGCCGGCCGCCACGGTCTTGAGTGCGTCGATGTCGAGGCCCGAGTCGGTCTCGTCGAGGATCGCCATCTCCGGCTCGAGAACGGCCATCTGGAGGATCTCGTTTCGCTTCTTCTCGCCGCCGGAGAAGCCCTCGTTGACGTAGCGCTCCATGAACGACTGGTCGATGTCGAGGCGCTCCATCCACTCCATGAGTGAGAGCCGCAGCTCGAGCACGCTCATCTCGATGCCCTTGCGGGCGCTGAGGGCCTGGCGCAGGAAGTTGAGGATCGAGACGCCAGCGATCTCCTGCGGGTACTGGAAGGCGAGGAAGATGCCGGCCTTGGCCCGGACGTCGGTGTCCCAGTCGGTGATGTCGTCGCCGCGGAACAGGATCCGGCCGGAGGTGATCTCGTACTCCGGCGAGCCGAGCAGGACCGAGGCCAGGGTGGACTTGCCCGACCCGTTCGGACCCATCATGGCGTGGATCTCACCCTCGTTCACCGTGAGCGAGAGGCCCTTCACGATCTCGACGCCAGGCTCGGCGTCGGTTGCCTCGGTGGACACGTGGAGATCGTCGATCTGGAACAACGGCGGGGAGTCGGACGGGGACGCAGAGCTCATGACCCCAGTCTAGGCGCTGGCCGCAATTACAACATGACCGTAGTGCAAATTGCGTCGCTGGGGCGATGGTGCCAAGTGACCCTCGGAATCCGGTGCGGTCCGGGGCGACGGTTCCTATTCTCGACCAGATGGGTCACGAAAGGACGCCGATATGAGCCAGCTGGACGACTACGCCGGCGAGCTGACGCTCGAGGAGGCCTGGTCCCTCCTCCGCGACCAGCCAGGAGCCACCCTGATCGACGTCCGCACCGCAGCCGAGTGGAGCTTCGTCGGTGTCCCCGACCTCGGGGCGCTCGGCAAGGAGGCACGGCTCGTCGAGTGGATCACGTTCCCCGGCGGCGCTCCCAACCCCGCGTTCCTCGAGCAGGCCTCTGCCGGGCTCCACCCCGGTCAGCCGGTGCTGCTGCTGTGCCGATCGGGGGCCAGATCACTGGCCGCCGCCCGCGCCCTCACCGCCGCCGGCCTCGGACCGGCCTACAACATCACGGCGGGATTCGAGGGGCCGCTCGACGACGCCGGGCACCGCTCGGGCGGCTGGAAGCACGCCGGGCTCGATTGGCGGCAGTCGTGATCCCGGCCGGCCGGACCGCCGGCGTAGCCGACCACTGGCGGGAGGCCACCCGCCTGGTCAGGGGCGGCCTGCAGCGCTCGCCGTTCGACGAGACCGCGGAGGCCCTCTACCCGACCTCCGGCTTCGTCTACGGCTCGGCCGCCGAGGCCGAGGCCGCCTTCGCCGGCGAGATCGACCGCTACATCTACGGCCGGTACGCCAACCCGACGGTTTCGATGTTCGAGGAGCGGCTCCGCCTGCTCGAGGGGGCCGAGGTCTGCCGAGCCACCGCATCGGGCATGGCTGCGGTCTTCGCCGCGTTGGCCTCGTCGCTCTCGGCTGGCGATCGGCTCGTCTCCTCCCGGGCGCTGTTCGGCTCGTGCGCGGTGATCGTCAACGAGATCCTGCCCAACTACGGCATCGAGACCGAGCTCGTCGACGGGCGCGACCTCGACGCCTGGGAACGGGCCCTGTCGCAACCGACCGACGCCGTGTTCCTGGAGACCCCGTCGAACCCGGGCCTCGAGATCGTCGACCTGGCCGCCGTGTCGGAGCTGGCGCACGCCGCCGGCGCGACCGTCGTGGTCGACAACGTCTTCGCCACCCCGGTGCTGCAGAAGCCGCTCGATCTCGGCGCCGACGTGGTCGTCTACTCGGCCACCAAGCACATCGACGGCCAGGGCCGGACCCTCGGCGGTGCGGTGCTCTGCAGCGAGCGGTTCGACGGCCTGCACCTCAAGGAGTTCCTCCGCCACACCGGACCGAGCCTGAGCCCGTTCAACGCCTGGGTGCTGGTGAAGGGGCTCGAGACCCTGCGACTGCGCGTCGAGGCCCAGAGCCGGTCGGCCGAGCGGGTGGCCGCAGCGCTCGAGGAGCTCGACGGGGTCGATCGGGTGCTCTACCCGACGGCGGCCAGCCACCCGCAGCACGAGCTGGCCCGCCGCCAGCTGTCGTGCGGCGGGACGATCGTGGCCCTCCACCTCGACGCCGGCGGCTCGGCGGTGGGGGAGTTCGCCAAGGAGCGGGCCTTCGCCTTCCTCGACGCGCTGCGGCTGTTCGACATCTCCAACAACCTCGGTGACGCCAAGAGCCTCGTCACCCACCCGGCCACGACCACCCACCGTCGAGTGCCGCCCGAGCAGCGGGCCGAGCTCGGGATCACCGACGCCATGGTCCGGCTCTCCATCGGGTTGGAGGACACCGACGACCTGCTCGACGATCTGACCGGCGCCCTCCAGGAGGTGGCGAACCAGTGAGCGACGACCAGACCGGCGACACCGGGTCCGGGCCCGATCCCGGCGGTGCCGCCGGCCACGACCCGGCCCGGCTCCGCTACCGGCTGTTGACCGGACCGGACGATCACGACTTCTGCGTCCGGGTCAGCCGGGCGCTCGACGACGGCTACGTGCTCCACGGGTCGCCGTCGATCGCCAGCGGGCCCGAGGGGCCCGTCGTGTGTCAGGCGGTCGTGCTGCCCTGAGCCCGCGGCTCCGAGGCCGGTCGCGGGCTGAGCAGGCGGGCGGCGACCAGGGCGACGGCGATGGCGATCGCCCCGCCGACGAAGGTCTCGGCCAGGGCGGTCGTCGACACGTCCCGGGTCGCGGCGGCCACCGCATCGGCATAGCCGGGGTCGGTCAGCGCCGGCAGCTCGACGCCGGCCCTGAACGAGTCGTAGCGGCGGAGTCCCCACGCCGTGAGCGCAGCCAGGCCGAGGCTGAACCCGATCAGCCGAGCCACGATCACCAGGCCGGAGGCGAGACCCCGGGCGTCGTCGTCGACGGCTTCGATCACCGCCGCGCTGGTCGGGGCCAACACGAGCCCGATCCCGGCCCCGGCCACGGCCAGGTGGAGCGCCATGGCCACGGGCGAGCTCGCCGGTTCCCAGGCCGTACCCATGATCACCAGCCCGGTCCCGGCGACCGCCAGCCCGACCACCGTCGGCCACCGGGCCCCCCGAGCGCCGGTGACGACGCCGCCGAGATAGGAGGTGACGGCCACGGTTGCGGTGAAGGCGGTCAGCAGCCACCCGGCTCGCACTGCGCTGTCGGTGACGCCGCCCTCGACGATGTTGACGAACAGCGGAACGTTGATGAGGGTGACCACCAGCCCGACGCTGACCAGCACGTTGACGGCCAACGCAGCCATGGCCGACCGGTCGCGTCGAAGCGCCGGATCGATCAGGGGGTTGGCCGCCCGGCGCTCACGCAACGCGAACAGACCGAGGGCGACCAGCCCGACGGGGTAGAGCCACGGGCCGGCCCAACCGCGGCCCGAGTCGGTCAACTGGTCGAGGCCGCTCACCGTCTGGACCCGAGCCCCACCGAGCAGGGCCAGGCTGAAGGCGACCAGTGCGCCGGTGAGGGCCAGCGGGCCGACCCAGTCGACGTCGGTCAGGCGGCGCCGCGCCGCCGAGGCCGCCCCGGCCCCGGCGGGCAGCACCCGGAGGGCGACGGCGATGCCGACGGCAGCCAGCACCACGTTGAGGTGGAACTGCCAGCGCCAGGTCAGGAAGCGGACGAGGATGGCGCCGTACAACGGGCCCCAGACCCACCCGACCGTCTCGACGGCGGCCAGCAGCCCGAGCGCCCTGGCCCGCTCGGCCCCCCGGTACAGGTCGGCGGCGACGGCGAACGCAATCGGGACCAGCGCCCCGCCCCCGATGGCGGTCAGGACCCGACCGAGGTAGAGGGTCGGCAGGCCGTCGGCGGCGGGGACGATCAGCGAGCCGATGGCGAAGAGGGCCATGGCCGCCAGGTAGACGGCCCGCCGGCCGACGAGGTCGCTCAGCCGGCCGGCGAGGGGCATCACGGCGACGTAGGCGACGAGGTAGGTGTTGACGATCCAGGCCGCAGCGTCGAGGTCGTCGGGGACGATCAGCTCGAAGTCGTCGATCATCGGTCGGAGCATCGTGGCGACGACCATGAGGTCGTCGGCGGCGACGAACACCCCGAAGGCGACGACGGCCATCGGTCCCCATCGCGGTGACGAGGGTGAGGGGAGCACGAATCAGGTCTCCGGCGGGGTGATGTCGACCTCGAGGCCGTAGTCGCTGATGGACATCCGCCACGAGCTGACGGCGTCGCCGATGGGGAGCTCGAAGCGGAGGAGCGACAGGCGGTCCGTCTCGGCGTCGATCCAGGCGTCGACGGTGGTGGCCTCGCCGATCAGGCCACCCGTCAGCACTTCGACCCGCTCCGCCGACACCGTGGCCTCGACCCGGCGCCACGGGCCGTCGCCGTCGGGCCCGTCCTCGCCGTCGGACTCGGCCTCCTCGTCGACCAGGGTGGCGGTCGGTGACACCTCGGTGAGGAGGCCGGCGAAGCCCTCGTCCGGGTCGAACAGCACGGCTGGATCGAACGTGAAGGTGTCGGGGGCCTCGGTCCAGTCGCCGGTCAGCGGGTTGGTGAACCAGACGGTCCCGTCGATGGCGATCGCCCCGACCTCGGTGGTGAAGCCGAGGGCATCGACGGTCAGCACGGCGTCGGCCGACGACGGGCGGGCGATCCGGCCGTCGGCGGCGAGGAACAGGAGCTGACCGGCATCGTCGATCGGCACCGGTGCGCCCTCCTGCGACAGCTCGAACGCCGCGGTCTCGACCGAGCCCATGGCCGCGGCCGCATCGGTCAGGACCGACTCGGCGGTGAGCGGCGCGACGCCGTCGCCGCCGTCGTCGTCCGACGAGCAGGCGCCGGCCAGCACCACCGCCGCGAGCAGGGCGAGCGCGAGACGTGTCGGAGACCTCATGGCTCGCATCCTACGGCCTGTGCCGCCTCGGCCCGGGGCGGGCCGAGGCCGTTTCACCAGCCTCGGTCGACCCACTCCTGGAGGTGGGGGCGCTCGGTGCCGATCGTCGTGTCGTCGCCGTGGCCCGGCAGCACCAGGGTGTCCGGCGGGAGGGTGAACAGGCGCCGGTCGATCGACTCGATGATCGTGTCGAAGTCGCCGCCCTCGAACTTGGTCGCACCCGGCCCTCCGGGGAACAGCGTGTCGCCGGAGAAGACCAGCGGCTTGTCGACCAGCTGGAAGCAGATCGAACCAGGGGTGTGGCCCGGGGTGGTGATCGTGTGGAGGGCGGCCCGGCCGAACTCGATGCGGCTGTCGTCCTCGAGGAGGTAGTCGTAGCTCGGCAGCATCGCCGCATCGGCGGCGGTCACGCCGACCTCGTAGCCCGCATCACGCACGGCCGGAACCGCCTGGATGTGGTCCCAGTGCCCGTGGGTCTCGAGCACGGTGCGCACGCCGAGGGTGCGGCAGAGCTCGAGCAGCATCTCGTGCTCGTTGGCCGCGTCGAGCAGCACGGCCTCGCCGGTGTGGCGACAGCGGATCACGAACACGTTGTTGTCGACCGGGCCGACGACCACCTTGTGGACCTCGACATCGGTGTCCGACCAGTGCAGGGTCGACGGGGGAGGGGTCGACGGACCCGGATCGGTCGTCTCGTCAGCCGTATCATCAGCCATGGCTGAACCCTAACCGACGGTGCCGATCGCGACCGATCCCGGGGCTCCGAGCACCCGCTGGAGGTCGGCGAGCAGTTCGGCCACCTCGGGCGAGGCCTCGCCGGGGGCGAGTCGGGCCACCTGGTTGACCGGCTGCAGGGGATCGACTGTGTCGCCCCGGGGCCAGTCGATGACCTCGCCGATGACCGATCGGCCCGAGAGCGCAGCCACGCCGAGGCCGGCCTCGACCGCGGCGATCACGCTCGCCGTGCTCCGACCGGAGAAGGCGACCGACGATGCGATGCCGGCCCGCTGCAACACCCGCTGGGCCCTGGCCCGGTAGAAGCCCTGGTCGCCGAACGTCACCAGCGGCACCGGACCCTCGTCGTAGGTCCACTCGGGCGACGAGATCCAGCGCTGCTCGTCGACCCACAGCACCGTGTCGCCCGCTCGGCGATCGTCGAGCTCGGTCTGGATCAGGACCAGGTCGAGGCGACCGGCGTTCAGCCGCTCCTCGAGCGCGAGGCTGGTGTCGATCTGGACCTCGATCGTCAGGTCGGGGTGGATCCGGTTGAACCGGCCGATGACCGGGCCGAGCAGGTGGGCGCTGACCTCCTCGGTGGCGCCGAGGCGGATCGTGCCCGAGAGCTGCGAGCCGGTCAGGCGGGCGACGGCCTCGTCGTGGGTGTCGAGGATGCTCCTGGCGTAGCGGAGCAGCTCCTCGCCGTCGCGCGACGCCCGGATCGATCGACCGTTGCGGACCAGCAGGTTGCGGCCGATCCGCTCCTCGAGCCGCTTGATGCGCCAGCTCACGGCCGACTGGCTGGTGGCCAACTGCTCGGCCGCCCTGGTCATGCCGCCGGTGTCGACCACGGCGGCGAGGGTCCTCAGCGATTCGATGTCGAGCTGCACGCCTCCAGCGTAGCCGAAACCATGACGGAAATCGATCGAAAGTAGTGGTGATCCGAGGTTGAGTCATGGACGATTCGGGTCGAGACTAGATGGCATGAACTCCCTCGCCACCAGCACCGCCCACCTCCGCCCGGGCGCCGATGGCCTCCGCGAGGCCCTCGGTCCGGGGTTCGCCATGGTCGCCCCGACCGAGGCGACGCTGCTCACCGCGTCCGGTCACCGACCGGTCAGGGCCGGCGGACGCCGCCGCCACTGATACCCGCCCGGGGGGACCGATCCGGCCTCCGGGTCGCGCTCGGTCCTCGTCCGGGACGACGGCTCAGTCGACGTCCTCCGGGAGGACGGCTCAGTCGACGTCCTCGGGGAGGACGGCTCAGTCGACGTCCTCCGGGAGGACGATGAACGCCTCCTGGGCCACCGATGCCACGAGCTCGCCATCGAGCGTCAGCAGGTCGCCACGGGCCAGGCCCCGGCCTCGGCTGGTGGCCACCGCGTGATGGGTGAGCCGCAACCACGAGTCGACCGCCACCGGCCGGTGGAACCACAGCGCATGGTCGAGGCTGAGGATGTCCGCCCCCTCGTCGGTCCAGCTCCGGCCGTGGGGGTAGAGCACGACGTCGCTGATCGTCTTGTCGCTCATCCAGGCCAGCAGCGCCGCCGACCACACCGGATCGGCCGGGTCGTGGCCCGGTACCGGCCCGGTCATCCGCAGCCAGACATCGATCCGGTCCGGCATCGCCGCCCGGCGATCGGTCGGGGGTGGATCCTGGATGCGGAGATCGATCGGCAGGTCCTCCGCGAACCACGGGTGATCGTCACGATCGCTGAGCTCGGCCACCCACTGGCGATAGCCCGGTAGCCGCTCCGGATCGACGGCGGCGTCGGCCGCCCCAACCGCCGGCCTCGGATGGATCGGCCCCGGGCGGTCGACCTGGAACGACAGCAGCTGGCGGAAGACCTCGCGTTCGCCCTGGACGGCGGTCACCGACCGGTGGCTGGCCGTGCGTCCGTCCCGAACCCGCTCGACGCGGTACTCGATCGGCGTCCTGGGCGTGCCCGTGCGGAGGAAGTAGGCGTGCAACGAGTGCGGGTGACGCCCGGGCTCCACCGTGGCCGCCGCCGCCAGCAGGGCCTGGGCCAGGAACTGGCCGCCGTAGACCTGCCGGTCGCGATCGGTCGGCGTGCGCCCGACGAAGCGGTCGATCGGACCCCGCCCGCCGTCACCGTCGGCGTCCACCGGGTCGGCGACGGGATCGACGTCGAGCAGCTCGATCAGACCGGCGACGTCGAGCGACTCCCCCGAGCCGGGTGGCCGGCCCATCAGCGGTCGACGGCCTGGCTCAGCACGCCGTCGCCGAGGTCGAGCACCCGATCGGCCACCGCGGCCAGGGCCGGGTCGTGGGTGGCGACGACCGCGGCGATGCCGTCGGCCCGGACCAGACCGGCCAGCAGATCGATGACGTCGCGCCCGGTCTGGGAGTCGAGCTGTCCGGTCGGCTCGTCGGCCAGCAGCAACCCCGGCCGATTGGCCAGCGCTCGAGCGATCGCCACCCGCTGTTGCTCGCCGCCGGACAGCTCGCCGGGGCGGTGGGCCATCCGATCGGCCAGACCGACGAGGTCGAGCAGGTCTTCGGCCCGCTCCCTCCGCTCGGCCACGCCCGACCGGGCCAGCCGCAGCGGCACCTCGACGTTCTCCCTGGCCGTCAGCATCGGGATCAGGCCGAAGGACTGGAAGATGAAGCCCATCCGCGTCCGCCGCAGCACGGCCCGGTCGCCCTCGTCGAGCTCGTCGAGCGGGCGACCGTCGATCCGGACCGTTCCGGCCGTCGGCTCGTCGAGCCCGCCGAGCAGGTTGAGCATCGTCGTCTTGCCGCTACCTGACCGACCGCGGACGACCACGACCTCCCCGCCGTCGACGGTCAGGTCGACACCGCGCAGGGCCCGGACCGGCACGGCTCCGTCGTAGGTCCGATCGAGCCCCGAGGCCTGCAGCACCGGGGCCGCCGGGGCGCCGACGCCGCCATGGCCGCCACGCACCGCCGACCCCTCCCGATCCTCCGCATCAGCCATCGTTCGGCCGCTCCCGGTCCGGCCAGACCTTGATGTGGTCGGGGTCGAGCGACAGCCGGACCCGGTGCTCCAGGTCGAGCGCCTCCAGGTAGTCCCGCGGGAGCTGCAGGCGCCCGGTGCGGTCGAGCACGGCGAACTCCCTGGCCTCGGCCCCGAACGGGTCCTCCCGCAGCACCTCGCTCGACGTCCGGCCGTCGCGGATGGCGACCGTGCGGGTGACGCGCTCGGCGATGAGCGGGTCGTGGGTGACGATGACCATCGTCAGGCCCCGCTCGGCGTTGATCTCCCGGAGCAGCTCGATCACCTCGCCGGCGGTCGCCGAGTCGAGCTCGCCGGTCGGCTCGTCGGCCAGCAGCACCCGGGGCTCGTTGGCGACGGCGACGGCGATGGCCACCCGCTGCTGCTCACCGCCGGACAGCCGGGTCGGGGTGTGGTCGAGGCGGTCGCCGAGCCCGACCCGCTCGAGCAGCTCGACCGCCCGGTCGCGGCGGTCCCCGGCCGACCGCCCGTCGAGGGCCATCGGCAGCTCGACGTTGTCGAGCGCCGACAGGTAGGGGAGGAGGTTCCTGGCGGTCTGCTGCCAGATGAAGCCGACGACCCGACGCCGGTACCGCACCCGCTCACGGCCCGACAGCCGCAGCAGGTCGAGACCGTCGACCCGGGCCTCGCCGGCCGATGGGACGTCGACGCCGCCGAGGATGTTGAGCAGGGTCGACTTGCCACTGCCAGACGCCCCGACGATGGCGATCATCTCGCCCCGGTCGACGACCAGGTCGAGGCCCTGGAGGGCGACCGCCTCCAGCTCGGCCGTCTTGTAGATCCGGACGAGGTTGTCGCACACGATGACCGGTTCGCCGCCGTCTGATCGGCGGTCGAACGGGGCGTGGGGTCGGGGTTCGGCCGTTGCCGTCATTGGTGCCCTCCGGTGGCGACGATAGTCCGACCCGCCGCCCGCCGGTCCAGGCGAGCGGCGGCCAGGATGGTGAGCGCGGCTGCGACGACGACGGCGCCGGCCACGGCGGTGAGGGTCGGCAGATCGACGGCCAGCTCGACCGGGAGACGCCGCCCCTGGCGGCCGACGAACGCCGGATCGGGGCTGGCGAACGGGGTCAGGTCGACCGCAGGCCGCAGCACCCTGGTCAGGACCGCAGCGAGGATCGTCCCGGCGACGGTGGCCAGCACCGTCGGGGTCAGCTGCTCGATGACGGTCACGGCCGCAGCCTGACGGCGCCGCAGGCCGAGCGTGGTCAGCAGGCCGAGGTCGCGGTGACGGGCCGGCGCCGTCAGCCCGAGACCGGCAACGGCTGCGGCCAGGGCCAGCAGCAGCCCGTAGGCGCCGAGGGTCGTCAGGCCCCGCAGACCCCAGACCGCGAGCGGATCGCGTTCGGTGGCGGCCACCAGGGCAAGGCGGGAACGGATCCGGGATCCGGGACCGGTCGAGGCCACCCGATCGCGGAGCTCGTCGTCGGCGACGGGATCGGCCAGGCGCAGCACCGTCGGGGGCAGAGGACCGCCCCGCCTCTCGCCGATCGCGTCGAGATCGACCAGCAGGGTCGGCCGGTCGAGCGGCACGCCCGGGAAGCGGTCGGCGAGCCGTCGCAGCTCGACCTCGACGTCGGTTCCGTCGAGTGTCAGCACCAGCGTGCTGCCGATCGTCGGTGGGTCGGTCAAGGGCCCGACGGCCACCGCCGCCACGGGGTCGCTCGTCGCGCCGGTCCCGGTCGGGGGCCGGGTGAGCGTGTCCAGCACCTCGTCCCCGGCCGACTCGTCCGGTGCGTCGGCCAGGACGGTCGCAACGGCGGCGCTCTCGATCGCCACCACGTCGATGCGTCGCCGGTCGCCCCCGGCCGACGCGTCGGCGGTCCGGTCGAGCTCGGTCACGGCCGCGGCCGGGTACGTCGCGACCCGGGCGTGGCGGTCGGCCAGCGCCGGAGCCAGGGCCAGGAGGTCGGGGTCGAGCGGGGCGCCGTCGGCCTGACTGCTGACCTCGACGTCGCCGCCGACGGCCAACCAGCCCTGGTCGAGTCGTGCGGAGACCACCGTCGTCCACACGCTGCCGGCCAACCCGGCCAGCCCGACGGCGAGGATCAGCACCACCATCGACGACCGGGCCGCCCGCCCCTCGGCCGCCAGGAGGCGGAAACCGAGGAAGCCGACGGCGCTGCGGCGGCCCGCCGTCGCCGCCGCCAGCAGCCGGGTCAGCGGCGCCAGCAACCGGAGGGCGACGGCGACGAAGCCACCCCCGACCAGGATCGGCGTCGCCGCGAGGAGGAGATCGAGGTCGCCGGCCTCGTCGAGACCGCCGCGGTTGTCGCGCCGGCTCACCAGGAAGGCGGCGCCGGCGGCCAGGACGATCAGGGTGCCGTCGCGGACGGCCAGCCGAGCCCTGCGCAACCGCGGTCGGACGCCGACGACCCGACCGGCCGGGCCGGAGCCGGCGGCGACGGCGGCCGCCGTCGCCGCGATCGTGGCGACCACGACGACGACGGCCAGGACGGCGCCGGCCACGACGCCCCGCCTGGCCGGACCGTCCGGCACGAGCAGCACGGCCGCCGCAACCCCGGCCGCCGCGCCGACGCCGGTGACGACCAGGGCCACCAGGCCGGCGGCGCCGACCACGGTGCCCCGACCGACGCCTCGCTCGAGCAACAGGCGCCACGTGTCGGCCTGACGGGTCAGCGTCAGCCCGGTGAGGACCCACACCGCCGCCGCGGCGACGAGGACCGCACCGGCGAAGGCGACCGACAGCAGGGCGACGGTCAGCCGGCGCTGCTCCAGGTGGGCGTCGAGCACCGCCGGCAGTCGGGTGACGATCTCCCCGTCGAGCGTCTCCATCGTGTCGAGGTCGGCCAGGAGGGCCTCGGCCCCGTCCGTTCCGATCCGGTCGGCCAGCACGGGGTGGCGCCAGGCGTAGTCGTAGCGCACCTCGAGGGCGCTGCGCAGCAGGCGTCGGTAGCTGTCCGGGGCGAGCAGGCCGGTGGCATCGACGATGCGGAGGTCGGCGTTCTCGGTGACGTTGGGGCGGTGGAGGGCGGTGTCGCCGAACCAGTAGTCGTCGTCGGCCTCGGTCAGCTCGACGATGCCGGCGATCTCGAGCACCAGCCGCTCCTCGAGCAGCTGGTCGAAGGCGAAGGCCCAGGCCGGGGCGACGATGTCCGGTCGGAGGATGGCCCGGTCGCCGACGGCCAGCAGCAGGTCGTCCGCAGTCTTGGCGGTGACCGCCGTCTGGTGGACCGGCACGTCGGTCGCCCGGCAGTCGACGTCCGGGCTGAACTCGAAGCCATCGACGGCCAGGCGATCGGCCGGGCAGTCGACACCGAGCAGGATCGTCACCGGATCCTGCGCCGTCGGCAGGGTCCCCTCGACCAGGGTGAGCTGATCGTCGATGCCCTGCTGGGCCCGGAAGCGAAACGACAGGATGAAGGGCCCGTCGTCCTGGTCGGGGAACGAACCGACGCGGTACGGCGGCGAGTCGACCACGAACTGTCTCGGCCCGAGGATCGCCGCCACCGACGGGGGCACCGACTCGTCCAGGAATCGCTGACCCCGCTCGTCGATCTGGCGGAACGGGTCCTCGGGCGGGCCCGCTCCGAGCCGGCTGCCGAGCTCCTGGACGATGCTCCGCTCGATCGGGCGGCCGTCGGCAACCGAGCGCCGGACGTCCTCGGTCGACACCGAGTGAAGCAGCCGATCGGCCCCGGCCAGCAGGAGGGCCCCACCGGTGACGATGAGGGCGATGCCGAGCGCCAGCAGCGGTTCGGCCCGGGCCAGTCTGGTCCACAGCCGCACCGCCGCCGCGGCCGAGTGCAGCCGGGGCCCGGCGCCTCCCGCACCGACCGACGAGCGGGTCCGGCGGCCGGTCATCCGGTGCCGTCCTGGAGATCGCCGGCCACCGTCCGCCTGGTGATGCGGCGGGCGAGGCCCGTCACGATCACGGCGATGGCGGCGGCCGGCACGAGTTGGACGGCGGCCACCGTCCGCCACGGGACGACCGTGCGGGGCGGAGGCACCACCGGCTGACCCGCCTGGTCGAGGGTGAGCCGGGGCAGGATGGCAATCGAGAGCCCGAGCCCGATGGCCGCGCCGAGGGCGACGGCAACGACGAGCAGCGCCAGTTGCTCGGCTGCGAGCCACGACCCGAACTGCCGGGGCGAGAGGCCGAGGGCCCGCAGCAGCTGGAACTCGCCCCGGCGCCGGCGGGCCGAGGTGACCGCCCCGGTCGTGAACACGAGGACGGCGAAGACCGCCGCAGCCCCGGCGGCCAGGGCGTAGGCGCCGATGGCGGCCAAGGCGACCGGGTCGGTCCGGAGTCGTCTGGCCAATCCCTCCCGGTCCGCGACCTCGGCGGAATGGAACGGCGAGGTGGCGAGCGCGGCGGCGACGGTCGACGAGTCGACGCCGTCATCGAGGTCGAGCCAGACCTCCTCGATGGTCTCGATCGGCCGGCCGGGCCGGTGGGCCAGGCGTTGCAGGCTCGGCAGGTCGACGATGGCCACGTCGTCGCCCGGCGCGACGGTCGGGAGGCCGGCGACGGCGCCGACGATCTCGGTCCCGCCGCCGGGGACCGGCAGGCTCGGCACCTCGAGCGGGTCGCCGATCGACCGCCCGCTGGCCTCGAGCCACGACGACGTCACCACGAGCGGGAGCCGAGCCGGCGCCTCGAGGGGATCGGGTCGGAGGTCGACGACGAGCAGGGCGGACGAGCTGGTCGACGAGCCCGTCTCCAGATCGACGGCAACGGCACCGTCCACATCCGGCCGAGCCATCACCGCGCTCGCCGCCTGGTCGAGCCGGACCGTCCCGCCGATGTCGACCGTCCAGCGATCGATCCCGTCGTCGCCGCCTGACGCCAGGCCGACCGGGGCTGCGCCGCCCGAGTCGTCGACGATGGTGAGCGGGCCGAGCTGGAGCGTCACCGGTCGGGACCGGTCGGACGGCGGGAGCAGCCGCAGCTCGACGGCGACCAGCGTCAGCGGTGCGATCGGGTCGACGGCCCGGTCGGCCCCGGTCGTGGCCGACAGGTCCGCGGTCAGCTCGCCGACCGGCTCGTTGGCCGAGATCCGGCCGAGCTCGATCCGATGCAGGTACCCGGCGCCGTCCTGGACCACGACGTCGACCCAGCCGACGAGGGCGAGCGGGAGCAGGTCGGGCGCAGGATCGGTGTCGGACCCGCCGCCGACCCCCTCCGATCCGTCGCCGTCACCTGGCTCGGGATCGGTCGCTGCGCCGGAGCCGGACTCGACCGGCTCCGGTGGCTCGGTCGGGGCCGGGACCCGCTGCTCGTCGATCCACACGGCCAGCTCGAAGCGGGTCGGCCGACCGGGGAGTGGGAACCCGCCGAGCGACGGTCTGGCCTCGACCAGCGCATCGGCCGCCGCAGCGAGCCCCGGCCCGGCCGGTGGCGACCCGATCACCGCGCCGACCGTCCCGGCATCGAGGGCGACGACGGTGACCGCGCCGTCGACGGCGGGGAACGGGCCCCGCGACCGGGACACCGGCAGAGCGGCGGCGACCCCGTCGAGGCCGGCGTGGGCGCTCAGCAGGTGCAGCCCGGCCAGCTCGGCGTCGCTGCGGGGATCGACATCGACCCGCACGTCGGCCCCGACCAGCCTCGCTGCCTGGTCGCCCTGGGAGGTCCGCCACGTCTCGGCGTAGCTGGCGGCGAACCCGCCGATGGCCAGGGCCAGGGCCAGGAGGAACACCGATCGGGTCTGCTCGGCCGGTCGCCTGGCCACCTGCCAGCCGACCAGGGTGGCGACGATCGAGCGTCCTCGACCGACGATGCGCTCGGCCAACCGGGCCAGCAGCGGGACGAAGCGGAGGGTGGCCACCGCCCCGGTGACGAGCGCCAGGCTCGGGGCGATCAGCAACAGCGGGTCGATGGCGAACCGATCGCCGAGCACCGACCGGGCCCCCGACCCGAGCCGGCCCAACTGCCAGAAGACCCCGGCCGTCAGCACCGCGAGGGCCAGGTCGACACCGGCCCGCTGGGCGCCGGCCCGCCGGTCCTGGCGCCGCCCCCGATCGATCGGGCGGGTGGCCGCCACCGGCGCCATGAGCAGCACGACCATGACCAGGGCGGCGACGGCCACGATCGCAACCGAGCCGGTACCGACGGTCGGCTCGACCGGGAAGTCGACCACGGCGAGCGGCCCACGTCGGTCGACGGCCCGGAGCAGCGTCGCTGCCAGCCACGGTGCGGCCAGCGCCGCCGGGCCGATCAGGAGGACCGCCTCGATGCCGGACAGCGCGACCAGGTGACCGCGGCCCGAGCCCCGCGCCTGCAGCAGCTCGGTCTGCTCCCTCCTGGCCTCGACCAACAGCCCGGCCCCGATGCCGAGGGCCATGCCGGCCAGGATGGCGAGTTGGGCGGCGACGGCCAGGATGCCGGAGCGGGAGACCGATACCGATCGGATGGCGTCGTCGAGCAGTCCCGGCAGCCCGCTCGACACCTCGAGGCCGGACGTCCGGGACGCGACCGTCTCGGGCAGGCCGGCGACCGCGGCCTCGACACGGGCCGGCAGCCCGTCGACGCGGCGGGTGAGCGCCTCGGCGCCATCGCCGTCGAGCGAGGCCAGGTCCGGCTCGATCAGCCAGCTCGCGTCGAGCCGCCCCGCCGCCCCGCCGACGAGCGTCGCCCGCTCGACGACCAGCGGCCCGAATGTGCGGAACGTGGTGCCGTCGCGTGCTCCGGTGGTCAGGAGCTCGTCCCCGTCCCAGAAGCGGGCGTTGCGGTCGTCGATGCGGTAGGTGCCGACGATCTCGACCGACAGCGGCGCACCGTCCCGGCGCCGGCTCAGGTCGAGGATCGCACCGAGCCCGAGTCCGAGTCGCTCGGCCGCCGGCGCCGACAGCACGGCCGGCACGACCTCGCCGTCCTCGCCCCGTCTGGTCGGTGCCCGATCCGGCCAGACACCGCTCACGATGGTGGCGTTGGCGGCCAAGCCCTCGATCGAGGCCAGGACCGTGAGGTCGGCGGCTTCGTCCGCGGCGTCACCGCTCGCCGGTCGGGCCGGCAACTCGTAGGACTGGCTGAGCAGGCGACGGCTCAACGGGGCATCGCCAAGCGATCGACCGAGCGTCGAGGCGAGCGCATCGTCGACGACGCCAACGGTCTCGGGCGCCGTCGACACCTCGACCCGGACCGTGCGCTCGGCCGGCGGTGCCGACGCTGCGGTCCACCGCAGCGCACCGACCGTGACCGCGTCGGTGTAGATCGGCGCAGCCGCCAACTGGACCAGGCCGACCAGGACCGTCAGCGCCGTGGCCGCCACGATCAGCCGGTCGTGGCCGAGCCGGCGCAACGCCACCGCGACCAGCCTCAGCCCGCCCGGCACCATCGCCCCCTCACCGCGAACCCGGCCATCGCCCAACCGTAGGTCGGGTCGTCGACCCTGCGCTGTCGTGGTCGTGCCAGGCCTCGCTCGCCGGCCGCCCACCCGCTACCTTTCGTGCAGCCCCGGAACCCGAGCACGCCAGATCGACGCCGACACGCCAGACCACAGTCAGGACCGAGCCGCGCATGACCGTCCTCAGCTCAACCCTCGACACCCGCAGCGAGACCTACCGGACGAACCGAGCTGCGATGGAGGCCACCCTCGCCGAGTACCAGGAGCTCGTCGCCGAGGCGGTGGCCGGTGGCGGCCAGGCCTACATCGACCGCCACCACAGCAGGGGCCGCCTCCTGGCCAGGGAGCGGATCGAGCTGCTGGTCGACGCCGACGCCCCCTTCCTCGAGCTGTCGGTCACCGCCGGCTACGGCACCGAGTTCGCGGTCGGCGGGGCGGTCGTCACCGGGATCGGTCAGATCGCCGGCACCGAGTGCGTGATCCTGGCCAACGACCCGACGGTCCGGGCCGGGTCGCTCAACCCGATCACCGTCACCAAGATCCTGCGGGCGCTCGCCATCTGCCGGGAGAACCGGCTGCCGATGGTCTTCCTCGTCGAGTCGGGCGGGGCCGATCTGCCCCACCAGCTCGAGCTGTACCTCGCCGCCGGCGAGATCTTCCGCGACATCACGGCGCTGTCGGCCGCCGCCATCCCGACCATCTCGCTGGTGTTCGGCTCGTCGACCGCGGGCGGGGCCTACCTGCCGGGAACGAGCGACTACGTGGTGATGGTCGACGACCAGGCCAAGGTCTTCCTCGGCGGCACCCCGCTGGTCAAGATGGCAACCGGCGAGGACGCCGACGAGCAGGAGCTCGGCGGCGCAGCGATGCACTCGACCGTGTCCGGCGTGTCCGACTACTTCGCGTCGGACGAGCTCGACGCGATCCGGCTCGGGCGTCGGATCGTGGCCGGATTGAGCTATCGCAAGCTGGGGCCCGGCCCGACCGAGTCGCCGGTCGACCCCCGCTACGACCCAGACGAGATCCTCGGCATCGTCTCGGCCGACCTCAAGATCCCGTTCCCCGTCCGGGAGGTCCTGGCCCGGGTCCTCGACGACTCCCGCCTCGACGAGTTCAAGCCCCGCTACGGGCCGAACCTGGTGACCGGGTTCGCCAACCTCAACGGCTACCCGGTCGGGGTCCTGGCCAACGACCGCGGCGTGCTGCTCAACGAGGACGCCAACAAGGCGGCGCAGTTCATCCAGCTGGCCAACCAGGTCGACACGCCGCTGCTGTTCGTGCAGAACGTCACCGGGTACATGGTCGGAACCGAGTACGAGCAGCGGGGCATGGTCAAGCACGGCTCGCACCAGATCAACGCCGTCACCAACTCGACCGTCCCCCACCTGACCGTCCAGATCGGCAGCTCGTACGGCGCCGGCAACTACGGCATGGCCGGCCGGCCCTACAACCCGCGGTTCCTGTTCGCCTGGCCGAACGCCAAGACCGCGGTGATGGGGGCCGAGCAGCTGGCCGGGACGCTGTCGCTGGTGGCGCGGGCGTCGGCCGCCGACCGTGGCCTCGAGTTCGACGAGGAGGCCGACGCGGCCCGCACCAGGACGATCGAGGACCAGATCACGAACGAGGAGCGGGCGACGATCATGTCGGGTCAGCTCTACGACGACGGCCTGATCGACCCCCGTGACACCCGCGACGTGCTGTCCGTCGCCCTGTCGGCGGTCCTGACCAACGAGTGCCGGGGCCAGCGGGGCTACGGCGTGTTCCGGATGTAGGCGAGGAGGCTCGAG
The DNA here is from genome assembly GCA_028285495.1 of Acidimicrobiales bacterium. GTDB lineage: Bacteria > Actinomycetota > Acidimicrobiia > Acidimicrobiales > SZUA-35 > JAHELU01. The sequence continues at coordinate 128,739 of JANQPB010000042.1, forward strand.
CTCATGATCGAACGACTGCTGATCGCCAATCGGGGTGAGATCGCCCGCCGCATCATGCGGACCTGCCGCCAGCTGGGGGTCGAGACCGTCGCCGTCTACTCCGATCCGGACGCCGACGCAGCGTTCGTCGGCGACGCCGACGTCGCCGTCGCCCTCGGCGGCGAGACCCCGGGCGAGTCGTACCTGCGGGTCGAAGCCATCATCGACGCAGCCAGGCGGACCGGGGCCGACGCCATCCATCCCGGGTACGGCTTCCTGTCCGAGAACGCCGGGTTCGCCCGAGCGGTGACCGGCGCCGGCCTCACCTGGGTCGGCCCCGGCCCGGCCGCGATCGAGGCCATGGGCTCCAAGCTCGAGGCCAAGGCCAGGATGGAGGCCGCCGGGGTGCCGCTCCTGCCATCGGCCGACCTGACCGGGATGGGCGCCGACGAGGCCGCCGGCGCCGCCGAGTCCATCGGCTATCCGGTCCTGATCAAGGCGTCGGCCGGTGGTGGCGGTCGGGGCATGCGGATCGTGCCCGGTCCGGCCGAGCTGGCCGAAGCCGTCGCCGGTGCGGCCCGTGAGGCCGAATCGGCATTCGGCGACGGCACGATCTACGCCGAGCGCTACGTGTCCCCGTCGCGCCACGTCGAGGTGCAGATCTTCGGCGACGCCTCCGGTCGGGTCGTGCACTTCGGTGAGCGCGAGTGCTCGGTGCAGCGCCGCCACCAGAAGATCATCGAGGAGGCCCCGAGCCCGTCGCTCGACGACGCCACCCGCTCGGCCCTGCACGCCGCCGCCGTCGCCGCCGGCGAGGCGATCGGCTACACCAACGCCGGCACGGTCGAGTTCCTGCTCACCGCCGATGGCGGCGAGTTCTTCTTCCTGGAGGTCAACACCCGGCTGCAGGTCGAGCACCCGGTGACCGAGGCCGTTCACGGCGTCGACCTCGTACGGCTCCAGCTCGAGGTGGCGGCCGGCGGCGCCGTCCCCCACCAGGACGCGATCGGGCCTCCCGACGGCCACGCCGTCGAGGCCCGCCTCTACGCCGAGGACCCGACGGCCGACTACCTGCCGTCGACCGGGCCGGTCCGCACCTTCGTCGTCCCCGGCGCCGCGTCGACCGATCCGTCCGAGGGCGTCCGGCTCGACAGCGCCATCGACTCGGGGTCGTCCGGCGAGGTCAGCCGCTTCTACGACCCGATGGTGGCCAAGGTGATCGCCCACGCCCCGACCCGGACGGCCGCCGCCAGGCGGCTTGCCTCGGCCCTGGCCGGGTCCCGCATCGACGGGATCGCCACCAACCGCGAGCTGCTGGTCCGGACGCTGCGACACCCCGAGTTCCTCGGCGACGACTCGGGGACCGGGTCGTCGAACCGCGGCGACAGCGACTTCCTGGTCCGCAACGACCCGGCCGCACTCGGCCGGCCGCTGCTCGACGGGGAGGACCTCGCGGTGGCGGCCGCGGCGGCGGCGCTGGCGCTGCAGGTCGTCAACCGGGCCACCGATGCCAACACGGCCGGCGTGGCCAGCGGGTTCCGCAACGTGGTGACCGACCCCCAGCGGGTCGTCCTCGCGGTCGGCGAGCGGGAGCTCACCGTCGAGTACCTGTTTCGCCGGGGCCGCCTCGAGCGCCTGGCCGTCGACGGCGAGGACCTCGGCCACCCGGTCCTGCACGGTGCGTCGGCGACCGAGGTCGATCTCGCCCTGGACGGGTTGCGTCGGCGCTACGCCGTCTCGCCACGGGGCGCCCCTGCCGCCGCCGGGTCCGACCGGGTGTCGACCGTCGCCGTCGCCGGTCCGGCCGGCGCCGTGACCCTGTCGGTCGTTCCTCGCTTCGGCGAGCCGACCAGCGGGGGGCCGGCCGGGTCGACCGTGGCCTCCATGCCGGGCACGGTGGTCAAGGTCGCCGTCGAGCCGGGCGATCGGGTGGCCGATGGCGACGTGCTGGTGGTGCTCGAGGCGATGAAGATGGAGCTGACCGTTGCCGCCACGGTCAGCGGCGTCGTCGCCTCGGTGCCGGTCGAGGCCGGCGACGGGGTCGAGGCGGGTACGGTTCTGGTCGTGGTCGAGCCAGACGAGCCGGCGTGACCGAGGGCTCGGGCCGGCCCGAGGCCTGCGTCGCCGTCGGGCGGACCGAGGTCCGCGTCGCCGTCGGGCGGACCGAGGTCCGCGGTGTCGAGCTGGAGCATGAGCGGCGGGGGAGCGGCCCGACGCTCCTGTGGGGTCATGGCCTGACCTCCAGCCGGGCCGACGAGCTGACCCCGCCGGTCCTGATCGACTGGGATCGGGCCTCGGCGTCGCTCGACGTGATCCGCTACGACGCCCGCGGCCACGGCCGCTCGGGCTTCACCACCGATCCGAGCGGCTACGGCTGGGACGAGCTGGCCATCGACCAGCTGGCCCTGGCCGACCACCTCGGGCTCGACCGGTACGCCGTCGGCGGGGCGTCGATGGGGGCCGGCACCGCCCTGCACGTCGCCGTCGCAGCGCCGGAGCGGGTCTCGGCCCTGGCCCTGGTCATCCCACCGACCGCCTGGGGCAACCGGCGGGAGCAGGTCTCGGCCTACGGGCGGATGGCGGAGCTGATCGCCGGTGGCCGCCTCGACGCCGTCATCGCCGCCGGCCGGCTGGTGGCAGCGCCCGACCCCTTCGTCGACCTCGACGGCTGGCACGACCGCTCGGCCGAGCGGTTGCGGGCCTTCGACCCGGCCCGCCTCGCCGGTCTGTTCCTCGGCGCGGCGACGGCCGACCTGCCCCCGCCGGATGCCGTCGCGGCCATCGAGGCGCCGGTGCTGATCCTCGCCTGGACCGGCGACCCGGGCCACCCCGTCGAGACCGCCGACCGCCTCGCCGAGCTGCTGCCGGGCGCCGAGGTCGTCCGGGCGTCGACCGCGGACGAGCTCGACACCTGGACCGATCGCCTCGTCGGGTTCCTGACCGGCTGAGGGCGTCACGGCCTCGCTGTAGGGTGCACCGCCATGGGCACCCGCTACTTCACCCCCGCGCTGTTCCGCTTCCTCGACGACCTCGCCGAGAACAACGACCGCACCTGGTTCAAGGCGAACCAGGACCGCTTCGAGGAGGTCGTCCGTCAGCCGGCGCTCGACTTCATCACCGACTTCGCCGAGCCGCTCGCCGCGATCTCGCCCCACTTCGTCGCCGACTCCCGCACCGTCGGCGGCTCCCTGTTCCGCATCCAGCGCGACACCCGGTTCTCGAAGGACAAGACGCCGTACAAGCTCAACACCGGGATGCACTTCCGTCACGAGCGTGCGGCCGACGCCCACGCCCCCGGGTTCTACATCCACCTCCAGCCCCGCAACTGCTTCTTCGGCGCCGGGCTGTGGCGACCGCCGACCGCCGCCTCCCACGCCATCCGCACCCACATCGCCGAGGAGCCGGACGAGTGGACTGCGGCCACCCGGGCCCCGGCGTTCACCGAGGCGTTCGAGCTGGCCGGCGAGTCGCTCAAGCGACCACCGAAGGGCTTCGACCCCGAGCACGAGCTGCTCGACGACCTCAAGCGCAAGGACTTCATCGCCACCGGCTCGCTGACCCAGGGGGAGGTCACCCGGGGCGACTTCATCGATCTGGTGGCCGATCGCTGCCGGCGGGCCGCGCCGACGATGGCGTTCCTGTGCCGAGCGCTCGACGCCCCCTTCTGAGCGCGGTCGATCGGGTGGGCCGTCCGGCCCACACCGGGGTGCACTTCACCTCTCGGCCGTCCACCGGGCCACGCCTACGGTGATGGCACGGGGTTCGAGCTCGACGTGGAGGAGCGATGGCGGCAGCGGGAGACCGATCGACGACGGCCATCGCGGTGGCCGCTCTCGGTCTCCTGGCCGCCGTCGGTCTCGGCTCGTGGTGGACCGGTCTGGCCGTTGCCGGCGGGGAGCCCGGCACCGTGGTCGTGCGGTTCGGCCTGTCGTTGGCCGGCGCCTGGTACTACCTGGCCCTCTACCGGATCGCCCGGGGTCGGGTCGCCCTCCCCGGCCCCCGCTGAGCGGCCGTCCGGCTGCGACGGCCGGGGGGCGGCTCGGGTATCGCCCCCGGCCGATTTCTGCTGTACTGACCTGCCGATGAGCGCAGAGCTGCGAACCAAGGCGCTGGCCCGGGGGGCTCGGCGGTCGTCGCTGCTGTTCTACCGGGTGGCCAGGGCCTTCCTCCGGCGCGTCGTCAACCCCTACCTGCGCCTCCGGAGCGAGAACACCGACGTGCTCGACCTGCCCGGCGCCACGGTGCTCGCCCCCGTCCATCGCTCGAATCTCGACAGCGCCCTCCTCGCCACGCAGAGCTCGCGCCGGATCCGGGCCCTCGGCAAGGAGTCGCTGTTCACCACCCCTGGCGTTGCCTGGGTCTGCGCCGCGCTCGGCGCCATCCCCGTCAGACGGGGTGAGGCCGACCGCGACGCGCTGAAGGCGGCCAAGTCCCTGCTCGATGCCGGCGAGACGATGATCGTGTTCCCCGAGGGCGGTCGCCAGCAGGGGAGCGACGTGGCCGAGCTGTTCGACGGGGCGGCCTGGCTGGCCGCCCGGACCGGGGCCAGGGTCATCCCCGTCGGGATCGCGGGGACCGGCGCCGCCATGCCGGAGGGGGCGAAGTGGATCCATCGCTCCACGGTTGCGATCGTGCCGGGCGACCCGATGGACCCGCCGGTCGGTCCGGAGGGCAAGCGGGCCAGCCGGGCCGACCTGCAGGCCTTCACCGCGGAGCTGGCCACCCAGCTCCAGAAGGCCCAGGACCGGGCCGAGGCCCTCGCCGCCGAGTAGCGCGGCGGCTCGACGGGCGGTTCTGGCCCGAGCGCTCAGCGGGCGACGCCATCGGCCGACAGGACCAGCATGCCCGCCGCACCCGATGCCGAGGACGAGAGCGACGACCTCGTCTTCCAGCTCGGCTACGCCAGTGCGGCCACTCGGCCGTTCGGCGACGACGAGCTGGACGAGCTGCTGACCACGTCCCGGGCCAACAACGCCGAGCGGGGGGTGTCCGGGCTGCTGCTCTACCACGAGGGCTCGTTCCTGCAGGTCCTCGAGGGCGAGCGAACCGTGGTCGAGGCGCTGTTCGACAAGATCGCCGAGGATCCCCGCCACACCGACACGCTGCTCCTGTTCCGCAACGACGGCGTCCTGCGGTGCTTCGACCACTGGACCATGGGCTTCCACCGGCTGCAGAGGAGCGACGCCCCACCGGGACTCAACCGGTTCCTCGAGACGGGGGCGACGGGTCTCGCCGCCGACGACGGCGAGAGCATCCGCAACGTGCTGCTCGGGTTCCGCGAGGGCCGCTGGCGACGGACCGTCGACTCCTGACGATCCGTGCGCTCAGCGGTCCCCGAGCGGCTCACGGGTCGCCGGCCGGCAACGGTCGGTGGCGGTCGGTCAGCCGCCGCCCGATCTCACCCATCGCCTCCCGGAGCTCGGCCGGCAGGATGACCTCGACGTCCGGGCCGATCGCCAGCAGCTCGCGCACCGCGGCGTCGTAGGAGTCGAACCGGAACGAGCCCTCGATCCAGTCGGGGCGATCGGGGAGGGGCTCGGCGACGGACCGCACCCGCCAGCCCTCGGGTCGGCCCTGCAGCAGCGCCAGTTGGAGCGCCGCCGGCGACAGGCGCACGCGGACCCGGCGCAGGCGGCCCTCGCCGCCCGTGAGGCCGGCCGGCAGGGGGGGTACGTCCTGCTCGAACGTGTCGAGGAGCTCGAAGCCACCGCTCGGGCCGCGGAGTGCGTAGACCGGGACGCCGGCACCGCTGAGCACCTCGATGTCACGCAGGACCGTCCGCTCGGACACCTGGAGGCGGCGGGCCAGCTCCCCGGCCGTCACCCGACCCCCGTTCTGCAGGATGAGCAGCAGGTTCAGCAGCCGCCCGGCCCGCATCGTGCGGCCACCTCCGGGGTCGTGAGATTCTCACCCATACATGGCAGATGGTGTCATGAATGCCCTGGCAAGGTCGAGGCCATGTTGCGATTCGAGACGAGCAAGCAGATCGAAGCCCCGCCCTCGACCGTGTGGTCGACGCTGATCCAGACCGATCGGTGGCCAGCCTGGGGCGGCGGCGTCGAGCGGGTCGACGGCCAGCTCGACGCCGGCGGCCGGGTCACCCTGCACGTCGTCGGCCAGTCACGGCCGTTCAAGCTGAAGGTCGCCCGCTTCGAGCCGCCGCATCACATCGAGCTCAACAGCGGCATGCCCCTCGGGCTGTTCACCGGCCGGCGGACCTACGACCTCGAGCCGGTCGAGGGCGGCACCCGTTTCCGCATGGTCGAGACGTTCAGTGGCCCACTCGCCCCGTTGATCGGGCGTACCATTCCCGACCTGCAGCCCTCGTTCGACGCCTTCGCCGCCGGCCTCGCCCGGGCGGCCGATGGCTCGATCGATGCCGACAACCCGACGGCCTGACCCGGGCGACGAACCCGCGACGAACCTGGGAGGAGTGCGATGAACGATCACATCGAAGGAAGCGGCACCGAGGACGACCCCTGGATCCTGACGACGCCGCCGGGCAAGTCCGAGTTCGACGCCTGGCGGGACGAGACGCTCGACCCGCCAGCGCTGGTGGTCCGGGTCGGCTCGACCAAGCTCAGCTATCGGCTCCGATGCCTCGATGACCTGCACGCCATGCTGGTGGAGCGCGGCGACTGGATGGCGCTCGGCAATGCGGACGAGGGCAAGGAGGCCAAGCCCGACACCGTCGAGGCGTGGGCCCGGTCCGAGGACAACCCGGTCGGTGGCTGGTACGGCCTGCGCAAGGGCTACCGCGGGCGGTTCGGCAACTACGTGCCGCCCGTGATGGAGCATCTCGGTCTGGCCGAGGTCGAGCACAACGCCCGAAACAACCGCATGCGGGCCATCAGCTGAGCCGACCGGCCGGTCGCCGGCCGCCGGCGTCGGCTGCGATCCGTCGACTGCGAGCCGCCCGGCCCCCTCGGGTAGTCTGAGCCCGCGGGGCACCGGGCCCGGCCCACCGACACGGGGAACGGAACGGGGGACACATGACGCAGACGGAATCGGCATCGTCCGAGCTGTCGCACACGGTCGGGGCGACGGAACCGGCGCTGCTCGAGCAGACGATCGGCGAGAACCTGGCCGCAACCGTTGCCGCCAACCCCGACCGGGAGGCCCTGGTCGTCGCCCACCAGGACATCCGCTTGACCTACGCCGAGCTGGCCGACCGGGTCGACGAGTTGGCCAGGGCCCTGCTGGCCGCCGGCTTCACCACCGGCGACCGGGTCGGGATCTGGGCCCCCAACTGCGCCGAGTGGGTGCTCGTCCAGTACGCCACGGCCAGGCTCGGGATCATCCTGGTCAACATCAACCCCGCCTACCGCACCCACGAGGTCCAGTACGCCCTCCAGCAGTCGGGCTGCCGTGGCCTGGTCGCCGCCGAGACCTTCAAGACCAGCAACTACCGGGCCATGGTCGACGAGGTCCGCAGCGACCTGCCCGACCTCGAGCAGGTCTACTTCCTCGGCACCGACTCGTGGTCGGAGCTGATGGCCAAGGCCGGCGACGCCACCTCCGAGCAGGTAGCCGCCATCGAGGCGACGCTCGACCGCAACGACCCGATCAACATCCAGTACACGTCCGGCACCACCGGCTACCCGAAGGGCGCCACGCTCAGCCACCGCAACATCCTCAACAACGCCTTCTTCGTCGGCGAGGGCTGTGGCTACACCGCCGAGGACCGGGTGTGCGTGCCGGTGCCGTTCTACCACTGCTTCGGAATGGTCATGGGCAACCTCGGCTGCACCACCCACGGGGCCACGATCGTCGTCCCCGCCGACGCCTTCGACCCCGAGGCCACCCTCCGGGTCACCGCCGAGGAGCGCTGCACGAGCCTGTACGGCGTGCCGACGATGTTCATCGCCATGCTCGCCCACCCCGAGTTCGAGTCGTTCGACCTGGAGGCGCTGCGGACCGGCATCATGGCCGGCTCGCCGTGCCCGATCGAGGTCATGAAGCAATGCATCGAGCGGATGAACATGGACGAGGTCACGATCTGCTACGGCATGACCGAGACCTCGCCGGTGTCGACCCAGACCGCACTCGACGACCCGATCGACAAGCGGGTGGCCACCGTCGGTCGGGTCCACCCCCACGTCGAGATCAAGATCGTCGACCCCGAGACCGGCGAGCTCGTGCCCCGGGGGGCCACCGGCGAGTTCTGCACCCGGGGCTACTCGGTGATGGTCGGCTACTGGAACGACCAGGAGCGAACGGCGGAGGCGATCGACGATGAGGGCTGGATGCACACCGGCGACCTGGCGGTGATGGACACCGAGGGGTACGCCAACATCGTCGGCCGCATCAAGGACATGATCATCCGGGGAGGCGAGAACGTGTACCCCCGGGAGATCGAGGAGTTCCTGTACGGCCATCCGTCGATCAAGGACGTGCAGGTCATCGGGGTCCCCGACGCCAAGTACGGCGAGGAGGTCATGGCCTGGGTCCAGACCGAGGAGGGGGTGACGCTCACCGAGGAGGAGGTCCGCGACTACTGCCGAGGCAAGATCGCCCACTACAAGATCCCCCGCTATGTGGCCGTGACCGACGAGTTCCCGATGACCGTCACCGGCAAGATCCAGAAGTTCAAGCTCCGCGACCAGGCCATCGACCAACTCGACCTCGGCGACGCAGCCGGAATCGAGACGGCATGAGCGCCCAGAACACCGAGCAGACGCCGGACGGGGCCGAGCCGCTCCGGGTCGAGATCTGGTCCGACGTCGTCTGCCCGTGGTGCTACATCGGCAAGCGGCGGTTCGAGACCGCGCTCGACCGGTTCACGGCCAAGACCGGCACCGAGGTCGAGATCGTCTACCGGCCGTTCATGCTCGACCCGACGGCGCCGGCCGATCCCCAGCCGGTCCCCGAGGTCTATGCCCGTAAGTTCGGTGCGGCCGCCGACCAGATCCTCGAGCGGGTCACGTCCGAGGCGGCGGGGGAGGGCATCGAGTTCCGCATGGACATCGCCAAGCGGGCCAACACCCTCTCGGCCCACCGGTTGCTGGTCCTGGCCGAGCGGGAGGGGGTGCAGGGGCCGCTGAAGGAGCGGTTGATGCAGGCCTACTTCACCGAGGGGACCGACATCAACGACCCCGAGATCCTGGTCGAGCTTGCCGGCGAGGTCGGCCTCGACGGCGAGACCGTTCGGGCCTGGCTGTCGGGTGACGGCGGTCGGGCCGAGGTGGCCGACAGCCTGGAGTTCGCCGCCGCCAACGGTCTCGGCAGCGTCCCGACCTACGTCTTCGATCGTCGGCTCGCCGTTCCGGGCGCCCAGGACCCGGACACGTTCCTGATGGTGATGGAGCGGGTGTCGTCGACCGACGGCCCCGTGCAGTTCGACTGACGGGCCGTCCCGGCCATATCGCCACAAGCAGCGCGTCGTTTGTCGTTGATTGAATGCGATGTGTTGCCCCGGCGGCGGCGTCATTTGGCTCTAAACTGCGTCGTCGTGCCCTCCCATGTGACATCACCGCCGGCCGGGTCGGCTCCGGTCCCGACCGAGCTCGATCGCCTGCAGCGCCGGGTCGACGAGCTGGCCCAGGAGGTCCTCCAGGCCCGCGATGCCGCCATCGGCGCCGAGGCCGAGCTCGGGGTGGCCCTGGCCCGGGTCGGCGAGCTGGAGCACCAGGTCCACGTGCGCGACGTCGAGATCGCCGAGCTGCGGGCCGGGCTCGGCGGTCGTGGTACCGGTGAGGTCTCGGCTGCGCTGGCGGCCGGCCTCGCCACCGGCGACCGCCTGGCCCGCGGGTTGGTCCGCCGGGCCCGCGGCACCCGCCCCTGACCTCCGCCGTGGGTTCCCACCGCTGGGCCGACGACGGGCCCATCTTCTCGATCCTGGTACCGGTCTGGCGCCCCGACCCGGAGCACCTCGAGGCCTGCATCGCCTCCGTCCTGGCCCAGACGACCGGGGAGTGGGAGCTGTGCCTCGGCGTCGACGGCCCCCAGCCGGCGGAGACCGACGAGGTCCTGGCCCGGATCGTGCCGACCGACGACGACCGGGTCCGGCTCCACCGCCGACCGGCCAACGGGGGCATCGCCGCCGCCACCGACGACGCCCTGGCGATGGCGACGGGGCGCTTCGTCGCCCTGCTCGACAACGACGACACCCTCGCCCCCGACGCCCTCGGCACGGTGGCCTGGGAGCTGGCCGCCTATGACGACGTCGATCTGGTCTTCAGCGACGAGGACCACCTCGACGCCACCTCGGCCGAGCGCATCAACCCGTTCTTCAAGCCGGGCTTCTCGATCGAGCGGCTCCGCCAGCAGATGTACCTCGGGCACCTCCTCGTGATCCGGCGCTCGCTGGCCCTGGCCGTCGGTGGGTTCCGGCCCGGTTACGACGGCTCGCAGGACCACGACCTGGCCCTCCGGGTGGCCGAGCGGGCCAGGCGGGTGCTGCACGTGCCGAAGCTGCTCTACCACTGGCGGGAGTCGTCGACGTCGACCGCCCTCGACCCGTCGGCCAAGGACTGGGCCTACGAGGCCGGCGTCCGGGCCGTCGCCTCCCACCTCGAGCGAACCGGGTTCCCGGCCACCGCCTCCCGCAACCCGGACTGGCCCGGCATCATCGACCTCACCCCGGCCCTGACCGACCACCCGACGGTGTCGGTGATCATCCCGACCGGTGGCACCCGCCGCTCGATCGCGGGGATCGACACCCTGCTGGCCGAGCAGGCGGTCGCCACCCTGGCCGCCAACACCGACTACCCGCCCGATCGGCTCGAGGTCGTCGCCGTGCTCGACGCCAACGCCGAGGCCGACCTCGGCCCGACCCTCGACCTGGCCGCCGGCCCCGTCGGCTTCCTCGCCGTGCGCGACCATCGACCGTTCAACTTCGCCATGGCCTGCAACCTCGGTGCCGTCCGCGCCCGTGGCGAGGTGCTCGTCTTCCTCAACGACGACACCGAGATCACCCAACCCGAGTGGCTGGAGCGGTTGGTCATGTACGCCACCCGGCCCGACATCGGGGCCGTCGGGGCCAAGCTGGTCTACGGCGACGGGCGCATCCAGCACGCCGGCACGTGGTCACGCCACGGCAACCCCCACCACCGCTACGTCGGCTACCGCCGGGACCACCCCGGCTACCTGGCGTCGCTGGCCACGGCCCAGAACTGCCTGGCGGTGACTGCGGCCTGCCTGGCCGTCGAGCGCACGAAGTTCGACGAGGTCGGTGGGTTCGCCACCCGGTTCCCGCTGGCCTACAACGACGTCGACCTCTGCCTGAAGCTGGCCAGGAGCGGCTACCGGACCGCCGTCGACTGCGCCACCGAGGTCGTGCACCACGAGTCGTCGTCGCGGGATCCGACGGTGGCCGACTGGGAGTTCGACGCCCTCCGCCGCCGCTGGGGGCCGGTGCTCGACAACGACCCCTACGACAACCCGAACCACACGGCGCACGGCGTCGAGGAGTATCCGCCGACATCGGTCGAGGTCGTCGACCTGCGCCGCCGCCGGGGCGACGACTACCGGGCCAGGGCGTGGCCGGCGGCGCACGGCCACCTTCGCGCCTGATGCGGGTCCTGATCGTCGGCCTGCCGAAGTCGGGGACGACCATCCTCACCTACCGGGTGGCGGCCGCTCTGGACGGCGCCGTCGTCGAGTTCGAGCCGCCGGACGGGCCCGACCCCGAGCTCGCAGCCGGCGCCGATCACGTGGTGACCAAGAAGCTCGTCGGCACGCAGACGTCCGACCTGGCCGACTTCGCCGACTACGACCGGCGGATCTGGATCTGTCGCGACCCCCGGGACTTCCTGGTGAGCCAGACCCTCTACCGCTGGCACCGCGAGTCTGCACCGGACCCGGTCGACCAGTTGTGGTTCGACCGGGTGATCGACCGGCTCCTGGCCAAGGAAGCCGATCCACCGTCGGTGCCGTTCGCCGATCTCGAGCCGGCCGACTATGCCGCCACGTATGACGCCGCGGCCAGGCTGTGGGCCCGCGAGCGGGATGCCGGCTGGCACCTCTACCGCTACGAGGACATGGTCGCCGGTCGCTACGACGACCTCGAGGCCTACCTCGGCTTCGCCGTCGACCCCGAGGCCAGGGTGGCCGACGGGTTGGAGCGGGTCGTCCGCCACAAGGTCGCCGGCGACTGGCGGCACTGGTTCACCGAGGCCGACGTCGAGCACTACCGCCGGGCCGGGCTCGAGCAGTACATGGCCACGTTCGGCTACGACCTCGACGACTGGGCGCTGGCTCCCGAGCCGGTCATCGATCCCGCTCACGGCTCGGGTTACATGACCGCCCTGTTCAACGACCATCGCCTGCCGGGGGACTCACCGACGGGCACCAACGGCGCCGATGGTCGGGACGGGGCGCCGTCGCCGGTGGCCAAGCGGCTCCTCGGTCGTCTCCGGGGGGCGGGCGCCGGGCGCTCCGGCTGACCTCGTCCGACCGGTTCTGCCGGCCCGGTTCACCTCGATTCCGATGGGCCTGTCACACTCGTAGCCGTCCACCGGTCACCCGCCCGGCCGTGGTTCCCGGCTCGATGGCCGGAACGCGGCCCGTCGAGGCGGCCAGAGCCGAGCACACTGAAGGTAGGACCATGAGCGGAACGATGGAATCGGACCTCGACACCGGTCTCGATGCCGATCTCGACGCAGGTCTCGACAACGGCCTCGACGACGGCCTCGACGCCGCCCGCATCGAGGAGGCCATCCGGACGGTCCTGTCCTCGATCGGCGAGGACCCGGACCGCGACGGACTGCTCGACACGCCGGCCAGGGTCGCCCGCTCGTACCGCGAGCTCCTTCGCGGCTACCAGGAGGATCCGGCCGACCACCTCGACCGTCAGTTCGAGGTCGAGCACGAGGAGATGGTGATCGTCCGCGACATCCCCTTCAGCTCGATGTGCGAGCACCACATGTTGCCGTTCATCGGCCGGGCCCACGTCGCCTACCTCCCCGGCACCGAGGGCAAGGTGTGCGGGCTGTCCAAGCTCGCCCGGGTCGTCGACGGCTACGCCAAGCGCCTCCAGGTCCAGGAGCGACTGGTCGGCCAGATCGCCGACGCCATGGTCGACCGGCTCGATGCGGCCGGGGTGCTGGTGGTGATCGAGGCCGAGCACCTGTGCATGTCGATGCGGGGGGTGCAGAAGCCGGGGTCGCTGACCACCACCTCCGCCGTCCGCGGGTTGCTGAAGGAGAACGCAGCGACCAGGGCCGAGGCCCTCGGCCTGATCCGGGCCGGCTGAGGCCGATGTCCGGCTACACCCCGATGGGGTGGTGGCCGGCGGCGAAGCGCTCGGCCATGACCAGCGCCACGGTCCAGTAGCCGTCGATCGCGTCGACCAGGTCGGCGGCCCGGATCTCGATCGGACCGGCGCCGTCGCCCGGGCGGTACTCGACGCCCGGGATCGGCCCCGTGGCTCCCCCGGCGAGGGCCAGGAGGTCGCCGACTGCGGCCTCGACGACGCTGTGGACCTCTCGCTCGCCCGGCACGAAGGCCTCGAGCGGCCGGTCGTCGGCCAGGAAGAACAGGTGGACCCGCTCCCGGTTCCGGCCCTCGGCGGTATCGTCGGCGAGCAGCCGCACGCCGACCGGATGGAGCGCCTCGGGGTCGACGTCGATGCCGATCTCCTCCCGGAGCTCCCGCACTCCGTCGCTCGGGCTCTCGCCGGCCAGGAGGTGGCCGGTGGCCGAGAGGTCGAGCAGGCCGGGGAACGTCGGCTTGGCCCGGTGGCGGCGCTGGAGCACGACCCGGGCCGGCAGACCGGGGCGGACGACGAGGCAGTGGAAGACGGCGTGCCAGTAGCCGTCGCGGTGCACGTCGGTCCGGGGGCCGGCCCCGAGGGGGACCCCGGTCGGGCTGACGACGGCCAGCAGTTCGGGCTCGGCTTCGAGCTCAGCCATGGCCGGCCCGCTGGCCCGCCGCGGCGACCAGCCAGTCGAAGACCGGCTCGGTCCCGGCCAGCATCTCCGGGTGCCACTGCACGGCGACGAGGTCGCCCGCCCGGCTCTCCAGGCCCTCGACCGTGCCGTCGTCGGCCCTGGCCGTGACGACGAGCCCGTCGCCGACGCGGTCGACCGTCTGATGGTGCAGCGAATTGACGCCGCGCCTGGGGACCCCGCCCGGACGGTCCGGCCCGTCGCGATGGATGGCGGCGAGGAGGCTGTCGGGATCGAAGCTGACCTCGTGCACGTGGCCGGCGGGATCGACGTCGTAGCGGGCGTGCTCGGGCACGTGCTGGTGCAGGCTGCCGCCGGCGGCGACGTTGATCACCTGCAGGCCTCGGCAGATCCCGAGCACGGGCAGGCTGCGCTCCTGGGCCGAGGCCAGCAGGCCGAGCTCCAGCCGGTCGCGCTCGGGCTCGTAGTCTCCGTGGCCGTCCGGCTGGTCCCCGTAGAGCGCCGGCTCGAGGTCGGCGCCGCCGCTCAGGAGCACGCCGTCGAGGCGCTCGGCGTAGTCGGCCGGGTCGGCGTCCATCGGCAGGTGCACCGGCAGGCCCCCGGCGGCCAGGATCCCGGTGGCGTAGTCGGCCAGGTACAGGTCGATCGGCAGGTGGCCGAGCGAGCCGGGGAAGCCGGCGATGTCGGCCCCCGTCCGTCGGCGACCGCTGAGACCGATGAGCGGCCGCGGCCTGGTCTGTCGCCCGCTCACCGGCCGGCCCCGGTCGGTAGCCCGGCGACGGCGTCGAGGAACCAGTCGACCAGACGGTCGCAGTTGCGGGCGGCCACCTCGGCGTTGGCCAACGTGTCGCTGCGGATGGCGGCGGGGTCGACCCCCGGCTTGGCCAGCTCCTCGGGCGGCGCGCCGTCGAGCCAGCCGGTCACGATCTCCGTCGTCACCTCCGGGTGGAACTGGAGCCCGAGACTGCGTCCGGCCACGAAGGCCTGGGGTCCGCTCGCGGTCCTGGCCAGCTCGGTGGCGCCGCCGGGGACGGAGAAGCGGTCCTGGTGCCACTGCATCCACGGCCCGCTGGCAACGACCTCCGGCTTGTCCGAGTCGATCCGGTGCCAACCGTACTCGGGCGTCGGCGTCCGCTCGACGGCCTCGCCGAGTGCGGCGGCGAGGGCCTGACCGCCGAAGCAGAGGCCGAGGACCGGGATGTCGTTGCGGTGGGCGTCGGCCAGGAACGCGACCTCGGCCCCGATCCAGTTGCCGATCGAGGCCTCGTCGTGGACCGACCAGACGCAGCCGAGGGGCACGATGAGGTCCCAGCGGCCCGGATCGCCGAAGTCGACGACCGGGTTCGGCTCGGCGTGATCGGTGATGACCGTGACCTCGTCGAGGCGGAAGCCGTGCTCGCCGAGCCGGCGGCCGACATGACCGGGATCCGCCTCGGGGTCGTGGCGGATGAACAGCACCGACGGTCGATCGTCGGCCGGCGAATCGCTCATCCGCCGAGTGTAGGTCCGGGCCCGGCGGAGCCGCCCGCCCGGGCGGGCGGCTCCGCGCTCGGTCGGGCGGGCCTCCTGCAGGGCGAGCCACTACGGTCTGGCCATGGCTGAGCTGGAGACCCTGACCCACGGCTACGGGCTCGTCGAGGGCCCGAGGGTCGACGACGCCGGCAACCTGTACTTCAGCGACGTCCTCGACGGCGGCGTCTACCGATTGACGCCATCCGGCGCCGTCGAGCTGGTCGTGCCGAAGCGACGAGGGGTCGGCGGGATCGCCTTGCACGCAGACGGCGGGATCGTGATCAGCGGGCGAAACATCTGCCACGTCGTCGACGGCGAGACCAGGGTGGTGTTCCAGCCCGATGCCCCGGGCTGCAACGACCTGGTCACCGACGCCCACGGTCGGATCCTCACCGGCACCATCCGCCGCGACCCGTTCGACGCCGAGGCGGCTCCCACCGCTGGCGAGGCCTACCGGATCGGGCGGGACGGCTCGGTCGAGCGCCTGTACGACGACGTCGGGCTGACCAACGGCCTCGGCTTCTCGCCGGCCGGCGACCGGCTCTACCACTCGGACTCGACCAGCGGCCACGTCATCTGCCACGACGTCGAGCCGGGCGGGGACGGGGCCGACCGGCTGACCAACCGCCGGCCGCTCCGGCCGTTCGACGGCTTCCAGCCGGATGGGCTGGCCGTCGACGAGGCGGGGACGATCTGGGTCGCCGACTTCGGCGCCGGGGCGGTGATCGGGATGTCGCCTGACGGCGACGAGATCGGGCGCATCCCGGTACCGGCGACGGCGGTGACGAGCGTCTGCTTCGGGGGCCAGGACCGCCGCGACCTCTACGTCGTCACCGCGGACAACCGGGACGATCCGGCCCGCCGGGGCACGGTCTTCGTGACCCGGGCCGAGGTGCCGGGCCTGCCGATCCCACCCGCCCGTGTCTGAGCCGAGCGCCACGAGGGACCCGGTCCCCGGTCCCGGCCGACGGTCGAGCCGTCGGTGGCCAGGAGTGGGTGCGGCGGCGGTCGATCGCGCCACGTGCCCCCGGTGCGTCCGGGGTCGGGGACGCGTCGTCGTGCCGGTTGTTCGGGTCCGAACGACCGGCGGACGTCTGGTACGGTGAGCCATCGAGTTTCGGGGTGTGCATGGGTATGAGCGAGCTGCAGCACGAGCTGGTCGGCCGGGTCCGCGAGCTCGGACCGGCGATGGCCGAGCGGGCCGATCGGTACGACCGGGAGGCTTCGTTCCCGGACGAGAACTTCGACGACCTGCGTGACGCCGGGTTCCTCGGGCTCTGCATCCCGACGAGCGAGGGTGGCCTCGGGGCCGACTTCGCCACCTATGCCCGCGTGGCCGAGGAGCTGGGTCGGCACTGCGGGTCGACGGCGCTGGCGTTCAACATGCACACCGCGACCACGCTGCTCGCCGGCCAGATCAGCGACGAGCTCGACCTCGACGACGTCGACCGGGCGACCCTGGCCCGTCGTCGAGAGCGCCTCTACGCCGGGATCCTCGACGACCACACGATCCACGCCCAACCGTTCTCGGAGGGCCTGGACCCCCGGGCGACCAAGGGCTTCGCCACCATGGCCGAGCCGACCGACGGCGGGTACCTCGTCAGCGGCAAGAAGATCTTCGCCTCGCTGTCGACGTCGGCCGACGTGCACAACGTCGCCTGCATGGTCGATGGCGACCCCCGGATCCGTCTGCTCGGCGTTCCCGCCGGGGCCGATGGCCTCACGGTCACGGGCGAGTGGGATCCGCTCGGCATGCGGGGCACGGTGTCGAAGACCCTGCTGCTCGACAAGGTCTTCGTGCCGATCGACAACGAGTGGTTGCCGCCCGGCGTCTTCAACCAGATGGCGACCCGCTGGCCCCACTTCTACATGACGCTCTCGTTCGCCTACGTCGGGGTGATGGGGGCGGTGGCCGACTTCACCGGTCGCTACCTCTCGGGCGAGATCGACGGCACGAGCCGGGCCGGCAACCCCCAGAAGGAATACGTGTGGGGTGACATCCAGGTCCGCTACGAGCAGGCCAGGGCCCTGGCCCACGCCGCGGCGGGCGAGGCCGGACCCGACCCGTCGCCGGCGATGTTGCGTCGGGCCTGGTCGTCGGTGGTGGCCACGATGGAAGGGGCGCCGGCGATCGCCTCGGCCGCCGTCCAGGCCTGCGGCGGCCGCTCCCTGCTGCGCCCGCTGCCCCTCGAGCGGCTGTACCGCGACGCCCGCTGCGGGGCCACGATGCTGCCCTGGAGCGCCGAGGTCTGCCGCGAGCGCCTCGGCAGCCTCAAGGCCGGCATCGAGGGCATCGCCGGCCGGGACGACGGCAGGCCCGTCACGTCAGCAGCCGAGCCGGTCGAGCCGGCGTGAGAGGAGCGAAGCACCGATGACGCAGGAAACCTATCGGCGGTACCGGGTGCTGTGGCCCGACCACCTCGGCCTGGCCCGGGGCAAGTACCTGCCCCGCCGCTCGGTGGCCCGCGGCACGTCGTTCTGCCTCGGCGTGTTCCTCCAGGGCTTCGACAAGGGCATCTACGAGGTCGAGACCGGTGTCGACCCGACCGGCTTCCCCGACATGGAGGCTCAGTTCGACCTGCAGGGCGTCCGCTCCGGCTGGGAGCCGGGCACGGGTGTGGTGGTGGCCGACCTCGACTTCGCCAACGAGCCGTTCGCCGCCTCGCCCCGCCACACGCTGCGCCGTGCGGTGGCCGACTGGGAGGCCCTCGGCTACCGGGCCCAGATCGGCATCGAGCTGGAGGCGTACGTGCTGCAGCGGGCCGACGACGGCTCGTGGCAGCCGAACGACACGCCCGGCGCCTTCGTGTACGGAACGGGCCCGATCACCGATCCGACCGGCCTGATACCCGAGATCCTCGACCGGGCCGAGGCCTCCGGCATCCCCGTCGAGTCGCTCAACACCGAGTTCGACAGCCCCCAGTTCGAGCTGACCCTCGAGTACGGCGACGCCATGGAGGCGGTCGACAACGTGTTCCTGTTCAAGGAGCTGGCCAAGGAGACGACGGCCGAGCACGGCCTCAAGATGACCTTCATGGGCCGACCGTTCGTCGATCGGGCCGGCTCGGGCCTGCACGTCAACCTCAGTCTGCTCGGCCAGGACGGGACGAACGCGTTCTACGACAGCCGGGCCGCCGACGGTCTCTCCGAGCTCGCCGGTCAGGCGATCGCCGGCATCCTGGCCCACCACGAGGCCCTGGCCGGGTTGTGCGCTCCGACGGTCAACGCCTACAAGCGGCTCGTCCCCGGTGAGCTGGTCGGCCGGTGGGCCAACTGGGGTCACGACCACCGGTGCGCCGCCGTGCGGGTGCCGCCCCAACGGGGCTCGGCCACCCGGCTCGAGCACCGGATGGCCGACGGCGCCGCCAACCCCTACATCGCCGCCGCCGCCGTGTTGCAGGCCGCCCGGCTCGGGGTCACCGCTGGGCTGGCTCCCCCCGAGCCCGAGACCGGCGACGGGATGGAGTCGATCAACACCGACCGGCGCACACCGGATCAGCTGGCCGCGGCCATGGCCGCCCTCGAGGCCGATGCGGCGCTGGTCGAGGCGGTCGGAGCCGACCTGGTGGCCAACCAGATCGGCATCAAGGGCGAGGAGTGGCGGGCCTACACCGAGGCCGAGCCCGGCTGGGCCGAGCTGAACGGCACCGTCACCGAGTGGGAGCAGGCCACCTACCTGCCGTTCCTCTGATCGTGACCGGCGGCGTCTCCGGTCCCGTGACGGCGGCTCGGCTCGGCCGGGCCCGTACGCTCGAACGGTGATGCGCGTTCGGGCCCCCGGATCGTCGGCCAACCTCGGCCCTGGCTTCGACGTGCTCGGGCTGGCCGTGGCCCGCCACGTGTGGGCGGCCGACGAGGGCGAGGGGCCGCCGTGCGGACCACACCACATCGCCAGGATCGCCTACGAGCAGGCCGGAGGGACGGGTCCGATCTGGTTCGACTTCGAGCTGGAGCCGTCACGAGGTCTGGGCTTCTCGGCTGCGGCCAGGGCAGCCGGCGCCTATCTGGCCAACCGCCAGGCCGGGCTCGACCCCTCGCCGGCCCAGGAGGCCGCCTACCGGGTGGTGGCCGACATCGAGGGCCACGGCGACAACGCCGCCCCGGCGGTGTTCGGCGGCATCCACGTGATCGCCGGTGAGCGCTGGCACCGCCTGCCGGTCACGATCCCGGCCCGGCTGCTGTTCTGGGTTCCGGAGCTGGAGACGCTGACCGACGACTCCCGGGCCTGCCTGCCGACCGAGGTCGACCGGGCCGATGCGGTGTTCAACCTCGGTCGGATCGGGCTGCTGGTGGCGGCGCTCTACGAGCAGCGGCTCGACCTCCTCGGCGAGGCGACACAGGATCGGCTCCACCAGCCGCCTCGGCTGGCCGCCTGCGAGCCATCGGCTCGAGCCTACGAGACGATGCTGACCAACGGGGCGTCGGCGGCCTGGTTGAGCGGGTCCGGCCCAACGATCGCCGCCGTCGTCACGCCGGACCGGGTGGCTGCGGTCACCGAGGCCCTCTGCCCGTCCGGAGCGGTCCTGGACCTCCCGCTCGACCAGGTCGGTGCGGTCGACGACCAGAGCGGCCGGCCGTCCGCCTGATCACCGATCCTCGCCCGTCCGGGCGATCCGGGAGCGTTCGGGATCACAGGCGAAGGCACCCCGGACCGACGGGTCGACGAGGAAGGCCTCGATCTCGCTTGCCGCCGTGACCCAGGTCCGGTCGTCGTCGGCACTCGAGACGGCGAACACGAGGCCGACCAGGCGTCCGGCCTCGTCGTAGAGGCCCGACCCGCTGTCGCCGGGACCGGTGGCTGCGTCGACCCGATAGCCGCGCCGCTGCGAGCGCGTGGTCGAGCGGACGTCGTCCATCTCGATGATCGTGACCAGCTCGACGGTCGCCGGCAGGTCGCCCGAGCGGGAGGCGCCGACGATGGTCCCGGTGTCATCGACCGCCAGCGAGCCGGACACCGGTCGGGGAGGGATGTGGTCGAGCGGATCGACTGGCCGGACGAGCGCCAGGTCACGGGCGGGATCGTAGGCCAGCAGCGTCGCCGCCACCGCCGCCCCGCCGGCGGTCAGCTCGATGGTCCCACCGGAGGCGACGACATGGGCCGCCGTCAGCACCCGGTCCGGACCGATGGCGATACCCGACCCCTCGGCCGGATCGGCCGCGCCGCAGGCGGCGGTGGCCACGGCGACGGCCCGGCCGGCGGCGTCGTCGAGGTCGGGGATCTCGCCTCCGTCGTCGCGGCCAGGGGTCATGGTCTCACCGGCGGCTCCGTCATCCGACGGGGCCCCGGTCGCCGTCGATCCCGTCGTCACCGGGGCCTCGCCGCCCCCGCAGGCGGCGACGATCAGCCCGAGCGCCAGCGCGACGGCCCCGATCGGGCCAGGGCGGCGCACGGCCGGCCGCCGAGCGGGCCGGGACGCGCCGGGGGCCGGACCACGCGGCCCGGCCCCCGATCGCAGGAGACGCCGATCGATCAGATCTGCGACTGCTGGGTCAGGTAGGAGCGCTCGGCCAGGCTGTGCCACTCCGTGATCCCGTCGCGGAACTCGCGCCACGGGCCGAGGATGGCGGCGAACCGGTCGTCCTCGGATGCCACCTCGTCGAGCACGTTCTCGGTCTCGGCCTTGAACGCCGCCATCAGCTCAGGCGAGAACTCCCGGATCTCGGCGAAGCCCTTGATCGTCTGCAGGTCGCGCTGGTTGAGCACGTCGTAGGTGGCGATCGTCTGGATGTTGGCGTGGGCCGCGGCGTTGCGGACCGCGGACTGGTAGGTCGGCGGCAGCTCGTTCCACAGGTCGAGCGGCATCTGGACCTCGACCGCGGTGCCCGGCTCCCACCACCCCGGGTGATAGTAGAAGAGGTCGCTGCCGAGCTCGTCGAGGCCGAGGATGAGGTCGTCGGTCGGGCCGACGAACTCGGCGGCGTCGATGGCGCCGGTCTGGATCGAGGTCAGGATCTCGCCGCCGGCGACGGTGACCTGCTCGCCACCCAGGTTCTGCAGCACCCGGCCGGCGAGCCCGGGGATCCGCATCTTGAGGCCCTGCAGGTCGTCGACCGAGTTGATCTCCTTGGAGAACCAGCCGCCCATCTGGCAGCCGGTGCCGCCGGCGGGGAAGGCGATGATGCCGTGCTCCTCGGCGTAGAACTCGTTGAGCAGCTCGAGGCCGCCGCCCTGGTAGAGCCAGGCGTTCTGCTGGCGCTGGTTGAGGCCGAACGGGACGGCGGTGCCGAACTGCTGCACGGGGGAGAGGCCGACGTAGTAGTAGGAGGCGGTGTGGCCGACCTCGGCCCCGCCGTCGCGGACGGCGGGCAACACGTCGAGGCCGCCGACGATCTCGCCGGCCGGGGCGACGTTGATCTGGAACCTGCCGCCGGTCAGGTCGCTGACCTGCTGGGCGAACAGCTCGGCCGCCCCGAACAGGGTGACGAGGGAGGTCGGCCAGCTGGTGGCCATGTTCCACTCGAACTCGGGACCGTCGGTCTGGATCGGGGTGACGGACTCGTCGCCGTCGGTCGATCCGCTGTCGTCGCTGCCCGAACCGGTGTCCTCGTCGTCGCCGGAGGTGTCGGCGGCGGAGCCGCCGTCGTCCACCTCGGTGGTCGAGCAGGCGGCCAGGATGGCCGTGCTGGCGGCGAAGCCGGCAACGCCGAGCCCGGTCTTGGTCAGGAACGAACGGCGGCCGATCGTCGGATCGAGCTCGCTTTCGGTGCTCATGGTGTCTCTCTCCCGTTGGTTGAGGTGGACAGGGTGTCGCTCGTGGTCCTAGCCGGCCGACGTGGTGGCCGCCGGCACGGTCGCCCCCGCGCCGCCTCCGCCCTGGCCGCCTCGGAGGCTGCCGGCGACGGCGGTCAACACGATGAAGCCGAGGATGCTGCCCATGACCAGCAGTGGCCAGAAGGCGCCCGAATCGGCTCCGGTACAGAAGCTGTCCGGGGCGTTGGTGTTGAAGAAGCAGTAGGAGAAGTTGGTGATCGACGGCAACAGGCCGAGGACGAACAGGGCGATGATCTGCAGGCCCATGAACGGCAGGGCCCCCTTGTGGATGTCGGCGGTCTTCACCTCGTCCGGGGCCACCGATTGCAGATAGAAGAGCGAGAACCCGACCGGCGGTGAGATGAAGGCCATGTTGAGGTTGACCGCCATCAGCACCGCGAACCAGACGATCTCCTGCTCGGTGAACTCGAGGGCGACGAAGGCGGGGACGAAGATCGGGACCACGATGAAGGTGATCTCGAGGAACTCGAGGTTGATGCCGAGCAGGAACACGGCGATCATCGCAACCACGACGAAACCGACCTTGCCGCCGGGGATGTCGGACAGCCAGGCTGCGGCCTGATCGGCGCCGCCGAGCTCCTGGAACATCAGCCGGAAGAACAGCGAGGCGAACAACAGCGTCATGACCAGGATCGTGATGTTGGCCGTCGAGCGGCCGGCATCGATGAGGGCGTGACGGTCGAGCTTCCACGACGGCTCGATGTGCTCGGCCCCATCCGCGATCAGCAGACGGTCGAACCAGTGGTTGGTCGCGGCCAGGATCAGGGCCCCGAACACGCCGACCGCGCCGGACTCAGACGGGGTGGCCAGGCCACGGAAGATCGACACCAGCACGCCGGCGATCAGCATCAGCGTCGGCACGATCGCCACCACCAACTCGGTGGTCAACATCTTGAACCTCGACACGAGCACGAACGAGATCGCCGCGACGATGACCCCGCCGACGATGGCCGGCGCCAGCCCGATCAGCAGCACGACGAGGAACACCATCGTCCCGAGCACGGCACCGATGATGGCCGCCGTGCGGGTGGAGGGGTTGCCGGCGAGCTGACGCTCCTCCTCCGGCATGATCGGCCCGACGTCGGGCCGGAGGAGGGAGATGAAGAGGGTGTAGGCGATGTAGAGGGCGCTCAGGAGGAGGCCGGGCAGGACGGCGCCGGCGAAGAGACCGATGATGCCGACGCCGAGCTCGCCGGCCAGCAGGATCAACACGATCGACGGGGGCAGCATCTGGGCCAGGGTTCCCGAGGCGGTGATGGCGCCGGTGGCCAGCTTGTTGTCGTAGCCGAGGCGGACCATCGCCGGCAGCGACAGCAGCCCCATCACGATCACCGTCGCCGCCACGACGCCGGTGGCCGCGGCCAGCATCGTGCCGACCACGATGACCGCCGCCGCCACGCCACCGCGGATCGAGCCCATGAGCAGGCCGAAGGCGTTCAGCAGCCGCTCGGCCATCCCCGATCGTTCGAGGATGGCGCCCATCATCACGAAGAGGGGGACGGCCAGGAGCTCCTGACTCCGCAGCGAGCGCGACCAGTTCGTCGGCAGCTGACCGGCCAGCGTCCCCGGATCGAACACGTCGACGCTGATGGCGTTCGACAGATCCCCGATGAAGGCGAAGGCCAGGGCGGTGGCGGCGAACGAGAAGGCGACGTTGAAGCCGGTCAGGATCATGACCATGAACACGACGAACATGAGCATGGCCAGGAACACGCCGAGCTCGAGGCCGAGGATCTCCACGATCTGCGCAGCGAACATCGCCTCTCCTACTCGATCCTCAACGGCGCATCGTCGGCGTCGGTGATGTCACCGAGCTCGTCTCGGCCGTTGATCACGAAGCCGGTCTTGATGATCTCGGCGACGACCTGGGCGGTCCACAGGCCGAAGCCGACCAGGATGAACGCCTGGATCGGACCCTGGGGCAGCTGACCGGCGTCGGTCGCCGTCTCCCATGTCCGCCACACGGCCCAACCCTCCGGCCACTCGCCGGCACCGTCGTTGGCGAACCGGTTGTACCCGAGCGACCGGGCGGCGAACGGTTTCAGGACCCGCAACCCGACGATCAGGAACGGGAGGAACAGGAACGTGTGGAGGATGAAGTCGATCCAGGCCTTCCGCTTCGGTGAGAAGTCGGCCCACCAGAAGTCGATCCTCGGGTTGATGCCGTTCTTGACCCCGTAGGCGACCCCGACGAGGAACAGCGCAGCGAAGCTCATCCACGCGAGCGAGGTCGTCTCGCCGAACAGGATGTCGCGCTCGAACCAGTCGTTGGTGTACCGGGTGATGACGTTGAACAGCTGGATGATGAAGATGAACCAGGCGAGGACGAGGGCGATCTTGCCGGCGGCCTCGGAGACGGCCTCGATCGTCAGCCGGATCCGGTGCAGCACGGGCGGGAAGGCGCTGGCGGCGATCGTCGCAACGGTGATGACCCACAGCCACCAGGGCATCCGGGCCACCAGCAGGTCCCAGCCGGCGGCGGTGGCGATCAGGGCGAAGAGGGCGAAGCCGACGGCGACCCAGCCGATCGGGTGGAGGCGGCGGAGGACGTCGGTCGGGGACGCCGACGCCTCGCTCGTCGTCTCGGCATCGTCGACCGATGTGGTGCCCGTGTCGGTCACGTGCTCGGCACGCCCCACTCACCGCCCGCGGCCCAGGCTTCACCCATCACGTCGTTCTCCTGACCCCTTCCCCGACGGTCACCCCTGGGCCTCGCCGGGTCTCTCCGGTTGGAGACCATAACCGTTTGGTGATGGTAGGGCAATGACCGAGACGCCAGCCAGGGACCTAGGTCGGTGGGCGCTCCGGGCGCCTGCTGGTTGTCTCAGCCGTCGGAGTCGCCGGGGGTGAGCTCGTCGAGGTCCGCGCTCTCGAGCAGGGGGAGCTCGCCGAGGTCGCCGTCGACCTTGACCGGGTCGTCGATGTGGATCGCTCCCATCACCTGCAGGTAGTCGGAGTGGGCCTGGATCACGGCCGCCGCCTGCTCCCTGGTGGCGTCCAGCCCCGTGATCTGGACCCGCTCCATCACGTAGTCGATGGCATCGAACTGCTCGAACACGATCGGGCCGCCGGGGCGGCCCTCGGGCGACCAGTGGTAGGCCTGGATCCACTCCAGGTGGAGCCGCAGGAGGCGCCGCAGCTCGTCGTAGCTGAGCACCGACGTGACCTCGACGGGCAGGGCCTCGGCGCAGAACTCGATGGCCTCGTGCACGTCGACGACGATCTGGGCCGGCATCGCCTCGGTGCTGCCGACGGCGTGGCCGATCGCGTAGAAGGCGATGACGACGATGACGACGGCGGTGAGGATCAACAGCACGATGGCCACGGTCCGAGACTAGACCGTGGCCATCGGTGATCGTGTACTGGGGCGGTCCCCTGGGTCGGGTACCGGCCGGTCGGTCTGGTGCGGCTACAGCCCGATGCGCTGGGCCAGCAGCTCCCGGTGGTAGGCCGGGTCGCCGAACAGCAGCTCGGAGCTCTTGGCTCGCTTGAAGTAGAGGTGGGCCGGGTGCTCCCACGTGAAGCCGATGCCGCCGTGGATCTGGATGTTCTCGGCCGCAGCGTGGAAGTAGGCCTCGGAGCAGTACGACTTGGCCAGCGATGCGACCGACGGCAGCTCGTCGTTCATCTCGGCCGCGCACCACAGCCCGTAGTAGGCGGCCGACTTGGCCGACTCGACCTCAAGCAGCATGTCGGCGCACTTGTGCTTGATGGCCTGGAACGAGCCGATCGGGCGGCCGAACTGGACCCGGTCCTTGGCGTACTGGACCGCCATCTCGAGCACGAACTGGGCCCCGCCGACCTGCTCGGCGGCCAGGGCGACGGCCCCGAGGTCGAGCACGGTCGACATCACGTCCCAGCCGCCACCGTCGGTGCCGATGAGCGTGGCCGGCGTGTTGTCGAACGTCAGCTTGGCCTGCTTGCGGGTCTGGTCCATCGTGCTGAGCGACTCTCGGGTGAGCCCGTCGGCGTCGCCGGCGACGGCGAACAGGCTGACGCCGGCCCCGGTACGGGCGGCGACGATGATCAGGTTGGCGATGTGGCCGTCGATCACGAACGACTTCACCCCGGACAGGGTGTGCCCGTCGCCGGCTGCCGTTGCCTCCATCGTGATGCCGGCCTCGTCCCAGCGGCCGTTCTCCTCGGTGAAGGCGAGGGTGGCGACGGTCTCGCCGGACGCGATCCCCGGTAGGTGGGCCGCCTTGGCGTCGTCGTCGCCGGCGTTGAGCAGGGCTGCGGTGGCCAGCACACCGGAGAAGAACGGGGCGCACAGCAGGGCCCGGCCCATCTCCTCGAGCACGACGCCGAGCTCGACGAAGCTGAACCCCTGGCCGCCGTGCTCCTCGGGGATGATGAGGCTCTGGAGGCCGAGCTGCTCGGCCATCTGCGACCACACGGCGGGGTCGTAGCCCTGCTCGGTGTCCATCTGCTCCCGGACCGCAGCCTCGGACGACTTGTCCTCGAGGAAGGACCGGACGAATTCGCGGAGCTGCTCCTGCTCCTCGGTGAAGGCAAAGTTCATGGTCGCCGACGATAGGCGGTCGGCCGGTCGACCGCCAAGGCGAGATGTGTACACGCGTGCTACACTTCGGGCGTGGACGAGACACACGGCCTCGATCGGGTCGGCATCCGCCAGCTGCGCAACGAGGTCTCGGGGCTGGTCAAGCGGGCCGGGGCCGGCGAGCGCATCGTGATCACGGTCGACGGGCGACCGATGGCCCAACTCGGACCGCTCGGATCGACCGACCGGCCGTCGCTCGACGATCTCGCTGCGGCCGGCCTGGTCGACTCGCCCCGCCGGCAGGGCGCGCTCGACGACGTGGCCCCACTGGCCGTGCCGGCCGACGTCGGTCTCGATCGGCTGCTCGACCAGATCCGGGGTCGGCGTTGACCGGCCCGGGCCGGGAGGGCGACCGGCCCTGCCTGGCCGTCGACACCTCGGCCCTCCTCTGCCGCTACCTCCCCGACGCCCGTCGCCGCTACGTCGCCGAGGTCATCGACGGCGCCGCCGACCGGGCGGTCTCGGCCCTGGCCCGCACCGAGGTCCTGCTGGCCCTCCACCAGGCCGCCGGCGGGCCCGAGCGCCAGCGCTCGTTGTGGGATGCGGTTCGCCGCGACTGGGACCACCTGTGGGAGGTGCCACTCGACGGGCGATGTCTGTCGAGGGCCACCGAGATCGGCGCCCGCTACGGGCTGTCGGTCGTCGACGCCATCCACCTGGCCGCCGCCGACCGCCTGCCTCGACCGGTCGAGTTCCTCACCCTCGATCGGCGCCAGATCCCGGCGGCGGCCGACCTCGGCTTCGTGGTCCGCAGCCCCGTCGAGCGCTGACGGCGACGGCGGCGGTGCGGCCGGCGATCGGCTCGGCTCGGCGCGACGACGGGTGCGGGGTCAAGGCGGAGCGGAACCGGGCCGATGTCCCCGTGACGTCGATCACACGGAGGATCACCCGTGTCGCTCTTCACCGGCGACGGCCGCGTCGGCCGGCTCACCTACTTCCTGACCAACCTCGCCATCGGCGTGGTCTGGGTGGTGGTCGTGCTCGCCCTGACCGGCCGCGATCCGCTCACCGGTGCCGACGAGGTCAGTCCGCTGATCATCGTGGCCTTCCCGGTCGTGCTCTGGGCCTCGGTCGGCAACATGATGCGCCGGCTCCACGACCGGGGCCACAGCGGCTGGATGTGGCTGTTGTCGCTCGTGCCGGTCGTCGGCTTCGCCCTTGCCCTCTACCTGCTGTTCGCGCCCGGCGACGAGCGGGCCAATCGGTTCGGCCCGCCGCCCGGCGGGGTCGACGAGCGCAGGCTCGACGACCAGCGCCAGGCCATCGAGGAGCTCCAGGCCCGAGTCGACCGGGCCAGGAGCAGCGCCGAGGGGGCCTACGTCCGGGAGGACGGCAGCTACAACATGGACTGGATGACCGAGTCGGTCCCCGGCCTCGGCCCCGCGTCGGCCTCCGACCCCGGCCCACCCCGCTGACGCCGCCGTCGGCGACGGCGGGCACCGCTCAGCGCTCGGGCTGACAGCGCGGGCACCACCACACGTTGCGGCCGTCGATGTCGGCGGAGACGATGTCGGTCCCGCAGCGACGGCAGGCCCGGCCCTGGCGCTTGTAGGCGTAGAGCCGCTCGCCCCGACCGAGCGCCGACCGCGTGCGCTCGCCGACGTCGGCCGGCCGGACCGTGACGATCCGCCCGGACCGCTCGCCGGCCCGGAGCTCGTCGACCGACAGCTTCCACAGCTGGTCGAGCACCTCGGGCTCGACCTCGTTGGCCGGCACGAACGGATGGAGCCCGACGAGGAAGAGCAGCTCGGCCCGGTAGACGTTGCCGATCCCCGCCACCACCTTTTGGTCGAGCAGCGCGGCCCCGATGGGGATCCGCCGCCGGGCCAGCGACCGGGTCAGTCGCTCGGCCCCGTCCACCGGATCGAGGATCGGGTCGGGCCCGAGCCGCTCGATCACGCGGTCGACCGCATCGGGATCGAGGAGGGCACAGGTGGTCGGGCCGGCCAGGTGGATGCGATCGGTGTCGGTCGACAGCAGCAGCCGGGCGTTCGGCGAGGGGTCGGGGAACGGCGGGGTCTGGACCCGGAACTTGCCGAACAGCCCGAGGTGGACATGGACGACCCGTCCGCCGTCGAAGCGGTAGAAGAGGTGCTTGCCCCTTGCCTCGATCGCCTCGAGCGTCGTGCCGTCGATCTCGGCCGCGCCGGCGCTGAATCGACCCTGGGGCGACGCCGCCCGGATGGTCCGCCCGGCCAGGCGCTTGCCCTGGAGGCGGGCGGCTCGGTGCAGGACGTGTCCCTCGGGCATCGGGTCAGTGTGGCCGGCTCGTCCGGTCGGTGACGGATCGGGTGCGCCCGGCCGTGACCGCCCCGGTGGGTGTCCCTACGCTGGCGGCCATGAGCAGCAGTCGATCAACGACGCCCGCCCGCTCCGGTCAACGGATCGCCGTGGTCGGAGGCGGCATCGCCGGGGTCTCCGCCGCCGCCGCCCTCGTGGCCAACCCGAGCGGTCCGACGGTGATGCTGCTCGAGGCCGAGGGCCAGTTGGCCCACCACACGACGGGTCGCTCGGCCGCCCAGCTCATCGAGAACTACGGGGCCAACCCGGTCCGCCCGCTGACCACGGCGAGCCTGCCCTACTTCCGTGAGCCGCCGGCCCAGTGGTGCCCGACCCCGCTGCTCCGTCGCCAGCCGGTGTTGACCGTCGGTCGGCCAGACCAGGACGACGTCATCGAGCAACAGCTGCGGACCGGTCGGGCGGCAAATCCGGCGATCGCCGAGATCACCCCGGCCGAGGCCGGCGAGCTGTTCCCGCCGCTGCGCACCGAGCGGCTCAGCCGGGTCCTCATCGAGCCAGACTCCTCCGACATCGACGTGTCGGCCCTCCATCAGGCGTTCGTGCGGGCCTTCGTCGGCCAGGGGGGCACCATCGAGACCCTGACCCGGGTCGATGCGGCCAGGCCGGCTCCCGGCGGAGCAGGCTGGATCGTCGAGACGACCCGGGGCGAGCGGGAGGTCGACCTCGTCGTCAACGCCGCCGGGGCCTGGGGCGACGTCGTGGCCAGCCGGGCCGAGGTCGATCCCGTCGGCCTGGTGCCGAAGCGGCGGACGGCGTTCATGGTCGCCAGCCGTTGGGACGGGTCGGCCGGGTGGCCGATGGCGGCCGACGCCGAGCTCCACTGGTACCTCAAGCCGGACGGCCCGCAGTTCCTCTGCTCGCCGGCCGACGAGACACCCTCCGAGCCGACCGACGCCAAGCCGGAGGAGATCGACGTCGCCATGGCCATCGATCGGATCAACGAGGCGACGACCCTCGAGATCCGATCGGTCCGATCGAGCTGGGCCGGGCTCCGGACCTTCGCTCCGGACGGCTCGATGGTCATCGGCCCCGATCCCGCGGTGCCGAGCTTCGTGTGGTGCGTCGGCCAGGGCGGGACCGGGATCCAGACCTCCCCCGGGGCGGGCCAACTCGTCGCCGATCTGGCGCTCGACGGGCGGCCCGGACCGACCTTCGACGGCCTGGAGCTCGACCTGGCCGGGCTGGCCCCCGACCGCTTCCGCCCCGCCGGGGCGGCGGCCGACTGACGCCGGGGGGCAGCGCCCGGCCGGTCGGCCGTCGGCTCGCCGAGGCGGGCAAATGGTTGCGCGTCACCCCTCGTTGTGTGCGACACTGCTGGCACCAAGAGAAAGGAGGTGGTCCAACTGCACGGTAGAACTTTTGGGACCTTGGAGGTGGCTGGCCGCTAGTCGGGCAGCTGGACCGCTTGCGAATCGCAACCAGTCCACCCCCTGCGAAGATCGTTCGAGTCCTGTCCCACTCGACGAGACCGTGATCTTCCAGGTCCAGCAGTTGGCCGCTCGGGTCTGATCCCGAGCGGTTCATGAACAACCGTCGGCCATCCGGTCGGCGGAGGTCGAGCGCCGACGGTCACCGACGCCAGTCGGACCGGCGGCACGCCGATGGGGGAGGCTCCGGCCTCTCCCATCGGCGCGTTCGGCCACGACCCGTCCGGCGATGAGGCCGACGGCCCGACGGGTGCGAGCCGCCCGGCGTGCGAGCCGCTAGCGTCGGTTGTCGTGGAACGGCCAGGGAAGTTCGAAGAGTTCCGGTGGGTCGGCGACAAGCGGACCCGCGTGGTCTACGACGTCGACAACCTCACCGACGCCTCGATCATCGAGGAGCTGATGGAGGCCGGCACGTACGCCTCCTTCGGACCCGACACCCTGGCCGAGGCCCGCAATCGGGGCTACCGGCCGTACAAGGGTGACGGTGTCGGCTGACGATCGGCAGCAAGCCGGTCGTCCGGCGGTGGTCGACGAGCCGCCCGAGCTCGAGTCGGTCACGATCGCCTCGACCGACGGCGTCGAGCTCGACGGCGAGCTCGTCCGGGCCTCCACCGCCGAGCGGCATCGATCGGTGGCGGCGCTGTTCCTGCACGGCTTCCCCTCGGCCGACGTCTGGGCCGACAAGATCGGCGGCGATCTCGGCGAGCTGTGCCAGCGGATCGGCCGCAACCCCGAGTGGAACGCCCTGACCGTCCGGCTCCGTGGCTGCGGTCGCTCGACCGGAAACTTCAGCCTCACCAGCTGGGTCGCGGACGCGACGTCCGCCATCCGCTATCTCCAACGGGAAACCAGACCGCGGGGCCTGTGGGTCTGCGGGTTCGGCACCGGAGGGGCCGTCGGGCTGGTCGCAGCCGCGGCCGATCCGAACGTGACGGGCGTCGCGGTCGCCGGATCGCCGGCCGACTTCGACGACTGGGCCAACCACCCCGACCGGCTGCTCACCCACGCCCGCGAGGTCGGGGTCATCACCAACTCCGGCTTCCCGGTCGACGGCGACCGCTGGAACGCCGAGCTGCGCGAGGTCCGGGCGGTCAAGGCCGCCGAGCAACTCGTGCCACGGGATCTGCTGGTGCTGCACGGCTCGGAGGACGAGGCCGTGCCCCACTTCGACGCCCGCGCCGTTGCCGACGCCCACGGCGGCGCCGACCTGCGGTTCGTGCACGGCGGGGGGCACCAGCTCCGGCACGACCCGAGGGCGGTCGCCATCCTGATGGGCTGGCTCGACCGTCAGGCCGTCAACCTGATCGAGGAGTAGCGGTCCCGGTCCCGGTGCCGAGCACCGGGACCGCCAACCCTCGTTTGGACGATCAACGGGTCCAGGGGGGCGCATCCTCGGCGCCGAGCCCGTGGTGGGCCACGGCGTCGATCAGCGTCTGACGCTCGATCTCGCCGCTGGCGGCCAACTCGGTGAGCACCGCCACCACCACGTTGGGGGCGTCGGTCTCGAAGAACGAGCGCAGGGCCGGCCGGTCGTCCGAGCGGCCGTAGCCGTCGGTGCCGAGGACGTTGAACGGGCGGGGAACGAACCGGCCGATCTGCTCGGGGACCGAGCGCAGGTAGTCGCTGACGGCGATCGCCGGCCCGGGCAGGTCCGACAGGCGGGCGGTGACCAGCGGTACCCGAGGCTCGGACCCGGGGTTCAACCGGTTCCACCGCTCGGCCGCCAATGCCTCTTCCCGGAGCCGCTTGTAGCTGGTCACACTCCACAGCTCGCAGCCGACCCCCCAGCGCTCGGCCAGCTCGTCACGCGCTGCGCTGGCCGCCTGGTGGGTCGGGCCGGAGAACAGGATGGCGGCCTTGGCCGGGACCCCGTCAGGGGCGGCCTGGAACCGGTACAGCCCATCGAGGATCCCCTGGTCGACCCCGTCCGGTTTCGCGGGCTGCTCGTAGTTCTCGTTGTAGATCGTCAGGTAGTAGAAGACGTCCTCGTTGTCGACGTACATCCGCTGCAGGCCGTCTCGCAGGATCGTGCCGAGCTCGTAGGCGAACGCCGGGTCGTAGACCTGGCAGGCCGGCACCGTCGAGGCCAGGAGCGGGCTGTGCCCGTCCTGGTGCTGGAGGCCCTCACCGGCCAGCGTGGTCCGGCCGGCGGTGGCCCCCATCAGGAAGCCGCGGGCCCTGGAGTCGGCGGCCGACCAGATCAGGTCGCCGACCCGCTGGAATCCGAACATCGAGTAGAAGGTGTAGAACGGCACCATCGGCACGCCCCGGTGGGCGTAGCTCGTGCCGGCGGCGATCCAGCTCGCCATCGAGCCGGCCTCGGTGATGCCCTCCTCGAGGATCTGCCCGTCACGGTCCTCGGTGTAGGACAGCAGCAGCTCGTGGTCGACCGGCTCGTAGAGCTGCCCGAAGGGGGCGTAGATCTCGAACTCGCGGAACATCGAGTCCATGCCGAAGGTCCTGGCCTCGTCAGGCACGATCGGGACGACCCGGTCGCCGAAGCCCTCCTCGCGCATCAGGTCACGCAGCATGCCGGTGAAGGCCATCGTGGTCGAAACGGCCCGGCCGCCCGAGCCCTCGTCGGCCGCCTTGAACGGCGCGTCCGACGGCATCGTCAGCGGCCGGCGGACGGTGGTGATGCGCTGGGGGAGCGGCCCGTCGAGCGCCTTGCGCCGTCCGAGCAGGTACTGGTGGGCCTCGGAGTCCTCGGCCGGCCGGAAGTAGGGGGGCACCCCGTCCTCGAGCGACTCGGCCGGGATCTCCTCCTGGATGTTGAGCCGATCCCGCAGCTCCAGCAGCTGGTTGCGGGTCATCTTCTTGATCTGGTGGGTGGCGTTGCGCCCCTCGAAGCCCTCGCCGAGGGTCCAACCCTTGATCGTCTTGGCCAGGATCACGGTCGGCTGCCCGACGTGCTCGGTGGCGGCCTTGTAGGCGGCGAACACCTTCTGGTAGTCGTGACCCCCTCGGGGCAGCGACCGGAGGTCGTCGTCGCTCAGGTGCTCGACCAGCTTGCGGAGGCGAGGGTCCGGGCCGAAGAAGTGCTCCCGGATGTATGCCCCCGACTCGACGGCGTAGCGCTGGAACTCGCCGTCCACCGTGGTGTTCATCTTGTTGAGCAGGACGCCGTCGACGTCGCGCTGGAGCAGCTCGTCCCAGCGCGAGCCCCAGACGACCTTGATGACGTTCCACCCGGCGCCCCGGAACACGGCCTCCAGCTCCTGGATGATCTTGCCGTTGCCCCGCACCGGACCGTCGAGTCGCTGCAGGTTGCAGTTGATGACCCAGGTCAGGTTGTCGAGCTGGCTGCGACCGGCCAGCGAGATCGAACCGAGCGTCTCGGGCTCGTCGCACTCGCCGTCGCCGACGAAGCACCAGACCCGGCTGGCTGCGGTGTCGTCGAGGCGGCGACCCTCGAGGTAGCGCAGGAAGCGGGCGTGATAGATCGAGTTGATGGGGCCGAGGCCCATCGACACGGTCGGGTACTCCCAGAAGTCGGGCATGAGCCGCGGGTGGGGGTAGCTGGAGAGGCCGTTGCCCTCGACCTCGAAGCGGAAGTTGTCGAGCTGCTGCTCGCCGAGGCGGCCCTCGAGGAAAGCCCTGGCGTAGACGCCGGGGGCGGCGTGACCCTGGAAGTACACGGCGTCGCCCGGGATGCCGTCCTCCTTGCCGCGGAAGAAGTGGTTGAACCCGACCTCGTACAGCGACGCCGACGAGGCGAAGGTCGACAGGTGCCCGCCGATCCCGTCGGCCCGCTTGTTGGCCCGGATGACCATGGCCGCTGCGTTCCACCGGATGTAGGCCCGGATGCGACGCTCGAGGTTCTCGTCG
Organism: Acidimicrobiales bacterium; assembly: GCA_028285495.1. Classification (GTDB taxonomy): domain Bacteria; phylum Actinomycetota; class Acidimicrobiia; order Acidimicrobiales; family SZUA-35; genus JAHELU01. The sequence continues at coordinate 162,969 of JANQPB010000042.1, forward strand.
CCGGGGAAGAACGGCTGCTTCTCGGTCGGGATCGTGTTGACGTAGTCGGTCTGGACCGACTCGGCGTTGCCGAGCTGCAGCTCTCGGGCGAACTGGTTGAGCCGGCCGAGCAGGTAGCGGGCCCTGGTCTTGCCCCGAGCGCTGGTGACGGCGTCGAGGGACTCGAGCCACTCCGCCGTCTCGTCGGGGTCGATGTCGGGCAGCTGGCTGAGGAACCCATCGCTCATGGAGTCATTCTGCCCGCTCCGGACGATGGCCACACGAACCCGACGACCTCGCCGGGACGGCGGGTCGTCTCGCCCGAGCCGCCTCGCCGGCCGTCGCCGCTGGCAAGCTGGTCCGATGACGCCAGACGAGCCCGTGACCGGTCCGACCGACGTGTTCACCGACGGCGCCTGCTCCGGCAACCCGGGCCCCGGCGGCTGGGCGTGGGCCACCCGCGACGGTCGTCACGACAGCGGCGGCGATCCGAGCACGACCAACCAGCGGATGGAGCTCCAGGCCGTGCTGGAGGCGTTGCTGGCCCTCCCGGGCGAGGTGGTGGTCCACTCCGACTCGACCTACGTCGTCAACTGCTTCAACGAGAAGTGGTACGAGGGCTGGCTGGCCCGCGACTGGCGGACCTCGCAGCGCAAGCCGGTCGCCAACCGCGACATCTGGCAGCCCTTGATCGAGCTGTACCTCGCCCGGCCGGCGGAGATCGCGTTCGTGTGGGTCAAGGGCCATTCGGGCGACGAGATGAACGACCTGGTCGACCGGTTGGCGGTGGCCGAGGCAACAGCGCTGAAGGAGGGGCAGGCGAAGGCGGCGGCGACTGAGCCGGTCGCCGGACCGCCACCCCCGTGGCCCGTCGACCGGGCCGTTGCCGTCACCGGGGTCGGGGAGCTCGACGACGACCGGATCGAGGAGCTGGAGCTGGCGATCGACGGGCTCGATCCGGCCCACGACATCCTCGTGTCCGGCCTGCGCCGAGGGACCGAGCTGACCGCAGCCGAGCGGGCGCTCGTGCTCCAGGTCCCGCTCGCCGTCGTCCTGCCGTTCGTCGATCCGGCGAGCCGCTGGCCCCGGACCGACCGCGAGCGCTTCCAGCGGGCGGTCGATGCGGCGTCGTGGGTCGTCACCCTGGAGGGCGACTCGACGGCGCCGGCCACCGCGGTGGCGGCCCGCAACCGGTGGATCTGGGAGGCGGTCGTCGGCGTCATCGTGGTCGGCGACCCGGACCTGGCGGATCGGCTCGAAGAGGCCGGCCTCGGCGTGATCGGCTGAGGAGGTCGGCGAGGCGGCGGCCCGGAGCGGGCGGTCAGCGCCGACCGGTCGGATGGTGCGGGCCGGCGAGGTCGTCAGGCGACCGAGGAGCGGGCCGGCGAGGTCGTCAGGCGACCGAGGAGCGGGCCCGGAGCGAGGCGAAGGCCTGGTTCACCTCGTCGAGGAGCCGGTTGGCCAGCGCCACGTTGCGGTGGCTGGCCTCGGGGCCGGGCGTGAGATCGGAGACCAGCCGCCGGTGGGCGTCGCAGATCTCGTCCCAGCTCGCACCGGTGCGAAGCCCGAGGGCGCGGAAGTGCTCACTCGCTTCGTCCTGTGGCCCGGCGTCGGTGTGGACGCTCGTCGGGGTACCGTTCGACCTCGAGGTCGCCGCTCGTTCCATCCTGCCTCGGCTCAATTGGAACACGTACTCGTACCCAGACCGCTCCGTCGCCACCTACGAGGTCTGAGTATGCACCCGTGGTCGGGGTCGCCCATAGAGTCGAATTGACCAGATGGAGCCGGTTGCCGGCCCTCGAACGCCCCGGTTCGCCGTCGGGGGCGGTGGTCGTCACGCGATGGTCACGAAACCTCGACCAGCTCGGCCAGCCGCTCCAGGGTCTTGGCCATGTTGACCTCGTGCTTGGCCGGGTAGCCGACCCACTCGTAGAACGGCGGGAACCGGGCCGAGCCCCAGTCGAACGACTCGGTCACCAGCGTTCCGCCGTCGTTCGGCTCGAGCCGGTAGCGCCAGATGTGGTGACCGAGGTGCCGCCAGGCGATCAGTCGGTTCTCCTCGAACTCGACGACCTCGTTGCTGATCCGGTAGGGCAGACCAACGCGCATGTCCATGCCGAAGCGGGCGCCGAGGCTCAACCGCTCGGGGTTGCCCCGAGCCGCCTTGACCGTGCCCGAGCCATCGAAGCGACTGTGGGCGGCCGGGTCGGCCAGCAGGTCGAAGATCGGCTCCGGCGCGGCGGCGATCTGGCGCTCGGCGGACACCACCCGCTCGCCCGATCCCGTCGTGGTGCCTCCGGTCCCGTCCTCACTCATCGCGTGCTCCTCGTCGTCGACGGCTTCGTTGTCGTTCGCAACCCGGTCGGTTCGCTCAGCGGCCCAGCACGGCCCGCAGGCCGTCCTCGAGCTCGGGCGAGCCGAACTCGAACTCGGACTGCTCGAGCACCTGGGGGATCACCCGCAGGCTGTCGAACAGCAGGGCATCGGCCCGATCGGCGCCCATCAACAGCTTCGGTCCGAAGGCCGGGACGGGCAGGATCGACGGTCGACCGAGCACCCGGGCAAGGGTGGCGGTGTACTCGGCGTTGGTCACCGGCTTCGGGGCGGTGAGGTTGACGGGCCCCTCGATCGTGCCGCCGAGCAGGTGGAGGATGGCGCCGGTCACGTCGTCGATCGTGATCCAGGGGATGTACTGCTCGCCCGAGCCGAACTTGCCGCCGACCCCGAGCTTGAACAATGGCAGCAGCTTGCCGAGGGCACCGCCTGCGGTGCTCTGGACCACGCCGGTCCGGAGGTACACCGTGCGGATCCCGGCCTCGACGGCCGGGGAGGCGGCCGCCTCCCAGTCGACGCACAGCTGGGCCAGGAAGTCGTCGGCCGCCGGCGTCTCCTCGGTCGAGATCGCATCGCCCCGCGAGCCGTAGTAGCCGACGGCCGAGCCGGACAGCAGCGCCGCCGGCGGCCGGTCGAGCTTGGCCAGGGTGGCGGCGAGCAGGGCGGTCGAGTCGACCCTGCTGGAGACGACGAGCCTCCGGTAGGACTCGGTCCAGCGCTTGTCGCCGATGCCGGCGCCGGCCAGGTTGACGACGGCGTCGATCCCCTCGAGCGACTCGGCGTCGATCGTGCCATCGGACGGCTTCCAGGCGATCTCGTCCCGGCCCGGCGTCGGCTCGCGGCGAACCAGCCCGATCGGCCGGTGACCGGCCTCGGTCAGCGCAGCGGAGAGGGCCGTGCCGATCAGTCCGCTCGATCCGGTTATGGCGACATCCATGGTAGTTCGGACCCTTCGTCGTGTGGTCTGGTCGGTGCCGGGAGCCTGGTCCCCGGGCAACGGACAACGATAGATGCGCCGTTCGCCACCTGGTCGAGTCGGGTGCCGGGCGGCCCGTTAGATTGGACTCCGGTCATGCCGTCGGCCGGGATGGGAGGCACCTCCGATGAGCACTCGGATGCTGTTGGTCCTGTCGTTGCTGTGCGGGCTGGCCATCCTGGGGGCCTTCGCCCTCCAGGTGGTCATCTCCCGATGACCACCTCACCCACCACTAGGATCGGCCCCGCGCCGATGCCGGACGGAGGTTCGCTCCCATGAGCAGCGCCACGCGATGGATCAGAGCTACGGATCAGAAGGTAGGCCAGTGACCGACCACTTCGACGTCGTCGTGATCGGGGGCGGGCCCGGCGGCTACGCCGCCGCCCTCTACGGGGCCTCGGCGGGCCTCAACATCGCCCTCGTCGAGAAGCAGCGGCTCGGCGGCACGTGCCTGAACGTCGGTTGCATCCCGGCCAAGGAGCTGCTCGAGACCGCCGCCGTCGCCCGCACCGTCGCCCACGCCGGCGACTTCGGCATCGGGGCCACCATCGGCGAGCTCGACTGGCCGACCACCCTGGCCCGCAAGCAGGGCATCGTCGACCAACTGGTCAACGGCCTGACCGGGCTGCTCAAGGGCCGCAAGGTCACGGTCTACGATGGCGTCGGGACCCTGGTCGGCGACCATCGGACCGTCAACATCAGGGGCGGCGAGTCTGGCGAGGTCCAGGTCACCGGCGACAACGTCGTGCTGGCCGCCGGCTCCGTTCCCCGCTCGCTCGACGGGTTCCCGATCGACGATCGCCGCATCGTCACGTCGGACGAGTTCCTGTCGATCCCCGAGGTCCCGAAGACCGCCGTCGTCATCGGCGGCGGGGCCATCGGGTGTGAGTTCGCCTCCACCATGGCCGATCTCGGGGCCGAGGTGACCATCCTCGAGTACGCGCCGAAGATCCTGCCCGGCTGCGACGGCGACGTGACCCGGGTGGTCGAGCGGTCGTTCGCCAAGCGCAACATCACCGTGCGGGCCGGCGTCGCCGTGCAGTCCCAGGTGACCGGCCCGGACGGCGTCACGGTCACGTTCGGCGACGGCGAGACGATCACGGCCGAGACCGTCGTCATGTCGGTCGGGCGCCGCCCGGCGTCCGACACCCTCGGCCTCGACTCGACCGCCGTCGAGGTCGACGAGCGTGGCTTCATCCGGGTCGACCCGTGGTGCCGGACGACGGTCCCGGGGGTGTGGGCCATCGGCGATGTGGTCGACACCGCCCAGCTGGCCCATGTCGCCTTCGCCGAGGGCATCATGATCATCAAGGACATGCTGGGGGAGAGCCCGGTCCCGGTCGACTACGACAAGGTCCCGTGGTGCATCTACTGCCATCCCGAGGTCGCCTTCGCCGGCCACTCCGAAGAGTCGGCCAAGGAGGCCGGACACGACGTGGTGGTGTCGAAGCACCGCTTCACCGGCAACGGTCGGGCCATGATCGTCGGTCAGACCGAGGGCCTGGTGAAGATCATCGCCGAGCGGCAGCCAGACGGCACCGGCGGGCGGATCCTCGGCGTCCACATGGTCGGGCCGTGGGTGACCGAGCAACTGGGGCAGGGCTACCTGGCGGTGAACTGGGAGGCCACGGTCGACGAGGTCGCCCACTTCATCCAGCCCCACCCGACCATGAGCGAGCTGTTCGGCGAGAGCGTGCTGGCCCTCACCGGCCGGTCGCTGCACTGAGCCCCGGGGCGCCACCCACCCGATGCCCCGGGAAGTGAAGGATCATCGCCCCTCAGCGGTTGTCCTAGAATTGCCTTCCAACCACCACGAAGTGAGGATCAGTGGCTGACATCGAGATGCCCCAGCTGGGCGAGACCGTGACCGAGGGAACGATCACCCGCTGGTTCAAGGCCGTTGGCGACGCCGTGGCCCGCGACGAGGTGCTGTTCGAGGTCTCGACCGACAAGGTCGACACCGAGGTGCCGTCGCCGGCCGAGGGCGTCCTGACCGAGATCCGGGTTCCCGAGGGCGAGACGGTCGAGGTGGGGACCGTGCTGGCGGTGCTCGGCGACGGCGCAGCTGCGCCGGCGGCCCCGGTCGACAACGGCGACGCCGGTGCGGCCAGTCCGCCGTTGCCGCCGACCGAGATGGCGGCTCCGGCCGAAGCTGCGCCGCCCCCGGCGCCGGCACCCGCACCGGCCCCGGCTCCCGCCCCGGTGGTCGAGACCCCGCCGCCGCCACCTCCGCCCGCGCCGGCCACCCCGCCAACGCCGCCACCGGCGACCGAGCCGGCCCCGGCCGCGGCGTCGGCCCCACCATCGACCGATGGCAAGGTCCTGTCGCCGGTCGTTCGGCGGCTGATCGCCGAGTACGGCATCGATCCGGCCGAGATCACCGGCACCGGGCTCGGTGGCCGGATCAGCCGAGACGACGTCCAGCGTCACATCGAGACCAACCGGCTGTCGTCGCTCGACGCCGACAGCCCCGAGCCCGCCCCGGCGGCCCCGCCGCCTCCAGCCCCGGCCCCGGCCCCGGCAGCCGCCGCCCCGCCTCCCGCCCCCGCTGCGCCGGCGTCGGCCCCGGTCCCGGCATCGTCGGCGCCGGTTCCGGCCTCGGCCGTGCAGCCCGGCGCCAGGGATGCCGTCGTCCCGCTGTCGAACATCCGGCTGCGGACAGGTGAGCACATGGTCATGTCGAAGACCGTGGCCCCCCACACGCTGACCGCCATCGAGGTCGACTACGAGGCGGTCGAGCAGGTCCGCAAGGCCAACGGCGACCAGTTCAAGGCCGAGGAGGGCTTCAGCCTCACCTACCTCCCGTTCATCTCCCGGGCCGCCATCGACGCCCTGCGGGAGTACCCGCATCTCAACGCTTCGGTCGGCGACCGCGAGCTGGTGGTCCACAACTACGTGAACCTCGGGATCGCCGTCGACCTCGACTTCCAGGGCCTGCTCGCCCCGGTCGTTCGCGACGCCGACGGCAAGCGGATGCGATCGATCGCCCGCGACATCGTCGACGTCGCCAGGCGGGCCCGCTCGAAGCAGCTCTCGCCGGACGAGCTGTCCGGCGGCACATTCACCCTGACCAACGCCGGCAGCTACGGCACGATGATGCAGTTCCCGATCATCAACCAGCCCCAGGTCGCCATCCTGTCGACCGACGCCGTGAAGCGGAAGCCGGTCGTCGTCGAGGACGACTTCGGCAACGAGTCGATCGTGGTCCACTCGGTCGGCGTGTTGGCCATGGCCTGGGACCACCGGGCGATCGACGGCGCCTACGCCGCCGCCTTCCTGGCCAGGGTCAAGGAGATCCTGGAGACCCGCGACTGGGAGAGCGAGCTGGGGTGAGCACACGGGGGTCCAGTGCGGAGGCCCGCCGATGGCGCTGACCTCACCGACCACCGGACCGGTGGCCGCGCCCCCGATCCAACCGCTGCGGGCCCGGTGGCTCGGCACGGTCGACTACGCCGAGGCGTTGGACCTGCAGCACGCGCTGTTCGACGGTGACGGCGACCACCTCCTGCTGCTCGAGCACCCGCCGGTCTACACCCTCGGTCGCAGCGGCAGCCTCGACCACCTGCTGGTCGACGCCGAGGCCAGGGACATCGACGTGCTGCGGGTCAACCGGGGCGGCGACATCACCTTCCACGGTCCCGGCCAGATCGTCGGCTACCCGATCCTGAGCGTCCCCGGGAAGCGGGGCGGCGGGATGGCCGACACGGCGGCCTACGTGCACCGGGTCGAGCAGACGATCATCGACACGCTGGCCGCGCTCGGGCTCGAAGGCGGGCGGCTCGACGGCTTCCCCGGCGTCTGGCTCGACGCCGACGGCCAACGACCGCGCAAGATCGCGGCGGTCGGGGTGCGGCTCTCCCGCAGTCGGTCGATGCACGGCTTCGCCATCAACGTCGACGTCGACCTCGAGCACTTCGAGGCCATCGTGCCCTGTGGCATCACCGACAAGGGGGTCACGTCGCTGCGGCGGGAGGGCTCCGACGCCACCGTCGACGAGGTGGCCGACCTGCTGGTCGAAGCGGCGGCCGCCAACCTGGCGCCGGGGCGGCCGATCGACCGCTCCGACGTGGTCCACCGCAGCCGCACGGTCGACCTGGCCCCGTTCTCCCGGGGTCTCGGACCGGGCGAGCCGGTCCGGCCGAGGCCGGCCGGCCCGACGATCGGCGACCGGGCGCCGGGCGGCGGAGCGCCTGCGACCCCGACATTGCCCAAAGATCAGCCGAGACCCCAGCCGGAGGCCGAGCCGTCGTCCGGCGTGCCCGTCCGGCTGCTCGGCCGGCTCGAGAAGGCGGGCGTCAGCGGCGGCCTCGACATCGGGGCCAGGAAGCCGGCCTGGATGAAGGTGGCGCTGCGGACCGATCCGGCCTACCAGGAGCTGCGACGGACCGCCCGCGAGCTCGAGCTGACCACGGTCTGCGAGGAGGCGGGCTGCCCCAACATCTACGAGTGCTGGAACGAGGGCACCGCCACCTTCATGCTGCTGGGCGAGCGCTGCACCCGGGCCTGCGGCTTCTGCCTGGTCGACACCCGTCGACCGGAGGCGGTCGACGACGACGAACCGGCGCGGGTGGCCGAAGCCGTCGACCGACTCGGCCTCGACTTCGCCGTACTGACCATGGTCGCCCGCGACGACCTGCCGGACGGCGGCGCCGCCGCGGTTGCCGCCACCGTCGAGGCGATCCGCCGCCGCACCCCGTCGGCCGGGGTCGAGGTGCTGATCTCCGACCTCAAGGGCTCCGCCGCCGACCTCGACACCGTCTGCGGGGCCAGGCCCGACATCCTCAACCACAACGTCGAGACCGTGCCCCGGCTCCAGCGGGCCGTCCGCCCGTCGGCCGGGTATGCCAGGAGCCTGACCGTCCTGGCCAGGGCCGCCAAGGCCGGCCTGACCACCAAGTCGGGCCTCATCGTCGGCATGGGGGAGACGTTCGACGAGGTCGTGGGCACCCTGGCCGACCTGGCCGCCGTCGGGGTCGACATCGTCACGATCGGCCAGTACCTGCGGCCGACCTCACACCACCTGCCGATCGCCCGGTGGTGGACGCCGGACGAGTTCGACGAGCTCAGGCGCATCGGGACCCGCGAGCTCGGTCTGGCCCACGTCGAGGCTTCGCCGCTCACCCGGTCGAGCCACCACGCCGGCAGCATCGCCCGCTCGGTCGACGGCTGACCGTCGGCCGGCGCCCGGCCCCACCCGCCCGACCGGCTCAGCTCCGACGACGGCGGCTGACGAGCGGTCGGAACCCGAACCAGAGGCTGGCCAGGGCCATCCATGCCAGGTGGATGACCGCGACGGCGATGGCCCCCCGGAGCACCCACCCGATCGTGACGATCAGCAGTCCGAGCTGGTGACCCCAGATGGCCAGCCGGTTCTGCTCGGCCACGACGGACGAGAGCTTGACGGCGATCGGCAGGGCCAAGCCGTAGCCGACCAGGAAGAGGGCCGTCGAGATCGGGTGCACCGAACAGCACCCTACTGCCGCCCCCGGCCGCTCCTGCGATCGGCCGCTCAGCCGGACAGCTTGATGATGGTCGGGCCGTCCCGTCCCGGCTCGACCAGCGAACCCTGACCCCGCTTGGCCACGATGGCGAGCACGTCGTCCGCCCGCTCGCCGGCCCGGTTGCGGATCTCGGCCTGGGCCAGCTCGAACGCCGACAGCAGTCGATCCCCGTAGCACCAGGGCGACGAGTCGAGCAGGTCGAGCTCGATGCGGCCGACGAGCTGCTCGGCCGACTCCCGACTGGTCAGCAGCCGAGGCAGGGCCCGGAGGACGGCCCGCCGGTGCAGCTGCCGCTGCCACCACTCGCCGAGCTGGTCGATCGGCTCGGTCGGCGGCAGCGCCCCGAGGAAGCGGTCGACGGCGTCCTGGCCCGACCGCTGGATGGCCGCCCGACCGTCGGCCCCGCTGATCCAGGGCTCCAGGGTCGAGCGACTGGTGGCCACCAGGAAGCGGTCGACGGCGTCGCGCAACCGGTCGGCCTCCTCGGCGATCGCCCCCATCGAGTCGTCGAGCAGCGTCTCGGCCCGCGGCACCGCCGTCGACTCCCAGTACTCGTTGGCGTTCGGCACCAGACCGGCCCGTCGCAGGCGTCGGATCTGGCGCTGGGTCGCCGACAGCTCCCGCCGGTCGAGCCCGTGGAGCTCGACGGCGCGGTCGAGCCGACCGGCCAACCGGTCGGCGGCGTCCCGCGACGCCCGCCCGAGGCGGCGCCTCGCCGTCTCGAAGTCGGGGGGTGGCGCGTCCGCCGGCGGGTCGACCGCCTGCGGCTCCTCCGCCTGGTGTCCAGCCGGCCCGACCGTGGGCTCCGCCGCCGGACGGGTTCTCACGAGCTCGTCCATCTGTCCCGGTCCATCCTTGGTCCGCGGTTGTCGTTCCTGATTCCTCTTCGGAAGCTGGCGGGGCCGCGACGAGGGCCATACGGTTCATCTTCATGCTGATCACGGTGACCAGGGAGCCGGTGGTGGAGAGCACCCACCACGTCGACGCCGTGGTCGCCGGGCCGTCCGGACCCCGCCTGGGGTGGGGCGACCCGTTCCGCCCGACGGTCGCCAGATCCGGTCTCAAGCTCATCCAGGCCCTGCCGGTGGTCCGCACCGGGGCCGCCGACCGGTTCGCCCTCTCACCCGAGGAGCTGAGCCTGTCGTGCGCCAGCCACAACGCCGAGTCGGGCCACATCGAGCGGGTCGAGGCCTGGCTGGCCACGATCGGCCTGGACCCCTCGGCGCTGGAGTGCGGGGCTGACGTGCCCCACGACGACGAGGTCCTGGCCGCCCACCTGGCGGCCGGCCGGGGGCGGGAGAGCGTGGCCAACAACTGCTCGGGCAAGCACACGGGCTTCCTGACCGTGGCCCGGCACCTCGGCCACGACCACGTCGGGTACCTCTCGCCCGATCACCCGACCCAGCGGTTGGTGACCGAGGCGATCGCCGAGGTGTGCGGCGTCGAGCTCGACGACCAGGACCCCGGCCGCGACGGCTGCGGCGTGCCGACCTGGTCGATCCCGCTCGCCGACCTGGCCGGCGGCATGGCCCGTCTCGGTCGCCCGGAGACCCTCGGGGCCGGCTGGCGTCCGGCGGCCGAAGCCATCGCCGCCGCCGTCGGTCCCCGACCGTGGTGGATCTCGGGCACCGGCCGCCACGAGGTCCAGGTGGCCGCGGTGGCGACCGAACCGGTGATCCTCAAGGGCGGGGCCGAGGGCGTGTTCATGGGCTGCCTGCCGGCGCAGGGCCTCGGCGTCGCGGTCAAGGCGGCCGACGGCGCCGCTCGGGCGGCCCAGGTCGCCATCTCGGCCGTGCTGGCCCACCTGGGGGCGATCCCGCCCGAGGCGGTGGCCCGGCCGGTGCACAACGTGGCCGGGCGGGTCGTGGGTCGAATCGACGCCCAGGTCGGCCCCCCGGACATCCTCACCTGAGTCGAACCTGCGGAGCGGGTTCTGAGCGAGGTCGCCCTTCGGCGGACTCGCTCGCTCGATCGGGGTGCCGGGTAGCATCACGTCCATGTTCGAGCACCGAATGGAACGGGTACGCCAGGCCATGTCCGCCGCCGGGGTCGACGCCCTGCTGCTCTCGGTCGGGCCCGACCTGCCGTGGTTGATCGGCTACCAGGCGATGCCGATGGAGCGCCTCACCATGCTCGTCGTCCGGGCCGGCGCTGCTGGCGACGGCAGCGCCGATCTGGTCATCCCCGCCTTCGAGGTCCCGCGGGTCGTCGACCGGCCCGACGTCTTCTCGATCCGGGGATGGGGCGAGACCGACGACCCGGTCGCCCTCGTCGCCGACCTCGTCGGCGGCGCCTCGACGGTCGCCATCGGCGACCACACCTGGAGCCGGTTCCTCGTCTCCCTCCAGCAGGCGCTGCCCGGCGCCGACTGGCTGGCCGGCGGCACGGTCACCGGTCCGCTCCGGGCGGTCAAGGAGGCCGCCGAGGTCGAGCGGCTGCAGGCGGCGGCGTCCGGGGTCGACCGGGTGGCCACCGCGCTCCAGACCGGCGAGATCCCGCTGATCGGCCGGACCGAGGCCGAGGTGTCGGCCGAGCTGTCCCGCCGGGTCCTGGCCGAGGGCCACGCCAAGGTCAACTTCGCCATCGTGGCCTCCGGCCCCAACGCCGCCAGCCCCCATCACCACGCCGGGGACCGGGTCATCCAGCCGGGGGAGGTGGTGCTGTGCGACTTCGGCGGCACCACCGTCGAGCCGGAGGGCCAGCCCGGCTACTGCTCCGACATCACCCGCTGCGTCCACACCGGGCCGCCGCCGCCGGAGTTCGCCGAGGCCTACGGCGTGCTGCAGGAGGCCCAGGCCCGGGCGGTCGACGCCGCCGTCGTCGGCGCCCCGGCCCAGTCGGTCGACAAGGTGGCCCGCGACCACCTGGCCCAGTCCGACCTCGACCGATGGTTCCTGCACCGGCTCGGGCACGGCATCGGCGTCGAGGAGCACGAGGACCCCTACCTCGTCGACGGGAACGACGCGCCGCTGGAGGCCGGCAACGCCTTCTCGGTCGAGCCCGGGTTCTACGTCGAGGGTCGCTGGGGGGCCAGGGTCGAGGACATCGTCGTCGCCACCGACGACGGACCGCTCGCCCTCAACCGGGTCACCCACGACCTGATGGTCGTCGAGGCCTGATCGGGTCGGGTCCGGACCGTCCGTGATCGAGCTCGACGCCGCCACCTTCCTGTTGCAGTGGGCCACCGGCGGCCTGCTGTTCTGCTGGGTGACCACCAGGCGACGGCTCGTCGGCCTCGGCTACGGGTGGCTCCTGCGGGCCACCTACGGGCTGATGGCGATCGGCGCGCTCGCCATCGGGCTCCGCTTCGGGACCAACTGGCCCCGCGACCTGGCCGCCGCCGGGGTCGCGCTCGCGGCCGGCGTCGCCCTGTGGCAGTCGTTGGTCCGGCGCCGGGTCGGCGTCTCCGGCCAGGTGGCCCTGGCCGAGGCCCGCACGGCCAGGGTGGCGGCGATGACCGGCATCGACCGCCAGGCCAGGGCCAAGGACGAGGTCACCGACGGTGCCCCCGAGTTCGACCCCCGCCTCGACCTGGTCGCTCCGATCATCGGCCTCGTCGGGATCGCCGCGGTGGCCATCGCCGACGGCGATCCGGCGTGGCTGGCCGCCGCCCGGCTGCTGGTCGGCACGGCGTTCCTCGGTGCCGTCAGCGACGCCATGCTGCTCGGCCACTGGTATCTCGTGCAGCCCGGCCTGAGCCGGGAACCGCTCGGCGAGCTCGTTCGCTTCACCGGCATCACGTGGGTGCCCGAGGTGCTCCTCCTGCTGGTGCCGACCGGGATGCTGTCGGTGCTCAGCGGCTCGATCGACGACGGTTGGGGCGGGATGCTCGGCTGGTTCTGGGCCGCCTGCGCCATCACCACCGGTGGCCTGGTCGCCGTCACGGTGGCGGCCCTCCGGGAGCGCCAGTACTCGGCCGTGATGGCGGCGACCGGGCTGCTCTACCTGGCGATCCTGACCGCGTTCGGCACCGACGTGGTGGCCCGGGCCCTGCTCCGGGCCTAGTCGGGCCGAGTCCGCCGGGGGCGGCGATCGGGCGGGCGCCGGCGCGCCTCTGGGGCCCCGAGTACTCGGTGTGTACCCTGGGTGGGCAGCCAACACCTCAACCCGAGCAAGGACCGAGGAAGGACGCAACCGACGCCATGCCACGTGCCATCTGGAGTGGAGCGATCAGCTTCGGGCTGGTCTCGGTGCCCGTGAAGCTGTTCAGCGCCGTCAGCCGCAAGACGGTCCGGTTCAACCAGCTCGACAGCGAGACCAACAGCCGGGTCAAGCAGAAGCGGGTCAACGCCGAGGGCGACGAGGTGCCGTACGAGCAGATCGTCAAGGGCTACGAGGTGGCCAAGGACTCCTACGTCATCGTCACCGACGACGAGCTGGCGTCGCTCGCCCCCAAGGCGTCGAGGATGATCGACATCACCGACTTCGTGTCCGAGGAGGAGATCGACCCGGTCTTCTACGACTCGGCCTACTACCTCGTGCCGGACGAGCTGGCCCGCAAGTCGTACGCCCTGCTCACCAAGGCCCTCGACGAGAGCGGGCGGGTTGCCATCGCCAGCTTCGTCATGCGGACCAAGCAGTACCTCGTCGCCATCAGGCCGAGCCAGGGCACGCTGATGATGTCGACGATGGTCTACGCCGACGAGGTGGTGCCGGTGGTCGACGTCCCCGGCTTGGAAGAGCTCGAGGACATAGAGATCACCGACGCCGAGATGGCGATGGCCGGCCAGCTCATCGACTCGCTGACCACCGACTTCGAGCCCGAGCGCTATCAGGACGGCTATCGCGAGCAGGTGCTCGACCTGCTCGAGGCCAAGGCGGCCGGCGAGGCCCGCCCGGTCGAGGCACCGGCCGCAGCCGACGATGCGGCCGTGATCGACCTGCTGGCCGCACTGGAGGCCAGCGTCTCGGCGGCCAAGGAGGCCCGCAAGGGCGACGGCGACGACGACGCCGAGACCGTCGACGACGATGCCGAGGCCGAGCAGGTCGCCGCGGGCGGCGGGACCGCCAAGAAAGCGACGAAGAAGACGACCAAGAAGCGGCCGGTCAAGAAGTCGGCCTAGGTTCTGGCGCGGGCGATGCCGGTCGGGGAGCAGCGGGTCGAGGTCGCCGTGGGGGAGCGGACCCTCAGCCTGTCCAACCTCGACAAGGTGCTGTACCCCGATGCCGGGTTCACCAAGTCGCAGGTCATCGACTACTACGCCAGGATCGCACCGGTCATGGTCCCCCACGTCGCCGGGCGGTGCATGACGCTGCGGCGCTGGCCGAACGGGGTCGACCAGCCGTCGTTCTTCCAGAAGACCTGCCCAGGTCACCGCCCACCATGGGTCGACGTCGCCATCGGCCCGGGCGACGGCGACAACGGCATCGAGTACTGCCGCCTCGACGAGGTGGCCTCGCTCGTCTGGACCGCCAACCTCGCCGCGCTCGAGCTGCACGCCCCGATGGCCCGCTGCGATGACCTGGCCAGCCCGACGATGGTGGTCTTCGACCTCGACCCCGGACCGGGGACCGCGCTGCCCGAGTGCTGCCGGGTGGCGCTGGTGCTCCGTGACATCCTCGACGCCGTCGGGCTGGCGGCGTTCGCCAAGACGTCCGGCTCGAAGGGGATGCAGCTCTACATCCCGCTCAACGCCGCCCACACCCACAAGCACGCCTCGGGCTTCGCGCTGGCTGCCGGCCAGCTGGCGATGCGGGAGCTGCCCGAGCTCGTCGTCGTCGAGATGGCCAAATCGCTCCGCACCGGCAAGGTCTTCATCGACTGGTCGCAGAACTCGCACCACAAGACCACGATCGCCCCCTACTCGCTCCGGGCCAGGCCCCGCCCGACGGTCTCGGCGCCGGTCTCGTGGGACGAGGTCACGGCCGGTGCCGACGGGGCGCCACTCGGCTTCGAGGCCGACGACGTCCTCGATCGCGTCGCCGCCGACGGCGACCTGTTCGCCCCCGTTCTCGAGCTGGAACAGCACCTCCCGGTCGCCCGCTGATCGGATCGATCGGGGCCGCCAGGCCAATGCCACGTTCTCGCCGGGCGACCAATAGGCTTACCGGCCATGCCTACCGTGACCCTGGCCAGCGCCGTGCCCCGCAGCGCCACGGCCGTCGACCTCCCGACCACCACCAACGACCTCCGCCGGCTGCCGGCTGCGGTCAAGCGAACCGCCCGCCTCCAGGGATTCGAGGGCAAGCTCGGCCAGACCCTGCTGCTGGCCGGCGATGATGGACCGGTCCGGGTGCTGGTCGGTCTCGGCGCCCGCAAGGAGCTGACCGCCGACAAGGTCAGGCGGGCCGCCGCCGCCTACGCCCGGTCGGTCGCCCGTCACCGCAACGTCGCCTGCTCGATCCCGTCCGCCGCAGCCGAGGCCGGCGTCGAGCCGGCCGAGGCGGTCGCCGCCGGGGTCGAGGGGCTCCGGCTCGCGTCGTACCGGTTCACCGACTACCGCGACGCCGCCGACCTGAAGTCGCCCGTCGAGCTCGGCAAGGTGACGCTCGTGGCCAGCGGTCGTGGCCTCGCCGCAGCGGCCAGGCGGGCCGATGCCACGGTCGACGCAGTCGAGCTGGCCCGCGACCTCGGCAACACCCCGGGCGGCGACCTGACCCCGGACGAGTTCGTCCGTCGGGCCCGCCGCGCCCTCCGGGGCACCGGCGTCCGGCTGACCGTGTGGGACGAGGAGCGGATCCGGGCCGAGAAGCTCGGCGGGGTGCTGGCCGTCAACCAGGGCTCGGTCCATCCGCCCCGCTTCGTCCAGCTCCGCTACCAGCCCGATGGGCGCAACCCGAGGGGCGAGGTGGCGCTGGTCGGCAAGGGCATCACGTTCGATTCGGGCGGCCTCTCGCTCAAGACCGCCCAGGGCATGATGTCGATGAAGATCGACATGGCCGGGGGGGCCGCCGTGCTGGCCACGATGACGGCGCTCAAGGCCCACCGGGTGCCCGTTGCGGTCACCGGCTACATCCCGCTCACCGACAACATGACCGGCGGCGACGCCCAGCGCCCCGGGGACGTGTTCACCGCCCGCAACGGCAAGACCGTCGAGGTGCTGAACACCGACGCCGAGGGCCGGCTGATCCTGGCCGACGCCCTCTCGCTCGCCGCCGAGCGGGAGCCGGACGCCATCATCGACATCGCCACCCTGACCGGTTCGGCCTCGGCCGCCCTCGGCACCTCGTACGCCGCCCTCATGGCGACCGATGACAAGCTGGCCGGTCGCCTCGAGGACGCCTCGGCCCGGACCGGTGAGAACCTGTGGCGCCTGCCGCTGCCGCCCGAGTACCGACCCCAGCTCGACTCCAACGTGGCCGACCTGAAGAACATCGGCGCCGGCCCGTTCGGCGGGGCCCTGATCGCCGGGCTGTTCCTCAAGGAGTTCGCGGGCAAGTCGGCCTGGGCCCACATCGACCTCGGCATGGCGGCCATCTCCGACACCGAGCGGGGCGTGGTCGTCAAGGGAGCGACCGGTCTCGGGGTCCGGGTGCTGCTCGACACCCTCGTCAACTGGTAGCCGTTCGACGGCGATCGCCGTCACCCGGGTGAGCGCCCGGGCCCGGCCTGGCCGCTGGCCGGGTTCTCCTAAGGGCGCGGCCGTCGGCGTCCGAGACCTCATGCAGGGCCGGGGACGGAATCCGTCCGTCTCCGGCGTCCCGGTGCTGGTTGCGGGGTGTCATGACGGCGACAATCGAACGGGAGCAGCTCACGACGGCCAGGCCGACGAGGTCGGTTCGCCTGCGGCGAGCCCTGGTCGTCACCTCCGACGTCGGGGCCGTCGCCATCGGCGGCCTCGTCGGCGCACGCCTGGCCCCCGGGCCGGGCATCGTGCTCGGCCAGCAGCTGGTCTACGGCGGGCTGATGCTGGTGGCGATGGTCTCGTTCCGGCTCTACAGCTCTCGCCTGGCCACCGTGCGAACCGAGGAGCTGGTGCGGGTCGGCCGCAGCGGCGTGTGGGCGCTGCTGCTGCTCGGCGTCGAGGCGATGCTGACCGGTGCTGCGGTCGACCTGCGGGCCGGGCTGGCCCTGCTCGGACCGACCGTGGTCGCCGTCTCGCTCGAGCGCGAGCTGCTGCGCCGGTGGTTCGCCGCCCGCCGCCAGGCCGGCGAGGGCCTGTGGGCCTCGATCCTGATCGCCGGCGAGCACGAGGGTCAGGAGCTCCGCGAGGCGATCGACGACGACGGCGCCAGCCCCCACGTGATCGTCGGTCAGATCGACCCCGACACCTGCGAGTCCGCCGAGGTGCTCCTGACCCAGGCGCTGGCCCTCGCCAGGCGCACCGAGGCCAACGGTGTCGTCGTGGTCCAGTCGGCGCTCGACCGCCGGGCCGCCAATCGCCTGGTCCGTGGCCTCCTCGACGCCGGCCTGTACGTCGACCTGTCGTCGCCGCTCGCCGACATCTCGACCGAACGGCTGGCCACCCGCAACCTCGGCCCGAGCCTGGCCACCTGGATCGCGCCCCGGCCTCGTGACGGCTGGCGGGCCCGAGCCAAGCGGGCGTTCGACCTGGCGGCGACCCTCTCGGCGCTGCTGGTGCTCGCCCCCCTGTTCGGGGCCGTGGCGCTGGCGGTGAAGCTGACCTCGCCCGGCCCCGTGTTCTTCCGCCAGGAGCGGGTCGGCCGGGGTGGCGAGCCGTTCGACATGCTGAAGTTCCGGTCGATGGTGGTCGACGCCGAGGAGCTGCTGGCCGAGCTGCAGGGCGAGAACGAGGGCGCCGGGCCCCTGTTCAAGATGAAGTCGGATCCCCGGGTCACCCGGGTCGGTCGCTTCATCCGCAAGACGTCGCTCGACGAGCTGCCCCAACTGGTCAACGTGCTTCGAAACGAGATGAGCCTGGTCGGACCCCGCCCGGCGCTGCGGGCCGAGATGGCCGAGTGGGATCCGGACCTCTACGCCCGGCTCCAGGTCAAGCCCGGCATCACCGGCATGTGGCAGGTGTCGGGCCGAAGCGGCACGTCGTTCGACGAGTACACCCGACTCGATCTCTACTACGTGCACAACTGGTCGCTGCTCGTCGACCTGTCGATCCTGGCCAGGACGATCCCGGCGGTGGTCAAGAGCGACGGCGCCTTCTGAGCGCTGCGGCGCACGCGCCGTCACCACGCTCGACGTCACCGATCGGTCCGGTGCGCTCACGCCGCATCGGGGAACGGTGGATCGACCTCCGCCGGCAGCGCCAGGTCGGGGTCGACGTCGGTCCCGTTCCGGTCCGACCAGCGGGTGATCGTGGCCCGGCGGGGCCGGTCGAGGCGGGCGTCGGCCCACTCCGCATGGGCCGATCGCAGGGTGACGGGCAGCCTCGACACCTGACGGCTGCTCAGCGGCGGGAGGCGGCGCCGCACCGCCAGGCGGGGACCGTTTCGGCGGGCGGCGCCGAAGCGTGACGTGCGGTCGACCGCTCGCCAGAACGGCCCGTTGCGCCCGCCCTTCATGCCGATGCCGAGCTCGCGGGCCCAGACGGCGGTGTCGAGCGTGTAGCCGCCCGGCTGTCGCTCGAGGTCGGCGGCCAGGCGCCGGAGCAACAGCAGGCAGGACGGTCCGAGCACGGGTAGCCAGAACCGCTCCACATAGCCCGAGCGCGGGTCGTGGCCCAGCTGGTCGAGCACGGGGTCTGGCCACGACGTGACCACCAGCCGGTCCTCGGGGAAGGCCGGCTCGCGGCGTCTCCTGGTCCGTTCGGGCGTCGGTTCGGGCCCGGGGTGCGCTTCGCTCATCAACTTGCTCCTGATCGGTCGGCCTGGATCGATGGCCTCGACCCGGCTCGGGGAACTCGTGCGGTCGGACGCATCGGTCCGACGGTCGGCTGGCGGGCCGCCGACGAGTGGTCAGGGGTTGACGACGGACGCCAACCTATCGACCCGACTGGGTCCGGCCGATGGGGACCGGGCCCCATCCAGCCGTGGCCGACCCCGGTCCGGTACCGGGCGGAGTTCGGAGACAGCGGTCGCCACCAACTACGGTCGGAGCCGTGACCGACGCCGGCGCAGACCGACCGACCGCCGCCCCGATGCCGGACGAGGCGATCCTCGCCGCCGCCGCAGGCCTGATCGACGGGGCCGACCGGGTGACCGTCCTGACCGGGGCCGGGATCTCGACCGACTCCCGCATCCCCGACTTCCGGGGCCCGCAGGGGGTCTGGACGAAGAACCCGGGGGCCGAGAGGAAGGCGACGCTGCAGAACTACCTGGCCGACCCCGAGCTGCGACGTCAGTCGTGGCGGACCCGGCTCGACTCGCCGGTGTGGGCCGCCGAGCCCAACCCCGGCCACCGATCCCTGCTGCGGCTCGAGGTGCGGCGCAAGCTCCACCTGCTCATCACCCAGAACATCGACGGCCTGCACCATGCCGCCGGCTCCGACCCCGACCGCATCGTCGAGGTCCACGGCAACGTGCGGGAGGTCATGTGCATGAACTGTGACTACCGGGCGCCGATGGCCGAGGCCCTCGACCGCGTCCGTCTCGGCGAGGAGGACCCGCCGTGCCCCCGATGCGGCGGGATCCTCAAGTCGGCGACGATCAGCTTCGGCCAGAACCTGGTGATCGAGGACATCGAGCGGTCGAACGACGCCGCCGCCACCTGTGACCTGCTGCTGGCCGTCGGCTCGACGCTCTCGGTGTTCCCGGTCGCCCGTGTCGTCCCGATCGCCAAGACCTCCGGGGCCCGGGTGGTGATCGTCAACGGCAGCCCGACCGAGATGGACGAGCTGGCCGACGTCGTGGTCCAGGGCTCGATCAGCGACGTGCTCCCGCGCATCCTGGGTTGAGCAGCGGCCGCCGGGGGAGTGGTGCACGACACAGACGAGGGTGGAATAGCGGCGGCGCCGACCCGGTTAGCCCCAATTGTCGACCCAACCAGTAGGGTTTTGGTCGGCCCGACACCGTGGAGCAGCTGAACGATGCCAAGTTTCCGTGAACTCCTGGCCGAGACCAAGGCCACCATCGCCGAGACCGACCCCGCCGGGGCCGAGGCCGCCATGGCCGCCGGAGCCACCCTGGTCGACGTGCGCGAGCCCGACGAGACCGCCCAGGGCGTCGTTCCCGGCTCGGTCCAGATCGTGCGGGGCAACCTGGAGGCCCAGGTCGAAGCCCGCATCCCCGACAAGTCGACGCCGCTGGTCGTGATGTGCGCCGGCGGGGTCCGATCGGCCTTCGCCACCACGACGCTCGAGTCGCTCGGCTACACCGACGTGACGTCGATGGACGGTGGCTTCAACCGCTGGAAGGACGAGGGCCGGGCGTGGGAGGTCCCCAGGACCCTGACGGCCGACCAGCGCAACCGCTACAGCCGCCACCTCCTCCTGCCCGAGGTCGGCGAGGCCGGCCAGCAGAAGCTCCTGGCGGCGAAGGTCCTCCTGCTCGGCGCCGGGGGCCTCGGCTCACCGGCCGCGCTCTACCTGGCGGCGGCCGGCGTCGGCACGATCGGCATCATCGACATGGACGTCGTCGACGAGTCCAACCTGCAGCGCCAGATCCTCCACAACCTCGACCGGGTCGGCGAGCGCAAGGTCGATTCCGCCCGCACGACGCTGGAGGCGATGAACCCCGACCTCGAGGTCATCACATTCGACGAGCGGCTCGGTGCCGACAACATCATGGACATCCTCGCCGGCTTCGATGTCGTCGTCGACGGCGCCGACAACTTCCCGAGCCGCTACCTGCTCAACGACGCCTCGGTGAAGCTCGGCATCCCCGTCGTCCACGGCTCGATCTTCCGCTTCGAGGGCCAGGTCACCGTGTTCGACCCGCTCGACGGTCCGACCTACCGGGATCTGCTGCCCGAGCCGCCGCCGCCCGAGCTGGCCCCGAGCTGCGCCGAAGCCGGGGTGCTCGGCGTGCTGCCCGGCATCGTCGGCTCGATCCAGGCCCTCGAGGCGATCAAGCTGATCCTCGGGCTCGGCGACTCGCTGCGGGGGCGCCTGCTGGCCTTCGATGCGCTCGAGATGACGTTCCGCGAGTACAAGCTCAACGTCGATCCCGCCAACGAGGTGACGCACGTCAACCGGGAGCTGATCAAGGTCACGGAGCTCGACGGGCTCTGCGCCCCCCAGCTCTCGACCGTCGCCACCTGAGCGGACCGGGTCGCTCAGGGGGCGGAAACGAGCATCGACATCCACGGCGCCACGTCGCCTGGCTTCGACGTGGATGGCGTTGAAACCCGCTGAATCACTAGCCTTTTGCCCGGTCCACTGACGTTGCGGGCCCGATTCGGTCCGCTACGTTTTCTCGTATCAGGACTTCGATGGGTTCCGCCGCCCCATCGCGCCGACGATGGATCCTCGCGCTCGCCGTGCTCGCGGGCGCGGCCGTCGTCGCGGCCGTACCGTTGCTCGATCGGGCCGGAGCCCCGAGCGGATCCGAGCGGGCCGGCGGCGCAGCCGACGGCCTCGGCGGCGACCGCGGCGACGGGATCGTCGGGATCGATGCCCGCCCCGGTCGGGTCGTCACCGTCTCGGTGGCGTTCGAGCCAGGATGGGTCGTGCCCGAGCTGGCGGGCCCCGACAGCGGCGTCACCGCCTCGGGCCTACCGGAGGGTCGCGAGCCGGGGGCCGAGACCGTCGGCGCAACCGTCGACGTGCCGAGCGGTGCCGAGAGCTTCGTCGTCCGCTCGCCGATCGGGCGGAGCCTGGCCTTCCGTGTCCGCATCGGCGCCACCTGGACGCCGTGGAACGGCGTCCACATCGGCGAGGACGAGGCCCCGGACGGTCTCGACGGTGAGGAGGGGGCCGGCGCCGGGCCGCCGGCAGCGATACCGATCCTGCTGACCCAGGGGGCGCGGACGATCGAGCTCGCCGATCGCTGGGGCGCAGACGAGCCGATCGAGCTCGTCTTCCTCCCCGCCTTCGACGGCCCCGTCGTCGGCGGGTCGGACGACGGCTTCGATGGGCCGGCCGCACCGGCGCTGGCCGGCGCCGACGCCCCCGCCATCCTTCCCCGCAGCTCGTGGACCTCGGCGACCTGGGCCAGCTCGAACAGCTCGTGTGGGAGCGGTCCCGGCGTCGCCGACCACCTCCAGGCCGTCATCGTGCACCACACGGTCACCGCCAACGACTACCAGCCGGACCAGGTCGACGACCTGTTGCGGGCCATCCACTACAGCCACACCCAGATCAACGGCTGGTGCGACATCGGGTACAACTTCGTCGTCGACCGGTTCGGCCGCATCTGGGAGGCTCGAACCGGGAGCATCGGCCAGTCGGTGATCGGGGGCCACGCCCGCGGCTTCAACCACGGCACGATGGGCGTCGCACTGCTCGGCCAGCACCACGCCGGCGCCTGGCCACCGGCCGACACCGTCTCGCCGGCCTCCAGGGACGCGGTCGAGGTGCTGGCCAACTGGAAGCTCGGGACCGAGGGCGTCGACCCTCACGGTCGGACCTGGCTGCGCAACCGTTCCGGCGCCAGCCAGCAGCGCCTGAGCGGCGAGACCTGGCACCACGTGCCGACCGTGCTCGGTCACCGCGACGTCGGGCTCACCAGCTGCCCCGGGTCGAACGGGATGGAGGTCGTCGCCGAGCTGCCGGACCGCCTCGCCCGCCGGGCCGACACCAGCCTGCCGTACGAGTGGGCCGGCTGGCGGGCCAACGACCACGGGCCGGCGTTCGCCGTCGCCGACG
This sequence comes from Acidimicrobiales bacterium, assembly GCA_028285495.1. Taxonomy (GTDB): domain Bacteria; phylum Actinomycetota; class Acidimicrobiia; order Acidimicrobiales; family SZUA-35; genus JAHELU01. The sequence continues at coordinate 185,357 of JANQPB010000042.1, forward strand.
CCAGGGGTGGCGTCCGACCCGCCGGCACCGCCGTCCCGTGGTCGCCGGCACCGAGCGGCACCGGCGGCGGGTCGGTGATCGCCATCGGTGGCAACGTGGCCGGCGGCTACCTGCTGACCTCGTCCGGGGCCCTGCTCGCCTACGGCGCCGCCCCCGCCCCGGGTGCACCGGTGCCCGCCGGCGGTCCCGTCGACCTCGTCGTCCGCCGCGACGGGTCGAGTGGCTGGCTGCTCGACGGCACCGGCGTGCTCCGCGGCTTCGGCGGCGCGCCCGACATCAGCTCCGGCGCCGCCGGCCCGGTGGCCGCCGACCTCGACGACGGCGGCCGGGGTCGGGTCCTCACGGCATCCGGTCAGCTGGTCGGCGTCGGCGGGGCCGCCGGCGCCAGGGTCGACGCCGGCACCTCGACCGTCGTCGACGTGACCTCGTCGCCCGACGGTGGCGGCTGGGTGCTCGACTCGTCCGGACGGCTGCTCGGCTTCGGCGGCCGGCCGGACCACCGGGTCGACCCGGCGGCGACCCCCGTCGCCGTCGTCGCCGCTCGGACCGAGCCAGGCGGGTGGGTGCTCGACCGCCACGGGCAGCTGTGGCCCTTCGGCGGCGCCCGCTTCGTCCTCCCGGTCGCCACCGACGCTCGGTCGGGCGACGCCGTCGACCTCGCCGGGCTCGGGCCGGTCTACGGCGCCCAGTTCCTGGCCAGCTCCGATGCGAGGTGGGCCGGCGCCCTGCACCAGCTGTTCCTCGGCCGGCCGGCCGCCGACGCCGAGCTCGACGTCACCGTCACCCGCCTGGAACAGGGAGCGGATCGCCTCGACCTGACGACCGAGCTGGCCCGCTCCGACCACTGGGCCGGGTCCGAGCTCGACCAGATGTACCGGAACGTGCTCGGCCGGGAGGCCGATCCCGACGGCCGCCGCTACTGGATGGCGCAGATCGGCGCCGGGCTCAAGCTCCAGGACCTGGGGACCTACTTCTACGGGTCGAGCGAGTACGCCGGAGCCGCCGGTTCCGAGGCCGGCTACGTGCGTGGCCTCTACCTGGCCCTCCTCGGCCGCGAGCCGGACGCCGATGGGCTGGCCTACTGGGCCGGCGAGCTGACCTCGGGGCGGGCCGAGCCGCCCGACATCGCCGCCGGGTTCTACGCCTCGATCGAATCCCGCCGTGCCAGGGCGGCCCGTCTTCACCGGCGAATCCTCGGCTCCGACCCGTCCGCCGCCCGCCGCGACGAGCTGGCCGATCGTCTGGCCGTCATCGGCGACGTCGGTCTCGCCGCCGAGCTCGCCGCCGGCTCCGACTACTACCGGCAGGCCGCCACCGGCTGACCCATCGGCCGGCCGACCACCCAACCGCCAACCCGACCCGAACGGGCCCGACTCCCGCCACACCCGCCATGTCTCATCACCTCCACCCTCAACTCACCCCCCGAACCGCCGACCGTGCGCCCATGTCCTGCACAACGTTGGCCACCGATGTCGTCCCGTGCGTGCGGCTCGATCGACCGACCCGCTCGACCCGGCTCCGGATCCGGCTCCGGGTCCTGGCCGCTGCGGCGGTGGTCGCAGCCGCCCTCGTGCCGGTCCTCGGCCCGCCCCGAGCCGACGCCCAGTCGGGCCCGACCGTCGTCATCGACGGTCGGGGCTGGGGGCACGGTCGAGGCATGGGGCAGTACGGTGCCCTCGGCTACGCCAGGGACGCCGGCTGGTCGGCCACCCAGATCCTCGACCATTTCTACGGCGGCACCACGTCCGGGCCCGCGCCGGTCCCCGGCGTCCTCGACCCCGACCGGATCCGGGTCGACCTGGTGGCGATGCGGGGCCGGGACACGATCGTGGCCCTCACCAGCGGCACCATCCACGCCATGAACGAGGGCGGTGGCACCCTGACCCGGGTCACCGGTGCCCTCCGCCTCGTCGCCACCCCGACCGGGATGGACGTGTACAGCGGCGCGGGGTGCGACGGGCCGTGGACGGCCGCGCCGGCGGTCGGCGACCACCTGATCCGTATCGAAGCCGAGACCTCCGCAACCGACGAGACCGGCCTGCTCCAGGCCTGCGCCGGCTCCCGGACCACCTGGTACGAGGGGGAGCTGTGGTCGGCGGCCACGTCGAGGGGGCAGCGGACGCTGAACCTCGTGTCGGTCGAGCAGTACCTGCGGGGCGTCGTGCCGAACGAGGTCCCCGCCAGTTGGCCCGATGCCACACTCCAGGCCCAGTCCGTGGCCGCCCGGTCCTATGTCCTCGCCGGCGACACCCGCTGGACGGAGTACGCCGACACCTGCGACTCGACGCTGTGCCAGGTCTACGACGGGCGCTTCACCACCCGCGGTGGCTCCTTCCGCTCGGCCACCCACCCGAGCACCGACGCCGCCATCGCCGCCACCACCGGCACGGTCCGGCTCCGCGGCGACGGCTCCGTTGCCCGCACCGAGTTCTCGTCGAGCACCGGCGGTTGGACCGCCGGCGGCGACTTCCCGGCCGTGGTCGACGAGGGCGACGCGGTCACCGACAATCCGAACGCCCGTTGGCGCACCACGGTCGACCTGTCCTCGATCGAGGCCACGTACGGGCGGGGCGCCATCGTCGGCATCGCGGTCGTCGAGCGGAACGGGCTCGGGCCGGACGGCGGCCGGGTGATCGAGGCGGAGCTGCGGTTCGAGCGGGGCTCGGTGTTCGTCGACGGCGACACGGTCCGTCGCCAATTCGGGCTGCGGTCGAACTGGTTCAGCATCGGCGACCTCACCCGCGACGGCGTCGTCCAGGAGCCGATCGACGAGCAGCTGATCGCCCGCTACGTCGACCGGGCCTACCGCCAGCTCGCGGGCCGGGCTCCGACGGCCGAGGAGGCCGAGCGGGCCACGGCGGTCGTCCGCCGCGGCTCGCGGCTCGAGCTGGCCGATTCGCTCGTCGAGAGCGAGCACTTCTCCGGCTCGCTCGTCGACGACCTCTACCAGCAGGCGCTCGGCCGGGGCCCCGATGGCCCCGGGCGGTCGTACTGGGTGGCGACGCTGGCCGACGGGCTCAAGTACGAGCACCTCGGCACCCTGTTCTACGGGTCGGCCGAGTACGTCAACCGCTCGGGTGGGACCGACGCCTCGTTCGTCGACGCCCTCTACCGCGACATCCTCGGGCGGGAGGCCGACGCCGACGGTCGTCGCTACTGGCTCGACCAGCTGGCCGCCGGCCGAGCCAACCCGGACGACGTCGCCAACGCCTTCTATCGCTCGATCGAGTCCAGGCGGGACCGGGCCCGATCGATGCACCGGCTGGTCCTGGGCGGCGAGCCCGGCGCCAGCCTCGTCGAGCGGCTGGCCGAGCGCCTGGACACCGTCGACGACCTGGACCTGGCCGCCGAGCTGGCGGTCGACCTCGACCTGGACACCTGACTCCGAAGGAAGCGATGACCACCACCACAACCGATCTGGATGATCCCGCACCGGGGCCGGCCGGCCGCTCGGTGCCGCCGAGCGGGATCGACCCGAACGCCGCCGTCTACGTGGCCGGCCATCGCGGCCTGGTCGGCTCGGCGATCTGTCGCCGGCTGGCCGCCGCCGGCCACACCAACGTGATCACGGTTCCCCGGGCCGAGCTCGACCTCCGCGACCAGGCCGCCGTCGACCGGTGGTTCGACGAGCGTCGACCGGACTACGTCTACCTGGTGGCCGGCACCGTCGGCGGCATCCTGGCCAACTCCACCCGCCAGGCGGAGTTCCTCTACGACAACCTGATGATCCACGCCACGGTCATCGAGGCGGCCAGGCGGGCCGACGTGACCAAGCTGCTGTACCTCGGCAGCGCCTGCGTGTACCCCCGCCACAGCCCCCAGCCGATCCCGGAGTCGGCGCTGCTGACCGGACCGCTCGAGCCGACCAACGAGGGCTACGCGCTGGCCAAGATCGCCGGCATCCGGCTGTGCGGGCACTACCGGGAGCAGTACGGCTGCAACTTCATCACCGCCATGCCGACGAACCTCTACGGGCCGGGCGACAACTTCGATCTCCGGTCGAGCCATGTGCTTCCGGCGCTGATGCGCAAGTTCCACGAGGCCAGGGAGGCGGGCCGGGACCGGGTCGAGATCTGGGGCACCGGTCGAGCAAGGCGCGAGTTCCTGCACGTCGACGACCTGGCCGACGCCTGCCTCTTCCTCATGGACCACTACGAGGGCGACGGCCACATCAACGTCGGGACCGGGGTCGACCACTCGATCGGCGAGCTGGCGATGCTGCTGCGCAACCTCGTGCACCCGAAGGCCGATCTCGAGTTCGACCTGACCAGGCCGGACGGCATGCCCCGACGGGTGCTCGACGTCTCGGCCATCACCGCCCTCGGCTGGCGGGCCCGCATCGACCTCCCGGCCGGCCTGGCCTCGACCTACGACTGGTACCGGGAGCACGTCGACATCGTGCTCGACGATCGCGCCGAGGTCGCAGCCAGGTGACCCTCGTCGAACCAGCCCACCAGGCTCGGCCCGCAGGGGCGTCGGACGACGACATCGCCCCTGGCACGATCGCCATCGTCAGCCCCCGGCACGGCCCGGGGGTCATCGGCGGGGCCGAGGCCGTGCTCGGCGAGACGGCGCTCGGCCTGGCCGGACGCGGTCTGCCGGTCGAGATCCTCACCACCTGTGCCCGGGACCACTACACGTGGGCGAACGAGTTCCCGGCCGGCGTCGACCGGGCCGAGGGGACGAGCGACCCGTCCTGGGGCGGGGCCCCGGTGCTCGTCCGCCGGTTCCCGGTCGAGCTCGACACGCCGGGCACCGACCGGGATCGGATCGGTGACCGGATCCTGGCCGGCGACCACATCACCATCCAGGACCAGCAGCGCTGGATCAACGACAGCCTCCGGTCGTCTGGGCTCTGGGACCACGTGTTCGATCACGGCGACCGGTACCGGGCGCTGATCTTCGCCCCCTACATGTTCTGGACCACCTACGCCGTCAGCGCGATCCACCCGGACCGGTCGATCCTCATGCCGTGTCTCCACGACGAGCCGCCGGCCCATCTCGACATCTTCGCCTCGATGATGGCCGGCGCGGCAGGGATCTGGTTCCTGACCGACCCGGAGCGGGACCTGGCCGAGCGGCTCTACCAGCTCCCGGCCAACCAGACCGTGGTCGGCGCCTCCATCGCCTTCCCGCACGAGTTCGCCCGCGACCGCTTCGCCACCGAGTTCGGCATCGACGGGCCGTACCTGTACTACGGCGGGCGCCGGGAGTGGGGCAAGGGCTGGGACGACCTGCTCGCCGGCTACGCCCGCTACCTGGCCCGCCGCCGGGGACGTCCGGTGCTGCCACTGGTCACGTCCGGGGTCGGCGCGGTCGACCCGCCGCCCGGCGCCGGCGGCTTCGTGATCGATGTCGGACTCCTCACCGATCGCCAGCGCGACGACGCCATGGCCGGCGCCGCCGCCTACCTGCAGCCGAGCGCCCTGGAGTCGTTCTCCCGCACGGTGCTCGAGGCGATGGCGGCATCGACGCCGGTGGTGGCCAACCGGGAGAGCGCCGTGGTCCGCTGGCACCTGGAGAACTCGGGGGCGGGCCTCACCTACGACGGCGGGGCCGAGCTGGTCGAATGCCTCGACTTCGTCACCGACGAACCGGTGGCCGCCGCCGCCCTGGCCGCGACCGGGCCGGACTACGTCGGCCGGCGCTACCGCATCGAGCAGGTGATCGATCGGATGGTCGACACCATCGACGACTGGTTGCCGCCCGACCGACCGGCGGCGACGCCGGGAGCGGGGGAGCAGCGGCGATGAGGATCCTGCTCGTGAGCCCGTTCGCCCCCCACCGCGACGGCATCGCCACCTATGCGGTGCAGGAGCTTCGACGGCTCCGCCAGGAGGGCAACACGGTCGAGGTCTGCTCGCCGCAGCCGTCGGCCGCCCGCTGGCACCTGCCGCTCGGCGGGCCCGCCGGCATGTCCAAGCTCGTCGCCCTCGCCGGCGACCACGACCGGGTCGTCCTGCAGTTCGGGCCCGAGCTCGCCTTCGGCCGCTGCCGGAGCAGTGCCCAGCGGGTCGCGGTGTGGATGGGGCTGGTGGCGCTGGCCCGGCGCCGTCCGCTCGAGCTGCGGCTGCACGAGGTCGAGTACGGGCCGCTCGACCAGAGTCCCCTGGAGCGCCGGGCGGCCCGCCTGGCCATGGCCGCGGCCGAACGGGTCACCGTCCACACCGAAGCCGAGCGGGACGCGCTCGACCGACGGCTCGGCATCGGCCGCCGGCTGGAGATCGTCGACCACGGTCGCAACTTCCGGCCGGCCGCCCGCCTGACGAGGGCGGATGCCCGCCGGCGGCTCGGCCTCCCGGTCGACGGCTTCCGGTTCGTCGCCATCGGGTTCCTCCAGCACCACAAGGGCTTCGACCTCGCCGTCGAGGCGATCGACCGGCTCCCGGTGCGGTCGGACGGTGCCGGCCGGGCGGCCCACCTGCACGTGGTCGGCTCCGCCAGGGTCGACCATCCGGAGATCGCGACCTACGTCGCCGATCTCGCCGCCCGCTGTGGCCGCACGGCCAACGCCACCCTGCACGAGGGCTACGTGAGCGACGTCGACTTCGACCGTTGGTTGCAGGCCGCCGATGCGGTCGTGCTGCCCTACCGCGAGATCTGGTCGTCCGGGGTGCTGGAGCGGGCCCGCCTCTTCGGGGTCACGATCGTCGCCTCGGACCTGCCCCAGCTCCGCGACCAGGCCCCTCCGGAGACCCTGTTCGTCGGCGACGTCGACGAGCTGGCCGTCGTCATGGACAAGCTGCGGTCGGCGGCCGGCGGCGCCGATCGCCCGGGCCGGCAGGCGCCGGACGAACCGGGGCTCGTCGAGCCCGGGGCCGCAGCGCCGACACCCGAGCCGTGGGCCGTCGACCCGAGGGCCCCCGACCGGATCGACCTGCAGCGCCAGATCTCCGAGCGGGCCAGGACCACGGTCATCGGCGGCACCGGCGTCGACGTCGACGACCACGGCAGGCGGGCGGTCGACGCGCTGTTGGCCCTCGGGCCGTCGCCCCGCGTCGAGCCGGTGTCGGCCCGACCCGGCGTCGCCCCGGTCAAGCGGGTCATCGCCCGGCTGACCAACTGGCGGATCGACCCGGTGGCCGACCGGCTCGAGGCGCTGCAGCGGGCGACGACCGAGGCCGTGGCCCGACTCGAGGCCAGGACCGAGACCGCAAGCCGAATCGACGAGCCCGCCCCGGATCGAGCGGGGGACCGAGTGGAGGAGAAGACATGACCACCAAGCGAGACGAGCGCATCGGCATCGCCGAGGAGCAGCCGCCGGCGCGACCGCAGCCGGCGGCGCCGGGCGAGCGTCAGGAGGCCGCCGACCCGTCGGCCGAGGCCGATCTGCTGCGGCGCCAGCTCCGGCGCGAGCGCGAGCGTTCGCTGAACGCGACCGACCGGGTCCTCGGGGCCCAGGCCGAGGCGGCCCAGGCCAGGGCCGAGATCAAGGAGCTGCGGTACATGCTCCACGTGCGCGAGGCCGAGATGGCCGAGCTGGCCAGCCAGCTCGAACGGGCCAGGGCGACGACGACGGTCGGACCGTCGGCGGCCCAGGTCGGCGAGTGGGCCAAGCGTGCGCCCGACACGGCCCGTCGGCTCGTCAAGCGGGTGCGGGGATGACCGGGCGGAGCGCCGGGGAGCGGGCGTCCGCATCGCCGCCGCCCGGCGGTGATGGCGGTCCGCCGGGGCAGGGTGCGCCGGTGGCGACGGCCGGGGTCGTGGCCATGACCCGACGCGGGGGAGCGGTGGCCGGCTGGACGGGACCGGTCGAGGCGCTCGCCGGGCTCGACGGCCCGAGCCGGGGATCGGCCGGCGATCGGATCCTCCTCGTCCCCGATGGCGTGGAGCTGCTCGACGACGCCGAGGCCCGCATCCGCGAGATGCTGGTCCACGATCCCGACATCGACCTCGCCTATTTCGACGCCATCGTCGCCCAGCCCGGTCGATCCGAGCAGGCGGCCCTCCGCCCCGGGTTCTCGCCAGACCGGCTCCTCGGTCAGGACTACCTCGGCCCGGTGGTGCTCGTCCGTCGCGACCTGCTCCGCCGCCATCGGGAGGAGGCCGGCCCCTTCGAGCTCCCCCTCGTTCGGGACCGGCTGGCCGACCTCGCCGCCCGCAGCCCGATCGTGGCCCACCTGCCCCAGCTGATCTACCGGACGGGCCTGGCCCCGGACCCAGGGGCGCTGCCGTCCGGCCCGCCGTCCGATCGACCGTCGCCCCGCCGCACGGCCGTCAGCATCATCATGCCGACGATGGGGGCCACCCGCCGCCTCGACCAGGGCACCGTCACGATGTGCCTCCAGGCGCTCGACTCGGTGGTCACGATGACGACGTACCGGCCGCTCGAGGTCGTCCTCGTCGTCACGCCGGGCACGCCCGACGACCTCCAGACCCGCCTGGCCGCCACCATCGGTCGTCATCCGGTCGAGCGGCGGCCTCCGGTGCGGATCTGCCGCGACGATCGGCCCTTCAACTTCGCCAACGCCTGCAACCGCGGGGCGATCATGGCCAGGGGAGAGGTGCTGGTCTTCCTCAACGACGACACCGAGGTCATCAGCCCCGACTGGCTCGATCGGATGGTGGCCTGGACCAGCGACCCCGGCATCGGGGCCGTCGGGGCCCGCCTGCTGTACGCCGACGGCACGATCCAGCACGCGGGGATCTGGAGCCGGGGCGGCCATCCCACCCATCGCTACCAGGGCTTCCGGGCCGATCATCCCGGGCACCTCGGCAGCCTGCAGACCGTGCAGAACTGCCTGGCCGTGACCGGTGCCTGCCTGGCCGTCGAGGCCGACAAGTTCCAGCGGGCCGGCGGCTTCTGTCCGGAGTTCCCGTCCAGCTACAACGACGTCGACCTCTGCCTGAAGCTGGACGCCCTCGGTCATCGCACCGTCGTCGACCCCGGCGCCGTGCTCCGCCACCACGAGGCCTCCAGCCGCGACCCGAGGATCGAGGACTGGGAGCGTGAGCTGCTCAACCGGCGGTGGCGGCGCCTCCTGATAGCCGATCCCTACGACAACCCGAACCACCTGGCCCCCGGGGCCGACGAGTACCCGCCGCCCGATCCGGCGATCGCCCTCCGCAAGCAGGGGCGGACCGGCTACGGCAACCCCGCCCGGTTGTGGCGGCGCCCGAGCCCGGCCACCGACCTCATCGACCTCGAGCGCGGTCCGGCTGCCGCCGAGGCCAGCCAGGAGGAAGACCTTGTCAGCTAGCGGCCACGACCGCACGCCGCCGAGCGGCCCCGACCGCGGGTCTCCCAGCGGCTCCGACCGCCCGCCCGCCGGCGGCCGGGACCGCCCGCCGGCCAACGGCACCGGCCGACCGCCCCCCGTCGGTCGGCCCCCGTTCGACCGCATCGCCGTCATCGGCGCCAGGGGACAGCTGGGCTCGGCCCTCGTCGACCGGCGCTGGCCGGTCGGCACGCTCGTGCTCCCGGTCACCCGCGACCAGCTCGATCTGACCGACCGGGAGTCGGTCTGGTCGTACCTCCTGCGATGGCGACCCCAGGTGGTGGTCAACGCCGCCGCCTACACCCGGGTCGACCGGGCCGAGGACGAGCCGGAGCTGGCCGTCGAGGTCAACCAGGCCGCCGTCGCCTCGATCGTGCAGGGCGTCAGCGCCATCGGAGCCCGATTGATCCACGTGTCGACCGACTACGTCTTCGACGGCACCGCCGACGGCTGGTACCGGGAGGCCGACCAGGTCAACCCGTTGAGCGTCTACGGGCGATCGAAGCGGGCCGGTGAGCTCGAGGCGTTCGCCCTCGACGACAGCCTCGTCATCCGCACGTCCGGGCTGTACTCCAGTACCGGCACCAACTTCGTGCGGACCATCCGCCGGTTGGGTCGGGAGCGGGATCGACTCGAGGTGGTCGACGACCAGCGGCTCTGCCCGACCTCGGCCGACGACCTGGCCGAGGCGATCGGCGTCGCCATCGAAGCCGGGCTGAAGCACACCGGCCTGTTCCACGTTGCGTCCGTCGACGACGCCACCTGGTGGGAGGTGGCGGACGAGATCCTCCGCCTCGACGGCCGCCGTTCGGCCATCGATCTCGACCGGATCTCCACCGAGCAGCGGCTGGCCCAGGGCCGCTCGATCGCCCGCCGGCCGGCCGACTCACGGCTCAGCAGCGAGGCCTTCGCCACCGCCTACGACCACACGCTTCGACCGTGGCGAACGGCGCTGGCCGACGTCTACCGGCAGCTGGCCAGACGGGACGACGAACCCGCCCCGGCGCCGGCCTAGGCCGAGCCGTCGGCCGGTGAGCGGTCGAACAGGACATCGATCAGCTGCCGGGCGGCGGCCGAGACCGACAGCGTCCGGTCGACGACCGCCTGCTCCAGGTCCCGGTGGCAGGCGGCGAAGCGCTCGTCGGCCTCGGCCCTGGCGAACAGGGCCGAGCCGATCTCGTCGGTCAGCTGGGCGACCGCCTGGTCGGCCCGTAGCCGGGCCAGCGCGCCGCTGGCATCCAGTTGGTCGCGCAGCTCGGTCAGCGAGACCAGCACCTCGTCGATGCCCCGGCCGCCGGTGCTCGAGCACGTCAGCACCGGCGTGTCGATCCCGGGATGCTTCGAGCGCACCAGGTGCAGGGCGAGCCGGTAGTCGCCGGCGGTCTGCTCGGCCAGCGCGGCCAGGTCGCCGTCGGCCTTGTTGACCACCACGAGGTCGGCCAACTCCATGATTCCCCGCTTGATGCCCTGCAGGTCGTCACCGCCGCCGGGGGCGACCAGCAACAGGAAGAGGTCGGTCACCGTGGCCACCGTGGTCTCCGACTGACCGACGCCGACGGTCTCGACCAGGATCAGGTCGTAGCCGGCCGCCTCGCACAGGGCGATCGCATCGCGGGTGCGGCGGCCGATGCCGCCGAGGGCGCCGCCGGATGGCGACGGCCGGATGAAGACGTCGTCGCGACCGGCCAGCGACGCCATCCTGGTCTTGTCGCCGAGGATCGATCCCCGGCCGGCCGTGCTCGACGGGTCGACTGCGAGGACGGCGAGCCGTTGGCCCCGGTCGAGCACACGGGAGCCGAACGCGTCGATGAAGGTGCTCTTGCCGACGCCGGGTGGCCCGGTGATCCCGATCCGTAGCGCCCCGCCGGTCGTCGGCAGCAGCTCGTCGATGAGGTCCTCGGCCTGGCGGTGGTGGTCACCCCTGGTCGACTCGACCAGGGTGATGGCCCTGGCCAGGGCCCGACGGTCGCCGGCCGACACGGCCTCGGCCAACTCACTCGTCACGGGCACCAGTATGGGGTCTGCCGGGCCGGTCGAGGCGGGGGCGGGGTCGCGCCGACCCGGTCAGGCCGCGGCGTCCCGGGTCACCGACAGCACGGTCCTGGCCGCCTCCAGGATGTTGGTGCCCGGCCCGAAGATGGCGGCGACCCCGGCCTCGGTCAGGTAGTCGTAGTCCTGGGGCGGGATCACGCCGCCGCACACGACGACGACGTGGCCGGCCCCGAGGGCCCGCAGCTCACGGATCAGCTCGGGGACCAGCGTCTTGTGGCCGGCCGCCTGCGACGAGACGCCGACGATGTGCACGTCGTTGTCGACGGCGTCCCTCGCCGCCTCGGCCGGGGTCTGGAACAGGGGGCCGACGTCGACATCGAAGCCGAGGTCGGCGAACGAGGTGGCGATGACCTTGGCCCCCCGATCGTGGCCGTCCTGGCCCATCTTGACCACCAGGATCCGGGGCTGGCGCCCGTTGGCCCTGGCGAACGCCTCGACCTCGCCCTTGACCCGCTCGTAGTCCTCGGCCCCCTCGTACGACGAGGCGTAGACGCCGCTGACCATCCGGGTGTCGGCCTGGTGACGGCCGAAGACCTCCTCCATGGCGTCGGACATCTCGCCGACGGTGGCTCTGGCCCTGGCCGCCTCGACGCACAGCGCCAGCAGGTTCGCCCCACCCCCGGCCCCCTCGGTCAGGGCGGCCAGGGCGGCCCGGCAGGCGCCGTCGTCGCGCTCGGCCCTGACCCGCTCGAGCCGTTCGAGCTGGGCCTCGCGGACGGCCGTGTTGTCGATGTCGAGCACGTCGACGGTCGCCCCCTCGTCGTCGACCCGGTACTTGTTGACCCCGACGATGACGTCCTCACCGCGGTCGATCCTGGCCTGGCGGCGGGCCGCCGCCTCCTCGATCCGCAGCTTTGGCACCCCGGCGGCGATCGCCGCCGTCATGCCACCGAGCTCCTCGACCTCGGCGATGACGGCCCTGGCCCGGTCGGCCAGGTCGGCGGTGAGCCGCTCGACGTAGTAGCTGCCGGCCAGCGGGTCGACCGTCCGGGTCACGCCGGACTCCTCGGCCAGGATCAGCTGGGTATTGCGGGCGATCCTGGCGCTGGTCTCGGTCGGAAGGCCGAGGGCCTCGTCGAACGCGTTGGTGTGCAGGCTCTGGGTGCCGCCGAGCACGGCGGCCAGCGCCTCGACGGTGGTCCTGACCACGTTGTTGTACGGGTCCTGCTCGGTCAGCGACACCCCCGAGGTCTGGCAGTGGGTCCGCAGCATCGATGAGCGGGGGCTCGCCGGCTCGAACTGCGACATCAGCTCGGCCCAGAGCAGGCGGGCGGCCCGGAGCTTGGCCACCTCCATGAACACGTCCATCCCGATGCCGAAGAAGAAGCTGAGCCGACCGGCGAAGGCGTCGACGTCGAGGCCCGCGTCGAGCGCGGCCCGCACGTACTCGAGCCCGTCTGCGAGGGTGTAGCCCAGTTCCAGGTCGGCCGGTGCCCCCGCCTCGAGCATGTGGTAGCCCGAGATCGAGATCGAGTTGAACTTGGGCATGTTGGCTGCGGTGTAGCCGATGATGTCGGCCACGATCCGCATGCTCGGCTCGGGCGGGTAGATGTAGGTGTTGCGGACCATGAACTCCTTGAGGATGTCGTTCTGGATGGTCCCGGCCAGTTGCTCGGTCGTGGCCCCCTGCTCCTGTCCGGCCACGATGTAGCAGGCCATGATCGGCAGCACGGCGCCGTTCATCGTCATCGACACCGTCATCTTGTCGAGGGGGATCCCGTCGAACAGGATCTTCATGTCCTCGACCGAGTCGATGGCCACGCCGGCCTTGCCGACGTCGCCCGGCACCCGGGGGTGGTCGGAGTCGTACCCCCGGTGGGTGGCCAGGTCGAACGCGACCGACAGGCCCATCTGGCCGGCGGCGAGATTGTCGCGGTAGAACCGGTTCGACTCCTCCGCGGTGGAGAACCCGGCGTACTGGCGGATCGTCCACGGTCGGTTGGTGTACATCGTCGAGCGGGGCCCCCGGACGAACGGGTGCTCGCCCGGCAGGGAGCCCAGGTGGTCGACCCCGTCGAGATCGCTCTCGGTGTAGAGCGGCTTCACGTCGATCTGCTCGGGTGTCGTGACCGTCAGGTCGTCGAGCGGCGTGCCCCGCAGCTCCTTGGTGGCCCGCTCCCGCCAGGTGTCGATGGCCTCGCCGGCGGCCGCATCGGTGGTCGGGCGCGTCGTGGAACCAGCGTTGTCTGACATGGTCTCAGGGTAGACGGGCCCCGCGATCGGGGACCACCGACGGAGGTCCTGACCGGTCCCGCCGTGCCCTAGACTCGACTCGATGCTCACCGCCGCACGCCCGCCCGAAGGGGTGGACGGAGCAGGATCCGAGTGGACCGCTGCGCCCGATCCCGAGCTGATCGAGGCCGGCTACCGTCCCCCCGGCCTCCTCCGCCGCCTGTCCGACGTCGTCCAGCACCGCCAGCTGCTGTGGAACCTGACCCGCCGTGAGGTGAAGGTCCGCCACAAGAACAGCCTGCTCGGATTCGCCTGGAACCTGATGAACCCGCTGCTGTACCTCGTGATCTTCAGCCTGGTGTTCACGCTCATCCTCCCGAGCGGCTCGATTCCCCGGTATGCGCTCAACCTGTTGGCCGGGCTGCTGGTCTACGACCTGTTCGCCGCCGGGGTGACCGGGGCCACCAGCTCGGTCGTGGCCAACAGCCACCTGGTGCAGAAGATCTGGTTCCCCCGGGAGGTCCTCCCGATCGCCGCCGTTGCCGCCAACCTCGTGCCGTTCGTGAGCCGCCTCGCCATCCTCGGGGTCGGGCTCGCCCTGTTCCGCCAGTCGCCCGAGTGGGACATGATCTGGCTGCTCGTCCCGGCCCTGCTGATCACCCTGGTCATGGCCGTCGGCTTCGGGTTGCTGCTGGCTGCCGCCAACGTCTTCTTCCGCGACGTCCAGCACTTCCTCGAGCTCGCTCTCCTGGCGCTGTTCTGGTTCACCCCCATCGTCTACGTCTACGACTTCGCCGGGAACGCCATCCGCGATCGGCTCGGTGTCGGGGCCGAGCGGCTGGCGATGCTCAACCCGCTCACGCCGTTGACCACCACGTTCCAGCGGGTGCTCTACAACCCGACGAACTTCGGGCCGGAGCAGCAGGAGAACTTCACCCTCCTGCTCCGGCCGTCGACGTGGTACCTCCAGAACCTCGCCATCTCGGCGGTCACCGCCATCGTGGTGTTGATCCTCGGGCTCCGGGTCTTCGCCAGACTGGAGGGCTCGTTCGCCGAGCGCCTCTAGCGAGCGACGCCCGTCAGGACGACACGGCCGCCTCGACGACCGGGGGCCCGGGGGGTGAGCCGAGCGGCGTGAGCTCGGCCGTCATGTCGACGTTGACCCGCCCGAAGGCCGGGTCGGGCCCCCTGACCACGAACTCACCCTCCGGCGGGATGATCCGATCCCACACGTGAGTCGCATCCGGGGTCTCGGCCACGAAGGCGAACCGGTAGATCCCGTCGAGCAGGGGCAGGTCGTCGATCGTGAACGTGAGCTCGTAGTCACCTGGCTGATCGGGCAGGGGTCGGGCCAGCACGTCGGTCGTCGACCGGTTCAGCATGACCGCGTTGTCCTGGCTCCGGAGGGCGAGGCGGATGCGGAACGGCACGGGCTCGACGAGCCGGTACCGGATCACGATGCGGACGGTCTCGCCCGGTCCGAACGGCAGCTCGGCCTGGGCGTCGACCACGCGACCGGACAGCAGCGTGACCGGGGCCACCCCCTCGTCGAGGTCCTCGGTGACACCCGTCGGGGGCAGGGCGGCCCGACCGGGACCGGACCGGTGGCTCAGGTCGTACAACGCAGCCCGGTAGACCTCGACGGCCTCGTCGACGTCGCCGACGTGCAGCATCCGGCCCCGCTCGAGCACGAGCGCCCGGTCGCACAGCTCCTTGATCCGCTCGGGGCCGTGACTGACGATGACCAGCGTTCGCCCCATGGCCCGGAAGCGGTGGACCCGCTCCATGCACTTGGCCTGGAAGGCCTCGTCGCCGACGGCGAGCACCTCGTCGACCAGCAGCACGTCTGGCTCGAGGTTGGTCGCCACCGCGAACCCGAGCCGGGCCGTCATGCCCGACGAGTAGAACTTGACCTGCAGGTCGACGAAGTCCTCCAGCTCGGCGAAGGTGACGATGTCGTCGAAGATCTGGTCGACCTGCTCCCGCTCGAAGCCGAGGATCGAGGCGTTCAGGTAGACGTTCTCGCGGCCCGTCAGGTCCGGGTGGAAGCCGGCGCCCAGCTCGAGCAGGGCGGCGAGCCGGCCCCTGACCCGGACCCGGCCGTCGGTCGGGCGGATCGTGCCGGCCATGATCTTGAGCAGGGTGCTCTTGCCCGAGCCGTTGTGGCCCAGGATGCCGAAGCACTCGCCCTGGCGGACCTGGAACCCGACCTGGGAGAGCGCGTCGACCAGCTGGCCGTTGTGCTGGCCGAAGGTCAGCAGGCGGTCCTTCAGGGTGCGGGCCGGCTCCGCCCCGAGGCGGAACGACTTGGACACGTCTTCGACGGAGATGGCGGCCGGCCGTGTGGACGGATCCGGCGACACCGACCCCGAGTGCGGCGGAGCATGGGAGGGCATCAGGCCCCAAGCGTAGTCGCTCGATCGGCTCGCCCTGCGCCTGCTGGCGTCGCCGCCCGGCCGGGCGATGGCCGGGTCTGCGGCCACACGCTTCGCCATCCGTCGGTCGCTCGCGGCCCCTCGCTAGCCTCGGTCCGTGACCACCGACGAGGTTTCGCCCGTCCGGATCGCCATGGACCTGACCGCCCTCGCCGGCCCGACCACCGGGATCGGTCAGATGGTCCGCCAACTCGCCCGCCGGCTCCCCACCCACGACGGTCTCGACCTGACCGGCCTGTTCGTCAGCTGGCGGGGTCGCAACCGGCTGACCCAGGTCGCACCGGACGGCTGGCGGCTCCAGCCCCTCCTCCTGCCGGCCCGGGCCGCCCACCGGGCCTGGCTCCGCTTCGATCGCCCGCGGGTCCGCGGCTTCGATCTGGTGCACGGCCCGAACTACGTCGTCCCGCCGACCGGGGGGGCCGTCCGCCTGGTCACCGTCCACGACCTGACCGCCTGGCGCTACCCCGAGCTGGTCGACCACCACGCCAGGAGCTTCCCCCGCCACGTCGCCCGAGCGGTCGACGGCGGCGCCCACGTGCACGCCGTGTCCGAGCACGTCGGCCAGGAGCTGGAGCACGAGCTCGGCGTCGATCCCGACCGGATCCACGTCGTGACCAACGGGCTCGAACCGGTGCCGGAGGGCGACGGGGACCGGGGCCGGGCCAGGATCGGCGCCCCCTACGTGCTGGCCGTCGGCACGATCGAGCCCCGCAAGGACCACGCCAGCCTGGTCCGGGCGATGGCCGCGATCTGGCCGGTGCTACCGGACCTCCGGCTCGTGATCGCCGGTGCCCGCGGTTGGGGTCGGGCGGCGTTCGACGATGTCGTCGCCGACCTTGGCGTCGCCGACAAGATCGACGTCCTCGGGTACGTCGACGAGGCGACGAAGGCCGACCTGCTGTACGGGGCCGAGGTGCTCGCCTACCCGTCGCGCTACGAGGGCTTCGGCATCCCGATCCTCGAGGCCATGGCGGCCGGCATCCCCGTCGTGACCACCACGGCAGGGGCGATCCCGGAGGTGGCGGGCCGGGCCGCGATCCTGGTCGAGCCCGAGGACCCGTCCGCCCTCGCCGGCGCGCTGCTGTCGGTGCTCGAGGACGACGAGCTGCGCCGCCACCTCGCCACGGCGGGGCGGGAGCGGGCCATGGCCTTCTCGTGGAGCGACTCGGTCGATCGCCTCGCCGCCCTCTACCGCCAGCTCGTCGACGGGCGGGTGCCGGCCGTCGAACCGGTCACCTGAGCGCATCGTCGCCGCCGGAGTCGATCGGCTGCCGGTCGAGCCCGAGCCGGTAGGGTCCTCAAGGACACGACCGCTCCGGTCCCCTGCCGGACGAGACGGGGAAGGACACCGGCCCGTGCAGCACCAGTCGGCATCAGCAGAGAACGCCCGGCACTTCGTCATCATCGGCGGCGGGCCGGGCGGCACGGCCTGCGCCACCCACGCCGCCCGCCTCGGGGCCCGGGTCACGCTGATCGAGCGCGACCTGGTCGGCGGCGCCGCCCACCTCCTCGACTGCATCCCGTCGAAGGCGATGATCTCAACCGGCGGGGCGATGGCCATGATGAAGGACGCGACGGAGATGGGCCTGGCCAAGGTCGACGTGCTCCTCGACTTCGATGCCCTCAAGCGCCGCATCTCCGACATCGGGGAGCGGCTCGAGCGCACGGTCTCGGAGCTGTTGGCCAGCCAGGGCGTCCGCCTGATCGAGGGCACCGGTCGACTGGTGTCGACGAGCGAGGTCGAGGTCGATGCCCGTGACGGGCACACCGAGATCCTGCACGCCGACGTGATCGTGCTGTCGACCGGGTCCCGGCCCCGCGTGCCGGACTGGGCCGGCGTCGACGGTGACCGCGTCCTCACCACCCGCGACGCCTACCCGCCGCCCGAGCTGCCCGAGCACCTCGTCGTCGTCGGATCCGGCGTCACCGGCGTCGAGTTCGTGCACATGTTCAACTCGTTCGGCTCCGAGGTCACGCTGATCGTGTCCCGCCAGCAGGTCCTGCCGGCCAAGGACCCGGAGGTGGCGGCCGTCCTCGAGCAGAGCTTCCTCGACCGCGGGGTCCGCCTCTACAAGGGGGCGAGGGCGACCGGGATCGAGCGGACCGGCGGCGGGGTGCGGGTGCTGACCGACGACGGGCGGGTGGCCGACGGGTCCCACGTGCTCCTGGCCATCGGCTCGATCCCCAACAGCGACGGTCTCGGGCTCGATGCGGCCGGGGTCGAGACCGACCACGGGTACGTCGTCATCGACCACAACTGCAAGTCGAGCGTGCCCCACATCTACGCCGCCGGCGACCTGTCGGGGAAGCTGCCCCTGTCGTCCGTCGCCTCGATGCAGGGCCGCAAGATCGCCGAGCACGCCATGGGCCTGCACTCGCGACCCCATCGCCACATCGACTACGACAAGGCGGCATCGGCCATCTTCACCGACCCGGAGATCGCCGACGTCGGCGTCGCCGAGGCCGACGCCTTCGCCGAGGGCCGCAAGATACGGGTGACGAAGGTGCCGTTCTCGGTGTCGGCCAAGGCCCTGATCAACAACGACTCCCGTGGCTTCGTGAAGATCGTGTCCGATCCGGCCACCGGGGTGGTGATGGGCGGCTCGATCGTCGGCCGCCATGCGGCCGAGCTGATCTCGGTGCTGGCGCTGGCCGTCTCGTCCAACCTGACGGTTCACGACCTCGTCGAGTCGCTGTTCGTCCACCCGGCGCTCGCCGAGGTCCTCGGCGAGGCCGCCGAGTAGGCACGCGCTCGCCCGGCCACCGGCTGTCACCGGCCGCGGGCATGCTGGTGTGGTGATCGAACGACTCGACCTCGCGGCGTACGCCACCAACACCGCCTACTCCGACCCGGGTGCCAACGCGGGCCTGTTGGCCGGGTTGCCGACGGAGCCGGCCGGGCTGTCGGCGGTGGCCCGCAACGTGATCGTCCACTACCGGGCGTCGGCCTGCGAGCTGCCGGCGTCGAGCCGGGACGACATCGACGGCCGCTGGCTCGAGACGATGCTCGACACCGACCAGCGTCGCCATCCGAAGCCGCTGACCGAGCCGCGCCCCGAGCCGCAGCGGGTCCAGGGCTGCTGCCGGGACCACACGCTGTTCTGCGTCGGCGCCCTGCGCACCAACGGCGTTCCCGCCCGGTCGCGGGTCGGCTTCGCCGGGTACTTCGTCGAGGGATGGCACCACGACCACGTGGTCGTCGAGGCGTGGCTCGGTGGCCGCTGGCGGCGGTTCGATGCCGAGATCGAGCACGGTTCGCCGGCGCTGCCCGAGCCGATGGACCTGTCGTTCGACCGGGCGACCGGCTCGGGGTTCGCCACCGCGGCCGAGGCCTGGTTGGCCCACCGGCGCGGGGAGATCGACGCCGACCGCTTCGGGGTCGACCCCGAGTTGCCCTTCCTGGCCGGTCCCCGGTTCCTCTTCGACGAGGTCATCCACGAGGTGGCCCACCGGTTCGGTGACGAGCTGCTGCTGTGGGACGGGTGGGGCCGGATAGGCGGCCCCGAGACCCCGCTCGACGACGATGACGCCGACTGGCTCGACCCGGTGGCCGAGGCACTGATCCGGGCGGACGGTGGCGACGAGGCCGCCGAGCGGGAGCTGTTCGAGCGCTACCGGGTCGACGACGGTCTCCGCCCCGGCCAGACCGTGATCAAGGGGTCGCCGTACGGGTACCCGCCGGTCGAGGTCGCGCTGCGGCGGGAACGGGCCTGAGCCCGAGGTTGGCGACGTCGGGCCGCTCGACGGCGACGTCGCGGCCGGAGCCGGCGTTGGTGCCTGGCCGCCGGTCGACCGTCAGCGGGCCTGGCCGGTCTGGAGCGAGCCGGCTCCCGGCGGCCGATTCACGGCCCGACCGACCGGCAGCGGGAGGTCGTCGGCGTAGCGGGCGAGCAGCGGTCCGGCGACGGCGGTGATCAGCACGTAGCCGGCGGCGAGCGCACCCAGCTCCCCACCGTCGGCCAGACCCGCCCCGAGCGCGGCGATCACGATCGAGAACTCGCCCCTGGCGGCGAGGGCGGTGCCGGCCCGGAGGCGGCCGCGGGGCCCGACGCCGAGCTGGCCGGCGGCATACCACCCGGTTCCCATCTTGGTGGCGATCGTCAACACCGCCAGCCCGAGGGCGGGCAGGGCGACGCCGGCGAGGTCGGACGGGTCGATGCTGAAGGTGAACGAGACGAAGAAGACCGCGGCGAACAGGTCCCGCAGCGGTGACATCAGGGCCTCGGCCCGGTGGGCGGTCTCGCCCGACAGCGCCAGGCCGACCAGGAAGGCGCCGATGGCGCCGGACACGTCCAGGAACTGGGCCCCGCCGGCCACCAGCATGGTCAGGCCGAACACCGCCAGCAGCAGCGACTCGGCCGACCCGCCCGCCAGCAGGTTGCTGAGCCGGCGGCCGTAGCGGAGGGCCGCCAGCAGGATCACGCCGACGGTGACCAGGGCGATCGACACGCTGGTGGCGATGGCCAGCATCGTGCCGCCGGTGATCAATGCGGCGACGACCGGCAGGTAGACGGCCATGGCCAGGTCCTCGATGACGAGCAGGTTGAGGATCGCCGGGGTCTCTCGGTTGCCGAGCCGCCCGAGGTCGGCCAGCACCTTCGAGATGACGCCGCTCGACGAGATCCAGGTGACGCCGGCCAGCAGCACCGCGGCGAGCGGTTCCCAGCCGAGCAGCAGGCCGACGGCCAGACCGGGCCCGGCGTTGAGCACGAAGTCGGCGAAGCCCGATCCCAGGCCCTGTTGGAGGCCGTGGCGCAACTCGACGTCGCTGTACTCGAGGCCGAGGGCGAACAGCAGCAGCAGCACGCCGATCTCGGCGGTCAGCTCGACGAACTCGGCCGACACGTCGACCGTGGCGATGCCGCCGTCGCCGAAGGCCAGCCCGGCGATGAGGTAGAGCGGGACGGCGGTCAGACCGATCCGGCCGGCCACCCGGGACAGCAGGGCGAGACCGAGGGCCATGGCGCCGATCTCCATGAAGGCGAGTGCGGCCTCGGTGCTCCCGGCGGCGAGGAGGGCGGTCGTGGTCACGAAGGGCTCAGCCAGCGGCGTCGGTCAGGAGGCGACGCATCGCCTCCAGGCCCTCGTTGGTGCCGACGGCGACGACAACGTCGGCTGCGTCGAACACGAACTCGGGGCCGGGGGCGGGAACCGCCTGACCGTGGCGCACGACCGCCACGATGGACGCGCCGGTCCGCGTCCGGTAGGCGCCGTCACCGATGGAGGCGCCGACGGCGGGCGACGCTTCGCCGACCGTGATCCACTCGATCGAGAGCCCCTCGATCTCGTGCTGCACGACGCCGATGACCTCGGTCACCTTGCTCCCACCGAGCAGTTCGTCGAGCGTGCGGGCGTCGTCCGGCGACAGCGACAGCGACACCACGCAGGTGTCGGGGTCGTCCATGCCGTAGATCAGGACCTCGCGGCGGCCGTCCCGGTGGACGAGCACGCCGATCGTCTGACCCTCGGCGGTGACGAACTCGTGCCGGACCCCGACGCCGGGGAGAGTGGTTTCGCGAACATCGGCCACGATGCCAGTATGCCAGGGCCGTCGCTCGGCCGGTGGACCGGTTGGGCCCCCCGGGACGGCGCGGTGGCTACTCGATGTCGGCGACCACGTCGCGGCCGCAGGTGGCGGTGGCTACTCGATGACGGCGACCACGTCGCCGCCACCAACGCTCTGGCCGGCCTCGACCCGGACCTCGCGGACCGTGCCCGACTTCTCGGCCGTGACGTTGTTCTCCATCTTCATGGCCTCGAGCACGATGACGGTCTCGCCGGCCTCGATCGCCTGGCCGACCTCGACGAGGACCTTGACCACGGTGCCCTGCATCGGCACGGTGACGTCACCCGAGCCCGACCCGCCACCGGCGCCGCTCGACGAGCTGCGCTTCCGGGGCTTGGCCGCCGACTTGGTCGCAGCGGCGACCGGGGCCAGCTCCGACTCGGGGATCCACATCGACACGTTGAACCGCTTGCCGTTGACCTCGACGTCGACGTCGCGGCGCTGCTTCGGCTCGGCCTCGTCGCCGGCGGCGTCGCCGCCGGCGGCCCCGCCGACGCCGGTCAGGTCGAGCACCTCCTCGACCCACTTGGTCGAGTGCTCGACGGCGGCGAAGTCGGGGTGTCGGAGGATGGCCAGGTCGGCCGGGATCGTGGTGGCGACACCCTCGATCACGAACTCCTCGAGCGCCCGGACCGTGCGGGCGATGGCGGTCGGACGGTCGCTGCCCCAGCAGACGAGCTTGCCGGCCAGGTTGTCGTAGAACTGGCTGATCTCGTCGCCGGCCTCGTAGCCGCCGTCCCAGCGGGTGCCGTACCCGGACGGCGCCCGCAACGCCGTGATCGGGCCGGGCGAGGGGAGGAAGCGGCCCTCGGCCACGTCCTCGCAGTTGATCCGGATCTCGATGGCGTGGCCCCTGATCTCGATGTCGTCCTGGGTGTACCCGAGCTCCTGACCGGCGGCGACCCGGAGCTGCTCGGCCACCAGGTCCTTGCCGGTGATCATCTCCGACACCGGGTGCTCGACCTGGAGCCGGGTGTTCATCTCGAGGTAGTAGAACTGGCCGTCCTCGTAGAGGAACTCGACGGTGCCGGCGTTGGTGTAGCCGCAGCCGCTGGCCACCTTCAGGGCGGCCTCACCCATCGCCTGCTCGACGCCGGGGGCCAGGTCGGGCGCGGGGGCCTCCTCGACCAGCTTCTGGTGCCGGCGCTGGGCCGAGCAGTCGCGGGTGCTCAGGTAGACGCCGTTGCCGTGGTTGTCGCACAGCACCTGGACCTCGACGTGGCGGGGCTTGGTGAGGTAGCGCTCGACGTAGCACTCGTCACGGCCGAAGTAGGCCAGCGAC
This sequence comes from Acidimicrobiales bacterium, assembly GCA_028285495.1. Classification (GTDB taxonomy): domain Bacteria; phylum Actinomycetota; class Acidimicrobiia; order Acidimicrobiales; family SZUA-35; genus JAHELU01. The sequence continues at coordinate 208,082 of JANQPB010000042.1, forward strand.
TCCCGCTTCGCCGACTCGAGGGCATCGGGTGCGTCCTCGGCTTTCTCGACGACCTTCATGCCCCGACCGCCGCCGCCGAAGGCGGCCTTGATGGCAACCGGCCAGCCGTGCTCGGCCCCGAAGGCGACGACCTGGTCGGCGCTGGTCAGGAAGTCGGTGTTGCCGGGGACACCGGCGACCCCGACGTCGGTGGCGGCCGCCCGGGCGCTGATCTTGTCGCCCATGACCTCGATGGCCTCGGGCGGCGGCCCGATGAAGGTCACGCCCCGCTCGGTGATCGCCCTGGCGAAGTCGGCGTTCTCGCTGAAGAACCCGTAGCCGGGGTGCACCGCCTCGGCCCCCGATCGCTCGATGGCGTCGAGGATGGCCTCGGTGTTCAGATAGCTCTCGGCCGCGGTCTGGCCGCCGAGGGCGAAGGCCTGGTCGGCGAGGCGCACGTGGAGGGCGTCGCGATCGAGCTCGGAGTACACGGCGACGGTGCCGATGCCCAGCTCCTTGCAGGCCCGGATGACCCGGACGGCGATCTCACCACGGTTGGCAATCAAGACGGTGTTGAACACGGGCCTACTGTATGCACCGATGACCGAGTTCGCAGCTCTGCCAACCCCTCCGGGAACGAGATTCGGGCCTGTCCGCCTCGTCACCGAAACCGGTTCGACCAACGCCGATCTGCTGGCCGCGGCGAGCGGCGGCCAGCCCGAGGGTGCGGTGCTGGTGACCGACCACCAGACGGCCGGTCGGGGCCGCCAGCAGCGGGTCTGGCACGACGAGCCGGGTGGGTCCCTGCTGGTGTCGGTCCTGTTGCGCCCCGATCCGGATCGGGCGTCGCTGGTCCCGCTGGTCACCGGCTTGGCGGCGGTCGATGCGGTGGCCGAGGTCGGCCGGGGGGTCGCGGTCGGGCTGAAGTGGCCGAATGACGTGCTCTCGGTCGAGCGGTCGGAGCGGAAGCTGGCGGGGATCCTGGCCGAGGCGACCACGACGCCGGGGCCGACCCCGGCCGCCGGCGACCGTCCGGCCGTCCGGCCGTCGATGGCGGTCGTGGTCGGTATGGGGCTCAACCTCCGGTGGGTGACCGCCCCACCGGACGAGGTGGCGAACCGGGCGGTGACCATGGAGGAGCTGGTCGGCGGGCCCGTCGATCGGGATGCGCTGCTCGCGGCCTACCTCCGTGGCCTCGAGCGCTGGTACGGCGAGCTCGAACGGGGCGGCCCGGTGCTCGACCGGTATCGAGCCTGCTGCGTCACCCTGGATCGCGACGTGCGGTTCGTCACCTCGACCGGCGAGGTCCGTGGGCGGGCGATCGGGATCGGAGCGACCGGCACCCTGGTGCTCGACGCCGGCGGTGGGCGAACCGTCGAGCTGCATGCCGGCGACGCCCATCACGTGGCGTCCGCCTCGGGGTAGCGGTCGACCGGGCGGCCCGACCCGTCACCTGGCGCCGGCGGTGTCCCGGGTTCGATGCGGCCCTGCCTCGGGCTCGACTCGGGCCCGATCCGGCCCGGTTGCTGGCCCGACCCGGCCCGGTCTTCGGCTCGATCCGGGCTTGACTCGGGCCCGATGTGGCCGATGGAGGGTGGTATGGCCCGTCGGAGCGCAGCACTGGCGCTGCTGATCGCCCTGGCCCTCGGGCCGACCGGGGCGAGCGCGGCCGAGACGACCGGCACCACCGCTCCGGGCCAGCCGTCGACGGTGACCTCGGCCGGGCCGGACGACCCCGACCAGACGAGCACCCCGCCGTCGAGCACCGATCCGACGGTCCCGACGCCGGCCGGGGAGTCCGTGAGCACGACGCCACCTGGGGCGGCCCCTCCCGGTGACGACGCCGGCTCGTCGCCGAGCACGACGGGGCCGGTGTCGACCGCTACGGGCGGCTCGTCCGGCGACGATGGCTCGACCGCAGGCGACGGCGGCATGGGCGACGGGACCGGTGACGGCCCGACCACCGGCGGCGACGCCGACGCCGGGTCGCCGGCCCCGGACGGGACCGGTGCCGATGGCGACATCGTCGACCCCCTCGCCGACGAGGGGCGCTCGGAGGATGCGCCGGGCGTCGACCCGGACATCCCGCCGCCGGACACCTACGCCGGTCAGGAGCCGTACACGGCTCCCGAGATCCTCTGGAGCAGCGTGGCCGAGGCCGAGCGCAAGCTCGAGCGAAGCCGCCAGGCCAAGCGCGACGCCGTGGCCGAGGTCAGGGCGCTGAGGCTGCGGGCCAAGCACCTCGACATCGAGCAGCAGGCCCTCGACGACCGGACCCGGGCCGTGCTCGACGAGCTCGACGAGTCGCTCGACCGCTACCGGGCCAGGGCCGTCGCCGGCTTCCGTCGGTTCGCCGCCAGCTCGACGGCGCGCCCGGCCGCCGTCGACCCGAGCGACCTCGAGCGGGTGATGGAACGGCGCCGGGGCGACCGCCTGGCCGAGGAGGCGCTGGTCATCGGCGGCGACGACCTCGACGAGCTGGCCGACCTCCGCCGCAGCCTCGATGGCGACGCCCGGAGCCTGCTCGATCGGCTCCGGCTCGTGACCGACTACCAGCTCGACGCCGAGGCGATGGTCGCGCTCGCCGACGAGGCGATCGAGCAGGCCGAGATCGAGTACGCCGCCTTCTCCGCCGGCAGCGAGGTGTTCGTGAACGGCGTCCTGTTCCCGATCGCCGGGCCCTATCAGGTGCCGCTGATCGACAGCTTCGGCTTCCCCCGCATGACCGGGACCCCGGACGAGCACTGGCACGAGGGGATCGACATCTTCGCTCCCCGGGGAACGCCGCTGGTGGCGGCCGAGCGGGGGGTCGTGACCAGGATCGGGATCGGCCGCCTCGGGGGCCTCAAGTTCTGGTTGGTCGGGGAGAGCGGGAGCGAGTGGTACTACGCCCATCTCGACTCGTTCGCCCCGGGCCTCACCGATGGCCGGGTGGTCGAGGCCGGCGATCTCCTCGGCTACGTCGGCAACACCGGCAACGCAGTCGGAACGCCGCCCCACCTGCACCTGCAGCTCCACCCAGACGGCGGGCGACCGGTCAACCCGTACCCGCTGCTCGCCATCGTGTCCGATCTCGACCAGCAGGCCATCGCCGACGGCACCCATCCCGGCTGGGTCCACGAGTCGGTGGTCGTCGCCCCGCAGGCACCCGAGGAGCCGGCGACCGAGGGCTGATCGGGGAGCCGGGCGAGTCGGCTCAGCGGGCCCGGGCCGACCAACGGCCGTGGCGGCGCCCCAGCTCGATGTCGAGGCCGAACATCTCGCCGAGCAGCTCGGCCGACAGCACGTCGTCGACGGGGCCGGCGGCCAGCGCCCGCCCACCGGCCAGGGCGAGGAGGTGCGTCGTGGCCGGCGGGATGTCCTCGACGTGATGGGTGACGAACACCGTCGCCGGGCCGCCGGCCGCGGCCACGGCGTCGAGGGCGGTCACCAGCGCCTCCCGACCCCCGAGATCCAGGCCTGCCGTCGGCTCGTCGAGCAGCACCACGTCCGGTTCGGCCATCAGCGTCCTGGCCAACAGGGTTCGCTGCCGCTCACCGCTCGACAGCGTGCCGAGCGTGCGGTCGTCGTGGTCGGGCAGACCGACCTGCGCCAGCAGGGCCGAGGCCCGCTCGGCGTCGGCCCGGTCGTAGGTGTGCCACCACGGCTCGAGCGCCGCGTGGCGACCGCACATCACCACCTCCGCTGCGGTCAGCCGGCCCCGCAGCTGATCGGCGAGCGCCGCCGACGACACCCCGATCCGGGCCCGCAGCGTCCGGAGGTCGACCCGGCCGAGCTCGTGCCCGAGCACATCGACCCGACCGGTCGACGGGTGGCGACCGAGCGAGGCCACCGCCATCAGCGTGCTCTTGCCGCTGCCGTTCGGCCCGAGCACCACCCAGTGGTGGCGCGGCTCGATCCGCCACGAGATCGGTCCGAGGATCTTGCGGCCGTCGGTGATGACGCTCACGTCGGTCAGCGAGATGAGCGGTTCGTCTGCGGAGTGGCCGGCCACGGAGCGAGCCTAGACAACCCGTGTGCCGCGCCCGCGTCCGTGCCCCCGCCGCTGGCGGCGAGGGCGCCGATCGTGTCGCTCGAGCTCGGGGGCGGCGCTCGGCAATATGTCCGAATGTGCGGACTCGATGGGTGGAGGTTGACCCCTCCGGGTCCAGGTGGATGTACCGTGGTGACCCGTGCGTCGTCCCCCCCTCTGGATCGCCGGTGCGATCGTCGTCGCCATCTCCCTGCTCGGGCTGGTTCCAACCGGGTCGTCGGCCCAGCTGAGCCCGCGTGGCGTCACGTCGCCGCTGTCTGCGGTCGACGTCGGCACCCGCTCGGTCACCGGCCCCGAGGTGGACGTCGACCTCGAGCCGCCGACGGGGCTCAGCCTGGCCGAGACGTGGGAGCGCCACGACGACACCCGGGCCACGCTCAGGGTGACGATCCTCCAGAAGGAGGCGGACGACCGGCATCTCGCCGGGGCTCGGGCCGCGGTCGACGAGCTCCGCGACGAGGCCCGTGACATCGCCAGGTCGACGGTGGAGAACGCGATCACGAACTACCGGCGGGTCGACGTCGACCAGGGCATCCTGGAGATCGACGACCTCAACGCCGGTCTGCGGGCCAATGCACTGGGCGACGCTGCGCTCGTGGCCGACACCAGCACCTTCGACCGCTACCGCCAGTCCACCCGCGACCTGCAGGTGGCCGAGTACAACCTCACGGCCGAAGTGGTCGAGAACGAGCAGCTGAGTGCCGAGGTCGATGCCCTGCAGGCCCGCCTCGAGCTCGAGCAGTCGTGGCTGGCCGACTACGAGGAGCGGGAGCTGCACCGCCGGACCCACGGCGAGTGGACCACCGAGTCGATCTGGTCGCAGCAGCTCGGGACCAAGCAGGGCTTCTACCTCAGGACCTGCCCGGTGCGCGGCTCCCACGAGTTCATCGACTCGTGGGGCTTCCCCCGCTCGGGTGGCCGGCGGCACAAGGGCGTCGACGTGCTGGCCACGATCGGCACCCCGATCGTGGCGCCGGCGAACGGCGTGGTGAGCTTCCGGTCGAACCGGGTCGGCGGCCGCTCGTTCCACCTGGTCGACGAGTTCGGCAACTACTACTACGGGACCCACATGTCGGGCTACGGCGACATCGAGGGTGAGGTCAGGGCCGGCCAGGTCATCGGTTACGTCGGCGACGACGGCAACGCCGCCGGCATCCCCCACCTCCACTTCGAGATCCACCCCGGCGGCCGCGGCAACCCGATCAACCCGTACGGCGACACCGCCGCGGTCTGCGACGGCGCGCGGTAGGCCACCGGGCCGTCGTCCGCCGTGGCAGGCCGCCCGAATTCGGCGGCGCCGGTTCGAGGGGCGACCTACGTTGACGACATGGCCTTCGACCTGGTCGTGCCAGACGAGTCCAACCTGCCCGGCTACATCGATGCGTTGCGCCGTCGCTGGTCGCCCAGCACCATGCGCCCCGAGGCGGCCGACGAGGAGCTGGCCAGGATCGACGACGACCCGGCGGGCTTCCTGGCCTCCCTCGACGACCGGGACGGCACCCTGCTGCCGCCCGTCGTGCTGCCGGACGGCACCACGAGGCCGCGCCTGCCCGGCCTCCGCCGCTGGATGTGGGACGGCGAGTTCTGCGGTGCGATCAACGCCCGCTGGCAGCCGGGCACGGTGGCGTTGCCGCCCCACGTGCTCGGCCACGTCGGCTACACGGTCGTTCCATGGAAGCGGAGGCGGGGCTACGCCACGAGAGCCCTCGCCCTGTTGCTGCCCCAGCTGTCGTTCCTGGACCTGCCGTGGGTCGAGCTGACAACCGAGCCGGACGACGTCGGGTCGCAGCGGGTCATCGAGGCGAACGGGGGTGTGCTCGTCGAGGAGTTCGAGCAGGGTCCTGAGCACGGTGGCGGGCCGGGGCTCCGCTACCGGATCACTCGCCCCGACCGGGTGTGAGGGGCTGGGGCCCCGACCGGGTGTGAGGGGCTGGGGCCCCGACCGGGTGTGAGGGGCTCAGGCCCCGACCGAGTGGTAGCCGCCGTCGACGTGGATGATGGAGCCCGTCGTCTGGGGGAACCAGTCGGACAGCAGGGCGACACAGGCCTTCGACACGCCCTCGGCGTCGTTCACGTCCCAGCCGAGCGGGGCCCGCTTGACCCACTCGTCCTCGAAGGCGCTGAACCCCGGGATCGACTTGGCGGCGATGGTCCGCATCGGGCCGGCGGCAACCAGGTTCGAGCGGATGCCCCGATGACCGAGCTCGCGGGCCAGGTAGCGGTTGAGCGACTCCATCGCCGCCTTGGCCACCCCCATCCAGTTGTAGGCCGGCCAGGCGACGGTGGCATCGAAGGTCAGCCCGACCAGCGAGCCACCCTCGCCCATCAGCGGGGTCACGATGTCGGCCAGCGTGCGGAGCGAGTAGGCCGACACGTGGACCGCGACCGACACGTCATCCCAGTCGGGGGCCCAGAAGTCGTCGCCGAGGCAGGTCTCGGGGGCGAAGCCGACCGAGTGCAGGGCGCCGTCGACCCGCCCCCAGCGCTCCCGAAGCGTCTCCTGCAGGGCTTGGCCGTGGGCCGGGTCGGTCACGTCGAGCTCGTAGACATCGGGGACGGGGTCGAGCTTGCGGGCCGTCCGCTCGGTCAATCGCAGCGCCCGCCCGAACCCGGTGAGCACCACCTCGGCCCCCTCGGCCTGGGCCAGCCTGGCCACGCCGAAGGCGAGGGAGTCGTCGGTGAGGACACCGGTGATCAGGAGCTTCTTGCCATCGAGCAGCGCCATACGGAGTTCGACCGTAGCGGGCCGGCCGGGGTTACCACGGTTCGTCCCGGCCGCCTCGGGGCCGGTTCCAGACCGAATGGGTCGACATTTGCCGTAGGGGCCCCTCGGGGCGATACTCCGAGTGGTGATCAAGCTCTACGACACGGCCCGAGGCGAGATCGTCCCCTTCGAGCCTGGGCCCGTTGTCACGATGTACACCTGCGGGATCACGCCGTACGACGCCACCCACCTCGGCCACGCCGCCGTGTTCATGGGCTACGACGTGCTGCAGCGGCGGCTGCGCGACCTCGGCCACGAGACCCGCTGCGTCCGCAACGTCACCGACGTCGACGACTCGATCCTGGCCAAGGCCCGAGAGCTCGACGTGCACTACCTCGACCTGGCAGCGGCCGAGACCGCCCGGTTCGACGACGACATGGTCGCCCTCGGCATGATCCCGAGCTGGAGCGAGCCTCGGGCCACCTCGGCCATCGCCGACATCCGTGGCTTCATCGGCATGGTCCTCGACAACGGCCACGCCTACCAGTCCGGCGGCGGTGTCTACTTCGACGTCGGCTCCTGGCCCGACTTCGGCTCGATCTCCGGCTACGACCGGGAGACGATGCTGGCCCTGGCCGCCGAGCACGGCGGCCACCCGGACGATCCGAACAAGCGGGACCCGCTCGACTTCGTGCTGTGGCAGCCGTCGGCCGACGGTGAGCCGGCATGGGACTCGCTGTGGGGGCCGGGTCGACCGGGCTGGCACATCGAGTGCTCGGCCCTGGCCCTGCGGGAGCACGGCACGACCATCGACCTGCACGGCGGCGGGTCCGACCTGATCTTCCCCCACCACGAGTGCGAGGCGGCCCAGTCGGTCGCGGCCACCGGCGAGCCCTTCGTCCGGCACTGGATGCACCAGGCGATGGTCCGCATGGACGGCGAGAAGATGTCGAAGTCGCTCGGCAACCTGGTGTTCGTCAGCGAGCTCCGCAAGGAGTGGGACACGCGGGCCATCCGCCTCGCCATCGTCAAGCACCACTACCGCACCCCGTGGGAGTGGCACGACGACCTGATGCCCGAGGCCACCGCCCGCCTCGAGCGCTGGCTCGAGGCGGGCGACGGCACCGGTGCGCTCGACGAGGTGCGGGCCGCATTGGACCACGATCTCGACACCCCGGCCGCGGTCGATGCGATCGACGCTGCGGCAGCCAGGGGCGAGGGCGTGTCCGAGGCGGCCATGCTGCTCGGCGTCGACCTCCGGGCCGGCCCGATCACGCTCGACCCGCCGACCCGCGATGGTGCGGCGTGAGCGTCGGTCCCCGTCGGCGGCACCGGTGACCGCCGAGGTCGCGGCCGCTCCGATCCCAGACGGGATCGGGCGGTACCAGGCGTTCGTCCGCCGGCTGATCGGCCCGCTGGCCCGTCGGTTGTGGGATCTGGAGGTCGACGGCCTCGACCAGGTGCCGGTCGACGGCCCTGCGGTCCTGTGCCCGAACCATGCGGCGGCCATCGACTCGTTCTTCCTGCCGGCCGTGCTGCCCCGCAACGTCATCTACGTCGGCAAGAGCGAGTACCTCGACGACTGGAAGACCCGCCACCTGTTCCCGGCCCTCGGCATGATCCCGATCGATCGCCGCGGTGGTGACCACGCGGCGGCCGCCCTCGACGCGGCCCGCCAGGTCCTCCAGCGGGGTGGGCTGTTCGGCATCTACCCGGAGGGCACCCGCAGCCGCAGCGGCAAGCTGCACAAGGGCCACACCGGCGCCGCCCGTCTCGCCATCGAGACCGGCGCCCCGATCATCCCGGTCGGCCTGCTCGGCACGGGTGAGGTCCAGCCGGTCGATCGGGTCGTGCCCCGATTCCGTCGCACCGTGACCGTTCGCTTCGGCCGGCCGATCGCCGTCGAGCGCTACACGGCTCGAGCGGGGGAGCGGGCGCTCCACCGGGAGCTGATCGACGAGGTGATGTACGAGATCCGCCAGCTGACCGGGCTGGAGTACGAGCCGACCTACGCCACCAGTTCCTCGTCGCCGGCGGTGGTGCCACGGCCCGAGCCGACGATCGAGCGGGTCTCCTCGGCCGAGCGCCTGCGGCCGACCCCGGCCCGGTCGCTCGACGAGCTCCTCGCCACCGGCTGAGCGGGGCCGCACCGCCGCCAGGACCCGCCCGTCCGGTGGCCCGGAAAGGCACCTCGGGGCTGGTCACCCGCCCGTAGAGTGGGGTGGTGGCAACGATTTCGGTAGTCCTCCCCGACGGTTCCAAGCGGCAGCTCGACGACGGCGCCACCCTCGCGACCCTCGCCGCCGACATCGGCCCCCGGTTGGCCGCCGACGCGGTGGCCGGCGTCATCGACGGCGTCGAGCGCGACCTCGACGCCGAGCTGCACGACGGCGACGAGGTCGAGATCATCACCCCGTCGTCCGACCAGGGACTGCACGTGCTCCGCCACTCGACGGCCCACGTCCTGGCCCAGGCGGTGCTCGAGTTGTGGCCGGGGTCGACGTTCGCCATCGGGCCGCCGATCGAGGACGGCTTCTACTACGACTTCGAGCTGCCAGACGGCGCCACGTTCAACGACGACGACCTCGAGCGGATCGAGGCCAAGATGCGCGAGATCATCGAGGCCGACCAGCCCTTCGTCCGCAGCGAGATGACGCCGGCCGAGGCGTCCGAGCTGATGGCCGACCACCCCTACAAGCGGGCGATCATCGACCGGGTCACGGGAGCGGACGGCGCGGCCGACGGCCGGGCCGACGAGGAGCTGGCCGGCGAGGCCAGCGGCGACACGATCAGCTTCTACCGCAACACCGACGCCTTCGTCGACATGTGCGTCGGCCCCCACGTGCCCTCGACGGGCCGGCTCGGCCACTTCAAGCTGATGAAGGTGGCCGGCGCCTACTGGCGGGGCGACGAGCGCAACCCGATGCTCCAGCGGGTCTACGGAACGGCCTGGGCCGACGCCAAGTCGCTCCGGGGCCACCTCCACCGCCTCGAGGAGGCGGCCAAGCGTGACCACCGGAAGCTGGCCAACGAGCTCGACCTGCTGTCGTTCCCCTCCGAGCTGGGGGCCGGGCTCGCCGTGTGGCACCCGAAGGGGGCGACGATCCGGCGGCTGATGGAGGACTACTCCCGCGAGCGCCACGTCGAGGGCGGCTACGAGTTCGCCTACAGCCCCCACCTGGCCAACGCCCGGCTCTTCGAGACGTCCGGCCACCTCGACTTCTACGCGGATGGCATGTACCCGCCCATGGAGATGGACAACGGGACGTACTACCCGAAGCCGATGAACTGCCCGATGCACGTGCTCGTGTACCGGTCGAGCCAGCGGTCGTACCGGGACCTGCCGCTCCGGCTGTTCGAGCTCGGCACGGTCTACCGCTACGAGCGGGCCGGCACGCTGCACGGGTTGATGCGGATCCGGGGCTTCACCCAGGACGACGCCCACCTGTTCGTCACCCAGGAGGGCCTGGCCGACGAGCTGGCCCGCACGCTCGACTTCATCCTGTCGATGCTGGCCGCCTTCGGCTTCGACGACTTCTCGGCCAGGCTGTCGACGCGGCCGGAGGAGAAGTCGGTCGGCTCCGACGAGCTGTGGGAGCTGGCCACCGAGTGCCTGCGCACGACGCTCGACGACTCCGGCCTCGACTACCAGGTCGACGAGGGCGACGGCGCCTTCTACGGCCCGAAGATCGACATCGACGTCCGCGACGCCATCGGGCGCTCGTGGCAGCTGTCGACCCTCCAGGCCGACTTCCAGCTGCCGGAGCGGTTCGGGCTCGAGTACGTGGCCGCCGACGGCTCCCGCAAGCAGCCGGTGATGCTGCACCGGGCGCTGATGGGATCGATCGAGCGGTTCTTCGGCGTGCTCCTCGAGCACTTCGCCGGCAACTTCCCGCTCTGGCTGTCGCCGGTCCAGGTCGAGGTGCTCCCGGTGGCCGAGGCCCACGCCCACTACGCCCGCTCGGTGGTCGACCGGCTGGCGGGGGAGGGCTTCCGGGTCGAGCTCGACGAGGCCAACGACCCGCTCGGCAAGCGCATCCGCCGGGCCAAGACCCAGAAGCTGCCCTACGTGCTGGTCGTCGGCGACGACGATGTGGCCGCCGGGACGGTCGGCGTCAACGCCAGGGGGGCCGACGTGGAGCGGGGGGTCGACCTCGACGCCTTCGTCGAGCGGCTGCAGACCGAGGCCACCGTCGGCTCGTCCGCCTGAGCCGAGCCACCCGACCACATGGACCGCCTCTACTCGGGCTGGCGTCTCGGCGCCGGCCCCGGCGTCACCCCGGACGGTGAGCCCTACGAATTCATGGGTCCCGAGCCGGGCAAGACCCTGTTCGAATCGCTCGAGCAGTCGCCCCTCGGCGACGAGCGGACCTACATCCTGGCCCGCCGCCGCTCGGCGTTCGCCCTGCTCAACGTGTATCCGTACACGTCCGGGCACGTGATGGTGCTCCCGAGGAAGGCCTCGCCGAGCGTTCTCGATCTCGACGACGAGTCGTACCGCGACCTGTTCGATCTCGTGCGCGTGACCGGGCGGGCCGTGCAGGATGCGTTCCGGCCTGACGGCATGAACATCGGGCTCAACGAGGGCCGGGCCGGTGGCGGGTCCCAGCCCGACCACCTGCACGTCCACGTCGTGCCCCGGTGGTCGGCGGACACCAACTTCATGACCACGCTGGCCGAGACCAGGATCCTCCCGGTGACCCTGAGCGAGACCTGGGCCCGACTGCGAGCGGCCTGGCCAGAGCCGTTAGAGTCGTGACGTGACCGACCGAGCCGACGATCTGGCCGAGGACCTCGCTGCCGAGCCGCTTGGCGAGGCGGCCACCAGCGCCGACGGCGCAACGCCGACCGGGACGGCCGGCGGCGAGCCGCCCGTCGGCGACGAGCTGCCGGCCGATCTGCAGCCGGACCTCGTCGACCCCGAGGACTACGTCTTCCCGAACAACAACCGCCGGCGGGTGCCCGGGTACCTCTACCTCGCCATCGCCGCCTTGCTGGTGGCGATGTACCTCGCCTTCGGCGACGGGGCCTACGTCAACCGCGGGCTCCTCCTGGCGGCCGGCATTCTCGTCGCCGTCGGCGCCTACAGCATTCTCAGCGGCTGGAACCTCGACGTCGACGAGCGCGATGCCCTGGTCGCGGCCGTCGGCGAGGTCGGCTTCCCGGTCGGCCACGCCTCGGCCCAGATGGGCTGGCGTGGCCTGCTCAGCCGTCCGACGTGGCGGGTCCTGCTCTACTCGGCCGACGAGCCACCGACCAAACGTGGCTTCGTGCTGGTCGACGGGGTCGACGGCGCCATCATCGACTCGTTCGTCGAGGACAACCCCGAGGACTGGTCGGAGCTCGAGGACTAGAGGTGAGCGCCGCCAGCGGGCCCGCCAGCGGGGGCGAGGCGGCCGACGGCCGACCCGTCGTCGTCGATCTCCACGTCGCTCCGGCCAGCCGGCTGCCGATGCAGCGGCGGGAGTCGGTCGAGGCCGAGGCCGGCGTCGGCCTGGTCGGCGACCGCTACCACGGATCCCGCCATCGCCACGTGACCGTGCAGGCCGCCGACGCGCTGGCCGCGGCATCGGCCGACCTCGGTCGCACCATCGAGCACGGGGCGACCAGGCGCAACGTCACGATCTCGGGTTCGGAGGTGCCGACGGAGATCGGTCGGCGGTTCCGCATCGGGCCGGTCGACGTCGAGGTCGTCCGCATCGCCGCCCCGTGCAAGCTGCTGGACGACGGCATCGGCGATGGCGCCAGGACGGCACTGCGGCGTCGGGCCGGCACCGTGTGCCGGCTGCTCGGCTCGGGCACGATCACCATCGGCGATCCGGTCGATCTGGATCCCGGGAACGGCCAACCGGACCGCGAATCGCTCGAGCGGTAGGCTGGTCCGGGACGGCAGCGAAAGGTCGCACGCACATGTTCGACGGCAATCTCCGCGCCGGCTTCGACCGGGTGGTGGCCCCGATGGGCCGCAACCTGCAGCGGGCCGGCGTGTCCCCCGACATCATCACCGCCGTCGGCGTGGTCATGGCCGGCGCCTGTGGCGTCGCTATCGCCCTCGAGCAGTACCCGCTGGCGGTCCTGTTGCTCGCCCTGACCGGACTGCCGGACGCACTCGACGGGGCGGTGGCCAAGGCCGCCGGCTCGGCCGGGCCCCGCGGCGCCTACTTCGACTCGGTCTCCGATCGCCTGAGCGACGGCCTGCTGTTCGCCGGCGCCGGCTGGAACCTGGCCGGCTCCGACAATCCCAGGATGGCGATGCTGCCGTTTGCGCTCTACATCGCCGCCTCCCTGGTGTCGTACCAGCGGGCCAAGGCCGAGAGCCTCGGCTTCGAGGCCAAGGGCGGCCTGATGGAGCGGGCCGAGCGGTTCATCGCCCTCGGATTCGGTTTGCTGTTCTCCAGCCTCTTCGTTGCGACGCTGTGGGTGATGCTGGCACTCACGCTGTTCACCGCCGTCACCCGATTCATCAAGGTCTGGCGTCAGGCGAGCGGTCTCCCTCCGGTCCAGACCCGCCCGGTCGTGCGCCGCAACCGGCGCCGCAAGACTCGCCCGGTGTCCGACTTCCGGGCCAGGGCTCGGGCTCGGGCCGAGGCCCGCCGCCGCAACCGCCCCTGAACCAGGACCCGGGTCCCGATCGTGCGTGCCCTGACCACTCTGCGGCTGGGTGCTGCCGCGTCCCGAGTGGTCCCCCTCGACACGTTGGCGGCGTTGGCCGACCGGGCCGCCACGGCGGCCGGTCCGGCGCTGATGCCGGCCAAGGCCGCCCAGCTCCGGCGCAATCTCGCCCGCGTCGAGCCGTCCGGTCCCGTCGACGACCTGGCCAGGCAGGGCTTCGGCTCCTACGGCCGGTACTGGGTCGAGTCGTTCCGGATCCCCGGCCTCGGGGCCGGCCGAATCGACCGGGGCTTCTCCGTCGAGGGGTACGGGCACGTCGCCAGGGTGCTGGCCTCGGGTCGGGCCCCGATCCTCGTCCTGCCCCATCTCGGTGGTTGGGAGTGGGCGGCGGCCTGGTTGGCCAGGGTGATGGGGGTCGGCGTGACCGCCGTGGTCGAGCGGCTCGAGCCGGAGGAGGTCTATGACTGGTTCGTCGGGCTCCGCAGCGCCTACGGGGTCAACGTCGTTCCACTCGGCCCCCGGGCCATGGTCGAGCTCGGGGCGGCGGCCAAGCGCCAGGACGTCATCTGCCTCCTGGCCGACCGTGACATCGGCGGGAACGGCACCGAGGTCGAGTTCTTCGGCGAGCGGACCAGCCTGCCGGTCGGTCCGGCCCTGCTGGCCCGGCGCACCGGCTGCCCGCTCCTGCCGACGGCGGTGTACTTCCGGGGCCGGCAGCGGTCCGGGGTGGTGACGTCGCCGATCGAGCCGGGGCATGGGCGCGGCCGCACGGAGAACGAGCGGCTGACCCGGGCCGTCGCCGACCGGCTCGAACACCTGGTGGCGGAGGCGCCCGAGCAGTGGCACCTGCTCGAACCGAACTGGCCGTCCGACCGGGCCGTCGCCGAGGCGCTCGACCCGTCCTGAGCCGGCGGGCCTGCGGCTCGGGGTGGCCGTGCCGCCGTGTACCGTGGGACCCGTGCGCATCGGGATGATCTGTCCCTACAGCCTGGCGGTCTGGGGCGGTGTCCAGCTGCAGGTCCTCGGGCTGGCCCGGAGCCTGCGGGCCAAGGGCGTCGACACCCAGGTGCTGGCTCCCTGCGACGGCCCCCCGCCCGAGCCGTGGGTCACGCCCCTCGGCGACTCGATCCCGTATGCCCAGAACGGCTCGTTCGCCCCCCTCGCCCCCGATCCTCCGGCCCAGTTGCGGGTCCTCGGCGCCATCTGGGACGAGCGGTTCGACGCCCTCCACCTGCACGAGCCGCTTGCTCCGGGGCCGACGCTCACCGCCGTGCTGGTGAAGCCGGTGCCGCTGATCGGCACGTTCCACGCCAGCGGCGACATCGCCGTCTACCGATGGGCCCGATTCGGGGTCCGCCGGTTGGCCGCCCGGCTCGACACCCGCGTCGCCGTCTCCCCGGCCGCAGCCGGCATGGCCCGCCGCTACCTCGACGGCAACTACGACATCCTGTTCAACGGGATCGAGACCGACCGGTTCGCCGCTGCCGAGCCGACCGAGCGCGGCGGGCCGACGGTGCTGTTCCTCGGCCGGCACGAGCCCCGCAAGGGACTGGCGGTGCTGGTCGAGGCGGCCAGGCTCCTGCCTCCGGACGTGCGCTTCTGGATCGGCGGCCAGGGCCCGCAGACGGCCGAGCTGCAGGCGGCGACCGCCGGCGACGACCGGTTCGAGTGGCTCGGGCCGCTCACCGAGGAGGAGAAGCTGGCCCGTCTCCGGGGGGCCGACGCCTTCTGCGTTCCGTCGCTCGGCGGCGAGAGCTTCGGCGTCGTGCTGCTCGAAGGCATGGCGGCGGGGACGCCGGTGGTGGCCAGCGACCTGCCGGCCTACCGGGTGGTGGCCCGCGACGGCCGGGCCGCAGCCCTGGTCGCTCCCGGCGACGCCGAGGTGCTGGCCAAGAGCCTGCTCGAGGCGCTCGAGCGGGGCCCGGCGGTCGAGCGGCGGGTCCAGGGCGGCCGGGCCAGGGCCGACGAGTTCTCGATGTCGGCCCTGGCCGACGCCTACGTCACGCACTACCAGCGACTGGTCGCCTGACCGTCGAGCCCGGTGCCGTCGTCGTCCGTCGCGCTCGGGTCGGGCGAGAGTATGCTGGTCCGCTGTGCCCACCGGCGACCAGACCGAGTCGAGCGACGGCCGAGACGGCCTGTGGTCCGGCGCGGCCGTGAGCCCAACGCCGTCCGAGCTGGCGCCGGCGCTGCTGGCGGCCTTCGCGGTGTTCGCCGTCCCACTCGTCCTGATCGGGCTCGTGCTCGGTGCGCTGCTCCCGGCGATGCCGTGGTGGCTCGGCGCCCTGCTGGGTCTGCTGGTGGCCGCCGGCACCGTCTGGTGGCTGGCCGACCGGGCCGACCAGTTCGTGCTCCGATCGCTCGGCACCCTGGTCCCCGACGGTGATCACCCGGTCCGGCTGACCAACATGGTCGACGGTCTGACGCTGGCCGGTGGCGTCATCACCCCGGCGGTGCTGGTCGTCGACGATCCGGCGGCGAACGCCATGGCCATCCGCCGCAAGGACCGGAACCACCTGCTGTTCACCACCGGGCTGGTCGACGCCCTCGACGTGGTCGAGCTGGAGGCCGCGGTGGCCGAGCTGCTGACCCGGCTCCGCAACGGCGACGCCGAGACCGCCACCGTCGGCGCGGCCCTCGTCGGCCGTCCCCTCATCGACGGTCCCATCGGTGCCGTGGCCAGCCCGGTCGGCGATCGCGCCATCACCCGGTTGCTCCCGTCCGACCGCGATCTCGAGGCCGACCGCCAGGCCGTCGGGCTGACCCGCTACCCGCCCGGCCTCATCAAGGCGCTCGAGCGCCTCCAGGGCCGTGATCTCTCGCCCGCCGCCGGCACCGCCGGCACCGCCCACCTCTGGTTGGCCGACCCGCAGGGCGGGACCACCTCGACCGGCGACGACCGCCGGGCCCCCCTCGGGCTCCGGATCGACGCACTGGCGGAGCTCTGACTTGGGCCGACTGCGGGCCCGCCACTGGCTCGCAGTCCTCCTCGCCCTCTCGCTGATTGTCCTCGCATGGCGCTTCACCGGCACGGTCGACTCCGACGACGCCGCCGACTCAACGGCCGCCGACGGCCTCGCCTCGCTTCCCGCCGAGCCGGTCGATGACGACCCGGTCGATGACGGTGACGAGCCGGACGAGCTGGCCCTGACCGGTGACGGCGACGATGCCGCGGCCGCCGACGCCGACGAGCGGGCCGTGCCCGTCGGTCCCGTGTCCCCCTACACCGGCCGGCCGACCGAGCGGGCCTCGGCCGAGCGACCGGCGCTCGTGGTCAAGGTCGACAATCACCCACGGGCCCGCCCCCAGACCGGGCTCGACGAGGCCGACATCGTGTTCGACCTCCGAGCCGAGGGCATCACCCGGTTCGCAGCCGTCTTCCAGTCGATCGTGCCCGAGCCGGTCGGGCCCGTTCGGTCGAGCCGCACGTCCGACTTCGACCTCCTCCGCGGTCTCGACAACCCCCTGTACGCCTCGTCCGGCGCCAACGACTACGTGGCCGCCGGCCTCCGCGAGCTGCCGATCGTCGAGCTGACCAACCGGACCAGGAGCGAGTACTTCCGCGACTTCGACCGGCCCGCCCCCCACAATCTCTACGTGAACGGCGGCGACCTCTACGCCCTCGCACCGACCGACCTCCCGGTGCCGGAGCCCTGGTTCACCTACCGCCGGCCCGACGAGGCCATGCCGCCGACCGCGACCACCGCCGCCGGCCCGGTCTCGATCGCCTTCACCGGCAGCCCGCTGGTCACCCACGAGTGGGACGCCGCCATCGGCGGCTGGCGGCGGACGCAGGACGGCGCCCCCCACCTGACCGTTGACGGCGACCAGCTGGCCCCCGAGAACGTGGTGATCCTCGTCACCGACTACGGCACCAGCCCGGCCGACCCGATCTCGCCGGAGGTCCGGTCGACCGGCAGCGGCGAGCTCGTCGTCCTGACCGACGGCCACGTGATCCTGGGCACGTGGGAGCGACCGACGGCCGAGGACAAGCCGACGCTCACCGACGTGGCCGGCGACCCGATCACCCTCACCCCCGGCCGGACGTGGGTGCTGATGCCCGAGGCGGGCCAGGTCCGCTTCACCCCCGGGCAGCAGCTCGACGAGGTCGGGGTCGGAACCACCTCCGGCGCCGGCGACGACCCGTCCGGCGCCACGCCTTGACCGCCGGCGCCGGTCCTGGCATCGGCGGCGCCCCCACCGAGTCGATGCGATGTCGCGTCCACTCGACCTGGGGTCGGCCCGGTCGGGGTGTCCCGCCCGACCCGTCCGGTGCTACCACCGACGCGGTCGGCCATTCGGTTACGACCACCGGGGCGCCGGCCATACACTGTGGCCATGGCTGACAACGAGAACCAGGGCACCGGGTCCGCCCAGGGCACCATCCGGGTCAAGCGAGGGCTGGCCGAGATGCTCAAGGGCGGCGTGATCATGGACGTGGTCACCCCCGAGCAGGCCAAGATCGCCGAGGACGCCGGCGCCTCGGCCGTGATGGCGCTCGAGCGGGTCCCGGCCGACATCCGGGCCGACGGTGGCATCGCCCGCATGAGCGATCCCGAGATGATCGAGGGGATCAAGGAGGCCGTGACCATCCCGGTGATGGCCAAGGCCCGTATCGGCCACTTCGTGGAGGCCCAGATCCTGCAGGCCCTCGGCGTCGACTACATCGACGAGTCCGAGGTGCTGACCCCGGCGGACGAGACCCACCACATCGACAAGTTCGCCTTCACCGTCCCCTTCGTGTGCGGTGCCACCAACCTCGGTGAGGCCCTGCGCCGCATCAGCGAGGGCGCGTGCATGATCCGCTCGAAGGGTGAGGCCGGCACCGGCAACGTCGTCGAGGCCGTCCGTCACCTGCGGTCGATCATCGGCGACATCCGCCGGATCACCCAGGCCGACGAGGCTGAGCTCTTCGACTGGGCCAAGCAGCTCCAGGCCCCACTTCCGCTCGTGCAGGAGATCGCCGAGACCGGCTCGCTCCAGGTGCCGCTGTTCTGTGCCGGCGGCCTGGCCACCCCGGCCGACGCCGCGCTGGCCATGCAACTCGGGGCCGAGGCCGTGTTCGTCGGCTCCGGCATCTTCAAGAGCAGCAACCCGGCGCCCCGAGCCAAGGCCATCGTCGAGGCCACCACGAACTACAACGACGCCGACATCCTGGCCAAGGTCAGCCGGGGCCTCGGTGCCCCGATGACCGGCATCGGCATGGACGAGATCGACGTTCGCCTGGCCGACCGGGGTTGGTAGCCGACCGGGCCGGTCCCCAGGTCGGGGTGCTGGCCCTCCAGGGGGCCTTCGCCCGTCACGTCGCGGCCATCGAACGGTGCGGGGCCGAGGCCTTCGAGGTCCGCACCGCCGGTCAGCTGGATCGCGGTGACGCCCTCGTGCTGCCCGGGGGCGAGTCGACCACGATGCTCAAGCTGCTGGCCACGTTCGAGCTGGTCGAGCCTCTCCGCAAGCTGTTGGCGGACGGCCTGCCGGTCTTCGGTACCTGCGCGGGGATGATCCTGCTGGCGGCCGACGTGACCGACGGCCGCGACGACCAGATCTCGTTCGGCGCCATCGACCTCGACGTCCGCCGCAACGGCTACGGCCGCCAGGTCGACTCCTTCGAGACCGACCTCCGGGTCGCCGCCATCGGCGAGCCCGCGTTGCGGGCGGTGTTCATCCGGGCGCCGCTGGTCGAGCGGGCCGGTCCCGAGGTCGAGGTGCTGGCCAGCCACGACGACGTCCCGGTGCTGTGCCGCTCGGGGTCGGTGCTGACCTCGTCGTTCCACCCCGAGTTGGTCGACGACGACCGGCTCCACCGCTATTTCCTCGACGAGCTCGTTGGCCGCTGATCGCTTGGCGTCGTCCGTCCGACGGTGGGCTCGGCCCCGGCTCAGCGGGGCAGGGCGGGCGGTTGGCCGCCCCGGACGAACGGTGGCCACATGATCGGATCGTCCAACGGCTCGATGGCGGCGGCCGGAGCGGCGGTCGCCACCAGGCCGGCCAGCGCGACGGCGCCGGCGACGAGGGTGCGGACGAGGACGGAGGTCCCGGTGGGACCGCGGGGCGTTGTGGTCGGTGCGGTGGACGGCATCACCCGTACCTCCTGATCGATGGCGTTGAATCACCCGTCAGACGGCTGGGAACGGATCCGGATACGTCCGCCGGTCGGTGCGCACGAGCCGAGTCGCTGATCGGGGCCTCTATCCTCGATAGTCGGCCCGGTTCCCGGGGCCGTTGTGAGCGAAGGGAGCGCTGCGATGTCTGGCCACTCCAAATGGGCGACCATCAAGCACAAGAAGGGCGCAGCCGACGCCAAGCGGGGCAAGCTGTTCGCCAAGCTGATCAAGCAGGTCGAGGTCGCGGCCCGCAACGGTGGCGGCGACGTCGACTCCAACCCGACCCTGCGGACCATGTTCCAGAAGGCCCGCGACAACTCCGTCCCCCTCGACACGATCGAGCGTGCGGTCAAGCGGGGCACCGGCGAGCTCGAGGGCGTCAACTACGAGCCGATCACCTACGAGGGCTACGCCCCCGGCGGCGTCGCGCTGCTGATCGACGTGCTGACCGACAACCGCAACCGCACCGGCTCCGAGCTGCGGTCGCTCCTGACCAAGAACGGCGGCTCGCTGGCCGAGCCCGGCGCCGTCGCCTGGCAGTTCGAGCGCAAGGGCGTGGTCAAGGTCAGCCGGTCGGCCGACGAGGACGAGGTCATGATGGTCGGGCTCGACAACGGGGCCGAGGACCTGGAGGACCTCGAGGAGGTGTGGCAGGTCACCTGCGAGCCGGGCGACGTCCTGAGTCTCCGGGCCGCGCTGGAGGAGGCCGGCATCGAGGTCACCGATTCCGACTCGACGATGCTGCCGACCAACACGGTCCCGCTGGCCGAGGCCGGTCAGGTCAAGTCGGTGCTGAACCTCGTCGAGATGCTCGACGACCACGACGACGTCCAGGACGTCCACTCCAACATCGACATCCCCGACGAGGTCATGGAGTCGATCGATTCGTAGTGGTCGAGTCAGACCCCGGCGACGCCGAGCAGGCGTGAGCGCTCGAGCGACCGGAAGCCCCGGACGAGGCTGACCAGCGCCAGGGTCCAGGCGACGGCGCCGAGGACGATCGGGAGCCAGCCCGCCCCGAACAGCACGCCGGTCGCCTGGCTGTAGGCGATCATGATCAGCGGCAGGCTGACCAGGCCCGAGGCCTGCTGGGCCGCCGCCGTCGAGTTCACCCTGGCCGAGAGCCGCAGCACCAGCGACAGGCACAGGGCGAGGAACGGCGGCAGCACCCACAGGATCATCAGCCACCACTGGCGAGTGGGGAAGAACCAGCCGCCGACCTCGGGCCCGACGGTCAGGTTGACCAGCAACGAGTAGCAGGTGAAGCCGACGATCACGGTCAGGTACCCGGGGGTGATGCTGGCGATCAGCTTCCCGAGGTAGATCTCGCGGGTCGCGGCGGGGGAGTGGGCCAGGAACTCGCCGGTGCCCCGCTCGCGCTCGCCGACGATCGTGGCCGCACCGACGGCCGTCGAGATCGTGAGCGGCACGATCACGGCGACCGGGGCGACGAGGAACACCGCCAGCGCGTAGGCGCTCCGGCCCTCCGGCGTGTCGCCCTGGATCTGGTCCTTGGCCGACGCCGGCAGCGCCTCGAGCGTCGTCGAGAGCCGCTCGACGGTCTCCACGCTGCCGATGCCGGTGAGCGTGCCGAGCAGGATCGCCGGCAGGATGACGAAGAACAGCGACCCGAGCGCCGCCATCGGCACCCAGAAGTCGCGGGCCCTGGCCAGCTGCTTGAGGTCGGTCCTGGCCACCGTGGCCACCCGCTGCCAGTTCATCGCCGGGCTCCCTTCCCGTCGGTCGTGTCCCGGGCGTGCGCGTCGTCCGTTCGGTCGAGGTCGTGCTCGGCCCGGATGGCGAAGTACAGGTCCTCGAGCGTCGGCTCCCACGGGACGATGGCCCGCAGCTCCGTTCCGTGCTCGGCCAGCCACCGGGCCACCGAGGCCACCGCCGGCTCGTCGCTGAGGCTGACCCGCACGCCGCCGTCGACCGGCACCGCCTCGATGACCCGGGGGTGCTGGTCCAGGTAGGCGAGGCCACGCTCGTCGAACGAGCGGAAGGTGACCTGCGGGAGCGGCCAGTAGCGGCCGGCCAGCCGCCGGGGCTCGCCCCGCAGCACGGTGCGGCCGCCGTCGACCACGACGATCTCGTCGGCCAGGCCCTCGGCCTCGGCCAGCAGGTGGGTGCAGAGCAGCACCGATCGGCCCCGTGCGGTCATCTCCCGAACGAGCCGCAGGACCGAGCGGGCCGACTCGGGATCGAGGCCGGACGTCGGCTCGTCGAGCAACAGCAGCTCGGGGTCGTGCAGGATGGCCCGGGCGAGGGCGAGCCGGGTCTTCATGCCCGTCGAGTAGCCGCCGACGAGCTGGCCGAGGGCCGGCTCGATCCCGAACCAGGCGGCCGCCTCGTCGATCCGCTGGTCGACCGCATGACCACGGCCGAGCCCGTACAGCTCGGCTGCGTAGCGGAGGTTGTCGATCCCGCTCAGCCGGTCGTACAGCGACGGCTTGGCCGACACGACCCCGCAGCGCCGCCGCACCTCCTCACCGCCGTCACCGGACGGATCGAGCCCGAAGACGCGGACGTGGCCGTCGTCCGGGGCGAAGGCGCCGGTGATCAGCCGGATGGCGGTCGTCTTGCCGGCGCCGTTCGGCCCGAGCAGCACGGTGATCCGCGAGCGGGCGATCCCGATCTCCAGCCCCTCGAGGGCCTGGACCTCACCGAACCGCTTCGACACGTCGACCACGGTCGCCACCTGGTTCTCGGCTGGCCGGCGCTCGGCGCCGCCGGCCGCCGTCGGGGCCCGGGCGGGGGTCGGCTCGGGCGCCGGGGCCAGCTCACCCCGCTCGCGGCCGGTGCCGTCGGTTTCGCTGTCGTAGACCATGGCCACCCGGCGACGGGTGCCGATCGAGATCCTGCTCACCGAGGCGGTATCGGCGCGCTCGGGGTCCTCCTCAAGGGGTCGTTGCCCGACTACGGTCGTACGGGTGTTCGTGTTGGGCATCGATCCGGGGCTGTCGCGCTGCGGCTATGCCGTGGTCGAGCCCGCGCCCCGGGGCCGGGGGCGGGCCCATGCCCTCGGCGTGCTGCGGACCGCTCCCGACCTGCCGGTGCCCGAGCGACTCGGCCAGTTGCACCGCGACCTCGACGAGCTGCTCGACGAGTTCACCCCGGCGGTCGTCTCCGTCGAGCGCATCTTCTTCCAGAACAACGTCCGGACGGCCGTCGGCGTCGCCCAGGCGTCCGGGCTGGCTCTGGCCCTGGCGGCCCGCCGCAGCGTCGCCGTGGCCCAGTACTCTCCGTCCGAGGTGAAATCGGTGGTGGCCGGCGACGGCCAGGCGGCGAAGGAGCAGGTCCAGGAGATGGTGCAGCTGCTGTTGGGACTGGCGGAGATGCCGCGGCCGGCCGACGCGGCCGATGCCGCGGCGCTCGCCCTCTGCCACCTCGCCCACGATCCACACCTGCGCACGGTGACCGGGGCCAGCGGGGTGCCGACGTGATCGGCTCGCTGCACGGCATCGTCATCGACCGCGAGCCGGTGCTCGAGCGGGCTGCCGGGGCCGAGATCATCGTCGACGTCGCCGGGGTCGGCTACCGGGTCACGGTCACGGCCGCCACCCTGTCGCGGCTGCCGGCCGACGAGCCGGTGCTGCTCCACATCCACCATCACTTCTGGGAGGCCGACCAGAAGCTGTTCGGCTTCCGGACCCGCACCGAGCGGGTGGCGTTCGAGGGCCTGCTCGGCGCCCACAAGGTCGGCCCCAACCTGGCGCTGGCGGTGCTGGCCACCCACCCGGTCGAGCAACTCGCCCGAATCCTCGCCGAGGACGACCTCGCCGCCCTCTGCGAGGTCCCCGGCGTCGGCAAGAAGACGGCCCAACAGATCCTGGTCGACCTGCGATCGACCCTGGTGCTGCCGGTGCTGGAGGACGGCACGGCGATCGACCTGACCGCAGCCGGGGCGATCGACTCCGAGCCGGGATCGTCCGGCAACCTCGTCGACGTCCGGGAGGCGATGGCCAACCTCGGCTACTCGAGCGAGGAGATCAGGCGGGCGGTGGCCGCCCTCGGAGAGGAGGCGGCGGACACCACCGACAGCGGCCAGCTCCTGAAGCTGGCCATCCTCAGCCTGGCCAGCGGCTAGGCCACCCGTCGCCGCGATCACGATGCCACGAGACGAACTGCTCGATCCGAACCCGACCCCCGAGGAGTGGCGGAGCTCCCACGGCGACGTGGCTCAGGATGCCGAGATCGCGCTCCGCTCCGGGGGCGACGAGCGGGGGCTGCGGCCACGCAGTCTCGAGGAGTTCGTCGGTCAGCGGGAGCTGAAGGAGCGCCTCGGCGTGATCGTCGAGGCGGCCAGGGGTCGGGGCCAGGCCGCCGACCACCTGCTGTTCGCCGGCCCGCCCGGTCTCGGCAAGACCACGCTGGCCGGCATCGTGGCCAACGAGATGGGGGCCCACCTCCACATCACCTCAGGGCCGGCCATCGTCCGGGCCGCCGACCTCGCCGCCATCCTGACCAAGATCGAATCCGGCGACGTGCTGTTCATCGACGAGATCCACCGGCTGCCCCGGGTCGTCGAGGAGGTCCTCTACCCGGCGATGGAGGACCTGCAGCTCGACGTGCTGCTCGGCAAGGGCCCGGCCGCACGCTCGATCCGCTTCGACCTGGAGCCGTTCACGCTGGTCGGGGCGACCACCCGAACCGGGCTGATCACCGGCCCGTTGCGAGACCGGTTCGGGTTCAACTTCCGGCTCGACTACTACAGCCCGGGTGATCTCGAGCAGATCGTGCTCCGGGCCGGCGAGGTGCTCGGGATCGAGATCACCAACGACGGGGCGGCGGAGATCGCAGCCAGGAGCCGGGGCACCCCCCGGATCGCCAACCGGCTGCTCCGCCGGGTCCGCGACTACGCCGAGGTCAAGGGCCACGGGTCCGTCGACCGGGAGGCGGCATCCGACGGTCTGGCCCTGTTCGGGGTCGACGAGCGGGGCCTCGACAAGGTCGACCGGATCCTGCTGTCCAACCTGTGCGAGCGCTTCGGCGGCGGGCCGGTCGGTCTGTCGACCCTGGCCATCAGCGTCGGCGAGCCGACCGAGACGGTCGAGGAGGTCATCGAGCCCTTCCTCATCCAACAGGGGCTCCTGATGCGCACTCCTCGTGGACGGGTGGCCACCGCTGCGGCCTGGCAGCACCTCGGCCTCCAGGTCCCCGTCGAGGCCGGCGAGAGTCCCGACGTCACCACCCTGTTCGACTGACGGCGGCGACGATGGCGAGCGAGACCTCGGCTGCGGTCGACGAGTTCGACTACGACCTGCCCGAGGCAGCCATCGCCCAGCGGCCGGTCGAGCCCCGCGACTCGGCCCGGCTGCTGGTGGCGGGTGACGGCACGACCCCGATCGAGCATCGTGCGGTCGCTGAGCTCGACGGATTCGTTCGGCCAGGCGACGTGGTCGTGCTGAACGACACCCGGGTCCTGGCCGCCAGGCTGCTGCTGACCAAGGCCACCGGTGGCAAGGCCGAGGTGCTGCTGCTGCGGCCGACGCCGACCCAGGACCGCTGGGAGGCGCTCGTTCGGCCCGGCCGTCGCCTGTCCCCGGGCACGGTGCTGTACCTCGACGGCGAACCGCTGGTCACCGTCGGCCCAGCCGTCCTCGCCGAGGGAAGCGACGGTGCGCCGGACGAGCGGGGCGACGGCCGGCGGCTGGTCGAGGTCGCCCCCCACGCCGTCGAGCGGGCCGGCCAGGTGCCGCTTCCGCCCTACATCACGGCCCCGCTGGCCGACCCCGAGCGCTACCAGACCGTCTTCGCCCGCCATCCCGGGTCGGTGGCAGCCCCCACGGCCGGGCTGCACCTGACCGAGGCGCTGCTGGCCCGGCTGTCGGCGGCCGGCGCCACCATCGAGCGGGTCGAGCTGCAGGTCGGGCTCGGCACGTTCCGGCCGATCACCGCCGAGCGGGTCGAGGACCACGAGATGCACGCCGAGCGCTACGTCGTCGACCGGCACGTCTGGGAGCGGATCCGGGCCGCCGAGCGGGTCATCGCCGTCGGCACCACCGTCGTCCGCACCCTGGAATCGGTGGCCGCGACCGGCCGGCTCGACGGCGAGACGTCGCTGTTCATCCACCGCGGCTTCCGGTGGCAGGTGGTCGACGTGCTGCTGACCAACTTCCACGTCCCCCGGTCGTCCCTGCTCGTCCTCGTCGACGCCCTCGTCGGCGACCGGTGGCGCTCGATCTACGACGAGGCGCTGCGCGAGGGCTACCGGTTCCTCTCCTTCGGCGACGCCATGCTGCTCGAACGGTCCGTCCCATGAGGCCGAGCGGGCCGGCGACGGGTTGGCGATCGCCGGCGGTGGCCGGTAGGACCGGATGATGGATCGGGATCGGGACAGCCCGTTGACGATGACCGTCGAGTCGACCAACGGCCGGGCCAGGGCCGGTGTGATGACCACCGCCCGAGGCGCCATCCCGACCCCGGTCTTCATGCCGGTCGGCACCCGGGCCGCGGTCAAGACCCTCGACACCGCCGATCTGGAGCGCCTCGGCCCCCCGATCGTGCTCGGCAACACCTATCACCTGATGGAGCGGCCCGGCGCCGAGCTGATCGGCGAGCTGGGCGGCCTGCACGCCTTCATGGACTGGCCGGGCCACGTGCTCACCGACTCCGGCGGCTACCAGGTCTTCTCGCTCGAACCGACGATCTCCGAGCAGGGGGCCACCTTCCGGTCGGTGTACGACGGGTCGGCCGTCGAGCTCTCCCCGGAGCGCTCGGTTGCCGTTCAGGAGCTCCTCGGGGCCGACATCGCCATGGTCCTCGACGTGTGCACGGCCCTCCCGGCCACGCCCGAGCAGCTCCGCCACGACCTCGACCTGACCGTGCGGTGGGCCGAGCGCTCCAAGGCCGCCCACCGTCGGGCCGACCAGGCCCAGTTCGGCATCGTCCAGGGCGGCGTCGACCCCGACCTGCGGGCCGAGTCGGCCGAGCGGACCGTCGCCATCGGCTTCGACGGCTACGCCGTCGGCGGCCTCTCGGTCGGCGAGACCCGGGACGACATGGTCCCGGCCCTCCGGGCCGCCACCGCGCTGTTGCCGGCCGACCGGCCCCGGTACTTCATGGGCCTCGGCGACCCGGTCGGCCTCGTCGAGGCGGTGCACAACGGCATCGACATGTTCGACTGCGTGCTGCCGACCCGGCTGGCCCGCCACGGCACGGCGCTGACGTCCGAGGGGCGGCTCAACCTCCGCAACCTCCGGTTCGCCCGCGACGACGCCCCGATCGACCCGGGCTTCCGCCATCCGCTGTCGCAGCGGTACTCCCGGGCCTACATCCGCCACCTCCTGCAGACCAACGAGCCGACCGCCGGGCGCATCATCACCCTCCACAACCTGGCCTGGCTGGCCGATCTCACGGCCAGGATGCGGCAGGCCATCGTCGATGGCCGGTTCGAGGCGCTCCGGTCCGAGATCTGGTCGACGTGGGCCCCGGACGAGGAGCCGCCGGCGGGCTGACCGCCCGCAGCCGGCCCCGGATGCTCCGAACCGGTGACAGGAGCGGGCCCTGCCGTCCGATCGTGCGGGCGAGGCGCTAGACCGGGTGGGAACGTGACGCCGTGGCGCGTGCCGAGTCCAACCAGTTCGGCCCGCCGCCGACACGGCAAGCGAGGCGCGCTGCGCCGTTCCCGGTAGCGTCACCAGGCTGGAGGTAGACCATGGAGTTCATCCCACTCATCGTCGTCGGCGTGCTGATGTACGTCGTGCTGATCCTGCCCCAGCAGCGGCGGAACCGGGAGCACCGGGCCCTGCTCGCGTCCCTCGAGGAGGGCGACGAGGTCTTGACCAACGCCGGCGTCTACGGGTTCATCGCCGCCGTCGATGGTGATGTCGTGTGGCTCGAGGTCGCCGACGGCGTCGAGCTGAAGCTGTCGAAGGCATCGGTGGCCAACAAGGTGGCCGTGGCAGCCGAGGCCGACGAGAGCGGAGACGACTGACATGGCGACCAGCCAGAAGGTCTCGGCGCTGGCCGTCGTCGCCGTCGCCGTCCTCGGCATCGTCTTCACGGTCCTGGCCGGCAACCAGCCGCTGCTCGGACTCGACCTCCAGGGCGGCGTGTCGGTCGTGCTGGAGCCGACCGGTGTCGCCGACGGCCAGGACGGCCAGGGCGCCGGCCGTGAGGTCACCGACGAGGCGCTCGACCTGACCGTCGAGCTGCTCCGTGGCCGCATCGACCAGATCGGCGTGGCCGAGCCCGAGATCTCGCGCCAGGGCGACAACATCGTCGTCGCCCTGCCCGGCCTGGTCGAGGACCAGGAGGAGGCGCTCGACCGCCTGCGTCAGACGGCCGAGCTGCGCTTCCGGCCCGTGCTGCTGGTGCTCGGGCCGACGCTCGACCCCAACGCAGTCCCGGCGGACGGCGAGGGCGAGGGCGACGGCGTCGAGGACGAGGGCACGGTCAGCGAGTCGCCGATCACCACCGAGGCCCCGGCCGAGACCGGCGACGACGGCACGACCGACGACACCGGCACCGACGGCTCCGACGCCGATGGAGACGAGGAGTCGCTGGCCGGAGGCGGGCGGTTCGCCCCCGTGGTCGCAGCCCAGGGCACGACGACGACCGAGGCCGGTGGGGCCGAGTCGACCACGACATCCGAGGCGACGTCGACCACCAGCGGCGAGGCGGCGACCGACGATGCGACCACCGACGACGGCACCGCGACCGACGAGGGCACGGCGACCGACGATCCGGCAACCGATGACGGCGCCGATGGCGGCGAGGCACCGCTGACCGACCCGGCCGACCTCGGGGTGCTCACCAACTGCCTGACCGGCGAGGTCACGCCCGACACCGAGGACGCCATCGACGAGGTCGTCGTGCTCGAGGATCGCGACGGGATCCGCTACTGCCTCGGCCCGGCCGAGCTCGACGGCCAGCTCCTGACCGGCGACATGGTCGAGTCGGCCGACGTCGGCCTCGGCGCCGGCATCGGCTGGCAGGTCAACCCGACGTTCCGGCCCGGCCCGGACGGGATCGACAAGTTCAACGCCGTCGCCGCCGTCTGCTTCCTCGGCTCACCCGATGTCTGTCCGACCCGCCAACTGGCGGTGGTCCTCGATCACGAGGTCATCTCGGCCCCGGTGATCCAGGTCGGGCGTTTCGCCCGCGATCAGATCACGATCTCGGGTGATTTCGAGGAGGAGGAGGCCCGCCGCCTGGCCGAGGCCCTGCGGTTCGGTGCCCTGCCCCTCGAGCTGGTGGCCCAGGAGACCCGCACCGTCTCGGCCAGCATCGGCCAGGACGTGCTCCGCTCCGGTGTGATCGCCGGTCTCATCGGCCTCGCCCTCGTCGCGGTCTACCTGCTGGCCTACTACCGGTTGGCCGGCCTGGTCGCCATCTCGGGGCTGATCCTGTCGGCGGCCCTGCTGTGGACCATCGTGGCCTTCTTCGGGGCGACGTTCGGGCTGGCGCTGACCCTGGCCGGCGTGGTCGGCCTCATCGTGGCCATCGGCGTGTCGGCGGACTCCAACATCGTCTACTTCGAGAACGTGAAGGAGTCGTACCGGTCCGGTCGACGGGTGCCGACGGCCATCGAGCGGGCCTACGAGTCGGCGATCTCGACCATCGTGAAGGCCGACGTGGTCAGCCTCATCGCTGCGGTCCTGCTCTACCTGCTGACCGTCGGCGCCGTCCGCGGCTTCGCCTTCTACCTCGGGCTGGCGACGATCCTGGACCTGATCATCTCGTGGTTCTTCATGCGGCCGGCGCTCGCGTGGCTGGCCCGCCGCCAGGCCGTCGAGGAGAATCCGAGGCTGCTCGGGCTCCCGCCGACCCAGGGATCGGCCAACCAGGCCGGCCGATTGGCCGGCGCCGCCACTGGAGGTGAGGCATGACCGCATCCGACGACGAGACGACGGAGACCCCGGTCGACGACCAGTTGGTGTCGTCCGGCGGGTTCGTCGCCACCGTCCGGTCGATCTTCGCCGGGCGGGCCGCCATCGACTTCCGCCCGAAGTGGCGGGTGGCGCTCACCATCTCGGCCGTCCTGCTGATCGGGTCGGTCATCCTGCTGTCGACCCGCTGGCTCAACCTGAGCATCGACTTCGAGGGTGGGGGCGTGTGGGAGGTGCCGGTCTCCGACGAGGTCTCGGTCGCCGACGCCCGCGACGTCCTGCCGAGCTCG
Source organism: Acidimicrobiales bacterium (assembly GCA_028285495.1). Classification (GTDB taxonomy): domain Bacteria; phylum Actinomycetota; class Acidimicrobiia; order Acidimicrobiales; family SZUA-35; genus JAHELU01. The sequence continues at coordinate 237,637 of JANQPB010000042.1, forward strand.
GCCGCCGAGGCCAGGATCCAGGTCGTGCGGGGTGCCGACAGCGGTCGCCTCCTCCGGGTCCAGGCCGGCACCGATGCGGTCGACGACAGCACGCTCATCGCCGAGAACCTGGCCGAGCTGGCCGGCGTCGACCCGGACGAGGTCGCGATCTCCACGATCGGGCCGACCTGGGGCGAGCAGATCACCCGGCAGGCCCTGGCCGCCCTGGCCTGGTTCTTCCTGGCCGTGGCCATCTATCTCGCCTGGCGCCTGGAGTGGCGCATGGCGATCGGTGCCCTGGCCGCGGTCGTCCACGACCTGCTGATCACCGCCGGCGTCTACTCGCTGTTCGGCTTCGAGGTCAGCCCGGCAACGGTGATCGCCCTGCTCACGATCCTCGGCTACTCGCTCTACGACACGGTCGTGGTGTTCGACAAGGTGCTCGAGAACCAGCAGGGCCCCGTCGGGGCCAAGCTGGAGGACGCCGACCTGATCAACCAGTCGATGAACCAGGTGCTGATGCGGTCGATCAACACCACGATCACCACCGTACTGCCGGTCCTGTCGATGCTGCTGATCGGCGGTGTGCTGCTCGGCGGCACCTCGATCCGGGGCTTCGCCCTGGCCCTGTTCATCGGTCTGATCCTCGGCACCTACTCGTCGATCTTCGTCGCCGCTCCGATCCTGGTGTGGCTGCGGGCCATCCGGCCAGAGGCACGGCGGGCGGCCGAGATCGAGGCCAGGCGCCAGGCCCGGTCCGGCGACACCGACGAGCGATCGGCCCGGTTCATCGAGGACCGCGACGCCACGCTGGTCAGCCCTGGAGGCAGCGCCCCGCGGGGTCGCAAGAAGGGCAGGCGAGGTTGACGGCCCCGACCCGGTAGCCGGGAGGCGGCCAGATCCGCCGGGATCGTGGTTGCCGGTCGTGGGTATACTGGACTGTTCTCGGCGGCCGGCGTCGGTGATCCCATCGGCCCGGGGCGATCGTCCACCCTCGGAGTGAAGCTGCAACGTGGTAACCGTTGAAAGGGTCCTTCCCTGGCGTCGCAAGCGGCGCACGATCGGCGCCCAGATCGAGCCGCTCATCGAGCACTTCGTCGGGCCCGAGCGGGACCGCCGGGTCGAGGTCGTCACCCGGGCCTACCGCATGGCGGCCAGGGCCCACGCCGAGCAGCGCCGCAAGTCGGGCGAGCCCTACATCGTCCACCCCCTCGCCGTCGCCAGGATCGTGGCCGGCTACGGGATGGACGAGGTGGCCATCGCCGCCGCCCTCCTCCACGACGCGGTCGAGGACACCAGGATCGAGCTCGAGGACATCCGCCGGGCCTTCGGCCACGAGGTGGCCACCATCGTCGACGGCGTGACCAAGCTCGACCGGCTCCGCTTCGACAACAAGGAGGCCCAGCAGTCGGCGACGATGCGGAAGATGCTGATCTCGATGTCGAAGGACATCCGGGTCCTGATCGTCAAGCTCGCCGACCGGCTGCACAACCTCCGCACCATCGCCGCCATGCCGGACTGGAAGCGGGAGCGGGGGGCGCTGGAGACGCTCCAGGTGTACGCCCCGCTGGCCCACCGCCTCGGCATGCAGGAGCTCAAGCAGCAGCTGGAGGACCTGAGCTTCGCCGCGCTCCACCCGAAGCGCTACGCCGAGATCGAGCACATGGTCACCGAGCGGGCGCCCGAGCGCGAGACCTACCTCACCCAGGTGCTCGAGGACGTCAGGGCCCGGGTCGTCGAGCTCGGCATCGATGCCGAGGTGGTCGGCCGGGAGAAGCACCTCTACTCGATCTACGAGAAGATGCAGCTCAAGGACAAGGCGTTCGACGAGATCAACGACCTGGTCGGGATCCGGGTCATCGTCGACAGCGTCCGCGACTGCTACGCCGCCCTCGGGTCGATCCACGCCACCTGGAAGCCGGTGCAGGGCCGGTTCAAGGACTACGTGGCCATGCCGAAGTTCAACCTCTACCAGTCGCTCCACACGACGGTGGTCGGACCGCAGGGCAAGTCGATCGAGGTCCAGATCCGCACCAGGGAGATGCACGAGCGGGCCGAGAGCGGGGTGGCGGCCCACTACCTGTACAAGGACCGTGACGACGCCTCGGCGGCGATCGACCTGCCATGGCTGACCCGGATCATCGACTGGGAGAAGGAGACCTCCGACCCGACGGAGTTCATGCAGAACCTGAAGGTCGACCTCGAGGAGGAGGAGGTCTTCGTCTTCACCCCACAGGGCCAGGTCACCACGTTGCCGAACGGGTCCACCCCGATCGACTTCGCCTACGCGATCCACACCGACGTCGGTCACCGCTGCGTCGGGGCCAAGGTCGACGGGCGGCTGGTGTCGCTGTCCGAGCCGCTGCAGTCCGGTCAGACGGTCGAGATCTTCACCTCCAAGGTGGTCGGCGCCGGCCCGTCGCGGGACTGGTTGAACTTCGCGGCGTCGCACCGGGCGGCGTCGAAGATCAAGCAGTGGTTCTCCCGGGAGCGGCGGGAGGACGCCATCGCCACCGGCGAGAACGAGCTCAAGCGGGCCCTCAAGCGGGAGGGCATCAGCTGGGCCGACATGGGCCCGGCTCCCGGCGACGCCATCCGCGAGGTGGCCGAGGACCTCAACTACGTCGACGCCGACGCCCTGTACGCGGCGATGGGCGAGCACCACGTCTCGCCCCAGACGGTGGTCAGCCGCCTGCTCAAGCTCAAGGACGGCGGCAACGTCGAGGCCGAGCCGCCGATCCGGCCGGACGGCGTCCCCGTCCGACCCCACCGGCGGGAGCCGCCGGGAGCCGCCGGCGTCCGGATCGAGGGCATCGACGACGTGCTCGTCCGGCTGTCGCGATGCTGCACCCCCGTCCCGGGTGACGAGATCATGGGGTTCGTCACCCGTGGTCGCGGCGTCTCGGTCCACCGGACCGACTGCGCCAACGCCGTGTCGCTGGCCGTGTCCCAGAACGACCGGCTGATCGACGCCGAGTGGGACCACGAGTACGAGGCCGACCACTTCGTCGCCTCGGTCGAGCTCAAGGCCTACGACCGCCCCCACCTGCTGGCCGACGTGTCGAGGGCCCTGGCCGACCAGCACGTCAACATCATCGGCTCGTCGTCGACGACGTCGGACGAGCGCATCGCCAAGCTGACCTTCGACTTCGAGATCGCCGACCCCTCCCACCTGTCCGCCGTGATGCGGGTGGTGCGGGCGGTCGACGGCGTCTACGACGTCTACCGGGTCGTCCCGGGCCAGCGGAAGTAGCCCGGCCGCTTCGACGGCCGGTCGGGGTCCGCGGCCGATGGCCGACGCTCGACCACACTGACCGGGGTTCCACCCGCCGGGCCCTGATGTGGGTCCTCCGCCGCCCGGGTCGACGAACCTGTGAGCAACCTGTGCCCGTTCTCACAGGTCCGGCTCAGCGGCGTTGCCGAGGATGACCCCATGAAGCCGACTGACCCAACCCCCCGACGTTCCCTGCTCGCGGCCGTCCTGGCCACCACCCTGCTGGTGGTGGCCGCCTGCGGATCGAGCGATGACAGCGGCGACGACGCCACCGGTTCCGGCGAGACCGCGGCCGCAGGCGCCGACGCAGACGACGGCACCGACGCGCCCGACGCGGCCGGCACCGAGACCGACGGTGGTGGGTCGGGCGACGAGTCCACCTCGACCGACGACGGTGCGCCCCCGGCCGCCGACGCCGAGCCGGTCACCTCCCTCACCGGGTCCGACTACGTCGGCGACTACACGCTCGTCGACGAGGGCTTCGGCACGATGACCACGGTGACCATCGACGGCGGAACGCGGACGATCGAGACCAACGCCCTGCCGGACCACGACACCGGCGAGTTCCCCAACGCCGGCAACCCGAACGCGATCACCGCCCAGGACCTGACCTGGGAGTTCCCGGTCGAGGCCGCCTTCACCGGCGCCGCAACCGAGGTCCGCACGACGGGCGTCGCCGTCAACGGCGTCAAGTTCGAGCCGGGCACGGCGGAGACCGTCACGTGCTCGTCCGGCGAGACCTACCGCATCGAGGCCCTCCAGGAGCTGTACGACCTCGGCCTCGACTTCAACAACGCCCACGTCCAGCCAACCGGGGAGTACCACTACCACGGCATCTCCGGGTTGCTGGTCGACGCCTACGACGACGACGAAGACCTCGTCCACATCGGCTTCGCCGCCGACGGCTACCTGATGTACTACTCGAAGTCCGGGGCCTACGAATCGAGCTACGTCCTGTCGGACGGGGCGAGGGCGGGCACCGGCTGCGTCGCCTCCGGCCCAGCCGGCGACGACGAGTTCGACCTGGCCGGCACCACCCCAGACGGCACCTACACCAGCGACTTCGTCTACACCGACGGAGCCGGCGACCTCGACGCCTGCAACGGGGCAACGATCGACGGGCAGTACGCCTACATCGTCACCGACGCCTACCCCTACGTCTCCCGCTGCCTGAACGGCGAGGTCAGCGGGGCCGGCGTCGGCGGCCCGCCTCCGGGCGCTGACGGCGACGCCGCCGGTGCTCCCGGCCAGGGCGGACCCGGCCAGGGTGGCGCCGCCCCCGACCTGAGCGAGGCGGCGGCCGCCCTCGGCGTGACCGAGGACGAGCTCCTGGCCGTCCTCCCCGGCCCCGGTGCGGATCTCACCGAGGCCGCAGCCACCCTCGGGGTCAGCGTCGAGGAGCTGATGGCCCTCCTGCCCGCCCCCGGCGGCGCCCCGGCCGGGCGGTGACGACTCCGATGACCGACCACCGACCCCGACCCACCCTCACCCGGCTCGTCGCCGGCGTCGCCGTGGCCAGCCTGATCCTGCTCGCCGCCGCCTGCGGGAGCGGCGACGACACCTCGGCCTCGCTCCCATCAGACGGCGACGACACCACGGCCTCGCTCCCATCCGACGGGGCCGACGTCACCGGGACCGGCGACGACGTCGCGGCAACGGCCTCGTCCGGTGCCTCCTGTGAGGAGGTGGCGGCCTCGTTCGCCGCCGGCCCGTCCGCCAACCCCGACCTGCCCGACCCCGAGTCCTCCGCGGTCTGCGACGGCGACACCGTGATCGTGACCGCAAACGGCATCCCCGACTACACCTACATCGAGACCAGCCCCGGTCCGCCAGCGGCCCAGGACTACACCTTCACCATCCCGACCGACCCGACGGTCGCGGCCGCGACGACCGGTGTGCCGCTGATCGGGTCCCTCGGCGTCACGCTACCCGGCGTGCCGATCTACGGCCCGACCGAGGGAACCGGCGGCGACGTCGAGTCGATCGAGGGGATCCTGATGGAGTGCGGCAGCCACAACGGTCCGACCGGCTTCCACCTGCACCTGCTCGGCACCAGCGAGACGACCGACTGCGACTTCTCACCCGAGGAGGTGGCGTCCGGGCCGCAGCTGCTCGGCTACGCCTTCGACGGCTTCCCGATCTACACCGGCAACGACCAGTACACGTCGTCGTGGGAGCTGACCGACGCCTCGCTGTTCGCCACCGACACCTGGTCGGCCCACACCTACGTCGATGGCTCCGGCGACCTCGACGAGTGCAACGGTCGGGTCGACGAGGACGGCAACTACGCCTACTACACGACCGACGCCTTCCCCTACGTGCTCGGCTGCTTCGTCGGCGAGGTCGAGGTGACCGACGCCGGCGGCGGTGGCGGGGCCGGCCCGGGCGGCGAGGGACAGGGTCCGCCGCCGGGTGGCGAGGGCCAGGGCCCCGGCGGCGACGGCTGAGCCGTGGGTGACCGGGACCGATCGACGCGGCTGACGCGGCGGGGCCTGCTGGCCTCGTCGCTGGCCGCCGCCGGCGTCGCCGCCGTGACCGGGTGCCGCACCGTCGCCTCGGGTGGCGCCGGGTCGAGCGCCGAGCCGACCGACATCGACGTCGGGTTCCTGACCGACATGACCACCCACCACGGCCAGGCCCTCGTGTTGTGCCAGCGAGTGGTCGGCGCCGACACCGGCGCGCCGGTCCAGGCCGCGGCGGCCGAGGTGTTGCAGAACCAGTCGATCGAGGTCGGGATGATGCGGGCCTGGCTCGCCGACTGGGGGCGCTCGACGGCGCCGCCCGACACGACGATGGCGTGGATGGGCCTCTGCGGCCGTGAGGACCTCGCCGAGGGTGGCATGCCCGGCTTGGCCACCGACGAGGAGCTGCTGGCCCTGGCCGAGGCCGACGGGCCGGCCAAGGGCCGGCGGTGGCTCGAGCTGATGCGGGCCCACCACGAGGGCGGGGTCGAGATGGCCTCGGTGGCCAGCGCCTGGGCGTCGGCCGACAAGGTCCGGCGCCTCGCCTCGACCCAGGTCGAGGTCCAGGGCTACGAGATCACGATGTACGACCAGCTCCTGGCCACCACCTACGCCTCGGCCTGAGCGATCCGAAATCTCGGACCCCGTCGACGGGGCGTGGGAGGGTGGGGCCCGTGGCCAGCGACCCGCCCCGTCCCGACACCGACGCCACCGGCGAGAACCGCACCACCGGCGAGGCCTACGAGGCGTGGCTCGTCGGTCGTCTCCTGGCGATCTACGGGGGCCGGCCCTGGATCGCGGCCGCCGAGGTCACCCAGGGCGCGGTCGCGCTGGCCGCCCACCTCCGCGACGCCTACGACGCCGACGTGCTCGCCGTCGGCGCCCGACCCGGTGTCGGGGACCTCGACCCCGACGTGCCGCTGGTCTCGATCGACCTGCCGCCCGAGACCACGATCCGCGGTGCCATCGACTCCGCCCAGGCGGCGCTGGTCGAGCCCCCGTCGTGGGCGCAGGCCCACATCGACGGCTGGGACCCGGCCGGCGCCGCCCGCGTCATCGGTGGCCCGCTCCTGCGATCGGCGACGATGCTCGGTCGACCGACGTTCGGTCCCCGCCTCGAGGCCTGGGTCGCCCTGGAGGACAAGGTCAGGATCGAGTCGGTCCTGGCCGAGGCCGGGCTCGACGTCGTGCCCCGGGAGATCGTCGATGCCGAAGATCGGGCCGGGCTCCTCGCCGCCCATCGGCGACTCGCCTCGCCGTCCGGCACGGTGTGGGCCGGCGACGATCGCTCCGGCCAGCACGGCGGCGGCGAGGGCACCCACTGGGTCGCCGACGACCGCGACGCCGCCGCGCAGGCCGAGCAGCTCGGGACCTACGACCGGGTCCGGGTCATGCCGTTCGTCGAGGGAGTTCCCTGCAGCATCCACGGCCTCGTCGTCGGCCCCGCCCGGATCGCCGCGTTCCGCCCGTGTGAGATGATGACGCTGCGGGACCGGTCGGCCCGCCGGTTCGTGTACGCCAGGGCCTCGACCCACTGGGATCCGTCGCCGACCGACCGGGCGGCCATGGTCGGTGCGGCCAGGCGGGTCGGCGAGGTGTTGGCCGAGCGGGTCGGCTTCCGGGGCATGTTCACCCTCGACGGTGTGCTCGGTGCCGACGGGTTCGTCCCCACCGAGGTCAACCCCCGGCTCGGGGCGGCGCTCCCGAACCAGCACCCGACCACCGGCGGGCCGGAGATCCGCCTGCACCTCGTCAACCAGGCCGTCATCGACGGGGCCCTCGCCGACCTCGACCCGTCGGCGTTCGAGCGGTGGCTCGTCGACCGGCTCGACCGCCACCGGCGGGCGACGTCGATCATCATCGTCGAGCGGGCGCCGGACGCCGAGCGGCGAGGCCACCTGGTCGCCGGCCCGGACGGCTCGGAGCCGACGCTGGTCGAACCGGTCGGGGACGGGGACCGCCCGGCCTCGCTGGCGAGCGTCGTCTGGGGGCAGGGTCCCGGCGGGCCCATGCTCCGGATCGACGAGATGCGAGGGCTCCCCGTCGGACCACCGACGGCCCCGACCCTCGTGACCTGGCTGCGGGCCATCGACGGGGCCTGGGACGTCGGCCTCCCGCCGATCGAGGCGGCCCGGCCGATCCGGTAGCGGCCGGAAATCAGGCGGCTGGCGGCCCGGCGACCAGTACGATCGGGCGGGCCATGGCCCGATCCGACTTCCAGACGCTCCCCGGCACCCGGGACCTCCTCGAGCCCGCCTCCGGTCGGGTCCGGACGGTCGTGTCGACGTTCGCCGAGCTGGCCGAGGGCGCCGGCTTCGGGCAGATCGTGACGCCGATGTTCGAGGACGTCGGGGTGTTCGTCCGCCTCGGCGAGGCGTCCGACGTGGTGGCCAAGGAGCTGTACACCTTCACCGACAAGGGTGGGCGCGACATCGCCCTGCGGCCCGAGTTCACCGCCTCGGTGTGCCGGGCCTTCGTCCAGAACCGCCCCGTCACGCCGTGGAAGACGTGGTACGCCGGGCCAAGCTTCCGCTACGACAAGCCCCAGAAGGGTCGCTACCGCCAGTTCGACCAGGTCGGGGCCGAGGTCATCGGCTCCAACGATCCCGACGTCGACACCGAGCTGATCGCCCTGGCCTGGCGGTTCTACCAGCGGCTCGGGCTGACCGACCTCACGCTGCTGGTCAACACCCTCGGCGACGCAGCCGAGCGTCCCACCTACCTGGCGGCCCTCCGGACCTACCTGGAGGCCAACGCCGGCGAGCTGTCCGAGCAGGCGAGGGTGACGATGGCGGTCAACCCGCTGCGGGTCCTCGACTCGAAGCGGCCCCAGGACCGGGCCGTCGTCGAGGCCGCGCCGCTCCTGGGCGACTTCCTCTCCGACGACGCCGCAGCGGCCTGGGAGCGGGTGCTGGGTGGGCTCGACGCCATCGGCATCCCCTACGTCGTCGAGCCGAAGCTGGTGCGCGGCCTCGACTACTACACCCGCACCACCTTCGAGTTCACCACCGACGCCCTCGACGCGGCCCAGAACGCCGTCGGTGGCGGCGGCCGCTACGACGGTCTCGTCGCCGCCCTCGGTGGCCCCGAGGAACCGGGCGTCGGCTTCGCCCTTGGCGTCGACCGCACCGTCCTGGCCTGCGAGGCCGTCGGGGCGTTCGGCGACGACGAGCCGCCGGTCGACGTCTGGGTCGTCGCCACCACCGGCGGGACCGACGGGCTCGAGCTGGTCGAGTCGCTCCGGTCGGCCGGGATCCGGGCCGATCGGGCCTACGACGGCCGCTCGATGAAGGCCCAGATGAAGCGGGCCGACCGCTCCGGGGCCGCCATCGCCCTGATCGTGGGGGAGAGCGAGGCGGCGGCCGGTACCGTCTCCGTGAGGCCCCTCCGAGGCGAAGCCGAGCAGGCGCCGGTCGACCGCAACGAGGTCGTCAACCGGGTCGCGGAGCTCCTGGCCGGCGATTGAGCGCCCGGCCGGCGTCGAGCCGGCCGCCCGACCCTCGACCGTTCCCCCAACCCCCGATCAGGTAGTCAGAATCATGATGCGAACCCATCTCTGTGGCGAACTCGACCCGTCGCACGTCGGCCAGCAGGTCGCCGTGACCGGTTGGGTCAACCGGCGCCGGGAGCACAGCCAGCACCTGGCCTTCGTCGACCTCCGCGACCACTCGGGGATCGTGCAGTGCGTCGTCGACAACTCGGTCGACGTCCGCAGCGAGTACGTGGTCCGCATCACCGGCACGGTGACCGAGCGCCCCGATGGCACGGTCAACGACAACCTGGCCACCGGCCGGATCGAGATCACCGACGTCGCCGTCGAGGTGTTGTCGGTGTCCGAGCCGCCGCCGTTCCCCCTCGACGAGCGGGCCGACGAGGTCGACGAGATGGTCCGCCTCCGCCACCGCTACCTCGACCTTCGCCGTGAGCGGATGCAGCGCAACCTGCGCATCCGGTCCCAGGTCAACGCCGCGGTGCGGACTGCGATGCTCGCCCAGGACTTCGTCGAGGTGGAGACCCCGATGCTGATGCCGCCGACGCCGGAGGGGGCCAGGGAGTTCATCGTCCCGTCCCGCCAGCGGCCCGGCTCGTTCTACGCCCTGCCCCAGTCACCCCAGCTCTACAAGCAGCTGCTGATGGTCGGCGGGCTCGACCGCTACTTCCAGATCGCCCGCTGCATGCGAGACGAGGACCTCCGGGCCGACCGCCAGTACGAGTTCATGCAGCTCGACCTCGAGATGAGCTTCGTCACCGTCGACGACGTGCTCGATGCGGTCGAGGTGTCGGTGCTCGACGCGGCCGAGGCCGTCACCGGCGTCCGGCCGACCGACGTGCCCCGGATCACCTGGCACGACGCCATGAACCGCTTCGGCACCGACAAGCCCGACCTGCGCTTCGCCATGGAGCTGGTCGAGCTGACCGACGCCTTCGCCCAGACCGGGTTCAAGGCCTTCGCCACCGCCGGCTCGATCAAGGGCATCAACGCCAAGGGCGCGGCCCCCGACTGGGGTCGCAACAAGCTCGACGGCCTGACCGACGACGCCAAGTCGTTCGGGGCGAAGGGCATGGTCTGGATGAAGGTCACAGCCGGCGACGCGGGCGCCCTGACCTTCGAGTCGCCGGTGGCCAAGTTCCTGTCCGACGACGAGCAGAAGGCCCTGATCGACCGGCTCGACGCCGAGGTTGACGACCTGCTGCTACTGATCGCCGACGAGTGGCACACGACGTGTGAGGTCCTCGGCGAGCTGCGGAATCGGCTCGGCCGCCCGCCGGTGTCCGAGGGCCCCTACGAGTACCTGTGGGTGGTCGACTTCCCCCTGTTCGTCGGGATGGACGACGCCACCGGCAACCCGAAGCCGGGTCACCACGCCTTCTGCCACCCCCACCCGGAGGACCTCGACAAGCTCGAGAGCGACCCGATGGCGGTCCGGGCCTGGGCCTACGACCTCGTGCTCAACGGCTGGGAGCTCGGCTCGGGCAGCATCCGGATCCACGATCCCGCCCTCCAGCAGCGGGTGTTCGACCTGATGGGGATCGAGGCCGACGAGGCCGAGCAGCGCTTCGGCTTCTTCCTCAACCCGTTCAAGTACGGGGCGCCGCCCCACGGCGGCTTCGCCTACGGCCTCGACCGGCTGACCGCGATCCTGGCCGGCGAGGACAACATCCGCGAGATCATCGCCTTCCCCAAGCCGCAGTCCGGCGTCGACCCGATGACCGGGGCCCCGACCGAGATCGCCGAGACGACCCTGGCTGAGCTGGGCGTCCGGGTCCTGCCGCCGCCCGTCGACTGAGCGTCCCGGTGCGGAGCACCGGGACCCCGAGTTTCGCCTGGGCGAAACGTCGCCGGTTCCCGGGCCGCCCCCCGCCCGGGCTGGGCGAGGGCGCGGCCGCTCGGCGCCGACCGGCGGGCTACTCGGCCGGCGGGGTGAACACGCCGACGACACTGCCGTCCGGGTCGGCCAGGTTGGCGAAGGTCAGGCCGTCGGGCAGGACCTCGGGCCCGGCCAGGACCTTGCCGCCCAGCTCCTCGGCCTGCCGGCAGGCGGCCTCGACGCTCGGCACCATGACCGAGAACATGGCGTAGTTGGTCGGCATGCCCGCCTGGGACGTGGTGACGGCGCCCGGGATGCCCTCGCCGGCGTCGGCCATGCGGTAGGCGGGACCGACCGGACCGTCGGTGAAGGTCCAGTTGAACAGCCGGCCGTAGAAGGCCTCGGTGGTGGCCTGGTCGCTGCCGGCGATCTCGAACCAGCCGACGGGGGCGGGGGTTGCGGTGCTCATGGGGATCTCCTTCGGAGTTGTCGGTGAGCGGGACGGGCGTGTGCCCGTCCCGCACCGACACCCTGAACCACGCCGCCGACAGCCCTCCGTCGGCGAAACCAGAGAGTTCCGGGTGAATCCCGACACCGTCCTGTCGGGATTCGGGTTCGAACTGCGCAAGTGCGTTCAGCCGAAGATGTCGGGCTGCTGGAGGAGCTCGGGCATGAACTCGAGGAACCGGTCGGGATCACGGACCGGGGCGGCGTCGCCGGTCAGCTCCGCCCCGTGGATCCGGTCGAGCCGGAACGAGCGGGCGTCGTCCCGCAGGCGGCACCAGCCGACGAGGTACCAGTCGTCGTCGATGGCGACGACCCCGACCGGCTCGACCTCCCGCTTCGACGCCACCGACTGGCCGTCGAGGTAGTCGATGGCGACGACCAGCTGCTCGGTGATCGCCCGCTGCACGGTGAGGGGTACCTGGGGGAGCGAGCCGCCGGCCCGCGGGCGCTGGTAGCGCCGGACCCGGGCCGCCATCGTGCGGGTCTGCTCCAGGTCGTCGGCGGACATGGCCGCCAGCACCTTGTTCCTGGCCGATCGACCCGCCGCCGCGAACGGTCCCGTGTCGTCCGAGAGCGCAACGGCGATGGCGAGGGCCTCCGTCGGGCTGAAGTTGACCGGGGGGAGGGTCCTGGCCCGGTCGATCGAGTAGCCGCCCCGCCGACCGGCCGCGCCCCGGATCGGCACCCCGGCCTCCTGGAGGGCCAGGATGTCGCGCTCGATCGTGCGGGTCGACACCTCGTAGCGGTCGCCGAGCTCTCTCGCCGTCTGGGATGCCGGAGCCGAGGCCCGCAGCTCCTCGACGATGGCGTAGAGGCGGTCGGTTCGGTTCATGCCGCCAGTATTCCACCGCCTGGCCGGTCGGTGGTCGGGTGAACGCCGGCGGCCACTAGGGTCGAAGACCGGGCGAGCGACGCTCGAACGCAACAACGTCGGGGACGGGAGGTCGGGCGGTGGCAGACGATCTGTTCGCAGCGGCGGCCGAGGAGCGCCTGGCCACCCGCTCGCCGCTGGCCAGCCGCCTGCGGCCGCGGTCGCTGGACGAGGTGGTCGGGCAGCGCCACCTGCTGGGACCGGACGGGGCGCTTCGGCGGCTGGTCGAGGCCGACCGGCTGTCGTCGGCCATCCTCTGGGGCCCGGCCGGGACCGGCAAGACCACCCTCGCCCGGCTCGTCGCCGGGGACTCGGCAAAGGAGTTCGTCCAGCTCTCGGCGGTCAACGCCACCGTCAAGGACGTGCGGGAGGTCATCGCCGCCGCCGAGCAGCGACTCGGCGCTCACGATCGGGGCACGATCCTGTTCCTCGACGAGGTCCACCGCTTCAACAAGGCCCAGCAGGACGCGCTGCTCCCGGCGGTCGAGTCCGGGGTCCTGACCCTGATCGGTGCGACGACCGAGAACCCGTTCTTCGAGGTCAACCCACCGTTGCGGAGCCGCTCGACCCTGTTCCGGCTCGAGGCCCTCGGCGAGGACGACCTCGCCACCCTGATCGAACGGGGCCTGGAGGTCGAGTCGGCCTCGGCCACCCCCGAGGCCGTTGCCTACCTGGCCTCCCGGGCCGCCGGCGACGGTCGTCAGGTGCTCACCACGCTGGAGGTGGCGATCGCCCTGGCCGAGGTCAGGGCCGCCGGCGCCGAAAGGGCAGACGACGGCCCGATCGACGGCCGGGTCACGCTCGCCGACGCCGAGGCCGCCACCGACCTCAAGGCGCTCCGCTACGGGCGCGACGAGCACTACGACATCATCAGCGCCTTCATCAAGAGCATCCGGGGCACCGACCCCGACGCCGCCCTCTACTGGCTTGCCCGCATGTTGGCCGCCGGCGAGGACCCGAGGTTCATCGCCCGCCGGCTGGTGATCGCAGCCTCCGAGGACATCGGCCTGGCCGATCACACGGCCCTGTCGGTGGCGACGGCCGCTGCGGCGGCCGTCGACTACGTCGGCCTGCCGGAGGCCAGGATCAACCTGGCCCACGCCACCGTCCACCTGGCCACATCGCCCAAGTCCAACACCGCCTACATGGGCCTCAACCGGGCGGTGGCCGACGTCCAGGACCTCCCGGCCGGCGAGGTGCCGATGCACCTGCGGGATTCGTCGTACCGGGGGGCGGCCTCGCTCGGGCACGGCGAGGGCTACCGCTATCCTCATGACGACCCGACGGGCCACGTGGCCCAGCAGTACAAGCCCGACGAGGTGCGCGAGCGCCGGTACTACCTGCCTTCGACCCACGGCGAGGAGGCCGGGATCGCCGAGCGGCTGGCCCGACTGGAGCACGACATGGGAGACAGCGAGGGCACGCCATGACCCTGGTCGAGGTCGCAGCCCTGATCGTGACGCTGGCGGTCGTGGTGGCGGCGGTGTTCCTCATCACCGCGGTCAACAACCTCAACCGCAGCCTGGCCAAGCTCGAGGACACCGCCAACCAGCTGCGCGACGAGGGGATGGCCGCCTTCCGCGAGCTGCGGCAACTCGTTGCCGACGCCGACGCCGAGCTCGACAAGGTCGACCTCGTCCTCGACCGGGCCGACCAGGCCACCACCCACATCTCCGAGACCAGCCGCCGCACCCACGAGGCGGTCCAGGATCCCGTCATCCGCGGCCTCGCCGTCGCCTCCGGCACCAGCCGGGTGGCCAGGGCGTGGCTGTGGGGTCGCCGCAGACGCAACCGCCGAGAGCCCGAACTGACGGCCGGCGTCGCCGGAGACGGGGGACCGGCGGCCGGGGAGCTGGGCCCGTGATCACCTTCGTGACCAGGCGCCTCTGGCGGCTGCTCGGCCGCCGACTCGGCTGGATGGCGCTGGCGGCAGCGGCCCGCACGCTGCTGCGGCGGGACGGCTCCCGGAGGGTCGACGAGGCCTCGACCGAGTTGGAGGAGCGGCTGCCCGACCGGGTGGTGATGGCCCTCGACGCGATGCCGGGCGACCCGCTGCGCCGGGGCGGGCAGGCCGTGGTGGCCGGCCGCTCGGCCCGCCGGGTCGCCGCCGAGGCCGGACGGGCGACGCGGGCCGCCGACCGGGGCAGGCGGCGGGTCGCCGGCGCCATCGACCGGGCCGCCGACCTGGTCGAGGGACGCCCCCGCCCGGCGGCCGCCGGCCGAGCGCTCGGTGAGCGGTTCGGGGTCGAGGTCCGCACCGAGTCGGACCGGGCGCAACGCGAGCTGCGTTCGCAGATGCTGGGCCACAGTCGAGGCCGGGCCGCCGCCGACGACGCCATGCTCGACCGGCGCGAGCCGTTCGGCGGCGTGATCGACCTGGAGTCCGACCGGTCGGACCCCGAGCCGCCGGCGCCGGTCCGGCAGGGCCGCTTCCGGGCCCCCCGCCGCCGGACATCGGTGGTGGTCGATCGGGTGCAGCGGACCTACCACCGGCCCCGCCGGCCGTGGGACCGCTGACCGGCCGCACCGGTTCCGGAGCGCCGAGCGTGGCCTCGTCCGGCAACGTTACGAGCGGTTCATAATCGGTCGGGCCCCTCCGGGCCCGCCGGTAGTGTTGTTTCGGTGAAGGCCAACGAGCTCCGCAGGGTGTTTACCGACTTCTTCGTCGAACGCGAGCACCACCAGATCGCCTCGGCCAGCCTGATCCCGCACGACCAGACCCTGCTCTTCGTGAACTCGGGGATGGTCCCGTTCAAGCCGTACTTCCTCGGCGAGGAGAAACCGGACCACAACCGTGCGGTCACCGTCCAGAAGTGCGTCCGGGCCGGCGGCAAGCACAACGATCTCGACGAGGTCGGCCGCACCACCCGCCATCTCACGTTCTTCGAGATGCTCGGCAACTTCAGCTTCGGTGACTACTTCAAGGAGCGGGCCATTCCCATGGCCTGGGAGCTGGTCACCGAGGTCTTCGGCCTCGACCCCGACCGCCTGTGGGTCACCGTCCACCTGAGCGACGACGAGGCGGCCGAGATCTGGGAGCACGAGGTCGGCGTCCCGGCCGAACGGATCCAGCGCCTCGACGAGGACAACTGGTGGCGGATGGCCGACACCGGCCCGAACGGGCCGTGCTCGGAGATCTTCTACGACATGGGTCCCGAGTTCGGTGAGGACGGCGGCCCCGAGCACGGCGGCGAGGACCGGTTCATCGAGATCTGGAACCTCGTGTTCATGCAGTTCGAGACCGACGAGTCCGGCAGCTCCCACCCGCTGCCGAAGCCGTCGATCGACACCGGCGCCGGCCTGGAGCGCATCCTCATGGTGCTGCAGGGCAAGAACACGGTCTTCGAGATCGACGAGATGGCCAGGCTGGTCGCCGCGGCCGAGGAGATCACCGGCTACACCCTCGGCCACGACGACAACTCCGATCTCGCCCTCCGGGTCCTGGCCGAGCACGCCCGCACGATGACGTTCCTCATCAGCGACGGCGTGTTCCCGTCGAACGAGGATCGTGGCTTCGTGCTGCGGCGCATCATGCGCCGGGCCATCCGCTTCGCCTACCTGCTCGGCGTCCACGACCTCGTGACCCCGAGCCTGGTCGACACCGTCGTCGAGATCATGGGGGCCGACTACCCCCAACTGGTCACCACCCACGACAACGTCAGGCGGGTGGTCGAGCGGGAGGAGACCCAGTTCCGCAAGACGCTGGCCGCCGGCTCGTCGATCCTCGACGAGCGCCTCGGCGAGCTCGAGCCCGGTGGCGAGCTGCCCGGCTCGGTCGCCTTCCTGCTGCACGACACCTACGGCTTCCCGTTCGAGGTGACCGCCGAGGTGGTGGCCGAGCGGGGCTTCAGCGTCGACCGGGCCGGCTTCGATGCCGACATGGCCGAGCAGCGCAAGCGGGCCAAGGAGGCCCGCAAGGGCGTCGTCCAGGCCGCCGACTTCGAGCAGGTCCAGGCCCTGGTCGAGGCCAACGGTGTCACCGATTTCGTCGGCCGCGACGAGGTGACCGACGTCGAGGCCATCGTGCTGCTCGTCACCGGGATCGGCACCGGCACCGTCTCGATCTACACCGACCGCAGCCCGTTCTACGCCGAGTCCGGCGGCCAGATCGGCGACACCGGCACGATCGTCACCGAGACGGGCACCGCAACCGTGCTCGACACCGTGTACGCGGTGCCGGGCGTCCACCGTCACGTCGTCGAGATCGACGGCCAGATCCTGGCCGGCCAGGCGGCCAGGGCCACGATCGACGTCGACCGGCGCGACGCCATCCGCCGCAACCACACCGCCACCCACCTGCTGCACTGGGCGCTCCGGGAGGTCCTCGGCGATCACGTGAAGCAGCAGGGCTCGATGGTCGGCCCCGACCGGCTGCGCTTCGACTTCAGCCACTTCGACCCGGTCACCGCCGACGAGATCGAGCGGATCGAGGACCTGGTCAACGCCCAGGTCCTGGCCAACCCGGCCACCGAGCACCCCGAGGTCACCAAGACCGAGGCCGAGGAGATGGGCGCCATCGCCTTCTTCGGCGACAAGTACGGCGACCTCGTCCGGGTGCTCAAGGCCGGCCCGACGCTCGAGTTCTGCGGCGGCACCCACGTGTCGGCCCTCGGCGACATCGGCCCGGTCAAGATCGTCAGCGAGAGCTCGATCGGCTCCAACCTGCGTCGCATCGAGGCGGTCAGTGGCACCGGCCCGATCGAGCTGCTCCGGGCCGAGCAGTCGATCCTCGACGGCCTGGCCGAGCGGCTCAACGTGCCGAGGGCCGACGTGGCCGACGGGCTGGCGAAGCGGCTCGACGAGATGACCGAGCTCCGCAACGAGATCAAGGCCATGCAGGGTCGCCTGGCCGCAGCCCGGGCCGGCGAGCTGGCCGACGGGGCCGTCGACGGCGTCGTCGTCGCCCGCCTCGACGGCATGGCCCGCGACCAGCTGAAGGACCTTGCGGTCGCGCTCCGCGACCGCGACGGGATCCGCATGGTCGTGCTCGGCGGCGAGGCCGATGGTGGCGGCGCCAGCCTGGTCGCCGCCGTCGAGCCGGGTGGCCCGCTCGAGGCCGGGGCGCTGATCGCCGACGGGGCCAAGGCCATCAAGGGCGGCGGCGGCAAGGGCGCCGACCTGGCCCAGGCCGGCGGCAAGGACCCCGGCGGCGTCGATGAGGCCCTCGACCTGGCCCGCCAGGCTGCGGGCCTCGGCTCCTGAGCCGGCCCCGCATCCCGGGTGATGGTCGGGTCCTGGCCCTCGACCTCGGCCGCAAGCGCATCGGCGTCGCCGTCAGCGACGACGCCAGGACCGTCGTGACCCCGTACCGGACCGTGAACCGCACCGGCCATCGTCCGGACGACCATGCGGCGCTGGCGGCCGTGGTGGCCGAGGCCGGCGCCGTCGGCGTGGTCGCAGGCCTACCCCTGTCGCTCGACGGGTCGATCGGCCCGGCGGCCAAGGCCATCCTGTCGGAGGTCAAGGCCCTCCGCCAGGTCCTCGACGTGCCGATCGAGACCCACGACGAGCGTCTGAGCACGGTCACGGCCGAGGCCCAGCTCGACCGGGGTGGGGTCCGCGGCAGCCGCAGACGGGAGGTCGTCGACCAGCTGGCCGCCGCCGTCATCCTCGAGGCCTGGCTCGCCTCCCGGCCCGAGGTCGACTGAGGCGCCGGCGCCGACCCCGGCCAGGCGGGGTCCGGCAGCTTCTCCTGCGCCGCGCCGTTCCCCGCTGGCGGCGTGAGTAGGATGGCCCGGTGACCTACCTCGACGAACCCGGCAGTCGGGCCGAAGGAGACCTCGCCGTCGACGAGGTCGGTCTCGAGCAGCTGGAGTGGGAGGACGAGAGCCAGTTCGTCCGGTCGCGGCCGGCGGGGCTCCGGATCCTGCGGGCCGTCGTCGCCGCCGTGATCCTCGCCGTCATCGGGTTCGTGATCTTCACCACCGCCCGAGACTGGTTCGCGGCCCAGCTCGACCCCGAGGGTGAGCCCCGGGGCGAGGTCCCCGTCACGATCGAGGTCGGGTCGACCACCGGCGACATCGCCTCGACGCTCGAGGCGGCCGGCGTCATCCCCAACTCGACGTTCTTCCGGTACTACGCCGAGTGGCAGGACGAGGGCAACTTCCAGGCCGGCGAGTACACGATGCAGGAGAACATGTCGGCCGACGAGGCCATCGCCATCCTCCAGCTCGGCCCCAAGCAGATCGAGTACGGCGAGTTCATCATCCCCGAGGGCCTGTGGGTCAACGAGATCCTCGACCGCACGGCGGCCCAGATTCCCGGCATCACGATGGCTCAGCTCCGCACGGCGCTCGACTCGGGCGCGGTCCAGCCCCGTTACCGCCCAACCGGCAACGTCTCGTGGGAAGGCCTGCTGTTCCCGGCCAAGTACTTCATCGAGCAGGACATCACCCCCGAAGAGGTCCTGGCCAAGATGAGCAACGAGTTCGCCAAGGTCACCGGCGAGCTCGGCTACGGCGCAGCCGAGCGCACGTTCAACCTGTCGGCCTACGAGGTCATCATCATCGCCTCGCTGATCGAGGCCGAGGCCAAGACCGAGGGCGACCGGGCCAAGATCTCCCGGGTCATCCACAACCGGCTGGCCGAGGGCATCCCGCTCGGCATCGACGCCACCCTGATCTACGAGAACGGCATCCGGGGCGAGGTGCCGACCCGGGAGCAGCTCGACACACCGACGCCGTACAACACCCGCCACCCCGAGGTCACCGGCCTGCCCCCGACGCCGATCGCGGCCCCCGGTCGGGCGTCGCTCGAAGCGGCGATGAACCCGACGCCGGGGCCGTGGCTGTTCTACGTGTTGATCGACGAGCAGGGCAACCACGCGTTCGCCACCACGCTCGACGAGCACAACACCAACGTGGCCATCGCCAGGGAGAAGGGCCTGCTCGACGGATGACGTCGAGCCCTCGAGGGCTGACGTCGAGCGCCCGCCAGCCGACGGACCGATGATCACGGGAGCGACCCGGCTGGCCGGCGTCATCGGCGATCCGGTGCGACACTCGCTGTCGCCGGTGATCCACAACGCCGCCTTCGCCGACCTCGGGCTCGACTGGGTGTACGTCGCCCTGCCGGTCGCCGCCGGTGGGGGAGCGGCGGCGGCCGAGGCGATGCGAACGCTCGGGATCGACGGCCTGTCGGTCACCATGCCCCACAAGGGCGACGTGGCCGTCGCCGCCGACGAGCTGTCGACGGCGGCCGCCGCACTCGGCGTGGCCAACTGCCTGCAGCGGGTCACCGGTCCCGACGCCGGCGACCGAACCGGCGACCGCATCGTCGGGCACTCCACCGACGGCGACGGGTTCGTGTGGGCATTCGAGCACCGCTTCGGCGTCCCGCCCGAGGGTCTGTCGTTCCTCGTCGCCGGGGCCGGCGGGGCCGCCCGATCGATCGTCGAGGCGCTCGGCCGGGCCGGAGCGGCCGGGATCGCCGTCACCAACCGCAGCCCCGAGCGTGCGGTCCCGGTGGCGGCGCTCGCGCCCTGCGCCCGGGTTGGCGAGGCCACGGTCGACGAGGTGGCGGCGGCCGACGTCGTGGTCAACACCACCTCGGTCGGCATGGCCGGCGGCCCCGACCCAGACGGCTGCCCGATCCCGATCGCCGGGCTGCGGACCGGGCACCGGGTCGTCGACATCGTCTACCAGCCGAGGCGGACCCCGCTGCTGGTGGCGGCCGAGGCGGTCGGCGCGGCCACCGACAACGGCGTGGCCATGCTGGTCGGCCAGGCCGCCCTGGCCTTCGAGCTGTGGACCGGGGTCGACGCCCCGATCGAGGTCATGACCGCGGCCGTCGAGGCCGCTGACCGCTGAAGCCGGGCGATCCCGGCGCCCGACCCTCAACTCCGACCACCACCGTCCGATGGCTGTGCGTACCAAAGGACTCGTCCGCTGTGGTTCGGGCGATAGTGGGAGGTAACCATGCTCCAGGGTTCGCTCGAGAACTTCGCTCTCGACGAGGTGTTGGGACTGCTGTCCGGCACCTCGAAGACCGGCCAGCTCGAGATCGCCGGCAACCGGGGAACCGGGAGCCTGATGTTCCACGATGGCCGGCTCGTCAACGGCAGCGCCAGCTTCACCGCCAACGGCACCGAGCTCGAGGACATCATGTTCGAGCTGCTCCGCTACGACGACGGCACCTTCACCTTCACCCACCGGGAGGTGTCGCCGGACGACATCATCGAGAACGTCTCGACCGTGCTGGCCAACGCCGAGGCCCGGCTGCAGGACTGGCGGGCCATCGAGGCGGTCGTCCCCAGCCTCAACCACCAGGTGGTGCCGGTGCTCGAGCTGCCGAGTGACGAGGTCACCGTCAGTCGCGACGAGTGGGCGACCCTGATGACCGTCGGCACCGGTTGCCCGGCCTCGCACGTGTGCGACCGTCTCTCGCTCGGTGAGGTCGAGGGCAGCAGGCGCATCAAGGACCTGGCCGAGCGGATGCTGGTCAACGTGACCGAGCCCGTCGGCTCCTACCGCCGCAGCCGTCCCGCCGAGGCCGGTCGGGCCGCGGCGCCGGCCGGCGCCAACCCTGCGCCGGCCGCAGCCGCCGGCAGCGGCGCCACCGCCGGGGCCGCCGCCACCATCGCCGCGAGCGGGACCGGTCCCGCAGCGGCCGCGGCGGTCTCCGAGCCGGCGCCGAGCCTCGAGGCCCTGGCCGGCTCGCCCAGCACCCCCCAGCCCCCGGCCGCCGCCCCCGCCCCCGCCGCTGCTCCCGCTCCCGCAACGGCAACGGTGCCCCCCGGGCCGCCCTCGCCCTCGGAGATCGCCGGGTTCGGCGAGCAGGTCGAGGACGCGTCGGAACTGCTCGACGGTGGCGACGACGCCAGGGGCGGGCTGCTGGCCCGCTACCTCCGCAACGAGGAGTAGCCGCCTCGGCTGGCCTCCGGGCGCCCCGCCCGCCCGGCCCGCACCCGATCGACCCGGTCGGCCGTGCGGCCGCCGGGCTAGATTGACCTGGTGAACGCCAAGCCTCTGGCCATCGTCGGCCTGGCCGGCGCCGGCATCGCCCCCGTCGCTGCGGCGATCGCCGACCGGGCCGGTGTCCCGTCGACCGACACCGACCCGCTCTCCGACCTCGGCGCCCTCCGGGCCCGGCTCGACGAGCGGACCCCCGCCATCGCCGTCGCCCCCGGTCTCCTGGCCGGGGGCGAGGCGCGTGCCGAGCTCCGGCGCACGGCGACGGTCGTGTGGCTTGACGGCGCCGACGACGTCCTCGCCGCCCGCATGGCCGCCGGTCTCGACGAGCTGGCCCGCAGCCGCGCCCCGGAGCCGGCCGATCGGCGATCGCGCTGGCTCGGGCCGCTCACGATCGCCGCCGACGTGATCCTGCCGGTCGACTCGACGTCGACCGCAACCGAGTTGCTCGCCGCCATCGAGACCGGGGTCGTTGCCCTGGCCGATCGGCCCGAGCGCCGGGTCGAGCGGGTCGAGCTCGACGGCGGGCGCGGCTACCCGATCGTGGTCGGTCGGGGAGTCCGCAACGAGCTGGCCCACCACCTGCCCGAACGGGCCAAGCGGGTTGCCGTCATCACCCAGCCTGGCGTCGGCATCGAGATCGACACCGGGCGGGACCAGGAGGTCTTCCTCGTCCCGGACGGCGAGGAGGCGAAGCGGCTCGACGTCGTCGGTCGGCTGGCGTCCGCCTTCGCCGCCTGGGGCCTGACCCGGGCCGATTGTGTCGTGTCGATCGGCGGTGGCGTCGTCTCCGACCTGGCCGGCTTCGTCGCCGCCAGCTACCACCGTGGCATCCCGGTGATCCACGTGCCGACCACCCTGCTCGGCCAGATCGACGCCGCCATCGGCGGCAAGAGCGGCGTCAACCTCCCCGAGGGCAAGAACCTGGTCGGCGCCTTCTGGCAACCCGAGGCCGTCCTGTGCGACATCGAGACGCTCGACACGCTGCCGCCACGTGAGTTCGGGGCCGGGATGGGCGAGCTGGCCAAGTACCACTTCCTCGGCGGTGGCCAGCTCGACCGGCTCGAGGTGGTCGAGCGGGTCGCCCGCTCGGTTGCCATCAAGGCCGACGTGGTCTCGGGCGACGAGCGTGAGGGTGGCCGCCGGGCCATCCTCAACTATGGCCACACGCTGGCCCACGCACTCGAGACCATCGCCGGCCACGGCGCCGGGTCGCTCGGGCACCGCGATGGGATCCGCCACGGCGAGGCGGTGGCGATCGGGCTGATCTACGCCGCCGAGGTGGCGGCCGCCCTCGGCCGGATCGACGGCGACCGGGTCGCCGAGCACCGCCGAGTCGTCGCCGCCTACGGGCTCGACGGCACCCTCCCGGTCGGCCTCGACCACCAGCACATCATCGACCTGTTCGCCCGCGACAAGAAGGCGATCGACGGGGTCACGTTCGTGCTGGACGGCCCGAACGGGGTCGAGCCGGTGCCCGTCGGCGACCGTCGGCTGCTGGCCGAGGCCATGGCCGCCATCGAGCGCGATCCGAACGGCGGTCGGCCGGCGACGCCGCACGGCGGCACGACATGACCACGACCCCCGCATCCGGCGCGGCCGGTGTCGACCTGCCGCCGATGGACCGCGGCGCCCGTCTCGATCGCCTCCGCCGCCGGCTCGACGAGGACGGGCTCGACGCCCTGGTGGTCACCAAGCCCCAGAACATCCGCTGGCTGACCGGTTTCACCGGCAGCGCGGGGGCCGCCGTGGTCACCGCCGACGATCTGACCGTCGTCACCGACGACCGCTACGAGATCCAGGTGGCCCAGCAGCTGGATGCGGCCGCCGTCGCGGCCACGGTGGCGATCGACCGCGACCGGTCCGGTCCGGTGAGGGCCGGTGTCGGCGCTGCGGCGCGGGTCGGGCTCGAGGCGGGCCATGCGACCTGGGCCACCGCTCGTCAGGTCGATGGCTGGCTCGATGGGCGGGAGGTGGTGGCCACCCTCGACCTGATCGAGGCCCTCCGCCAAGACAAGGACCCCGGCGAGATCGCCCGGCTCCGGCGAGCCGCCGGCATCGCCGACGGTGCCCTGGCCCGCATCGCCCCCTCGCTCGTGGCCGGTCGGACCGAGCGCGAGGTGGCCAGGGACCTCGACCGGACGATGGTCGACCTCGGGGCCGAGGGTCTCAGCTTCCCGACGATCGTGGCCACCGGCCCGAACAGCGCCAAGCCCCACGCCACGCCCTCCGATCGGCCGCTCGCCCCCGGTGACGCCGTGGTCATCGACTTCGGTGCCGCCGTCGACGGCTACGGCAGCGACATGACCCGCAGCTTCCTGATCGACCCGGTCGCCGACGCAGCCATCGACCGGTACCGGGCGGTCGAGGCGGCCCAGGCCGCCGGCGTGGCTGCGGTCGCCGCCGGCGTCGACGAGCGGGCGGTCGACGCCGCCTGCCGCGACCTCCTGACCGAGCGGGGCCTCGGCGAGGCGTTCGTGCACGGCACCGGCCACGGCATCGGGTTGGAGATCCACGAGCAGCCGTTCCTGTCGACCAGGGCGACCGGGGTGCTGCGGGCCGGTCAGGTCGTGACCGTCGAGCCAGGCGTGTACCTTCCCGGCGACGGCGGCATCCGCATCGAGGACTCGGTGCTGGTCACCGACGACGGTTGCGTTCCGCTGACCGGTGCCCCGAAGGACCATCACGTCCCGACGCGCTGATCGTCCGGTCGTCGACGGCCGACCGGACGCCCGAGCGGGCCCGGTAGCGTGGTGGCCAATGGCCACGATCAGCACCAGCGATTTCAAGAACGGGATGCACGTCGAGCTCGACGACGGGTTGTTCCAGCTCCAGGAGTTCCAGCACGTCAAGCCGGGCAAGGGCGGCGCCTTCGTGCGCACCACCCTGCGCAACGTGCGGACCGGTGCCGTGGTCGACCGCACCTTCCGGGCCGGCGAGCGGATGGAGAGCGCGTTCATCGAGAAGCGCGAGAAGCAGTACCTGTACCGCGACGGCGACGACTTCGCCGTCATGGACAACGAGACGTTCGAGCAGATGAGCGTGCCATCCGCAGCCATGGGCTCGGCCGGCGGCTACATCTCCGAGGGCCAGTCGCTGCTGTTCCTGATGTACGGCGACGAGATCATCGGCACCGACCTGCCCGCCTCCGTCGAGCTGGCGGTCACCGAGACCGAGCCAGGCATCCAGGGCGACCGGGTCTCCGGCGCCCGCAAGCCGGCCACCCTCGAGACCGGCCTCGTCGTGCAGGTCCCGCTGTTCGTGGAGATCGGCGATCGGGTCAAGGTCGACACCCGCACCGGCGAGTACCAGACCAGGGCCTGACGGTCGGTGGCAGGCGTCGCATGACCGACAGCGGGCAACGGTCGCGCCGGGAGAGTCGGGAGCGGGCCATCGAGCTCGGCTACGAGGCCGAGATCCGCGGCTGGTCGGTCGACGAGCTGCTCGACTCGCTGACGCTGGCCCCGGACGCGTTCACCGTCGGCCTCCTCCGGCTGGCCGAGCAGCATCGGGCCAGGGCCGACGAGTTGATCGACGGCGCCTCGACCCGCTGGTCGCTCGCCCGGATGCCGGCCCTCGACCTGGTCGTGATGCGCCAGGCCGTCGGTGAGCTGCTGGCCGGCGAGACCCCGCCCGGGGTCGTCCTGGCCCAGGCGGTCGAGCTGGCGAGCCGGTACTCGACCGAGGGCTCCGGCCGGTTCGTCAACGGCGTCCTGGCCGCGATCGCCGACCAGCTCGAGGGCGCCGGCTCGCCCTGACGCCCACCGCGGCCGACACCCGCCCGGCGGCGCCACCGACGCCGGTCGCCTGGCCCTCAACGCCGGGCCACGACTCGCCGATAGAGAGGGGTGCCTCGCCGCCCCCGCACGCCGACACCGGTCGTCGCCGCCCCGCCACGGTCCGGTGACGGGCCGCACCTCGGTGCGGTGCTCGTGGCGGTTGCGGTCGTGCTCACCGGCCTGCTGGCCGGGACCGAGCGTCCGGCCGGGACCCTGGTCGAGCCCTGGATCGACGCCTCGAACCGCGACGCCGTGGCCGTTGCCTGGGCCATCGAGCGGGCCCGCGAGGCTCCCGACATGGCGTGGTCCGGTTCCTACGATGCGTGTGTCGCCGGCGAGTCGTCGCGGGCGCTCGCCCTGGCCACGATCGGACGGGTGAACTTCTACCGTGGCCTCGCCGGCGTGCCGGCCACCGTGCGGCTGAGCGACGAGTACTCGGCCAAGGCCCAGCACGCCGCACTCACGATGAGCGCAACCGGTCGCCTGAGCCACGCCCCGGACGAGACCTTCGACTGCCTCGACTCGACCGGTCGGGAGGCCGCGGCCAACAGCAACCTCTACCTCGGACGGGTCGGTCCGGCCGCCATCGACGGCTACATCGAGGACCCGGGAGAGCGGAACCGCGACGTCGGGCACCGCAACACGATCCTGCACCCGCCGACGACCGAGATGGGTGTCGGCCACGTGGCCGGCAGCGCCGAGAGCTACCCGGCCAACGCGCTGTGGGTGTTCGACGACGGGGTGTTCGATGACGCCCCACCCGTTCGGGAGCCGGACGGCTTCGTGGCCTGGCCGCCCCGGGGCTACGTGCCGGGCGAGGTCGTCCACCCCCGCTGGTCGTTCGGGCTGGCCGGCGCCGACTTCGACGGGGCCACCGTCGGGATGACCGTCGACGGTCACGACGTCGAGCTCGACGTCGTGACCCGCCACAGCCTGCCCGGCTACGTGCCGGCGCCGATCGTGGTCTGGGAGCCCGACCCGTCGTCCGACGACGGGGCCGAGGTCGAGGCGCTGGCGACCGCGCTCACCGGCGGCCCGTGGCCGTCCGGTCGCCAGGCCGACCTCGATGTCGACGTTCGGATCGACGGCGTCGTCGTCGACGGCGTCGAGCGCTCGTTCACCTACCGGGTCTCGGTGATGGAACCGGCGGGCACCAGCCCGGGCGGCGTCCTGATCGACGCCGCCCTCCAGGGCGCGGCCAGGGCCGCGACCCTCCTGGCCACCGCCGTCCCGGCGCTCGCCGGCTGATCTCCGGCCGAGCCGGCGAGGGGATTCGAAGGACGCCGGAGCGACCGCTACGGTCGTGGTGACGAGCCCGTCGACGACAGGGGAAGGCCATGGACGCACCGGCCGAGCGGCAACCACTGGACACCGGCACCGACGACCTGCTCGGTGAGCGGGTCGGCAACGTTGCCGTCCTGACCTTCAACCGGCCCGAGCGCCGGAACGCCCTGTCCGGCGGGGTCTACACCGGCTTCGGGAACGCGCTGCCCCGCATCGCCACCGATCCCGACATCCGGGTGGTCATGCTGACCGGCGCCGGCTCCGCCTTCTGCGCCGGCGGCGACGTGAAGGGCATGAACCAGCGCAACAACGCCGAGCCGGGCTCGGCCCCCTCGGTCGAGGAGCGGGTCGCCGATCTCCGTCGGCGCCAGCGAGAGGTCTCGCTCGCGCTCCGACAGCTACCGAAGCCGGTCGTCGCCGCACTGCCGGGTGCGGCGGCCGGGGCTGGCCTGTCGATCGCCCTCGCCGCCGACCTGCGGATCGCCGCCGAGCGGGCGATCCTCGTGACCGCCTTCAGCAGCATCGGCGCCTCCGGCGACTTCGGCGGGAGCTGGTTCCTGACCCAGCTCGTCGGCTCCGCCAAGGCCAAGGAGCTGTACTGGATGTCGCCCCGGCTGTCGGCGGCCGAGGCGGCCGACCTCGGCCTGGTCAACCGGGTCCTGCCCGACGAGGGCTTCGCCGAGGCCGCGCTCGACTTCTGCCACGAGCTGGCCGCCCGACCCCCGATCGCGCTCCGCTACATCAAGGAGAACATCGAGCGGGCCCAGACGGTCGACCTCGCCACCGCCCTCGACGCCGAGGCCCCGGCCATGGCCCGATCGATGTCGACCGAGGACCACCGGGAGGCCGCGGCCGCCTTCGTCGAGAAGCGCGATCCGGTCTTCCGGGGCACCTGAGCCCTGCGAACGGGCGGCCGGGGCCGAAATCGCGGCGAAGGTCGGCGCGCGAGTGATCGACGCTCGCTAGGATCGCGCCCAGCTCTCGTGGGGCTGCCGCAGGCACACCCGACGGGGCTGCCCATGATCGTCCGTGAATCGGGTCCCGTGAGGCCCGAACGGAAGGAGATGGCTTGGCTGAGCGCGAACGACGGCGGACACCTCCCTACGGCGGGGTCTTCGTCCCCCGTTCGCTGGTTCTCGACGCCGAGTCGGTCGGCCGGGCCGTCCGTCGCATGGCCCACGAGATCGTCGAGGCCAACAAGGGGCTCGACGACCTCGTCCTGATCGGGCTCCAGACCGGTGGTGTGCCCTTCGCCGAGGCGATCGCCACCGCCCTGGTCGAGATCGAGTCCATCTCGGTCCCGACCGGCAAGCTCGACGTCGCCTTCTACCGCGACGACATCAACCTCCGCCCGGTCCTGCCCGAGGCGGTGACCGAGATCGACGTCGACCTCAACCGCAAGATCGTGGTCCTCGTCGACGACGTGTTGTTCACCGGCCGGACGATCCGGGCCGCCCTCGACGCCATCATCGATCGGGGCCGCCCGAGGGCGATCCAGCTGGCGGTCATGGTCGATCGGGGCCACCGGGAGCTGCCGATCCGGCCGGACTACGTCGGCAAGAACCTACCGACCAGACGCAACGAGGCGGTCAACGCCACCCTCGACGGGGTCGAGCTCGGGGAGGTCGAGCGATGAAGCACCTTCTGTCGATCAACGAGCTGAGCCGGGGCGACCTGGAGGAGCTGCTCGAACTGGCCCGTGGCTTCGCCGAGGTCCAGGAGCGGGACATCCCGAAGGTCCCGGCCCTGCGGGGCAAGACGGTCGTGCTGGCCTTCTTCGAGGACTCGACGAGGACCAGGACCAGCTTCGACCTGGCGGCCAGGCGGCTGTCGGCCGACGTCGTCAACTTCTCGGTCTCCTCGTCGTCGGCGGCCAAGGGCGAGTCGCTGCGTGACACCGTCGAGACCATCGACGCCATGGGGGTCGACGCCGTCGTCGTCCGTCACGGCAGCTCGGGGGCGCCGCACCGCATCGCCGCCTGGACCGACGCGTCGGTGGTCAACGCAGGCGACGGCTGGCACCAGCATCCCACCCAGGCTCTGCTCGACTGCTACACGATCACCGAGCGCCTCGGCGGCCTCGACGGCCGGAAGATCGCGATCTGCGGCGACATCCAGCACTCCCGGGTGGCCCGCTCAAACGTCGAGGCGTTCACCGCCCTCGGGGGCGAGGTGATCCTCGTCGGGCCCCGCACGATGCTGCCGCCGAGCCTGGAGGGCTGGCCGGTCAAGGTCGAGCCGGACATCGACGCCGCCCTGGCCGACGTCGACGTCGCCTACTTCCTCCGCATCCAGCAGGAGCGTCTGGCCGCCGGTGCCTTCCCGACGGTTCGCGAGTACCGGGCCCGCTACGGCCTCACCGTCGACCGGCTCGACCGGCTCCGACCCGACGCCCTGATCATGCATCCCGGCCCCATGAACCGGGGGGTCGAGATCGATCCCGAGGTGGCCGATGACCCCCGCTGCCTGGTCCTCGACCAGGTCAGCGCCGGGGTCCCGGTCCGCATGGCGGTGCTCTACCGCCTCCTCGGCCCCGGCCGGTTCGACCCAGACCAGGCGCCCTGAGCGGCGCACCACGACACACGACCCAAACCGACAGGAGTGTGATGAGCCTGCTAGCGATCACCGGTGGAACGGTGGTGGACCAACTCGGGCGGCGGACGATCGACCTTGCCGTCGACCGGGCGACGGGCCAGGTGGTCCAGGCCCCGTCCGGGCCGGCCGCCGACTGGGCCGACCGCGTCCTCGACGCCACCGGCTGCCACGTGGTTCCCGGCTTCGTCGACCTGCACGTCCACCTCCGCCAGCCCGGCAACGAGGCGGCCGAGACCATCGAGTCCGGCAGCCGGGCCGCGGCCCGTGGCGGCTTCACCGCCATCGTGGCCATGCCGAACACGACCCCCTGCATGGACTCGGCTGCCGTCGTGTCCGAGGTCCTGGCCTACGGCAAGAGCGCGCTGTGTGAGATCAAGCCGTCGGCTGCGATCACGATCGGGCGCGATGGCGAAGCCCTGTCGCCGATGGGGGAGCTGGCCGACCTCGGCGTCCGCATGTTCACCGACGACGGCACCGGCCTGCAGGACGCCATGCTCATGCGCCGGGCCCTCGAGTACGCCGGCTCGCTGGTCGTCGACGACGGGCAGCCGATCGTGCTGTCGCAGCACTGCGAGGTCACGGCGCTGTCCCAGGGCGGCGTCATGCACGAGGGGACGGTGTCGTCCCGGCTCGGGCTCGGCGGCCAGCCGGCCGAGGCCGAGGAGCTGATGGTGGCCCGAGACATCGCGCTGGCCCGCCTCACCGGCGTCCGGGTCCACATGCAGCACCTGTCGACGGCCGGCAGCGTGGCCCTGGTCCGGGCGGCCAAGGCGGAGGGCCACCCGGTGACCGCCGAGGCCTGCCCCCACCACTTCGCGCTGACCGACGAGGCCTGTGCCTCGTACGACCCGGTATTCAAGGTCCACCCGCCCCTGCGGACCGCCGACGACGTCGCCGCCATCAAGGCGGGGCTGGCCGACGGCACGATCGACGCCATCGCCACCGACCACGCCCCCCACACCCCGGACTCCAAGGAGCTGCCGTTCGACCAGGCTCCCCCCGGCATGCTCGGCCTGGAGACCGCCTACGCCCTGGCCAACACCGAGCTCGACCTCGAGCCCGAGGCCCTCGTCGAGCTGCTGTCGACCACGCCGGCCAGGATCGCCGGCGTGGCCGAGCGCCACGGCGGCCCCATCGAACCCGGCCGGCAGGCCAACCTGGCGGTCGCCGACCCGGAGGCCACGTGGACGGTCGACCGCTCGGCCATGGCCAGCAACAGCGTGAACACCCCGTTCCACGGCCGCGAGGTCCGAGGCCGCATCCGCCACACGGTGTTCAACGGCGAACCGGTCGTGATCGACGGGGAGGCCCAACGGTGAGCAGCATCCATGCCGCAGCCCTCGTGCTGGCCGACGGCTCGGTCTTCGAGGGTGAGCACATCGGGGCCGTTCCGAACGGCCCGGCCTCGGGCGAGGTCGTGTTCAACACCGCCCTCACCGGCTACCAGGAGGTCCTGACCGACCCGTCCTACGCCGGGCAGATCATCACGTTCACCTACCCCCACATCGGCAACTACGGCACGGCCGAGGCCGACTTCGAGTCCCGGGGCGTGTTCGCCCGCGGGGTCATCATCCGCGACCTGGCCAGGCGGCACTCCAACCACCGGGCCCAGGACTCGCTCGACGGGTTCCTCACCCGGTGGAGCCTGGCCGGCATCGCCGGGATCGACACCCGCCGCCTGACCCGTCGGATCCGCGACGACGGGGCCATGCCCGGCGCGTTCGGGCCGGTCGAGGGACCGGGGGCGATCGACCTGGCCATCATCAAGCAGGCTGCGGCCGACGAGCCCGGGACCGACGGGATCGACCTCGTCGCCACCGTCACCACCGACGAGCCCTACTCGGTCCCGTTCCGTGGCTCGACCGACGGTCGACCGCCCCGCATCGTGGCCGTCGACTTCGGGATCAAGTCGACGATCGTCGACATGTTGGCCACCTCCGTCGGCGACGTCGAGGTCGTCCCGGCCTCGACGCCGGCAGACGACATCCTCGCCCGCCGCCCCGACGGGGTGTTCCTGTCGAACGGGCCGGGCGACCCGACCGAGGTCACCTACGGCATCGAGACGGTGCGCGACCTGCTCGGCCGTGTCCCGATCTTCGGCATCTGCCTCGGTCACCAGATCCTGGCCCTGGCCATCGGTGCCGACATCGTCAAGCTGCCCTTCGGCCACCACGGGGCCAACCATCCGGTCCGCGACGAGCGCACCGGCGGGGTCGAGATCACCAGCCAGAACCACAACTTCGCCGTCGACCCGGCCAGCCTGGCCGGCAAGGGCGAGGTCACCCACATCAACCTCAACGATGGCGTCTGCCAGGGGCTCCGGGTCGACCAGGCGGCGCTGAGCGGCGGCACCGCCCCGGCCTTCTCGGTCCAGCACCACCCGGAGGCCTCGCCCGGTCCCCACGACAGCGCCCACCTGTTCGGCCGGTTCGCCGACGCCATCGCCACCCACCCGACGGAGACCAACTGATGCCACGGCGCGACGACCTGCACACGATCCTCGTCATCGGGTCCGGCCCGATCGTCATCGGCCAGGCCTGCGAGTTCGACTACTCGGGCACCCAGGCCTGCCGGATGCTGCGGGCCGACGGCTACCGGGTGGTCCTGGCCAACTCCAACCCGGCCACGATCATGACCGACCCCGACTTCGCCGACGCCACCTACATCGAGCCCCTCACGCTCGAGTCGCTGACCCGCATCATCGAGCAGGAGAGGCCGGAGGCGGTGCTGCCGACCCTCGGTGGCCAGACCGCGCTCAACCTGGCCATCGAGCTGGCCGAGTCCGGCGTCCTCGAGGCAAACGGCGTCGAGCTGATCGGGGCCGACGCCGAGGCCATCGCCACCGCCGAGGACCGCCACCGGTTCAAGGAGGCGATGCTCGAGATCGGGCTCGACGTGCCCCGAAGCGGCATCGCCCACTCCATGGAGGAGGCCGACGAGGTCATCGCCGAGATCGGGCTGCCGGTCATCATCCGCCCCGCCTACATCCTCGGCGGCCGCGGCACCGGCATCGCCCACACCACCGACGAGTTCGCCAGCGTCGCCGCCAACGGCCTGGCCGCCAGCCCGATCACCGAGATCCTGATCGAGGAGTCGATCGAGGGTTGGAAGGAGTACGAGCTGGAGGTCATGCGGGACAACGCGGACAACCAGGTCATCATCTGCTCCATCGAGAACGTCGACCCGATGGGCGTCCACACCGGCGACTCGATCACCGTGGCCCCGATCCAGACCCTGAGCGACGTCGAGTACCAGGTCATGCGGGATCAGGCGTTCGCCTGCCTGCGCCGGGTCGGGGTGGAGACCGGCGGCTCCAACGTCCAGTTCGCGGTCGAGCCGAGCACCGGCCGGATGGTCGTCATCGAGATGAACCCCCGGGTCTCCCGGTCATCGGCGCTGGCGTCGAAGGCGACCGGCTTCCCGATCGCCAAGATCGCGGCCAAGCTCGCCGTCGGCTACACGCTCGACGAGATCCCAAACGACATCACCCGCAAGACGCCGGCGAGCTTCGAGCCGGTCATCGACTACGTGGTGACCAAGATCCCGCGCTGGGCGTTCGAGAAGTTCCCCGGCACCAGCGGCGTGCTCGGCACGTCGATGCAGTCGGTCGGCGAGGTCATGGCCATCGGCCGCACGTTCCCCGAGTCGTTGCAGAAGGCCTGCCGGTCGCTGGAGATCGGCCAGGCCGGGCTCAACGGCTCGGCGGCCGAGGCGCCCTTCGACGAGCTCGACCGGTCGGACTTCGAGGCGCTGCTGCCGTCCGGCTCGGCCGACCGCATCTTCCAGGTCGAGGCCGCCCTCCGGTCTGGCATGACGATCGAGGAGGTGCACGACCTCAGCCGGATCGACCCCTGGTTCCTCGACCAGATGTCGATCGTCGTCGAGGAGCGCCAGGCCCTGACCGGCCGAACGATCGGCGACCTGACGAGGGCCGACTGGCGGCGGGCCAAGCAGCTCGGCTTCTCCGACGTCCAGCTGGCCTACCTGCTGGTCGACGGCGACGGAGACCCGGCGACCGAGGCGGCGGTGCGGGCCGCCAGGACCGGGGCCGGCGTGATCCCGACATTCAAGACCGTCGACACCTGCTCGGCCGAGTTCGAGGCCGAGACGCCATACCACTACTCGACCTACGAGGACGAGAACGAGGTGGTGGCCAGCGATCGGCAGAAGGTCATCATCCTCGGCTCCGGCCCCAACCGGATCGGCCAGGGCATCGAGTTCGACTACTGCTGCGTGCACGCAAGCTTCGCCCTGGCCGACGCCGGCTACGAGACCATCATGGTCAACTGCAACCCCGAGACGGTCTCGACCGACTACGACACCTCCGACCGGCTGTACTTCGAGCCGATCACCCACGAGGACGTCATGAACGTCGTCGAGGCCGAGTCGGCTGCGGGCTCGCTGGCCGGCATCGTCGTCTCGCTCGGCGGGCAGACCCCGCTGAAGCTGGCCGACCGGCTGCCGCCCGAGCTCGTGTTGGGCACCGCTCCGGCCTCGATCGACGCGGCCGAGGACCGGGACCGGTGGGCCGAGCTGTGTCGCCGGCTCGACATCCCCCAGCCTCCCGGCGGCACCGCGGTCAGCGTCGAGGAGGCCCTGGCCGCAGCGGCGGAGATCGGTTACCCGGCGCTGGTCCGCCCCAGCTACGTGCTCGGCGGCCGGGCCATGGAGCTCGTCTACTCCGACGACGACCTGACGGCGGCGATGAAGGCGATGGGGGAGACCGGCTCCCTCGGCCGGGAGGGCGGCCTGTCGGCCGAGCGCCCGGTGCTCATCGACCGCTTCCTCGAGAGCGCGATCGAGGTCGACGTCGACGCCATCCGCGACCACACCGGCGAGGTGCTGATCGGCGGGGTGATGGAACACGTCGAGGAGGCCGGGGTCCACTCGGGCGACTCGGCCTGCGTCCTCCCGCCACCGACCCTGTCGGCGCCCGTGGTCGAGACCCTCGGCCGGTACACGGCGGCGGTGGCGACCGAGCTGGAGGTCGTCGGCCCGATCAACGTCCAGTACGCAGTCCGCGACGGCGAGGTGTTCGTGATCGAGGCCAACCCCCGGGCCTCCCGCACGATCCCCTTCGTGGCCAAGGCGACCGGCCGGCCGCTTGCCAAAGTCGCCTCCCGGGTCATGACCGGCGCCACCCTCGACGAGCTGCGCGCCGACGGGCTGCTCCCGGCCGAGGCCGGCCAGGGCTTCTGGGCGGTCAAGGAGGCCGTGCTGCCGTTCAACCGCTTCCCGACGACCGACGCCCTCCTCGGGCCCGAGATGCGCTCGACCGGCGAGGTGATGGGCATCGACACCACCCCGGGCCTCGCCTTCATCAAGAGCCAGCTCGGTGCGGGATCCGCCCTGCCGCCGCCACCGGGGGCGGCCGTGTTCCTGTCGCTGGCCGACCGCGACAAGGAGGCCGGCATCGAGGTGGCCAGGGAGCTGACCGGTCAGGGCTACCGGCTGATCGCCACCGCCGGAACGGCCAAGGCCCTCGACGCGGCCGGCCTGCCGGTCGATCGGGTGGTCGACCGGATCGGCCAGGGGCCGGTCAGCGCCGTCGAGCTGATCGAGTCGGGCGACATCGCGCTCGTCGTCAACACGCCGCGGGGCCGGGGCCCCCGGGCCGACGGGGCCTACATCCGGATCGCCGCCGGCCAGCACGGGATCCCGTTGCTGACCACCGTGGCCGCGGCCAGGGCCACCGCCCGTGGTCTCCGTGATCTGGCCGGTTCGGCCATGCAGGTCCGGGCGCTGCAGGCCATCCACGGCAGGACAGACGGCGGCGGGACCGGATGACCTCCGGCGGCGTCGGGACGAGCCTCCGGAGGCTCGTCTGATGGTCGATCTGTCGACCACGGTCGGCTCGGTTGCGCTGCCGTCGCCGATCATGACCGCAGCCGGGACCGCCGGTTTCGGGGCCGAGCTCGGCGCCTACGTCGACCTCGACCGGCTCGGCGCCGTCGTCGTCAAGTCGCTCGCCCCCTACCCGTGGGACGGCAACGCTCCGCTCCGGGTCCACGCAACGCCGTCGGGCATGATCAACGCCGTCGGCCTCCAGGGGCCCGGCGTCGATGCCTGGTTGCGGGATCACCTGCCCGACCTGCAGCGGGCCCGAGCCCGCGTCGTCGCCTCGATCTGGGGCCGGACCGTTGCCGACTACGAGCTGGCGGCCAAGGCGCTCGGCGACGCCCCGGACGACGTGATCGCGGTCGAGGTCAACATCTCGTGCCCCAACACCGAGGCCGGTGGGGCCATGTTCGCCCACTCACCGGAGATGACCGCCCGGGTCCTCGAGGTCACCGCCGCCTGCGAGCGCCCCCGCTGGGCCAAGCTCAGCCCCAATGCCGGCCCCCGGCTGACCGAGATCGCTGCGGCGGCCGCCGCCGGCGGGGCCGAAGCCGTCACCCTGGTCAACACCTACCTCGGGCTGGCCATCGACCCGGCCACCGGCGAGGCCCGGCTCGGCAACGGCGGCGGAGGGGTGTCCGGCCCGGCGATCCGCCCGCTGGCCGTCCGGGCCGTGGCCGACGTCCGGGCTGCCATCCCCGACCTGCCGATCGTCGGCGTCGGCGGCATCGCCACGGTCGACGACGCCGTCGAGTTCGCCAGGGCCGGGGCCGACGCCGTCCAGATCGGCACCGCGACCTTCGCCGATCCCCGCACCGTGGGTCGACTTACCACCGATCTGGGAGACTGGTGTGCTAATCAGGGGGTCGAACGGTTCGTCGACCTGATCGGCACCGCCCGATGGTGATCCGGTCAGACCGGCCCGTCGGCGGCCAACCACCCCTCGAGACGACCCGTACGTGAAGAGACCGGAGCCCGACCGCGGCGCCGACCAGGAGGTACCACCGTGACCGAGACCGCCGAAGCCGCGACCGATGGCCTGTCCCCCGAGCTGCGGGCCAAGATGGCGGTGGCGCTCGACGTCGACGACCTGGTCGAGGCGGTCCGCCTCGGCCGCCAGCTGGCCCCGTGGTTCGGCGTGGCCAAGGTCGGCCTCGAGCTGTTCACCGCCGCCGGTCCCGACGCCGTCGGGGCGCTGCTCGACACCGGCTTCGACGTCTTCCTCGACCTCAAGCTGCACGACATACCCACGACGGTGGCCAAGGCGGCCCGGGTGGCCGGTGCGCTCGGCGTCAGCTACCTGACGATGCACGCCCACGGCGGTCCGGACATGCTCGGCGCCGGCGTGGAGGGGCTGCGCACCGGCGCCCACAATGCCGGGCTGGAGACCCCGGTCGCCGTCGGCATCACCGTGCTGACCAGTGACCGCGACGCCCCGGCCCACATCGTGCCGAACCGGCTGCGGGTTGCGGTCGAGGCCGGCTGTGGCGGCATCGTCTGCGCCGGCACCCATCTCAAGGACGCCAGAGAGCTCTCGCCCCGGACGCTTCGGGTCGTGCCGGGGATACGGGCCGAGGGAGCCGATCGCCACGACCAGCCGAACGCCGTGACCCCGGAGCTGGCGCTGTCCGAGGGGGCCGATCTGCTGGTGATCGGCCGCCCGGTGACCCAGGCCGACGACCCGGCCAGGGCCGCAGCCGAGCTGCTCGGCGGTCTCGACGGGTCGGCCTAGCGACGCAGCGTCATGCCGACGGGTGATGGCCGTCATCGGGTGATCCGGTCGCGGCCGCTCGGTCCGGTCGGTCGCGGTCGGGCGACGGGTGTCCCTGATCGAGCACATTGCCACCTCCACCCGCTAGCGTCGATTCCATGCCCAAGCCACCGCAGTTGACGCCTGAGCAGCGACAGGCCGCACTGGACAAGGCAGCCGAGGCCCGGCGGGTCCGCTCCGACGTCAAGAACCGCCTCAAGATGGGCTCGATCACCCTGCCCGAGCTCCTCGACCGCGCCGACGCCGACGAGATCGTGGCCAAGATCAAGGTGCTCGCGGTCCTCGAGTCGCTTCCCGGGGTCGGCAAGGTGACCGCCCGCCGCACCCTGGAGGAGCTCGGGATCGCCGAGTCCCGCCGGCTGTCCGGCCTCGGGCCGCAGCAGCGCCGCTCCCTGCTCGCAGCGTTCTCCTGAGCCCCGTTCCCCCGGCCCCGCCCGGCCCGGCCACAGTGTAAGTCTGCTTGGTTTCGGGGCCCCATCCTCCCCTCTACCCTCGGTGGTGGACCACAATGGAGCGACGGAGCCGAGCGGGCCTGGCGGAACGGGCCCGATCGGATCGACAACGGAACTCCTCTCCCCCCGCTGGAGCACAGTCGCATGGCATCTGAACCCTCGTCGCTGAACTACGAGCCCCTGCTCGTCGTCGTCTCGGGACCCGGCGGCGTCGGGAAGAGCACCGTGGTCGACGCGCTGATCGAGCGGTATCCGGAGCTCTGGCTCAGCCGCTCGTGGACCACGAGGGAGCGGCGGCCGGGCGAGTCCGAGGACGCCTACGTGTTCGTCAGCCGCCAGGCCTTCGAGGAGCGGATCGCCGCCGACGGCTTCCTCGAGTACGCCACGTTCCTCGACAACTACTACGGCACCCCGACGCTCGACACCTCGGGCGAGCGCGGCCCGACCGGGCGCGACGTGATCCTCGAGATCGACGTCCAGGGGGCTCGCCAGGTCCTGGCCAAGGACCCGGACGCCGTGCTGATCTTCCTCCAGGCCCCCGACCCGGCCGAGCAGGAGGCCCGCCTCCGTCGCCGGGGCGACCCCGAGCACAAGGTCGAGCAGCGGCTGAACAAGGCGGCCGAGGAGCGCAACGCCGGGCTCGAGCTCGGCGCCTCGGTGATCGTCAACCACGACATCACCGACACGGTCGAGGCGATGTGGGCGGTCATCGAGAAGGCCAGGGCCGCACGGGGCGGCAACGGTCTGTAGCCGGCCGGACCCCTCGCCTGGCCTCGCCGGACCGGCGACCCCCGATCGAGCGTCGGCCTGGTCGAGCACCGCGCCCGCTAGACTTGCCCGTCGGAGGTAGCGCCGATGGCCGACAGTTACGACACGATGATGAGCCCCCAGGTCGAGGGCCTGATGGACCGGATCGGGTCCAAGTTCGGGCTGTGCACCCTTGCCGCCACCCGGGCCCGGCAGATCAACGCCTACTTCGGGCAGCTCGGCGAGGGCCTCGGCGCCATGGTCCCCCCGCAGGTGACCTCGGTGGCCCGCAAGCCGCTGTCGATCGCCTTCGAGGAGATCGCCGCCGACAAGATCGTGGCCGTCGACGCCCCACCGGCCGACGAGGCCGAGGGCGACGCCTCCGCCTGAGCCGCAGGGGCGGCACCGGTCACCGAGCGGTTCGCCGTCCAGCGCCGGCTCCGATTCCGAGATGGAACCGACCCCGGGCGTCCTGCAGGGACGCCGCATCGTGCTCGGCGTGTCCGGCGGCATCGCCGCCTACAAGGCGATCGAGGTCTGCCGCCGGCTCGTCGACCTCGGGGCCCACGTCGTCCCGGTCCTGACCGAGGCCGCCCACAACATGGTCGGCCCGACGACCTTCACCGCGCTGGCCTCGGAGCCGGTCAAGACCAGCCTCTGGCGCGACGCCGACCCGATTCCCCACACGACCATGGGTCAGGGGGCCGACGCCATCGTCGTCTGCCCGGCGACCGCCCGGATCATCAGCGACCTGCGCACCGGCCGCTCGGGTGACCTGCTCTCGGCCACCCTCGTCGCCACCGCGGCCCCGGTGGTGGTCTGCCCGGCCATGCACACCGAGATGTGGGAGCACCCGGCGGTCGAGGACAACATCGAGGTCCTCCGCCGACGCGGGGTCGTCATCGTGCCACCCGAGGAGGGCCGCCTGGCCGGCGGCGACATCGGCAAGGGCCGGCTGGCCGATCCGGCCACGGTCGTCGAGGCCGTCGTCGGTCTGTTCACACCGGGGCCGCTGGCCGGCCGGCGGGTCCTCGTCACCGCCGGTGGCACCCGCGAGCCGATCGACCCGGTCCGCTACATCGGGAACCGCTCGTCCGGCCGGCAGGGCCACGCCGTCGCCGCCATCGCCGCTGCGCTCGGAGCCGAGGTCACGCTGGTGACGACCTCGTCGTTGCCCCCGCCCGACCGGGTCGACCTGGTCGAGGTCGAGACCGCAGCCGAGATGCACGATGCGGTCACCGCCGTCGCCGCCGACGCCGACGTGATCGTCATGTCCGCTGCGGTGGCCGACTTTCGACCGGCGAGCTCGGCCGATCAGAAGATCAAGAAGTCCGGGGGTCCGCCCGTCGTCGATCTCGAGCCGACGGTCGACATCCTGGCCGCGCTCGGCCGGGTGAAATCGCCCGGCCAGGTCCTGGTGGGTTTTGCCGCCGAGACGGAGAACCTGGTGGACAACGCCCGGGATAAGCTCGTGCGGAAGGGCGCGGACCTCCTGGTGGCCAACGACGTGTCGGCCCCCGGAGTTGGCTTCGCCCACGAAACGAACGCGGTGACGATCTTCGGGTCCGATGGGAGCGTTCGGGACGTGCCGCTGACCGACAAGACCGCAATCGCCCGAGCCGTGCTCGACGAGGCCATGGCCCGATTGCCCGACAGCGAAAGCGCAGACCAGTGACCAAGGACTACACCTTCACCTCGGAATCGGTGACCGAGGGCCACCCCGACAAGATGGCCGACCAGATCTCGGACGCCATCCTCGACGCCCTCCTCGACCAGGACCCGATGAGCCGCGTCGCGTGTGAGACCATGGTCACCACCGGGCTCGCCATCGTCGCCGGCGAGATCTCGACCACGGCCTACGTCGACATCCCGTCGGTCGTGCGGTCCACGATCACCAGGATCGGCTACGACACCGAGAGCTACGGCTACGACGGCAAGACCTGCGGCGTGATGGTGGCCATCGACGAGCAGTCCGCCGACATCGCCCAGGGCGTCGACAAGTCCGAGGAGGTCCGCAGCGGCTCGGCCAGCGGCGACGCCTACGACGAGCAGGGTGCCGGCGACCAGGGCATGATGTTCGGCTACGCCTGCAACGAGACCGACGAGCTCATGCCGCTGCCGATCCACCTGGCCCACCGCATGGCCGAGCGCCACGCCGAGGTCCGCCGGGCCGGCACCATCCCCTACCTGCGGCCGGACGCCAAGACCCAGGTCACGTTCGACTACGTCGACGGCCGGCCGGTCCGGCTCCGGACCGTCCTGGTGTCCACCCAGCACGACGACGGCATCGACCGCGACACGATGATCCGGCCCGACCTGATCGAGCACGTCATCCGCCCCGTGATCCCCGAGCAGTTCGCCGGCGACGACTACGAGGTCCTCGTCAACCCGACCGGCCGCTTCGTCATCGGCGGGCCCGTCGGCGACGCCGGTCTCACCGGCCGCAAGATCATCGTCGACACCTACGGCGGGGCCGCCCGCCACGGCGGCGGCGCCTTCAGCGGCAAGGACCCGTCGAAGGTCGACCGGTCGGCCGCCTACGCCACCCGCTGGGTGGCCAAGAACGTCGTCGCCGCCGGCGCCGCCGACCGCTGCGAGGTCCAGGTCGCCTACGCCATCGGCGTCGCCCACCCGGTCTCGGTGATGGTCGAGACGTTCGGCACCGAGAAGGTCGGGGTCGACAAGATCGAGGCCGCCATCGGCTCGGTGTTCGACCTCCGACCGGCCGCCATCCTCGACGATCTCGACCTGCGCCGCCCGATCTACGCCAGGACCGCGGCCTACGGCCACTTCGGCCGGGCCCCCGGCGAGTCCTTCACCTGGGAGCGCACCGACCGGGCCGACGCCCTCAAGTCGGAGCTGGGTCTGTAATCTCCGACCTCTCCTCCGGACGCCTCTTCCCCCTCGACCCGCTCGAGCCAACCGGGCCGGACGGGGCGAGCGAGGGTCGGCGTCCGGCGGGCGGTCGCGCCGACGACCCGGAGCCGGAGCCCGGTTCCCGGGTCGTTCGGGTCCTGCCTGACGTCTCCGGACTCGACAAGGAGTTCGACTACCTGGTCCCGGCCCGCTTGGCCGACCGGGTCGATCTCGGGTCGATCGTTCGCGTCGACCTGCACGGGCGGCGGGTCGCGGCCTGGGTCGTGGCCGTCGACGTCGAACCGCCGACCGGTGTCCGTCTCCGCCCGATCACGAAGGTGTCCTCGGTCGGTCCCCCGGCCGACGTGCTCGACCTGGCCAGATGGACGGCCGACCGTTGGGTCGGCCGGACCTCGGCCGTGCTGCGGACCGCCTCACCGGCCCGCCACGCTGCGAGCTGGCCCCCGGCCCGGCCCGCCCGCCGAGCTCCCGGGTCCGGCGACGACCTGGCCGACGGGGCCCTCGGCCGGGCGGGCACCACGGCGGTCCGGGTGGCCCCGACGGACGACCCGTTGCGCTGGGCCGCCGCGGCCGGCCGGCGGGGCGACGCCCTGGTCATCGTGCCGAACGTCGGGCGGGCCCGCTGGCTGGCCGGGCGCCTCGGCCGCGAGGGCCACCGGGTCCATCTGCAGCCGGGGGCCTGGGTCGGCGGTCCGAGCGGTGGCGTGGTCATCGGCACCCGATCGGCCGTGTTCGCACCGACGGGTCCGCTTCGGGCCGTCGTGGTCCTCGACGAGCACGACGAGGCCCTCCAGGAGGAGCGGAACCCGACGTGGCATGCCCGTGACGTCGCCGTCGAGCGAGCCAGGCGAGCCGGCGCCCCCTGCCTGCTGGTCAGCCCGTCGCCGTCGCTCGCCGCCCTGGCCGCCGCCGATCGGGTGCTCGCCGTGCCCCGCGGCGAGGAGCGGGCCGGCTGGCCGGCGGTCGAGCTGATCGACCGGCGCAGCGACGAGCCGGGCCGGTCCGGCCTGTTCTCGGACCGGGCCGCCGAGCTGTTGCGCTCGGCCGAGCAGCCGGTTGCCATCCTCAACCGGAAGGGCCGGGCGGCGATGCTGGCCTGCGCCTCC
Organism: Acidimicrobiales bacterium; assembly: GCA_028285495.1. Lineage (GTDB taxonomy): Bacteria > Actinomycetota > Acidimicrobiia > Acidimicrobiales > SZUA-35 > JAHELU01. The sequence goes on from JANQPB010000042.1 coordinate 279,397, forward strand.
TGCGGCGAGCTGGTGCGGACCGAGGACGGGGCTCACCTGATGGTCGAGCGGGACGGGGAGCTCGTCGCCCCGGCGACCGGCGAGGCCAGGCCGCTGATCTGTGCCGTCTGCACCGGCACGTCGCTCAAGCGGCTCCGGCTCGGCGTCACCCGGGCCACCGAGGAGCTGGCGGCCCTCATCGGCCGGCCGGTGGTCGAGCTGTCGTCGGACCGGTCGGATATCCGGCCCGGATCGGTCGTCCTCGGAACCGAAGCGGCGCTGCACGCCGATCTCGAGGCCGACGTGGTCGTCTTCCTCGACGTCGACCAGGAGCTGCTCGCCCCCCGCTACCGGGCGGCCGAGCAGGCGATGACGCTGCTGGTCCGGGCCGCCCGGCTGGTCGGAGGCCGCCGGGCGGGGGCCAGGCTGGCCGTGCAGACCCGGACCCCCGATCACCGGGTGCTCCAGGCCGCACTGGCCGCCGACCCCGGGCGCCTCGTCGACGAGGAGCGGGCGCTTCGGGCCGGCCTCGGCTTCCCTCCGTCCGGCGCCATCGCCGAGGTCGGGGGAGCGGGCGCGGCCGAGCTCCTGGCGCCGTTGTCCGGGCGGGCCGAGGTTGCCGTGCTCGGCCCCCGAGCCGACGGCCGGTACCTCGTGCGGGCCGACGATCCCGAGCGCCTGGCCGCCGCGTTGGTCGCCCTGCCACGACCGAAGGAGCGGGTGCGGGTCGCCGTCGACCCACCCCGGGCCTGAGTGTCCCGGTCCGGAGGACCGGGACCCCGAGTTCGCCCCGCGGGCGAACGTCGTCGGCTGTGTCGGTTGGTTCTGGAGGTCGGTGGGGTCGTTGTCGTGAGTGTCCCGGTCCGGAGGGCCGGGACCCCGAGTTCGCCCTGCGGGCGAACGTCGTCGGCTGTGTCGGTTGGTTCCGGAGGTCGGTGGGGTCGTTGTCCTGGGTCAGCCGGTGCTGGCCGCCTGGCGGGTGGCCTCGTAGAGGGCGGCGGTGGCGGCCTGGGCCACGTTGAGCGAACCGACCTTGCCGAGCTGGGGGAGGTAGCCGACGCGGTCGACCGCAGCCAGCGTGTCGCGGTGCACGCCCCGTTCCTCGTGGCCGACCACCAGGCACACGGCTGGCCCGAGCGGGATCTCGAACAGGGGGACGGCGGCCTCGGCCAGCTCGACCGCGACGGTGGTGAACCCGGCGGCCCTGGCCGACTCGACGGCGCCGGCCCCGCCGACCGAGTCGTCGACCGCCTCGACCGGGACCAGCCGCTCGCTCCCGAGCGCCGTCTTGGCCACCTTGGCGTGGGCGACCCCGGGGGTCGGGGGCACCAGCCACACCCGCTCGGCCCGGTAGGCGGCGGCCGACCGCAGGATCGAGCCGAGGTTGTACGGGTTCTGCACGCCGTCGAGGACCAGCGCCAGCCGCAGGTCGACCCGGCGGCGCCAGTCCCGGTGCAGGCGCTTGAGGTCGGTCGGGCCGAGCGGGCGGCCGCTCATCGGTCAGCCGACCCGTCGGCGGTCTGGCCTGCGGCCTCGACGTCGAGCAGCCGGTAGCCGGCCCGAGACGCCCGCCGGCCCGTCGGCCAGCCCTGCTCGGTCAGCCACCGCTGCAGGCTGTCGGCCCCGAGGTGCTTCTGGACGACGAGATGGCCGGAGCCGCCGGGCCCGAGGCGCCCGAGCCAGCCGGACAGCAGCGATCGCAGGGCCGGCTTGCCGATCCGGATCGGCGGGTTCGACCAGATCCGGTCGACCACCAGGTCACCGGGGACGGCGTCAGGAGCGACGACCTCGACGTTGGCCAGCCCGAGCGCGTCGGCGTTCTCCCGGCAAAGCGCTCGGGCCCGCTCGTTGATCTCGACCGCCCACACCGTGGCCGCCGGGTTGCGACGGGCGATGGCGATGGCGATCGGCCCGTAGCCGGCGCCGAGGTCGACGAGGTGACGATCGCCGTCGATCGGTGGCGGCCCGTCCAGCAGCAACAGCTTGGTCCCGGTGTCGACCCGCCCCCGGGCGAAGACGCCACGGTCGGTGATCAGCCCGACGTCGAGGTCGGGCAGCGACAGCCGAGCCACGACCCGGGCCGAGGCGGTGGCGGGCTGGGGCGCGAAGTACTGGCTCGGCTCGGCTCGATCCGGTCGGTCTGGGGCGTCGGTCATCTCGGTCGGGTGCTCGCTGGCGCTCGGGAGGGTGGAGCCGGCCGCCCCGGTGACGTGGCAGAACGGGTCGGCCGGTAGCCTCAAGGGTATGGCTTCGCCCTATCAGGTCCGCGTGTTCGGAGATCCCGTCCTCCGCAAGGTGGCGAAGGAGATCGAGGATGTCGACGGCAAGCTCGTGAAGCTGGTCGACGACATGCTCGACACGATGTACGCCGAGCCCGGGATCGGGCTGGCGGCGCCCCAGGTCGGCGTCGGCCGCCGCCTGTTCGTCTACGACGTCGGCGAAGGCCCGGAGGCGATCGTCAACCCGGTGATCTCGGAGGCCAGGGGTGAGTGGGTCTACGAGGAGGGCTGCCTGTCGGTCCCCGGCCTGTACTGGGAGATCGTCCGGCCGAAGGAGATCCACCTGACGGGCCATGACCTCGACGGCAACGAGGTCTCGATCGAGGCCGACGAGCTGCTGGCCCGGCTGTTCCAGCACGAGCTCGACCACCTCGACGGTGTCATGCTGATCGACCACCTCGACGACGACACCCGCAAGGCGGCGATGCGGACCCTGCGGGCGACCTTCATCGACGGGGCCGAGGCCGGCGGCCAGGCGTCGTCCGGGTCCAAGAAGCTCACCCTTCCCTGAGCCGGTCCCCGGCCCGACCACCGTGACCGAGCCCGAGGTCGTCCTCGCCACGCCGCCCGAGACCATCGAGCGGATCGTGTTCCTCGGCACCCCGCCCGAGTCGGTCGTCGCACTGCTGGCCCTGGCCGAGGCGGGGTTCGACCTGGCCTCCGTCGTCACCCAGCCCGATCGCCGCCGTGGACGGGGTGGCGCGCTCGACCCGTCCCCGGTCAAGCGGGCGGCGGTCGATCTCGGCCTCGATCCGGACGCCGACGTCGTGCACGATCTCGATGGCGTGCTCGACCTCGGGGCCGATCTCGGGGTGGTCGTGGCCTACGGTCGGATCATCCCGACCCGGATCCTGCAGGCCCTGCCGATGGTCAACATCCACTTCTCGCTCCTGCCCCGGTGGCGGGGTGCGGCGCCGGTCGAGCGGGCCATCCTGGCCGGCGACACCCGCACCGGCGTCTGCCTGATGGAGGTGGCCGCCGGCCTCGACACCGGCGGCGTCTACGCCAGGGCCGAGGTCGACATCGGCCCGGACGAGACCGCAGTCGAGCTCCGGGCCAGGCTGGCGGTGCTCGGGGCCGAGCTGCTGGTCGAGCACCTCCGGACCGGTCTGAAGCCGGCCGAGCCCCAGGTCGGCGAGGCCACCTACGCGGCCAAGCTGGAGCGGGAGGAGTTCGAGCTCCACTTCGATCGCCCGGCCGTCGAGCTGCATCGCACGATCCGCCTCGGTCGGGCGTGGACCCGGTTCCGGGGCCGCCGGCTCGGCGTGCTGTCGGCCCGGCTGCTCCCGGGCTCGGGCCCGCCTGGTGCGCTGGACGGACCCGTGGTCTCGACCCCGGACGGGCGCCTCGAGCTGACCGAGGTCCGGCCGGAGGGCCGCCGGGCCCAGCCGGCCACCGACTGGCTCAACGGCGCCCGACCCGGCCCCGAGGACCACCTTGGCTGATCGGCCGGTGGCGAAGCGGCGCCGGCCCCGCGGCGGCCCGAGCCGACGCCCGTCCGCCGGCGGCGCCGACCAGGAGGCTCCGGGCGTGGCCAGCCGGCGCCTGGCCATCGACGCCCTGGTCCGCATCGCCGCCGGCGGGGCCTATGCCAACCTCGTGCTGCCGCCCATGCTCGAGCGATCGACGCTCGGGGCCGACGACCGTCGTTTCGTCACCGAGCTGGTCTATGGCGCCACCAGGATGCAGCGGGCCTGTGACCACCTCGTCGACCGGTTCGTGCTCGGCGAGACCGACGACCGGGTCCGGGCCGCTCTGCGCATCGGGGCCTACCAGTTGGCGTTCCTCGAGACCCCGGCCCACGCCGCCGTGGCCGCCACCGTCGGCGCCGTCGGCGGCAAGGCCAAGGGCCTGGTCAACGCCGTGCTCCGGCGGGTGGCCGAGGCCCCGGTCGGGTATCCCGACCGGGCGACCGCGCTCAGCTACCCCGACTGGATCGAGGCCGCGCTGGTCGATGCCCTTGGCGACGACCGGGCCGCTGCGGCCATGGAGGCGATGAACCGGCCGGCGCCGACCACGGTCCGCGAGGACGGCTATGTCCAGGACCGGGCCTCGCAGCTGGTGATCGATGCGGTCGAGGCCGGCCAGGGCGACCTGGTCGTCGACCTCTGTGCCGCCCCGGGGGGCAAGGCGACCGGGTTGGCCACGACCGGGGCCACGGTGGTGGCCGGCGACCGTCGGGCGAGCCGGGTCGGCCTCGTCGTCGACAACGCTCGCCGCCTCGACGCCCCGCTCCTCACCGTCGTCGCCGACGGTCGGGCCGTTCCCCTGGCCGACGGGGTCGCCGACCGGGTGCTGGTCGACGCCCCCTGCTCGGGGCTCGGCAGCCTCCGGCGCCGCCCGGACGCCCGGTGGCGGATCGAGCCCGAGGCGCCGCACCGCCTGGCCGAGCTGCAGGGCGAGCTGCTCGACTCGGCCGCTCGGCTGGTCCGACCCGGCGGGGTGGTGGTCTACAGCGTGTGCACGTTCGGGCCGGTCGAGGGACGTCGGGTGGTCGACGCCATCGTCGAGCGCCACGGGTTCGAGCGCCTGCCCGCCCCCGAGACCCCGTGGGTCGAGGTCGACCGGATGGCCACCCTGCTGCCGGGCGAGACCGACGGCATGATGCTGGCCCGGCTCCGCCGACCCGGCTGACCCTGCCACCGAGCCGGTCCGACCCGCCCATCGCCATCCGGGCGGCGGTCAGGGGTTCAGGCTGGCCTCGCCGCCGAGCGTCGGGTCGGTCAGGCGCACGAACAGCCCCGAGCGCACCTTCGGGACGAAGTAGGTCGACTTCGGCGGCATCGTCCCACCCCGGTCGGCCACGTGCAGCAGCACGTCGCCGGGGACCGGTCGCATCAGGAACGCCGCCTGGTCCGGGCCGAGGCGCAGATCGCCGACCGCCTCGAGATCGGCCGGCCCGGGCTGGTGCACGAGCCGATGATCGCCAACCGACTCGTCGATCCCGAACAGGGGATGCAGCACGTGCTGGGCCAGGCGGACCGGGTCGATGTCGAGCTCCCAGCCAGGCGGCGGCGGGATCTCGACGAGGTACCAACGGGTCTCGGAGCCACCGACGGCCAGGCCGACCCAACCATCGCCCCGGTCGACCACCTCGGCCGGCGTCGCCGGCTCGGTGGCGAAGCGGGCGCCGAGGTCGTCGAGCAGCCGCTCGGTGTCGATCGGGCCGACGATGCGGTGGAAGGCCAGGTTCCGGAGCTCGGTGAACGGGAAGAGCACCGAGAGCATCAGGTGGCCCGTCGTGCCGGTCAGCCGCTGATGGGCCGACGCCGCGGCGGCCCGATGATGACCGTCGATGAGGTAGAGGTGCTCGGGGGCCAGTGCGGCGCAGACCGCGTCGACGTCGCGGGGATCGGGCATCGCCCAGATGCTCTGGCGGAGGTCGTCGTCGACCAGGTCGATGAACGGCTCCGTCGTCGTCGTGATCCGCTCGATGATCGCCTCGACCGCCGGCGACGACTGGAAGGCCATGGCGATCGGGCTCGATTGGGCCCCGACCTGGTCGAGGTGGCGGGCGAGCAGATCGGCCCGGGGCTGCTTGACCCGTTCGTGGATGCGGACCTGCCCGGCGTCGTAGGCGACGGAACCGACGCCGCAGACGAGGCCGGTCTGGCGGTGGCCCGGCTCCTCCAGCCGGTACAGGTACAGGCCGGGGGGACGGGCCGGCTCGAACACGTCGTCGGCCAGCAGCGCCTCCAGGCTCGCCCGCGACAGGCGCATGGCCTCACCGGCCGGGTCGGCGGTCTGATGGTGGACGTCCTCGGGGGAGCGGGTGACCCCCAGATAGGAGCGGGGATGGTCGATCAGGTGCTGGCGGCGGGCGTCGGTCGAGAGCGCATCGTGGGGCGGTGACGGCACCTCGTGTGACCATTCCGGCCGCACGAAGCGGAGTGCCACCGGCTCGACCGCGACCATCGTCAGCTGTTGGCGGCGGCGAACGAGGCCATGTGCTCGACGAGCACCTGGACGGACTCGTCCGGCAGTGCGTTGTAGACGCTCGCCCGGATGCCACCGACCGAGCGATGCCCCTTCAGGTTCACGAGCCCGGCCTCACCCGCTTCGGCCAGGAACGCCGCCTCCAGGTCCTCGGTGGCCAGCCGGAACACGATGTTGGTGTGCGACCGATCGGCCACTGCGACCGGGTTGCGGTAGAAGCCCTCGCTGCCGTCGATCGCCCGGTAGATCATCGCCGACCGGTCGGCCGCCCGCTTCTCCATCGCCGGGACGCCGCCCTGGTCCTCGATCCACGCCAGCACCTTGCCGGTGGCCCAGATGGCGAAGACCGGCGGGGTGTTGGCCAGGCTGTCGGCCCCGGCGTGGGTGGCGTACGACAGGTACGAGGGGACGGTGTCGGGGATCTCGTCGAGCACCGATCGGCGGACGAACACCACCGCCAGGCCCGCAGGGCCGAGGTTCTTCTGCGCCCCGCCGTACACCACGTCGACAGCATCCCAGGGAATCGCCCGGGTGAGGTAGTCCGAGGACATGTCGATCACCTGGGGGACGTCGACGTCGTAGAACTCGGGGATGCGGATCCCGCCGATCGTCTCGTTCGAGGTGACGTGCAGGTAGCGGGCATCGCTCGGCAGGTCGAGCTGATCGGCGGTCGGCATGGCGGTGAACCCGCCGTCGGCCCCGTCCCAGGCCACCGCGGTCCGGCCGATCTTGGCCGCGTCGGCCAGCGCCTTCTTGCCCCAGCTCCCGCTCACCGAGTAGACGCCCGGACGGTCGTCGACCAGCAGGTTCATCGCCACCATGGCGAACTGCAGGGTCGCCCCACCCTGCAGCAGGAGCACGTCGACGTCGTCGGGAACGTGGCAGAGCCGGCGGAGCCGGTCGAGCGTCTCGTGATGGACCCGGTCGTACACCGGGTCGCGGTGGCTCATCTCGATCAGCGACATGCCGGAGTCGCCGAAGTCGGGCAGCTCGGCCGCCAGCTCGTCGAGGACGGCGGTCGGGAGGATGCAGGGGCCGGAGCAGAAGTTGTGGGCACGTGCCATCGGATCGTGGTCTTCCTCGTCTCGGTGCGTCGGTGCGTGGTCGGATGTGGGATGGACGGGTCAGGCAGGGGTCGGGTCGACGACGGCGACGCCGAGGACCTCGTCGATGTCGCCGAGGGCGCTCAGCAGGGCATCGTCGGGGTCCGGGTCGACGTTGATGGTGGCCACGGCGGCCTCGCTGCCCTGGAACACCTGGTTGCGCATCTGCTGCACGTTCAGCCCGCCGGTGCGGAGCTCGGCCAGCACCTTGGCCAGCACCCCGACCCGATCGAGGTGACGGATGGCGAGGCCGCAGGCCCCGGACGGCTCGGAGCGCAGGTTCACACAGCCGATCGGGGAGCCGGCGAGATAGGCGTTGACGACGTCGGCCACGCCGTTCGACACGGACCGCTGGGCCTGGTCGGTCGACGCGCCGATGTGGTGGGTGCCGACCACCCGGGGATGGCGGGCCAGGGCCGACTCGATCGTGCCGCTGCCGCCGGCCGGCTCGTCCGGCCAGACGTCGAGCCCGGCTCGGAGGCCGCCCGAGTCGAGCGCCTCGAGCAGCGCCTCGCCGTCGACGATGTCGCCACGGGCGGTGTTGAGCAGGATGGCGCCGGGGGCGAGCCTCGACAGGAAGGCACGGTCGACCATGCCGATGGTGCCGTCGGCCTTCGGCACGTGGATGCTGACGATGTCGGAGCTGGCCAGGAGGTCGTCGATCGACTCGACGAGCCGGATGCCGATGGTGCGGATGGCGGCCAGGGTTGCGTCGGGTCGCTCGGGGCGGCGAACCGTCGACACGGTCAGCCCGAAGGCCCTGGCCCGCTCGGCGACGGCCAGGCCGATGTCGCCGAGCCCGATGATGCCGAGGCGCTTGCCGTAGAGCCCGTCGGCCCTGCTGTACTCGGACTTGCTCCAGGTGCCGGCTCGCAGCTCGGCCACGTTGTCGGGGATCCGGCGGTCGATGGCGAGCAGCAGGCCCATCGTGAGCTCGGCCACGGCAACGGCGTTGCGCCCGGGCACGTTGCACACGAACACCCCCCGACCGGAGGCCGCCGCCTTGTCGATGTTGTCCGTCCCGGCCCCGGCCCGGACGATCAGGCCGAGCCGATCGGCCGCCTCGATCGTCCCGGCCGTGACCTTGGTCGAGCGGACCACCAGGACGTCGTGGCCGGCGATCGCGTCCGGGAGGGTCTCGGCGGTCAGGCCCGGGTCGACGTGGCAGTCGTGGCCAGCGGCTCGGAGCCGCTCGACCCCGGACTCGGCGACCGAGTCGGCGTAGAGGATCTGCATTGGTCTCCTTCCAAGCCCGGCACCGGTCGGTTGGACGGGTGCCGAGGTGTTCCGGACGCGATCACCGTAGCTGTCGGCCGATAGCGAGGCCATCGCTCGTCGCGGTTGAGGTCACGGCGGCGCCGGTGGTCCCGGGGCGGCCCCGGAGTCAGATGGGGAGGCCGTCGAGCGCGCCGGACAGGTCGGCCCAGAGGTCGTCGACGTGCTCGCAGCCGACGCTGAGGCGGACCAGCGTCGGCGGCAGGTGCTCCTGGCCGTCGAGCCGGGCCCGGCGCTCGGCCGTCGACTCGACGCCGCCGAGGCTCGTGGCCGGGCTGATCACCTCGAGCGCGTCGAGGACCTTGTCGATGGCGGCGCCGTCGCCCGTCGTCTCGAACGACACCATGGCGCCGGGTCCGGCCATCGTGCGGCGGGCCCGCTCGTGGCCCGGATCGTCGGGAAGGCCCGGATAGCGGACCCTGGTCACCGACGGGTGACCCTGCAGGCGTCTCGCCAGCTCGCCGGCCGAGGCCTGGGCTCGTTCGAGGCGGACCGGCAGCGTGCGCAGGCCCCGGAGGGCCAGGAACGCCTCGAGGGCCCCGAGGTTGGCGCCGCCGAGGACCTGACGACGGACGAGCGCGTCACGCTGCGCCGCGTCCGCCGCGATCACCACCCCGCCGAGCAGGTCGGAGTGGCCACCGATGAACTTGGTCACGCTGTGGATCGACCAGGTGGCACCGACGTCGAGCGGGCGTTGGAGCAGCGGGGTGGCGAACGTGTTGTCGACCGCGACCGGCACGTCGGCCCGATTGCCGGCGGCGCAGATGGCGGGGACATCGGCCAGTACCAGCAGCGGGTTCGACGGGGACTCGAGCCACACGAGATCGGGACCGGACGAGATCAGCTCGACCCACCGGTCGGTGTCGGCCAGGTCGACGGTGTCGACCGACCAGCCGTGCCGCTCGACGCCGTCGGCCAGCGCCATCGTGACCACCTGGTAGCAGTCGTCCGGCGCGATCACGCGGGCCCCGGCCGGGAGCTGGTCGAGGATGGCCGACACGGCGGCCATGCCGGAGGCGAAGGCGACGGCCAGGCCGCCCTCCAGCTGGCCGACGGCCTCCTCGAAAGCGGCGGTCGTCGGCGTCCCCTGGCCTCGTGCGTAGACCCGCTCACCCCCCTGGCGGTAGGTCGAGGCGGCAACGAGCGGGTGGTTCAGCGGATCGCCCGGCTCCTCGGGCCGCCCGGCCCGGATGGCCACGGTGTGCTGATGGAGCGGGTTGGGGGCCATGGGTCCTCCGCGGGTCGTCGGCCGCCGGCGCCGACGCCGGCGGCTGGCCAGGAGGCCGAGGGTACCCAGCGTCGAGCGGCGACACCGAAGGCCGCCCGGCGCCACCCGGTCGCCCGCCGTCACCCGGCCGCTCGGCGGGCGGCCGGCCGGGACGGTGGTGGCGGGCCCGGCCCGTCGGGCACACTGTCGCCATGGGTGATGCCGAAACGACGGAGCTGCTCGCCAAGGTCCTCACCGTGTCAGACGGAGTGGTGGCCGGGACCAGGGAGGACACCTCCGGCCAGGCCCTGGTCGACCATCTCGGGGCCGCCGGTTGGACCGTCGCCGACCGGCGGGTCGTCGCCGACGGCGTCGAGTCCGTCGCCGGGGCGCTGACCGAACTGGCCGACGGTTTCTGCGGCCTGATCGTCACCACCGGCGGGACCGGCTTCGGTCCTCGGGACCTGACCCCGGAGGGGACCAGGGCGGTCATCGATCGCGAGGCCCCCGGCCTGGCCGAGGCGATGCGGCTGTGCAACCCGAAGGGGCTGGGACGGCTGAGTCGAGCGATCGCCGGCACCCGCGACCAGGCGCTGATCCTCAACACGCCGGGCTCGACCAAGGGGGCGATCGAGACGGTCGACGCGGTGCTCGACGTCGTCCCCCACGCCATCGTGCTCCTGGCCGGCGAGCGCCCCCACTGATCGATCCGGGCCAGAGCTCCTCGATGTCGGAATCCGACGACGGGCCGATGGGCGGCCAGACCGGCGGCCCGCTCGGCGACGGGGCCGCGTCCGACGACGGCCTGATGGCCAGAGCGGTGGCCAGGGCCGAGCACAGCCGGTTGCTCGCCCCGCCGAACCCGTGGGTCGGGGCCGTGCTGGTCACCGCAGACGGCGTGAGCTTCGAGGGCTCGACCCGCCGGCCGGGCGGCCGGCACGCCGAGCGGGAGGTCCTGGTCAGGGCCGGCGAGCGGGCCAGGGGGGCCACGCTCTACGTCACGCTGGAGCCGTGCTCGTTCCACGGCCGCACCCCGCCGTGTGTCGACGCCGTCGTCGAGGCCGGCGTCGCCCGAGTGGTCGTCGCCGTCGCCGACCCGGACGAGCGCGTCGCCGGCCGTGGGCTGTCGGCGCTCGAGCGGGCGGGGATCCAGGTGACCGTCGGGCCCGGCGCCGACGCCGTCGAGGCCCAGCTCGCGCCGTACCTGACCCAGCGTCGAACCGGGCGACCGCTTGTGGTGCTCAAGCTGGCGGCCACCCTGGACGGTCGGATGGCTGCGCCGGACGGCACCAGCCAGTGGATAACCGGGCCCGAGGCCAGACGAGACGCCCACCACCTCCGGGCCGAGAGCGACGCCATCCTCGTCGGCGCCGGCACCGTTCGGGCCGACGATCCGAGGCTCACGGTCCGGGGGGTCACCGCGCCGGACGGTCGGCCGCCCCGGGAGCCGCTCCGGGTCGTGCTCGGCCGAGCCCCGGCCGGGGCCGCGATCCATCCGTGCCTCGAGCTGGCCGGTGACGAGGCGACGGTGCTCGACGAGCTGGGCCGGCGGGGTGACGTGCTGCAGGTGATGGTCGAGGGTGGGGCCAACGTCGCCGCCCGCTTCCACCGGGCCGGGCTGGTCGACCGGTACGTGGTGTACCTGGCCCCGGCGCTGCTCGGCGGCGACGACGGCCGACCGGTGTTCGACGGACCCGGGGCGCCGACGATCGACGAGCTGTGGCGGGGGCGGCTGGTCGACGTGCGTCGGGTCGGGGCCGATCTCCGGCTCGAGCTGGTCGGCGGGGGCTGAGCCGGACGCAGTCGGCGGGCCGGGACCCGGCGGCCCGAGTTGACTTCAAGTTATGTTGAAGTCTTACAGTCGAACGTTGGCCCGCCGGCCCCGGTGCGGTCGAACGGAGAAAGCGGACTGAGCTGATGTTCACGGGAATCGTCGAGGAGCTTGGCCGGGTCGAGTCCCGCACCGGGCCGAAGCTGGTGATCGGCTGCAGCGGGGTGCTCGACGACGTCGAGCTCGGCGCCTCGATCGCGGTCAACGGGTGCTGCCTGACCGTCGTCGAGTGGGATGCCGACGACGGTTGGTTCGCGGCCGACGTGACACAGGAGTCCTACGACCGGACCCAGCTCGGCGACCTGGAGCCCGGCGATCCCGTGAACCTGGAGCGGCCCGTCCGGCTCCAGGACCGGCTCGGCGGGCACCTGGTCCAGGGCCACGTCGACGCCGTCGGCGAGATCCTGGCCCCGGCCCCCGACCTCAAGGTCCGGGTGCCGGACGGACTGCACCGGTACCTGGTCGAGAAGGGCTCGGTCACCGTCGACGGCATCAGCCTGACCGTCGTCGACCCCGCCCCGGACGGCTTCACGGTCGCCATCATCCCCCACACCGCCGAGGTCACCACGCTCGGGACCAAGGGGCCTGGCGACCGGGTCAACGTCGAGGTCGACGTGATGGCCAAGTACGCCGAGCGCCTGCTGGAGGGGCACCTGCCCGGGCCGGTCGGCACGGCCCCGACCGACGAGGGCTCGCCATGACCGGGACCGAGCGGCCGGCGGTCGGGCCGACCCCGTTCGCCCCGATCGAGGACGCGGTCGCCGCCATCGGGCGGGGCGAGCTCGTCGTCGTGGTCGACGACGAGGACCGGGAGAACGAGGGCGACCTGATCATGGCCGCCCAATTCGCCACCCCCGAACGGATCGCCTTCATCGTCAACCACAGCTCGGGCGTCATCTGCACGGCCATCACCGGGGAGCGGGCCGACGCACTCGACCTGCCGCTGATGGTGGCCGAGAACACCGACGCCATGCGGACCGCCTTCACCGTGACCGTCGACGTTTGCCAGGGGACGACCACCGGCATCTCGGCCTCCGACCGGGCCCTCACCATCCGGGCGCTGGCCGACCCGTCGGTCCGGGCCTCCGACCTCAACCGGCCCGGTCACATCTTCCCGCTGCGGGCCCGACCGGGCGGGGTCCTGAAGCGGGCCGGGCACACCGAGGCCGCCGTCGACCTGGCGGCCATGGCCGGCCTCGAGCCCGCCGGCGTGCTGTGCGAGGTGGTGAAGCCGGACGGGTCGATGTCGCGTCTGCCCGACCTCATCGACTTCGCCGCCGAGCACGACCTCGTCCTGATCTCGATCGCCGACCTGATCCGCCACCGCCGACGGACCGAGAAGCTGGTCGAGCGGGTGGCCGAGGCCACGATCCCGACCGCGGTCGGCGACTTCCAGGCCGTCGTCTACCAGTCGGTCCTCGACGGCGAGCAGCACGTCGCCTTCGTCCGGGGCGACCCAGGCGGGAGCGACGACGTGCTCGTTCGGGTCCACTCCGAGTGTCTCACCGGCGACATCTTCGGTTCGTTGCGCTGCGATTGCGGGCCACAGCTGCACCTGGCGTTGGAGGCCATCGCCGAGGCCGGCGAGGGCGTGCTCGTCTACCTGCGGGGTCACGAGGGTCGCGGGATCGGTCTCGGTCACAAGATCCGGGCCTACCAGCTGCAGCAGGAGGGCTACGACACCGTCGATGCCAACCTGGAGCTCGGCCTGCCGGCCGACAGCCGCGAGTACGGGATCGGGGCCCAGATGCTGGTCGACCTCGGGGTGACGACGATGCGGCTGATGACGAACAATCCCTCCAAGTACGGGGGGCTCGACGGGTTCGGCCTGGAGATCACCGAGCGGGTGCCGTCGCACGTCAAGCCGACCGACCACAACATCGCCTACCTGCGGGCCAAGCAGGAACGGATGGGCCACCTGCTCGGCCTCGAGGATCCGCCGACCGGCACCGCCCCCTGACGCCGGGCCGGTGGAGGCGGAAAAGGGGGCGGACCCGCAACCAACCCGCTCGTACACTGGGGCCATGCTCAAGCTGGTGCTGCCAAAGGGGTCGCTGGAGAAGGCGACCATGGAGTTGTTCGACGCGGCCGATCTGCCGGTCAAGCGGAGCTCCTCGGTCGACTACAAGGCCACGATCAACGACCCCCGGGTGGCCGAGGTCCGGATCCTCCGCCCCCAGGAGATCCCGAACTACGTGGCCGAAGGTCTGTTCGATCTCGGCATCACCGGGCGCGACTGGGTCGAGGAGACCGGCAGCGAGGTCGTCTCGATGGGGGAGCTCCGCTACTCCAAGGCCACGTCCGACCCGGTCCGCCTCGTGGTGGCGGTGCCGAACGACTCACCCATCGAGTCGGTCGCCGACCTGCCGGACGGGGTGAAGGTCTCGACCGAGTACCCGAACCTGACGAAGCGGTTCTTCGCCGACAAGGGCGTCGACGCCGACATCCGCCTCTCCTACGGGGCAACCGAGGCGAAGGTCCCCGACATCGTCGACGTCGCCGTCGACCTGACCGAGACCGGCCGGGCCCTCCGGGCCGCCGGCCTGCGGACCGTCGACACGATCATCTCGAGCTACACCGAGTTCGTGGCCAACCCGGCATCACACGCCGATCCCGAGAAGCGCCACGCCATGAACCAGCTCCTGACCCTGTTGCTCGGCGCCCTCGACGCCCGCACGAAGGTCCTGGTCAAGCTCAACGTGCCGGACGGCGTCGCCCTCGACAAGGTGATCGGGCTGCTGCCGGCGATGAAGGCCCCGACGGTCAACGAGCTGCACGGCGGGGCAGGGTACGCGGTGGAGACCGTGGTGCCGAAGTCCGACATCAACGTGCTGATCCCCGACCTCCGTGACGTCGGGGCGACCGACATCCTCGAGCTGCCCCTGTCGAAGATCGTGCCGTGATCGACCGACGGGCCGCTCGCCGCCCACCGCGCCGGCGATGAGCTTCGGCCCGAGCCGGGGCGTGGTCGAGTCGTTCGACGCGGACGTGGGGCTCGGGGTCATCGTTGCCGACGACGGGGAGCGCTGGCCCTTCCACTGCACGGTCATCGCCGACGGCAGCCGCACCATCGACGCCGGCACGACCGTGACCTTCGTACGGGGTTGGGCCGGTCCGGGGTCCTGGGAGGCGGTCGACGTCCGTCCCTGACGACGGTCCGAGGGGTCGCCGGTCGCCGCCGGCCTCAGGTCGTCGGCCTGGCGGCCGACAGGGAACCGGTGTCGCGCCGAGCCAGGACCGGAACGCTCGACCGATCGGACGCCGAGCCGTCTGACGGTGCCACCGACCTCCCCGGCGGCCTGGCCGCCATCGGTGGGCCACCGCCCGAGCGACGTTCGGCCGCCGGCCGGCGGCTCACCGGCCAGGCGCCGTCGGCCGGGGCGAACCGGGCCCCGCTCACCCTGCCGCCGTCGGCGGTGGCGGTCGGCGGCGTCGGCGGCCTGTCGGTCGTGGCCGGCCTGTGGCTGGTCGAGCGCACCGGCCAGCTCGAGCCGTCGGCGGCGCTGGTCGCCCTGGTCGCCGTCGTTGCCGTGACGCCGCTCGTCGAGCTGTTGCGGCGCTCGCTCGACCGGGCCGCCGCAGCGGGCGTCGAGATCGACGACCTGCGGCGACGGGCCGAGCGCGACCCGGTGACCGGGCTGCTGAACCGGGCGGCGATCACCGGTGAGCTCGCTCGGCGGCTCGAGCGGCGCCAGCCGGGTGAGATGGTGGCGGCGCTGGTCTGCGACCTGGACCGCTTCCGCCGGATCAACGACACCGCCGGCCACGCCGTCGGCGACGAGGTCCTGCGGCTCGCCGCCGCTCGGCTGGTCGACTCGCTCCGTCCATCGGAGTCCGTCGGTCGGCTGAGCGCCGACGAGTACCTGATCGTCACGTCGGGGTTGCCGGCGATCCGCGACCTGGAGATCCTGGCCGAGCGCGTGGTCGACGTCCTCGATCGACCGATGGACCTGGGCGATGGCTCGACCCAGGTGGTCGGGGGGCGGGTCGGTGTCGCCTTCGCCGTCGGCGAGCGCCGGCCGGCCGACGCCGAGGCGCCGATCGAGCCGGCTGCGCTCGTGGCCGATGCCGGTCTGGCCCGGTCGCGGGCCAAGGCCGACGGCTGGCGGTTGGCGGTGGCCGACCGGGCCGATCGGGCCCTGGCCAGGGCCCGCCAGGAGCTGGAGCTCGACCTGCGGGCCGCGATCGCCGACCGCCGGCTCACCGTCCACTACCAACCCGTCGTCGACGTGGACACGGGCCGGGTT
Source organism: Acidimicrobiales bacterium (assembly GCA_028285495.1). Taxonomy (GTDB): domain Bacteria; phylum Actinomycetota; class Acidimicrobiia; order Acidimicrobiales; family SZUA-35; genus JAHELU01. The sequence goes on from JANQPB010000042.1 coordinate 295,254, forward strand.
GACCGTCTGGAGGCCCTCGTGCGCTGGCACGACGGCGACCGGGGGACCCTGTTGCCCGGCCAGTTCCTCCCGGTGGCGGCCGAGGCCGGGCTGCTCGGTGAGCTCGACCGGCTCGTGCTCGATCAGGCCTGTCGCCAGGCCGTCGCCTGGTCGGCGTCGGTCGGTCGCCCGATCACCGTGTCGGTCAACGTGTCGGCGAGCCAGCTGCTCGACGGCGGCCTGGTCGACGTCATCGCCGAGGTGCTCACCCTGACCGGTTTGCCCGCGGCCCAGCTCCAGCTGGAGGTGGGGGCCGCCCCCGTCCTGGAGCGCCTCGACCGGGCGCTCGTCGTGCTGCGCCGACTCGACCTGCTCGGCGTCGACGTGGCCATCGACGACCTCGGCGTCGGCGTCGTCGATCCGGTCAGGCTGCGGGCCCTGCCGATGATCTCGACCGTCAAGATCGACCGGTCCCTCGTCGCCGGGATCGACGACGATCCGGTGGCGTCGACCGCGATCGGCGCCGTCATCGCCCTCGCGGCGGCGCTCGGGGTGTCCGTGGTGGCCGAGGGTGTCGAGACGGCGACACAGGCCCGGGCCCTGGCCGACCTCGGGGCCGACCGGCTCCAGGGCCACCTCTTCGCCAGGCCGGCACCGGGACCGGCGATCGTCGACGCCTTCGAGGTCGACCACCGGCATCGGTGGTGAGGCGGTCGGCCCGGCGGCCCGGCGGCCGGGCGGGTGACCGCTCAGGACGGGGACGGCGCCTCGTCCTGCTCCGCGTTGGCGTTGCTGACCTGCACGAACGCCATCTGGGCCTGCTGCAGCGCATCCCGAAGCGTCGGCTCACCCTCGCCGAGGCGGCCCTTCAGCCCCTCGACCAGCGCCGCCAGACCGTCGATGGCCAGCTTGGCCTCGGGCAGGTTCGGTCGGTCGGCCGTCAGATGGATCGCCGCCAGCTCGTAGATGCCGAGCCCGTGGTTGGTCAACACCGTCGACACCTCGGTCTCCAGGAGTCGGGCCCGAGCGTCGGCCAGCTCCTTGGCCACGGCCCTGGCCTGCTCCTCCTGCTCGGGCGTCAGTGGGGCGGCGGCGTCCTCGCTCGGCTGCTGGCCGGCGGCTGCATCGGGGCGATCGCCGCTCACCGGGCGCTCACCATCGGGAGTCCAAAGGCTCATGGCCTCACGCTATCGCCGCCCTCGGGCTCCGGCTGGCCACGATCGTGGTCGCCGCCCGTCCGGATGCGGCCGGTCGGTGTGTCATCGCCGCTCCCGCCGGCGGCCACCCCCGCCACCCGCTCGGTCGGCGATGTCCCGCGGTGGGATCGGCCCGACACGCGGAGTGCCGGTTCCGGTATGGGCGGTGTTACCCTGGATCCACAACCGGAAGAGGGCATCGCCCCACCCGGCCACCGTGGGCCCCTGGTTCCGTCCCGCAAGGGATGGCCGTCGGCCCCGAGGTGCGTCCGGGTCACCAGATCGAGTGGTCCCGGGTCCGTCCAGGAACCGCTCGTGTCGCTGGCACCAGCCGATTCGGCCGGCGCCGGGGAACGGTGGCCTCTTCTCGGTGATGACGGCTCGAACGACGAGCCGGGACACGAGAATGGAGTGGAGCCATCTGCATGAGGGGTGATCGGCTATAGCAGCCTCGCCAGAGCCTCGGATCAACGAGAAGATCCGGGCTCGAGAAGTACGCGTCATCGGCCCGAACGGGGACCAGCTCGGTATCAAGCCGATCCCCGAGGCCCTGTCGTTGGCCCGCGAACTGGAGCTCGACCTCGTCGAGGTGGCCGACAAGGCCAACCCGCCGGTCGTCCGGATCATGGACTACGGCAAGTACAAGTACGAAGCGGCGCAGCGAGCCAAGGAGTCACGCAAGAAGGCCAGCAATGTGGTGGTCAAGGAGATGAAGTACCGACCCAAGATCGGCGTCGGCGACTTCGACACCAAGACCCGCAAGGTCGAGAAGTTCCTCCAGGAGGGACACAAGGTCAAGATCACGATCATGTTCCGGGGCCGTGAGGTGTCCCATCCCGAGCTCGGGCGTCGCATTCTCGACGACATCGCCGAGCGGGTCGAGGAGTACGCCAAGGTCGAGGTCTATCCTCGGCTCGACGGCCGCAACATGACCATGGTCCTCGGGCCGGACGGCAAGAAGGGCAAGACCCAGAAGCGCCGTGACCGGGGCGACCAGTCGAATCAGCCACCCGCCGGGGAGCAACCGGCGGCCGCTACGGCGCCACAACCGGCGGCCCAGCAACCGGTCCAACAGTCGGCGCCGCAGTCGGCCGCCGAGCAGCCGGCCGCCGGGTCCGATCCGAGCTGACCGACCACCGGGCGGGTCCCGGTCCGGGCCGCCACCCGAGACCAGCAGTGCACACAGGTAGCAGGAGACAGCCATGTCGAAGAAGATGAAGAGCCACAAGGGCGCGAAGAAGCGGTTCAAGGTGACAGGCTCGGGCAAGGTGACCCGGCGGAGCAAGAACCTCAACCACTTCCTCGAGAAGAAGACGAGCCGCCGCAAGCGTCGCCTTCGGGGCATGAGCGAGGTCTCGGCCGCCGATCGTCCCCGCATCGAGAAGCTGCTGTCGAACTGACCCTGGCCCACCGCCGGCCGAGGCGCTGGCGCACCGCCAACCGAGATTGAGTGAGGAGTTAGACAGATGGCACGAGTCAAGCGCTCGGTCCACTCCAAGAAGCGTCGTCGCACGACCCTGGAGCGGGCCAAGGGGTACTACGGCAACAAGAGCCGGAGCGTGCGGGCCGCCAACGAGCAGGTCATGCACTCGGGCAACTACGCCTTCCGCGACCGCCGGGCCCGCAAGGGTGAGTTCCGTCGTCTCTGGATCCAGCGGATCAACGCCGCCTGCCGCCAGAACGGCACGTCGTACAGCCGCTTCGTGAACGGACTGAAGAACGCCGGCATCGAGGTCGACCGCAAGATGCTGGCCGACCTCGCCGTCAACGACCCGGGGGCCTTCGCCGCCCTGGTCGAGCAGGCCAACGGGTCGGCCGACGCCGCCTAGGTCGCGGGCCGCCCGGCGGCGGTCGGATCGATCGTGGAGATCACGCCCCTCGGGGCCAACAACCCGAGACTGCGGCGGCTGCGCAAGCTGACCGCCCGGTCGAGGGCCAGGGCCGAGGCGGGGGCGTTTGTCATCGACGGGCCCCGGCTCGTCGGCGATGCGCTCGACGCCGGCGTCGCCGTCCGGGAGATCTACGGCGACGACGCCGAGCTCGACGACCTGCTGCGCAACCGATCGATCGATCCCCGCACCGAGGTGTTCCGCGTCGACGCCGAGGTCCTGGCTCCGATCCTCGACCCCGTCTCGCCCCGGCCCCTGGCCGCGGTGGCCGCGATGCCGACCTCCGACCCGTCCTCGGTGCCGGCTGCGATCGGGCCGATCCTGATCGCCGTCGAGCTCGGCGATCCCGGCAACCTCGGCACCGTCATGCGGACCGCCGAGGCGGCCGGCATCGGCGGTGTCCTGATCGCCGGGCGGTCCGTCGACCGGTTCTCACCGAAGGTGGTCCGGGCCTCGGCCGGCTCGATCTTCCGCCTCCCGGTGGCGGCCGCCGACGACCCCGTCGGCCTGATCGACGACCTGCGGGCCGCCGGCCGCCCGGTCGTCGCCAGCGTGGTCACCCCCGACGCTCCGGCCCATGACGGGGTCGATCTGACCGGGGCCGCGATCCTGCTCGGCAACGAGCCCAATGGCCTCGCCCCGGAGGTGGTGGCGGCGGCCGACGCCGTGGTCACGATCCCGATGGCCGCTGGGGTCGAGTCGCTCAACGTTGCCGCCGCGGCCGCCGTCCTCTGCTTCGAGGCCGCCCGCCAGCGCCGGGTCGCCTGGGCCGGTCGCCGGGTCGGCGACAGCACAGAAATACGTTGGACACCCACCGCAGCAGGGGAGAAGGTGACCACAATGGACCCCGCCGACGACAACCCCCGGATCCACCGGGTCGAGCAGGACTGAGCGAGCATGATCGAGCAACTGGCAGACCACGAGGCGGCGGCGCTGGCCGCCATCGAGGCGGCAGCCACGATGGAGGAGTTGCAGGCGGCGAAGACGGCCGTCCTCGGCAAGGCCGCCCCGCTGTCCGAGGCCCAGCGCCGACTCGGCTCCCTGCCCCCCGAGGACCGCAAGGACGCCGGCCGGGCCCTCAACGCGGCCCGCAAGGTGGTCGAGGCCCGACTCGACGCCCGCACCACCGAGCTGGCCGAGGCCGAGCGGGCGGCCCAGCTGGTCGCCGAGCGGCTCGATCTCACCGAGGTCCCGACCGACGTGACCGTCGGCCACGCCCATGTGGTCACCCAGGCCTGGGAGGAGCTGGAGGACGTCTTCACCGGCATGGGCTACCGCATCGCCGAGGGCCCGCAGGTCGAGACCGACTGGCACAACTTCGACGCCCTCAACATCCCGCCCGGCCACCCCGCCCGCGACGGGTTCGACACGATCTACGTCGACCACGGCAAGCCCGGCTCCACCGTCCTGCGCACCCACACCTCGCCGGTGCAGATCCGGACCATGCTGACCGAGGAGCCGCCGATCTACGTGGTCGCTCCTGGCCGGGTGTTCCGGGCCGACACCGCCGACGCCACCCACATCCCCGTCTTCCACCAGCTCGAGGGCCTCGTGATCGACGAGGGCATCTCGCTGGCCGACCTGGCCGGCACCATCGAGGCGTTCACCACCGCCTACTTCGGGCCGGGGTTCAGCTCCCGCCTGCGACCGAACTACTTCCCGTTCACCGAGCCGTCGGCCGAGTTCGACGTGCAGCGGCCGGACGGTACCTGGCTGGAGCTCGGCGGCTGCGGGATCGTCCATCCGAACGTGCTGCGGGCCGGCGGCGTCGACCCCGAGCGATGGACCGGCTTCGCCTTCGGCTTCGGCATCGACCGCCTGGCCAGCCTCAAGTTCGGCATCGACGACCTGCGCGAGATGTACACCAACGACATCCGTTTCCTGCACCAATTCTGACCTGGGCGTCACCGAGTGACGTCCAGCGTGCGTCGAGCCCCCTCTCCTCGCACTCCCGCAGCAATGCCGATCCCGCAACCCGGTCACCCCATCGAGACGAGAGTGAAAGAGCCAACGCCATGAAGGTCCTGCTGTCCTGGATGAGAGAGTTCGCCCCGATCGAGGGTGAGCCTGCGTTCCTGGCCGAGCAGATGACCGATCTCGGCATGGTCGTCGAGGAGGTCGTTGCCACCGGCCGGACCTGGGACGGCATCGTCGTGGCCGAGGTCCTCGACCTCCGGCCCCATCCCGAGGCCGACCGGATCCAGCTGGTCGACGTCGACGCCGGCGACGGTGAGGCCCTCCAGATCTGCTGCGGCGCCTTCAACATGGCGGTCGGCGACCTCGTACCGCTGGCCACGATCGGCACCACGATGCCGGGCGGGCTGGAGATCGCCAGGCGCAAGCTCCGGGGCGAGTGGTCGAACGGGATGCTGTGCTCGTCGACCGAGCTGGAGCTCGGCGACGACGCCGACGGGATCCTGATCCTCGACGCCGGCCTGACCGTCGGCCTGCCGCTGGCCGACGCCCTCGGCGCGACCGCCGACACCCTGTTCGACCTCGACATCGAGGGCAACCGTCCGGACGCCCTGTCGGTTGCCGGCGTGACCCGCGACCTGGCGGCCCGCCTCGGCGTGCCGTTCACGCTGCCGAGCCCGAAGTTCGCCGAGAGCGAGCCCTCCACCGCGGCCACGGGCTCGGTCGAGATCGCGGCCCCCGAGCTGTGTGCCCGCTTCGGGCTGCGGGTGTTGCGGAACGTCACCGTCGGCGAGTCACCGGCGTGGATGGCGACCCGGCTGGTGGCGGCCGGGATGCGGCCGATCAACTCGGTGGTCGACATCTCCAACTACGTGATGCTCGAGCTCGGCCAGCCGAACCACACCTACGACCTCGGGCTGGTGCCCGGCGGCGAGCTGGGCGTGCGCATGGCCGGCGAGGGTGAGCGGCTCGTCACCCTCGACGACGTCGAGCGTGACCTGATGCCGGCCGACGGCCTGATCGTCGACGGCGCCGACACGCCGATCGGCCTCGCCGGGGTCATGGGCGGTGCCTCGACCGAGATCAGCGAGTCGACCACCGACGTGTTGCTCGAGGCCGCCGTCTGGGACCGGATGACGATCGCCAGGACCTCACGCCGGCTCAACCTCCGCTCCGAGGCGTCGACCCGGTTCGAGCGCGGCGTCGACCCGATGGGCATCGAGCGGGCGCTCGACCGGTTCGCCGAGCTGGCGGCCGAGATCTGCGGCGCCACCGTGGCCACCGGCTCGGTCGTCGTCGACGGTGGGCTGGCTCCGCCGACGACCGTCGAGGTCCGGACCGAACGGATCAACCTGATCCTCAACACCGAGCTGGCCGCCGGCGAGATGGCGGCGCTGCTCGACCCGATCGGCTTCACCTCGACCCCGACCCCGGACGGGCTGTCGGTCTCGGTGCCCTCGTGGCGGCTGGACGCCTCGATCGAGGAGGACATCGCCGAGGAGGTCGGCCGGCACCACGGCTACTCCAGGTCGGGCAAGCGGGTGCCGACCCCGACCCAGGCCGGCGGGCTCACCCCGGCCCAGGCCGGCCGCCGCCGGCTTCGCCAGGCCCTGCTGGGCGCCGGCTACAGCGAGGCCATGCCGATGCCGTTCCTCGCCCCGGACGACCTGGCCAGGGCCGGCCTGGTCCGCGCCGATTCCGGGGCCGAGGCCGACGGCGCGTCGATCTCGCTCACCAACCCGCTTGTGGCCGACGAGTCGGTCCTGCGGACCTCGTTGCTCCCCGGCCTGCTGAAGGCCGTGGTCCGCAACCAGTCCCATCGCAACGGTGCGGTCCGGCTGTACGAGCTCGGCTCGGTCTTCCACCCGTCCGACGACGACCTGCCCGACGAGTTCGAGCTCGTGGCCGGCATCGGCTCGGGCCACGGACCCGGCGGGGCGACCGCCGGCGACAGCGCAGCCGAGGCCGCCGTCGTCCAGGTCAACCGGCTGGCGGCCGAGCTCGGCCTGGCCGGCCTGACCGTGGCCAACGCCGAGGTTCCTGGCCTGCACCCGACCAGGGCCGGCGAGGTCCGGTTCCGGGGCAAGGTGCTCGGCACCGTCGGCGAGGTCGACCCGCGGGTGCTGGAGGTCTACGGCGTGGCCGACCGGGCATCGTGGTTCGAGCTGCGGGTGGCACCGATCCTCGCCGCCCTCGAATCGGTCCCGACCCAGAAGCCGGTGTCGCTCTACCCGTCGTCCGACATCGACCTCGCCTTCACCACCCCGGATGCGGTGCCGGCCACCGACGTGGCCCGCACGATCAAGAAGGCAGGCGACGGGCTCATCCAGTGGGTCCGGCTGTTCGACGTGTTCCGCTCAGCCCAGCTCGGCGACGGCCGGCGCTCGCTGGCCTACCAGCTCCGGCTCCAGGCCCTCGATCGCACGCTCACCGACGACGAGGTGGCGGCCGTCCGCCAGCGCTGCATCGACGCCGTCGAGCAGGCCCACGGGGCGTCGCTCCGGGGTTGAGCCGGCCCGCGGCCGGGCCGGCTCGGCCGACGGACCGGGCCGGACCGTGAGCACCGACGACGGGATCGACGCCGCCCGGCCGCACCACGAGGTCGTCCTGGCCATCACCGGGGTCGGCGGCGAGCATCCGGGTGATGGCGGGCCGGGTGCCTCCGCCCCGACGAGGCCGCAGCCGGCGCCCCCGATCCGGACCCGGCACGCCGCCGACGTCGGTTGCCCCGATGGTTCCGGGACCGGTCGGGTCCGGGCAGAATGGGGACATGACCACCGCCAGCACCGACACCGCGGAGAACCTCGACCCGATCGCCGCCGATCTCGCCGCGGCCGACGTGGCCTGGGATCTCGAACCGTTGCTCGACGGCCGGGGCTCGGCCGATGCCCTGCTCGAACGGGCCGCCGAGCTCGCCGATGGCCTGGAGCGGTTCCGCGGCCGTGTCGGCGAGCTGGAGGCCGACGAGCTGGTCGTCCTCATGGGCGAGCTGGCCGAGATCAACGAGCTGGTCAGCCGGGCCGGGCACTACGGGATGCTGCGGTTCACCGAGAACACCGCCGACCCCGAGCGGGGAGCGGCGATGCAGCGGATCGAGGAGGCGTCGACGTCGATCGCCTCCGCCCTCGTCTTCGTCGACCTCGAGTTCGCCGCCACCGACGATGAGCACGCCGAGCGGGTCCTCGGCGACGAGCGCCTCGACTTCTGCCGTCACCACCTCCAGCAGCTGCGCCGGACCCGCCCGCACCTGCTGACGGAGGCCGAGGAGACCGTGCTGCTGGAGACCTCGGTGTCGGGCGCGTCGGCCTGGGTCCGGCTGTTCTCCGAGCAGACGTCGGCCATCACCGTCGAGCTGCCCGATGGGCTCGGTGGCCCCGACAGCGCAGCCGACCTGCCGGCCGACGGCCCGACCAGGACGGCCCCCCTCGAAGAGGGCCTCTCGCTGCTCCAGCACCCCGACCGGCCGACCAGGGCGACCGCCGCCAGGGCCGTCACCGAAGGCCTGGCCCCCGGGTTGCGGACCCGGGGCTTCATCTACAACACGCTGCTGCTCGACAAGTCGGTCCAGGACCGGCTCCGGGGCTACCCGAGTTGGATCTCCAGCCGCAACCTGGCCAACGAGGCCACCGACGCCTCCGTCGAGGCCCTGATCGCCGCCGTTGTCGGCCGCTACGACATCCCCCAGCGCTGGTACACGCTCAAGGCCAGGGCCCTCGGCGTCGACCGGCTGGCCGACTACGACCGGATGGCTGCGGTGGCCGACGGGCAGCGCGAGGTCGGCTGGGCCGAGGCGACGGACGTGGTCCGTGACGCCTACCGGTCGTTCTCGCCCGAACTGGCCGACATCGTCGGCCGGTTCATCGACGAGCGCTGGATCGACGCCCCGGTCCGTCCGGGCAAGCAGCCGGGGGCGTTCTGCGCCTACGCCGTTCCGGACCACCACCCCTACGTGCTCCTGAACTGGACCGGACGCTCACGCGACGTCCTGACCCTGGCCCACGAGCTCGGCCACGGCGTGCACGGCTACCTGGCCCGCGAGCAGGGCATCTTCCACCAGAGCACCCCGCTGACCCTGGCCGAGACGGCCTCGGTGTTCGGCGAGACCGTCACCAACAACCGCCTCGTCGCCATGATCGACGACCCGGGGGAGCGGTTCGCCCTGTTGGCCTCGGCGGTCGACGACGCCATCGCCACGGTCTTCCGCCAGGTGGCGATGAACCGGTTCGAGCACGCCTGCCACACCGAGCGTCGCTCCGTCGGCGAGCTGTCGGTCGAGCGCTTCGGCGAGCTGTGGATCGACAGCCAGCGGGACATGATGGGCGACTCGGTCGAGCTGACCGACGACTACGCCACCTGGTGGTCGTACATCCCGCACTTCATGGGCACGCCCGGGTACGTCTACGCCTATGCCTACGGTCAGCTGCTCGCCCTGTCCGTCTACGCCCGCTACCAGGCCGAGGGCGATGGCTTCGTCCCGTCCTACCTCGACCTGCTGCGGGCCGGCGGCTCACGCTCGCCCGAGGAGCTGGCGGCGATGGTCGACTGCGACCTGGCCGACCCGTCGTTCTGGGACGCCGGGCTCGCCATCGTCGACGGTCAGCTCACCCGGGCCATCGAGGCCGCGGAGGCCGCCGGCCGGGTGTAGGGCCGGCCCCGCCGCCCTGCTGCGTCCTAGGAGGCCCGAGTCGGTGCCGAGCGGAGCGAGCCAGCCAGGGCGCGCACCACGTCGTCCAGGTCCTGGTCCTGGGTGGTGACGACGTCGGCGTGACGGGCGTAGGGCTCGACGTGCAGCTCGTGCATCGGCTGCACGTCGGTCGCCCACTGCCGCCGGACCGACTCGGGTGACCGGCCTCGCTCGGACACGTCTCGCCGCAGCCGTCGCTGGGCCCTGGTGGCCTCGTCGCACTGTCGGAACACGAGCACGTCCAGCTCGGCCCGGATCTCGGGGAAGGCGAACAGCAGGATGCCCTCGACGATCACGAACCGGTGGGGCGCAACGAGATCGATGTCGGCCGACCGGGTGTTGTTGACGAAGTCGTAGTGGGGAACGGCGATCTCCCGACCGTCCCGCAACTGGCGCAGGTGGTCGACCAACATGGTCACGTCGAGCGAGTCGGGATGGTCGAAGTTGACCATGGCTCGCTCCTCGGCCGAGAGATCGGCCAGGTCCCGATAGTACGAGTCGAAGCTCAGGCAGATCGCCTGGCCGGGTCCGAGTGCGTCGACCAGGCGATGGGCCAGCGTGGTCTTGCCGGAGCCGGAGCCGCCGCACACGCCGACCAGCGTCGCCTCGATCTCCCCGTGCTCGTCGCCCTCGTCACCACCGACAGACCCCACGGAAGACAAAGCCTAGCAGAAGAAGAGTGCATAACTATTAATCACGATGTATGATTCCGCGATGGTCACCGCCGCCACCGAGCAATCGACGACGCCAGCACCGGGAAGCCCGCCAGCCACGCCGCTGAGCGTGGCCATCGTCGGCGCCTCCGGCTACACCGGGGCCGAGCTGCTGCGCCTCCTGGCCGGGCACCCCGGCTTCGAGTTGACGGTCGCAACCGGCGACTCGATGGCCGGAACCCGGATCGCCGATCTCTACCCGAGCCTGGCCCTGGCCTACGGCGATCGGGTGTTCGACGCCTACGCCCCCGATGCGGTGGCCGGCGCCGATCTCGTCTTCTGCGGGCTGCCCCACGGGGTCAGCATGGGGGTGGTGCCCGAGCTGATCGACCGGGTCGGAACGATCGTCGACCTCGGATCCGACTTCCGGCTGCTCGACCCCGGGCTCTATCCGACCTGGTACGGCGCCGAGCACACCTGCCCCGAGCTGCTCGAGCGGTCCGCCTACGGCCTGCCCGAGCTGTTCCGCGACGACATCGCCGGCGCCGACCTGATCGCCGCAACCGGCTGCAACGCCGCCACCGCCACCCTGACGCTGGCCCCGCTGCTTGCCGCCGGCCTCATCGAGCCGGACGGCCTCGTCGTCAACCTGATCACCGGGGTCAGCGGGGCCGGTCGCCCGCCGAAGCCGAACACCACGTTCTGCACGGTCGACGAGAACGTCACCGCCTACGGGCTGCTCACCCATCGCCACACGCCCGAGATCGAGCAGGCGCTGCTCCAGTCGACCGGGCGGGCGGCGTCGGTGCTGTTCACCCCCCACCTGGTGCCGACCAACCGGGGGATCCTCGCCTCGTGCTACGGCCGGCCGGCCGAGCCCGGGATCACCACCGACGACGTGGTCAAGGCGATGGCCGACTTCTACGCAGACGAGCCGTTCGTCCTGGTCGACGAGCGCAGCCCCGAGACCAAGGCGGTCACCGGGTCGAACGCCGTGCACCTCACCGGACGGGTCGACCCCAGGACCGGCCTGGTGCTCGGCATCGGCGTGCTCGACAACCTGATGAAGGGGGCGTCTGGCATGGCCGTCCAGTGCGCCAACATCGCCACCGGGCAACCCGAGACCACCGGCCTCGCCACCGTCGGGCTCTACCCGTGAGCGCCACCGACGCCGTCGCCGGCGACGAGCTCACCACCGCAGCCCCAACCGACCGGGGCTATTCGCCGGAGCTGCGGACCAGGGCCCTGCTCGAGGCCCTGCCCTACCTGCAGCAGTTCCGGGGCGCCGTCGTCGTGGTCAAGCTCGGCGGCAACGCCATCGTCGACGACGACGTGCTGGCCACGTTCGCCGCCGACATCGTGCTGCTCCGCTCGGTCGGGCTGCGTCCGGTGGTCGTCCACGGTGGTGGCCCCCAGATCGGTGACCTGCTGGCCCGACTGGGCAAGGAGACCGTCTTCCGCGACGGTCTGCGGGTCACCGACCACGAGACGCTGGACGCGGCCAGGATGGTGCTGGTCGGCAAGGTGGGTCGCAACATCATCACCCACATCAACCGCCACGGGGCCTACGCCGTCGGCATGTCGGGCGAGGACGGACGGCTGATCCAGGCTCGGGTCCGCGATCCCGAGCTCGGCCTGGTCGGCGATGTCGTCGCCGTCAGCCCGGGGATCGTCCAGGGGCTGCTGTCGCAGGACATGATCCCGGTCGTGTCCTCGATCGGGGTCGACGACGAGGGCCAATCGCTGAACATCAACGCCGACACCGTTGCCGGCGCCCTCGGCGGCGCCCTGGCGGCCGAGAAGGTGGTGTTCCTCACCGACGTGCCCGGGCTGATGGGTGACCTCGACGACCCGGCGACGCTCGTGGCCAGGGCGACGGTGGCCGACCTGGAGGCCGGCATCGCCGACGGCACGATCTCCGGCGGCATGATCCCGAAGGTCCGCTCGTGCATCGAGGCCGTCGAGGCCGGCGCAGCCAGCGCCCACCTGCTCGATGGCCGCGTCCCCCACGTGCTGCTGCTCGAGCTGTTCACCGACGCCGGCATCGGCACGATGATCACCCCGAACCCCGACTCGACCTCCCCGAACGGAGACCGCCATGACTGAATCCACTGCTGCGCCGGGCCACGGGGCCGGGTCCGAGGCCGAGGTCGCCGTCGGGCCGCGCTCGCCGCTGATGCCGACCTACAACCCGCCGGCGGTCGAGTTCCTCCGCGGTGAGGGGCCGTACCTGTGGGACGGCGACGGCAAGCGCCATCTCGACTTCCTCTCCGGCCTCGCCGTCACCAGCCTCGGCCATGCCCACCCGGCGATCGCAGCGGCCGTGTCGGCCCAGGCCTCCCGGCTGCTCCACGTCTCCAATCTCTACGGCACCGAGCACAACGGTCCGGTTGCCATCGCCATCGACCGCCTCGTCGGCGACGGCGTGCCGGTCGGCGGCCAGGTCTTCTTCTGCAACTCCGGGGCGGAGGCCAACGAGGCCGCCATCAAGCTGGCCAGGCGGTACGGCGGGCCCGGCCGCCACGTCGTCGTCTGCGCGTTCCAGAGCTTCCACGGTCGGACCCTGGCCACCCTGGCCGCCACCGGCCAGCCCCAGAAGTGGGACGCCTTCCAGCCGCTGCCCGAGGGCTTCCGCCACGTGATCTGGGACGACCTCGGCGAGCTGGAGAAGAACCTCGACGAGACGGTCGGCGCCGTGTTCCTCGAACCGGTCCAGGGCGAGGGCGGCGTGAACCCGGCCAGTGCGGAGTACTTCCAGGGCGTCGAGGCGTTGTGCCGGGAGCGGGGGATCCTCTTCATGGTCGACGAGGTCCAGACCGGCCTCGGCCGGACCGGGCGGTGGTTCGGGTTCCAGCACTTCGGGGTGTCGCCCGACGTCGTGGCCATGGCCAAGGCGCTCGGCAACGGGATGCCGATCGGCGCCTGCTGGGCCAAGCCCGAGGTCGCCTCGGCGTTCCAGCCAGGTGATCACGCCACGACCTACGGCGGCCAGCCCCTGGCTGCCTCGGCCGCCAGGGCGGTACTGGAGACGATGGAGGCGATCGACGCCCCGGCCAGGGCCCGGGAGGCCGGCGAGCAGCTCACCGCGGCCCTGCTGGCCCTGCCCGACGTCGTCGGCGTGCGCGGCCTCGGGCTGCTGCTGGCGGCCGAGCTCGACGGTCTCGACGCCAGGTCGGTCGCCGCCCGCTGCCTGGCCGATGGCCTCGTCGTCAACGGGGTGACCCCGACCGCCATCCGGTTGGCCCCACCGCTCATCATCGAGCCGGCCCACATCGCCGAGGCGGTGGCGATCCTCGGTTCCGTGCTGGCCGACGAGCGGGCGGCCGCCGGGCCCGAGGGGGCGTCGTGACCACCTTCCGCCACCTGCTCGACATCGACGACCTGAGCGCAACCGAGCTGCGGTCGATCGTCGACCTGGCCAGCGTGCCCGCAACCGGTCTCGAGCCGCTGCTGGCCGGGCAGGGCGTGGCCTGCTACTTCGAGAAGCCGTCGGCCCGGACCCGCAACTCGACCGAGATGGCCGTCGTCCAGCTCGGCGGCCACCCCGTCTACATCACCCGCGACGAGATCGGCATCGGCTCCCGCGAGTCACTGCCGGACGTGACCAGGACGCTGGCCTGCTACCACCGGGTGATCACCGCCCGTGTGTACGACCACGAGTTGTTGGAGCAGATGGCCGACCTCGACGTCGCCCCCGTCGTCAATCTGCTCTCCGATGGGGCCCACCCCCTGCAGGCCATCGCCGACGTGCTGACCATCGAGGGCGAGTTCGGGCCGATCGCCGAGCAGACCGTGACCTACGTCGGCGACTCGAACAACGTCACCCGCTCGTTGGCGCTGGCCGTCGGCATGCTCGGTGGGACGGTACGGGTCTCCTCGCCACCGGGGCACCGCTTCGGGCCCGTCGACCTCGACCGCCTGGCCGCGGCCGGGGTCGAGATCGAGTACGTCGACCGACCGGAGGACGCGGTCAAGGGCACCGACGTCGTCTACACCGACACCTGGGTGTCGATGGGGCAGGAAGGTGAGCGGAGCGAGCGGCTGCAGGCCTTCGAGGGCTACTCGGTCGACGAGCAGCTGATGGCGGTCAATCCCGGGGCGGTGTTCCTGCACTGCCTGCCGGCCCACCGCAACGAGGAGGCGACCGACGGCGTGCTCGATGGTTCCCAGAGCCGGATCTGGGCCCAGGCCGCCAACCGGTTGCACGCCGCCAGGGCCGCCCTGCACTGGATCTGCTCCGTCAACCCAGGCGGCCCGATCGACGCCCCGACGCCCGGCCTCGGGCCGCCGGTGGGGACCTGATCCACCCATGTCCGCCGGCAAGACCCAGCGCCAGCATCGGGTGGCCAAGATCCTGGCCGACGAGGCGGTGACCAGTCAGGCCCAGCTCGTCGACCTGCTGGCCGAGGCCGGCATCGTCGCCACCCAGGCCACCGCCTCGCGGGACCTGGAGGAGCTCGGGGCGATCAAGGTCCGGGTCCCCGGCGGAGCCACCGTCTACGCCATACCCGAGCTCCCGGCCGACCAGGTCGCCCCCGAGGACCACCTCCGGCGGGTGCTGGGCGAGTGGTTGGTCGAGGTGGCCCGGTCGGGCGACCTGGTGCTGCTGCGAACGCCGCCTGGATCGGCCCACGTGGTCGCCTCGGCCCTCGACCGCTCGGGCCAACCCCGCCTGCTCGGCACCGTGGCCGGCGACGATACCCTGCTGGCGATCGCCACCGAGGGCGAGGGCGCCGGCCTCGCCAGCGACCTGGCCGACCTGGCCGGGCTGCCAACCGCCTGAGCGCCCCGCTCGCACGTCCCCCCACCCCGTCCGAAACGGAGCCCCCCATGACCACTGCCGCCACTCCCGCCTCACCTGACCAGACGAACGACGTCAAGAAGGTGGTGCTCGCCTACTCCGGCGGGCTCGACACCTCGGTGATCCTCCGCTGGCTGCAGGAGACGTACGGCTGCGAGCTTGTGACCTTCACCGCCGACCTCGGTCAGGGCGAGGAGCTGGAACCGGCCAGGGCCAAGGCCCTGGCCATGGGCGTGCCCGAGAGCGCCATCTACATCGACGACCTCCGGGAGGAGTTCGTCCGCGACTTCGTGTTCCCCATGTTCCGGGCCAACACGATCTACGAGGGTGAGTACCTGCTCGGCACGTCGATCGCCCGGCCGCTGATCGCCAAGCGGCTGGTCGAGATCGCCCGCGAGCAGGGGGCCGATGCCGTGAGTCACGGCGCCACCGGCAAGGGCAACGACCAGGTCCGGTTCGAGCTCGGTGCCTACGCCCTGGAGCCGGGGATCCGGATCATCGCCCCGTGGCGGGAGTGGGACCTGCTGAGCCGGGAGAAGCTGCTGGCCTACGCCGCCGACCGGGACATCCCGATCGAGATGTCCCGCGGGGCCAAGTCGCCGTTCTCGATGGATGCCAACCTGCTCCACATCTCCTACGAGGGCGGGCCATTGGAGGACCCGTGGACGGAGCCGCCGGCCGAGATGTGGCGCTGGTCGATCAGTCCCGAGGCTGCGCCGAACGAGGCCACCTACCTGGAGCTCGAGTACCGGGGCGGCGACATCGTGGCCATCGACGGCCAGGCGATGACCCCGGCCGAGGTCCTGACCCACCTCAACCAGGTCGGTGGTGCCAACGGCGTCGGCCGGCTCGACATCGTCGAGAACCGCTACGTCGGCATGAAGAGCCGGGGCGCCTACGAGACACCGGGGGGCACGATCATGCTGCGGGCCCATCGGGCCATCGAGTCGCTCACGCTCGACCGGGAGGTGGCCCACCTCAAGGACGAGCTGATGCCCCGCTACGCCTCGATCATCTACAACGGCTACTGGTGGAGCCCCGAGCGGGAGCTGCTGCAGACGACGATCGACGCAACCCAGGCCGCGGTCAACGGCACGGTTCGGGTCAAGCTCTACAAGGGCAACGTCGACGTGGTCGGTCGCCGCTCGGACGACTCGCTGTTCGACGAGGCCATCGCCACCTTCGAGGACGATGGCGGCGTCTACGATCAGGCCGACGCCGAGGGCTTCATCAAGCTCAACGCGCTGCGGCTCCGGAACCTGGCCATCAAGCGGGGGTCGGCGTCGTGAGCGACGGATCGGAGGACGCCGCCCAGACGCTCTGGCACGGGCGCTTCGAGGACGGCCCGGACGAGGCGCTGCTCGCCTTCACCGAGAGCCTGTCGTTCGACATCCGCCTGGCCGCCTGCGACGTGCGGGCATCCAAGGTCCACGTCCGGGGCCTGGCCCGGGTCGGGCTGCTGACCGACGACGAGCGCGACGCCATCCTCGACGCCCTGACCACCACCGGCGAGGAGCTGACCGGCGGCGGGTTCGCAGCCGAGCCGTCGGACGAGGACGTCCACACGGCGATCGAGCGCCGGGTCACCGAACTGGCCGGCCCGGCCGGCGGCAAGCTCCACACCGGCCGCAGCCGCAACGACCAGATCGCCACCGCCTTCCGGCTGTGGGTCCGCGACGCCGTCGACCACCTGGCCGGCCGGATCCTCGACCTGCAGGCCATGCTGCTCGACCGGGCCAGGCAGGCCGGCGACGCCTACCTGCCCGGCTACACCCACCTGCAGCGGGCCCAGCCGGTCCCGCTGGCCCACCACCTGGCGGCCCACGCCTGGGCCTTCGGACGCGACGTCGACCGGCTCCTCGACGCCAGGCGTCGCATCGACGTGTCGCCCCTCGGGGCCGGGGCCCTGGCCGGCTCGTCCCTGCCCCTCGATCCGGCCGGCAACGGGGCCGAGCTCGGCTTCGGGGCGGTGTTCGAGAACTCGCTCGACGTCACCAGCGACCGCGACTTCGTGGCCGAGACGCTCTTCGCCCTGTCGCTGCTCGGGGTCCACCTGAGCCGGATGGGGGAGGAGGTGGTGCTGTGGTCGTCGTCGGAGTTCGGGTTCCTGACCCTCGACGACACGTTCGCCACCGGCTCGTCGATGATGCCCCAGAAGAAGAACCCCGACGTCGCCGAGCTGACCAGGGGCAAGTCGGGCCGCCTGATCGGGCACCTCACCGGCCTGCTGACCACCCTCAAGGGCCTCCCGCTGGCCTACAACCGGGACCTCCAGGAGGACAAGGAGGCCCTGTTCGACGCCGTCGACCAGGTCGACCTGGCGCTCAGCGCCTTCGGCGGCATGGTGGCCACCGCCACCTTCGAGATCGACGCCATGGCCGCCGCGGCCGACGATCAGACCGCCCTTGCCACCGACCTGGCGGAGAGCCTCGTCGAGTCCGGCATGCCGTTCCGGGAGGCCCACGCCGTGGTCGGGGCGCTGGTGCGCCAGGCGCTGGCGGGCACGGTCACGCTGGCCGAGGCGGTCGCCGCCTCGCCCGACTTCGCCGGGCTGACCATCCGGGCCGGTGCGGCCGGCGGCGCAGAGCTCGGCGTGGCGTCGCTGTTCGAGCCGGGGGCGGCACTGGCCCGGCGCAACAGCCCAGGCGGGGCCGGCACGGCCCCCGTTGCCGCCCAGCTCGACCGCCTCGCCGACCGCATCGCTGCCGATCGGGCCCGGCTGGCCGAGGCCTCGGGCCCGGCCGGCGGCTGAGGCCCGTCGAGCGTCTGGCGTGGCCAGCGGCGATCGGGCCATCGGCAAGCCCGCCGATCGTTCCGGCGGTCGTTCCCCCGGTCGTTCCGGCGGCCCGGACCTCGGCGAAGTGCTGGCGTTGCGGCCGCTGCACGCGGCCCCGGCCCTGCTCGGCGCCGTGCTCGAGGTCACCTCGGGCCCCGATCGCCGATCGGGACGGATCGTCGAGGTCGAGGCCTACGAGGCCGCCGACGATCCGGCCAGCCACGCCTACCGTGGCCGGACGCCCCGCAACGGTGTCATGTTCGGGCCTGCCGGCCACCTCTACGTCTACCGCAGCTACGGCATCCACTGGTGCGCCAACATCGTCTGCGGGCCGATCGGCGAGGCCGGTGCGGTGCTGATCCGCGCCCTCGAGCCGCTCGACGGCGTCGAGGAGATGTGGCCCGACCGTCCCAAGGCCAGGACGTCGACCGACCTGGCCTCGGGGCCGGGCAAGCTCTGCGCCGCCCTCGGCATCGGCGGCGAGCACGACGGGGTCGACCTGTTGGCCGGTGATGGCCCGGTCCGGCTCCTCACCGGCACCCCCGTCGAGCCGGCCGGGGTGGTCGACGGGCCCCGGATCGGCATCACCAGGGCCGTCGAGCGGCCGTGGCGCTTCGCCATCGCCGGCAACCCGCACGTCAGCAGGCCCCGCCCACCGGGCTTCGGTCCTGGCGATCGGTCGGCACCGGCGACCGGGCCCCACCGGTAGGCTCCGCCCGTGGCGTCCAACGCAGCCCCGTTCTCCCTGGTCGCATCCGGTTCGCCCGAATTGGCCAACCGGCCGGACGACCTGGCCGAGGCCGTCCGCCAGGTGGCCGGCGCCGCCATCGGGGCCGAGCGCGACCCGGCCAGGCGCCGGGTCATCGACTTCGCAGCCGAGCATCCGGATGCCCTCAACCGGTCGTGCCTCCGAGGCCACCTGACCGGCTCGGCGTTCGTGGTCGACGCCGCCGGCGAGCGGGCCCTGCTGTTGCACCACGCCAAGCTCGACCGCTGGCTCCAGCCGGGCGGTCACGCAGACGGCGACGGGAACCTGGCCGCCGTGGCCTGGCGAGAGGCGACCGAGGAGACCGGCCTGCCCGATCTCCGGCTCGTTCTGCCGGCGATCGACCTCGACATCCACGCCATCCCCGAGCGGCCGGGCGAGCCGGAGCACCTCCACCTCGACCTCCGCTTCGCCGCCGTCGCCCCCGAGGGGGCCACCGTGGCCCACAACCACGAGGCCCTCGGCGCCCGGTGGGTCGCCCCGGACGATCCGGCCGTGACCGGTTCGCCCGACCTGGCCCGGGCCGTCAGCCGAGCGCTGCAGGTGGTTCGAGCCCTCCGCTGACCCGCCAGGCCGCGGCGGGTTCGAGATGGGCCAGCCGCCCCCGGCACACCGTCGCCACCACCCGCAGGTCGTCGTCGAGCACCACGAGATCGGCCAGCAGGCCTGGCCCGAGCCGGCCCCGCTCGTCGTCGGCGCCGACGACCCGGGCCGGATTCGTGGCCGCGCAGGCCACCGCCTCGGCTGCGGAGCAGCCGGCGAAGGACCGCAGGTTGCGGACGGCGGCGTCGACGGTCAGGTTCGAGCCGGCGAGCGTCCCGTCTGGCCGCGTGACCCCTCCTGGACCGGACACGATCTCCCGGTCGCCGAAGCGATGGGTGCCCGACGGCAGCCCCATGGTGGCGACGGCGTCGCTGACCAGGACCAGCCGGTCCGGGCCGAGGGCGCGGGCGGCGAGGGCGACGGCGGTCGGATCGACGTGGATGCCGTCCACGATGAGCCCGGCGGCGAGCTCGCCCCCGGCCAGGACGTGCCCGAGCAGACCGGGCTCGCGGTGGTGCAGCGGGGCCATGGCGTTGAACAGGTGGGTCACCATCGAGACCCCGGCCGCCTCGGCGACCGCCGCCTGCTCGGCCGTGGCGTCGGTGTGGCCGGCCGACACCGTGACGCCGCCGATCAGAAGCCGGGCGACGACCTCGAGGGCGCCGGGCAGCTCGGGGGCCAGGGTGACGAGGCGCACGCCGCCCTCGGCGGTCCACCCCGCCACCAGCTCGGGGTCCGGAGCCCGGAGGTGACGGCGATCGTGGGCCCCCCGGCGGGCCTCGGCCAGCATCGGCCCCTCGAGGTGCAGTCCGAGCGGCTCGGCCCGGACCTCGCCATCGTCCGGCCGATCGGCCAGCGCCCTCCTGGCGGCCGCGATCCGGTCGGGCGGACCGCTGACGATCGTCGGGCAGAAGCTGGTGACCCCGTGGCGGGGCAGGTGTCGAGCCAGCTCCCACAGGCCTCCGGGATCCGACCACAGGTCGATCCCGTGGCCGCCGTTGATCTGCAGGTCGACGTAGCCGGGGGCGATGAGCAGGTCGGTGGCGTCGAGGGCGGGACCGGTACCGGCTGCCGTGCGCTCGATGGCGACGATGTGCTCGCCGGTCACGACCACGTCGGCCAGGGAGGGTGCATCGCCCGGGCCGGACAGGAGCCGACCGCCGAGCACGGTCAGCGTCAGCTCACCGGGCTCGGGTTGGCCGCCGTGGGACGGGTTACGGGGGACGGGGTCGATCGGTGGTCGATCAGCCGACATCGGTCGGCGCGCCGCACGACGACATCCGGTTGACATCGGCCACCCGGGTCAGGCGCCGGTCCAGCCGCTCGCCCGGGGCAACGTTGGTGAGGAAGAAGGTCGCCTCGGGGTCGCCGGCCACGGCATCGGCATAGCGACGGCGGTCGTCGAGCAGCGTGCGCCAGTCGCCGAGCCAGCCGGTCATGATCACCCGGTCGTCGGCATCGACCACGTCGAGATCCTCGAGGTCGGCGACCATGGCCTCGAACCGGTCGGTCGAGGCGACGACCTGGCGGGAGCGGTCGAGCTCGTCGACGGCGTCCTGGGCCGACGGCATCGCGTCGACGTCGGCGACCGCAGCAGCGCACACCGCCTCCGCTAGGGCGGCCAGGTCGGTGTCGTTCAGGAGGTCGGGTGGCGGGCGGTCGGCGAAGCCCGAGTAGGCGTAGACCCACACCCCGAAGCTGGCGATCACGGCCACCGCGACGAGCGCCCGCCCGAGATGGGCCAGGGGACTGCGGGACGTCGACGCCGTGTCGAGCGCGGGGTCGGGTCCCGCCGCGGTGGACGGGTCGGTGGGTCGGGATCGATCGTCGGTCGTCGGCACGGGATCAGCGTAGTGGCCGGGTGGTGGCGCGGCTGCCTCGGGCGGCGCTCCTGCCTCGGGCGGTGCTCCTGCCGCCTCGGGCGGTCATCCTGCCGCCTCGGGCGGTGACCCGACGGTAGCCTGCGCTCCGTGGACGAGACGTCGCCGGTTGAGGCTCACGGCAAGGGGACCGTCGGCCACGCCCAGAACGGCGCCCGCCTGACCTTCGACGTCGGCCACGGCCTGTTCTCGACCGCATCGGTCGACGTCGGGACCCGGCTGCTGCTCCGGGCCCTGGCCAAGGACGGCTGGGTCGGCCGGTCCGGGCGGATCCTCGACCTCGGATGCGGCTACGGGCCGATCGGCGTGACGCTCGGCGCCCTCAATCCCGAGGCCCGGATCACGATGACCGACCGGGATCTCCTTGCCGTCGAGTTCGCCGCCGGCAACGCCAGGCGCAACGACGTCGAGCCGGAGCGGTGCCTGGCCTCACTCGGCTACGACGAGCTGGAGCCCGGCGACCGCTTCGACCTGATCGCGTCGAACGTGCCGGCCAAGGTCGGACCGGAGGCCATCCGCTCGTTGCTGCTCGACGGCGCCCGCCACCTGACCGCGGACGGCCTGATGGCGATCGTGGTCATCGATCGGATCGCCGACGAGGCCGAGCGGCTGGTGACCGACAACGCCGAGGTGCTGATCCGGAGCACGAGCCGTGGCTATCGCTTCCTGGCCTACCGGCCGGCCGGTGACGTCGGCGCGGCCGGCCCGGCGTTCGATCGGGGTTCCTACGACCGTCGGCGCGGCGGTTTCGAGATCGGCGGTCGGTCGTTCGAGGCCGACACCGTCTGGGGACTGCCCGAGTTCGACACCCCCGGCTGGTCGACCGCACTGGCCGGCGAGCAGCTGCTTCGGGCCCGGGGGGATCGTGTCGTCGTCATCAACCCAGGCCAGGGCCTCCTGCCGGCGCTGCTGGCCTCGACCCGACCCCGGGCATCGGTCGAGCTCCGCGGCCGGGACCTGCTGGCGCTGCGCAGCTCGGCCCGCAACGCCGACGGCCTGGCCCGCGTCGAGACCGACCTCACGCTCGACCACGAGGTTCCCGACGACGTCGACGTGGCGGTCTACCAGATCCCCGAGCAGGAGCCGACGCCGCTCACCGTCGCCGCCGTCCGGGCGCTGCGGGGCCGGCCGTCGGTGATCGTGCACGGCAGCGCCAACCAGCTCGGCCGGGCCGCCCAGGCGCTGCGCCAGTCCACCGGCGAGCGACTCAAGCACCGGGGAGCCGCCAGCCTCTGGTTCGGCTCGGGCTCGGCCAGGGGCCGGCGGCGACGGTCGAGCCGGGCCCGGTAGGCCACCGGTCGACGTCGGCACCGGCCGGCGATATGGAGGGTCGCCCGTCGCCGGATGCCGTAGGCTGACGCCCATGTCCACCGACCCTCAGCTCCTGGACGACCTGGAGCGGCGCGGCCTGATCCACGACACCACCGACCGCGAGGCCCTGGCCGAGCGGCTGGCCGAGGGCCCGGTGACCATCTACTACGGTGTCGACCCGACGGCGCCGAGCCTGCACGTCGGCAACCTGATCGGGCTCCTGATGCTCCGGCGGTTCCAGCAGGCCGGCCACCGGCCCCTGCCGCTCGCCGGCGGCGCGACCGGCATGATCGGCGACCCGTCCGGCAAGTCGGACGAGCGCAACCTGCTCGACGACGACGCCCTCCAGGACAACCTGGCCGGGATCGTGCCGCTGCTGCGCCAGTTCGTCGACTTCGAGGACGTGCCGAACGCGGCCAAGCTGCTCGACAACCGGGCCTGGACCGTCGGGCTGCCGCTGCTCGACTTCCTGCGAGACGTCGGCAAGCACGTGACGGTCAACCACATGGTGGCCAAGGACTCGGTCCGCAACCGCATGGACGGCGACGAGGGGATCTCGTTCACCGAGTTCTCCTACATGCTGCTGCAGGCCAACGATTTCCTGTGGCTGTACGAGCACGAGGGCTGCGAGATGCAGATCGGCGGCTCCGACCAGTGGGGCAACATCTCGCTCGGCGTCGACCTGATCCGCCGCCGGACCGGCGACAAGGCCCATGCCCTCACCTGGCCGCTACTGCTGCAGAAGGACGGCACGAAGTACGGCAAGACGGCCGGCGGCGAGACGATCTGGCTCACGCCGGACCGCATGTCGCCCTACCGCTTCTACCAGGCGTGGATCCAGGTCGAGGACGACGAGGTCCGCAAGCTGTTGCTGTGGTTGACGTTCCTCGACGTCGACGAGATCGATCGCGTGGTTGGCGAGCACGAGCAGGCCCCCCACCAACGGATCGGGCAGCGTCGGCTGGCGTTCGAGCTGACCGCGATCGTCCACGGCGAGGAGGCCGCGTCCTCGGCGGTCGAGGCCTCCGAGGCACTGTTCGGGGGCTCGGTCGCCGAGCTCGGCGTGCCGGCGTTCGAGATGCTGGCCGCCGAGGTGCCGACCACCGCCTTCGACCGCTCACGGCTCGACGAGCCGGACAACCTGGTGCCGCTGCTGGTCGACGCCTCCGTCGCCTCGTCGCGGAGCGAGGCCGGCCGGCTGCTGAAGCAGAACGGCATCGCCGTGAACGACGAGAAGGTCGCGGCCGATGCCGTGATCGACCGCGGCGCGCTCCGCCACGACCGGTTCTGCCTGGTCAGGAAGGGCAAGAAGTCGGTGCACCTGCTCGACTTCGGGGTCCGCGCCGAAGCCTGACGCCGCCGTGGTGTGCCCGGACGGCGACGGTTGCGTGACAACGGTGATCGGCGGGCCGAAACCGCCGAAAAACAGCGAGACGAGGGTTGCAGCCCGTCGCTTCGGCAGTTAGCGTAGATCTTCGCCTCAACGGCACGAGATGGACACAGCGCAAGCTTGTCGCCTCGGAACCGCACTGAGGTCACCCCCGCAGTCGAGCCCACGACCTGAGTCAACCGCATCCGGTTCTCCGAATCGGATCTGCTGGCCGAGCGATGTGCCGAGTACGGGATGGAGCTCCACCGGAGTTCCCAGCTCCTTGAAAACGGAAAAGAGGATGTACGCAGCGTGTGCGGAGTATCAGTACAGCCACGTCCCGAGCTTGCTCGGGTCGGTACCGATACCCCGTCATGAAACGAAGCCTGGCCCCGATCGATCTTCCTTTCGGCGGGGCCGCCGGATGTGGGTTGGCACCCACGAACCGGTTGGATCATCGTGCTGGCGTCTCGACCACCGACCTGGACTCGTCCACGTCGGTGCGAGTGGTGTCGGCACAGATTCTCTGATGGAGAGTTTGATCCTGGCTCAGGACGAACGCTAGCGGCGTGCCTAATGCATGCAAGTCGAACGCACTCGGCCTTCGGGCCATATGAGTGAGTGGCGAACGGGTGAGGAACACGTGAGGAACCTACCCCGAAGTTTGGGATAACTCAGGGAAACTCGAGCTAATACCAAATACCCCCACCGGATCGAATGGTCTGGCGAGGAAAGATTTATCGCTTCGGGAGGGCCTCGCGGCCTATCAGCTAGTTGGTGAGGTAACGGCTCACCAAGGCGTCGACGGGTAGCTGGTCTGAGAGGACGAACAGCCACACTGGGACTGAGACACGGCCCAGACTCCTACGGGAGGCAGCAGCAGGGAATATTGCACAATGGGCGAAAGCCTGATGCAGCGACGCCGCGTGGGGGATGAAGGCCCTAGGGTCGTAAACCCCTTTCAGTGGGGACGAAACTGACGGTACCCACAGAAGAAGGTCCGGCCAACTACGTGCCAGCAGCCGCGGTAAGACGTAGGGACCAAGCGTTGTCCGGATTTATTGGGCGTAAAGAGCTCGTAGGCGGTTGCGTAAGTCGGATGTGAAAACTTGAGGCTCAACCTCGAGATGCCATCCGATACTGCGCTGACTTGAATCCAGTAGGGGAGTGTGGAATTTGTTGTGTAGCGGTGAAATGCGCAGATATAACAAGGAACACCTATGGCGAAGGCAGCACTCTGGGCTGGTATTGACGCTGAGGAGCGAAAGCATGGGTAGCAAACAGGATTAGATACCCTGGTAGTCCATGCCGTAAACGGTGGGCACTAGGTGTGGGGACTTTCAACGGTTTCCGTGCCGAAGCTAACGCATTAAGTGCCCCGCCTGGGGAGTACGGCCGCAAGGCTAAAACTCAAAGGAATTGACGGGGGCCCGCACAAGCGGCGGAGCATGTTGCTTAATTCGAGGCAACGCGAAGAACCTTACCTGGGTTTGACATGTACCGAAAAGCCATAGAGATATGGTGTCCTTCGGGGCGGTACACAGGTGGTGCATGGCTGTCGTCAGCTCGTGTCGTGAGATGTTGGGTTAAGTCCCGCAACGAGCGCAACCCTCGTCCTGTGTTGCCAGCAGTTCGGCTGGGGACTCGCAGGAGACTGCCGGGGTCAACTCGGAGGAAGGTGGGGATGACGTCAAGTCATCATGCCCCTTATGTCCAGGGCTGCAAACATGCTACAATGGCCGGTACAACGGGCAGCGACATCGCGAGATGAAGCGAATCCCTGAAAGCCGGTCTCAGTTCGGATCGAAGTCTGCAACTCGACTTCGTGAAGCTGGAGTCGCTAGTAATCCCGGATCAGCAACGCCGGGGTGAATACGTTCCCGGGCCTTGTACACACCGCCCGTCACACCACGAAAGTGGGCAACACCCGAAGCCGGTGGCCCAACCCTTTGGGAGGGAGCCGTCGAAGGTGGGGTTCGCGATTGGGGTGAAGTCGTAACAAGGTAGCCGTACCGGAAGGTGCGGCTGGATCACCTCCTTTCTAAGGAGCACCAACTCCACATCGAGGCCGAACGGTCTCGGTGGGGTGGAGCATCCCAGTTGATGCACTGGTGGCCGTCCTGTACGAGCTCGGTCCGAGAGACCGTCTCGAGCAGTACGGTTCGTCCTCTCTTTCGCTGTGAAGGAGCGCCGCGCAGGGTCGACACCCTTGAGGCGCGCTCCATGAGAACTGCATAGCGAGCACGAGCATCTTCATTCTTAAGATCGAGACAAGAGATCCAAGCTACGAAGGGCCAACGGCGGATGCCTTGGCGCCTACCACCGATGAAGGACGTGAGAGGCTGCGATAAGCCACGGGGAGCTGCCGACTAAGCGTCGATCCGTGGATGTCCGAATGGGGAAACCCAGCACTCGAGAGGGTGTTACCCCGGTCTGAACACATAGGGCCGGAGGAGGGAACCGGGTGAACTGAAACATCTCAGTAACCCGAGGAAAGGAAAGCAACAGCGACTCCCTCAGTAGCGGCGAGCGAACAGGGAACAGCCTAAACCAACTGGGTGCAATAGCCTGACGGCGTTGCCCAGTTGGGGTCGTGGGACCAGATGGTCAGAGCGTCAGATCTGACACGCAGTTACCAAACCAACAGCTAGTGGAACCGCTCTGGAACGGCGGGCCGAAGAGGGTAAGGGCCCCGTACACGAAAGTTGTTGGACTGCGATCTGTGCTCCCGAGTAATGCCGGGACCGTGAAACCTGGCATGAATTCGCGAGGACCACCTCGTAAGGCTAAGCATGCGTAGGCGACCGATAGTGCACGAGTACCGTGAGGGAAAGGTGAAAAGTACCCCGGGAGGGGAGTGAAATAGTACCTGAAACCGTTGGTCTACAAGCAGTCAGAGCCCTTCGGGGCGATGGCGTGCCTTTTGAAGAATGAGCCAGCGAGTTACGATGTGTGGCGAGGTTAACCAGAGATGGGAAGCCGGAGCGAAAGCGAGTCTGAACAGGGCGTACAGTCGCATGTCGTAGACCCGAAGCCGAGTGATCTATCCATGGGCAGGGTGAAGCGAGGGTAAGACCTCGTGGAGGCCCGAACCCACCAAGGTTGAAAACTTGGGGGATGACCTGTGGATAGGGGTGAAAGG